>LUUF01000068.1 GCA_001644045.1 Methylomonas methanica | reverse complement strand
TATTCGTGGCGGGGATCATATGCCGCTTCCTTCTGCTCACGCGGAAGATCATCGTCATCCTCAGGGCGCAGATTGCTATTATCTCGATCACAGATAATGGAATCGAAGGGGAATGGGCCAGTACAGTGCTCTAGCGCAAATACAATAAATCGCCATTTTTTATCCTCTGAGGTAGGAATAGGTTTTAAACGAACACGTAAGTTGGTAATCCCTGAAAATGGAAAGTTTGATTCAGGATATGTGCGTGATTTGCCCTGTACTGCATATTTAATCAGGGAGTCGTGGACAAGATGTACGCCCGTAAGTGCCTCTGGACTATTTAAAATTCGACCGATGATAAATGCATCTGAATCTGAAAATTCTTTGCGCAATTTTAAGATGCACTGGCGCTCTACAGGGTTAAATCCACATTCGGCGGGATTTACAATGGAGGTAAGGTTATGACGAAAATCACCGAAAAATATGGCTTTAGCTAAATCTGTCGATGTTGCGTAGTAAAAACGGATAATTTCGGCGACAGGGATAATAATCCCGTAGTGATCGCCCTGCCATTCAATCGCTAGGCATTTTGCGGATAATCCGGCGCCAATTTGATGATAGCGTTTTGGGATGAGGGGAGCCCCATCGATAATCGCATCGGATTTAATAACGCGGACTTTTTCTGGCGATATTTCGAGATTGCTGAAAAGCTTGGTTCTGCCGGCAGTCGAAATAAGACGGCGACGATTTTGCCAAAGCGAACCAATGGTAACGAGAGGAAGTTGTCCAACGCCAATACTGATGACTTGGCGTTCTGCATGGTTTACAGCCCTAGAGGCTGCAAAATCCGATTCATCAACTACAGGGCTGATGATGAGCTGGATTTTAGGTTCCGAAGGCACCTGTTCATTGCGTTCCACACCACCAAACCAGTCAACTCGCCATATACGTCCATCATCTGGAAATTCCTTTATTTTTGGAATTTTTTTCCGCATAGTCGCCTTCCGTAGCGTTTAACGATGTAGAGTACAAATTAGCATTGTTCAGTACAATTTAGTGCTGGAATTGTCATATTTGCCAACGCCCGCCGCCTGCAAATCCGCATGATAAGAAGATCTCACCAGTGGCGCGCTGGCGACCTGTTGAAAGCCCAGTTCGCTGGCAATTTCCGCATAGCGCCGGAATTGGTCGGGGTGAACGTATTCCTGTACCGCCAGGTGGTCTTTGCTGGGCTGCAAATATTGGCCCAGGGTTAGCATGCTGACGCCGTGGGCCAGCAAGTCTTTCATCACCGCTACGACTTCCGCTTCGGTTTCGCCTATGCCCAGCATCAAGCCGGATTTGGTTGGTACCTCGGGCAGGCGCTGGCCGTGTTGTTGCAGCAGTTTTAGCGAGACGTAGTAATCCGCGCCGGGGCGGGCTTGCAGATACAGGCGCGGCACGGTTTCCAGATTGTGATTGAACACATCGCAAGGCTGTTGTTGCAGAATGTCCAGCGCTGTGTCCATCCGGCCGCGAAAATCCGGCACCAATACTTCGATGGTGGTATTCGGCGACTGGCTACGCACTGCGGCAATGCAAGCTGCGAAATGGCTGGCGCCGCCGTCGCGCAAATCGTCGCGGTTTACCGAGGTGATCACCACGTATTTCAAGGTCATCGCGGCGATGGTTGCGGCCAGGTTGGCCGGTTCTTCCGCATCCAATGGCTGCGGTTTGCCATGGGCGACGTCGCAGAACGGGCAGCGGCGCGTGCATAAATCGCCCATGATCATGAAGGTGGCGGTGCCGTGATTGAAGCATTCGCTTAAGTTAGGGCAGGCGGCTTCTTCGCAGACCGTATGCAGGCGGTTCTCGCGCAGGGATTGTTTGATGCGGTTGACTTGATCGCCGGTCGGCAGTTTGATGCGGATCCAGTCCGGCTTGCGCAAGATTTGCTCGGGCTTTTCCACCTTCACTGGGATACGCGACAGCTTGTCGGCGTTGCGCTGGTGGGTTTCTGGTGTGGAGCGGGAAGGGGCGTTGAGTGTCATATTGCCACCGGGCACTTGTGTTCGTTTTTGAATCTCCGCAAGCCTGGCCTTTTTAGCGATGCTTGTTGAGTTTGCTTGTTTTAGATTTCTATTGCTTGCAGTAGCTGATGCACAACGGGCACGGCTAGTTCCTGAGTGCTTATCTTAACCCCCAAATCGGCCAGTTGAGTTACTTGTAAACCGGCATAGCCGCAGGGATTGATGTCTGCAAACGGCGCCAAATCCATATCGTTGTTGATGCTTAGGCCATGGTAACAGCAACCGTGCTTGATACGCAGTCCCAGCGAGGCAATTTTGCGCTCGTTGACGTAGACGCCCGGTGCCTTGGGTTGCGCCTGGGCGGCAATGCCGTATTGCCGCAAGGTGTTTATCATCGCGTCTTCCAGGATAGTCACCATCTGCCGTGGCCCTTTGTTGAGTCGGCGCAGGTCGGCCAGCAGGTAAATCACCAACTGGCCGGGGCCGTGATAGGTTACTTGCCCGCCGCGATCGCTTTCGACGATTTCGATAGCGTTGGCTTTTAGCAGATGTTCGCGCTTGCCGTTTAAACCCAGGGTGTAAACCGGCGGATGCTCGACGATCCAGATTTGGTCGGCAGTGTCGCTATCGCGTTCGGCGGTGAACTGCTGCATGTCTCGCCAGACGCCGAGATAGCCTTGCTTCCCCAGATTGCGCAGAACGGTCGTCGCCTTGCTTGGCATCAGTCCGGTTTACAACGCCATCAGCACATCGGGGCAGGCCGTCAAGCCCATGTAGATCGCGTCCAGCTGTTCGCGGCTATGGGCTTCGATCATCACAGTCACCGCCAAGTAATTGCCGCTTTTGCTGGGCCGGGTGGTGACCGCACCTTCCAGGATGTCCGGGACATGGCGGCGGACGATTTCCACGACGATAGCGTCGAAATCGTCGCGATGCTTGCCCATGACCTTGATAGGGAATTGGCAGGGAAATTCCAGTAAGCTTTCGGTTTCGCTCATGACAGTGATGTTTTGTAAGCTTGCAGTAAGTCGTCCATGCGTTTCCAAACTGGGCCGGGCTTGCCGTCGCCGACTTGCTGGCCGTCCAGTTCGATCACCGGCACGATCTCGCGGGTGGAACTGGCGACCCAGATTTCGCTGGCGTTGTGCAGCGCTTCCAGCGCGATGATGTCTTCCTGATAAGGAATGTTATGCGCGGCGGCCAGTTCCAGAATCACGTCGCGGGTAATGCCGGGCAAGATTTCATGGCTTTTGGGCGGCGTGATCAATTCACCGTCCAGTACCGCAAACAGATTGCTGGCCGCGCCTTCGACGACGTAACCGTTGCGTACCAGTATCGCTTCCGCGCAGCCTTGATCCAGCGCTTCCTGCCTGAGCAAAATGTTGCCCAGCAAGGTAATGGCTTTGATGTTGCAAAGCTGCCAGCGGGTGTCGTCCAGCGTGACGGCCTTGATGCCGTTGACCCGGCCGGCGAACGGGGCGATGTCCGAGCACATAGCAAATATCGTCGGCACGACTTGCTCGGGAAAGCCGTGATCGCGCTTCGGCGCATAGCCGCGGGTGACTTGCAGGTAAATGTATTGATCCCTGTCATCCGCCAGCAGCGGCCGGAAAATCGCTTCCCAATCCGCGACGCTGTGCGGCAGCGGTAAGCGGATGCCGTTCAGGCTGTTGTTGAGCCGGGTAATATGATCTTCCAGTCTGAACAGCCGGCCGTAATAAGCCGGAATCACTTCGTAGACGCCGTCGCCGAATAAAAAACCGCGATCCAGCACCGATACCTTTGCGTCGGCTAGCGGCAGATAAGCGCCGCTCAGATAGACTTGCTCGGTCATTCTTTCTCCAGCAGGCCTATGGCGGCATCGTACAGCCGGCGGAAAATACCGCCCTCGGCCACCGCATCCAAGGCCACCAACGGTTTGCTGAGTATGGATTCGCCGGCCAGCGAAATGTTCAGGTTGCCGACCGTGTCGCCCTTGTTCAACGGCGCGAATACGCCCTTGTCGATCTGGGTTTCGGCTTTCAGTTCGTTAAAGTGTTTGCGCGGGGCGGTGACATACAGGTCTTCCGGCAAGCCAACCGCGACTTTAGACGTTACACCTTTTCTGACTCTGGCTTCGCTTAACGGTTTGTTGCCTTCATACAGGCGATGGGTTTCGAAGAAGCGGAAGCCGTAATTCAGCAGTGATTGGCTTTCGTTGGAACGCGCGCCGGCGCTGGCGGTACCCATGACTACCGAAATCAAACGCATGTCTTCGCGTTTGGCCGAAGCCACCATGCAGTAACCGGCGTCGTCGGTAAAACCGGTTTTCAAACCGTCAACCGACGGATCGCGCCACAGCAGCAGGTTGCGGTTTTGCTGAGTGATGCCGTTGTAAGTAAATTCTTTTTGCGAGTCCCAGCGGTAGTATTCCGGAAACTCTTTAATCACCGCTCGGGCCAAGGTAGCCAGATCATGCGCCGAGCTGTAGTGATTTGGGCTGGGCAGGCCGGTGGCATTCTCGAAATTGCTGTTGGCCATGCCCAGGCGGCTGGCTTGTTCGTTCATCATCGTCGCGAAGGTTTGTTCGCTACCGGCCACGTGTTCGGCCAAGGCCACGCTGGCATCGTTTCCGGATTGAATGATCATGCCTTGTAGCAAGTCTTCCACCCCAACTTGTTTGTTTACTTCCACAAACATCTTCGAGCCGCCGGTTTCCCAGGCGTTCTGGCTGATGGTGACTTTTTCGTCCAGCGTCAAGTGGCCGGCTTTCAGTTCGCGGAACACCACGTAGGCGGTCATGATTTTGGTCAGACTGGCCGGAGATACGCGCTTATCGGCATCCTTTTCGGCCAATACCCGGCCGCTGTCGAAGTCCAACAGGTAGAAGCTGGAGGCAGCAACGCTGGGGGCTGCGGGGGTAAAAATCGGGCTGGCGGCTTGCAGCGAGAAGGCGGTTAACAATAACAGCAGCCCGCTAAACAGGCCGATTGTCGTACGGAAAGGTTGGCTCATGGTCGCAATTCAAAAAAGTCATTCTGGAAGCGGTCATTGTAACACCGAGAGCCGTTGCTAAGAAAAACCCTCGTATTACGCTAAGCAGTTAAAGCCAAAAGCCGGAGATTGTTGCAAGCATTTGGAATAGTTGGAAAGTTGGCTCACGCGCCCGCGTTGCAGATTTTGAATTTGCAGGCGCAATCCTGCAAGGCCATACAGGCGGTTTGCTCGATGGGCTTGTCCAATAAGGTGGTAATCAGCGCGCGGTCGAATTCGCACAATTCCGGATGTTGCTGAGCCAGGTCGTGATAAACGCAATTAACGGCTTTAATGGTCGGCTGCGCTTGTTCGGCATCCATTTCGGCGTGATAACCCAGCGATTGCATTAATTCCAGCAGCGCGCTTTGCTTTTGTACCAAGTCCTTGCCGCTGAATTGTGGGGCCAGCGATTGCGCCAGATTGACGCCCATGCGCCACAACATTTGCCTTAAAGCCGCTTCGCCTAGTTCGGTTTTCAACTCGCCCAGCAACAAGTTGCAAAACCAGGGGTATTGCTTGGGCAGGCGGTTACGGCCTTGTTCGGTCAGCGTGTAATTGCGTGAAGGCCGGCCGCCGGTGCTGTTCAAAGCCGCTTCCTGGACCAACTGATCTTTTTCCAGGCCGGTGAGATGTTGTTTGACGGCGTTTCTGGAGATTTCCAACTGCGCGGCCAGCTCGTCGATACTCATGCCGGAGGTGGTGGACAGCAGTAATTTTAAGATTTGCTCTTGGCGCGAGCCGGTAAGTTTGACCATGTGCGTGTCGGGCGGTCGGAAATAAGTGATGCCGCATTCTACGCCGGATCAGCTATCACGCAAAGCGCTATAAGCCTGTTTTTAACATATAAATAACTTTTATAATAAAAATATTGCAAAAGTAGTTTTTTTCGCTTACTCTGCGCTCGGCTTTAAACAGCCGCATTTTTTAATTTGCAACGAAAGGCAGACCATCATGAGCGAAACCACGGCAACTCTTTACGAACAACTGGGCGGCGAAGCGGCCGTTAACGCTGCTGTCGATATTTTTTATCGCAAAGTCTTGAGCGATTACCGCATCAACCGCTTTTTCGATAACACCGATATGGACAAACAGGCAGCTAAACAAAAATCCTTTTTAACCATGGCTTTCGGCGGTCCTAATAACTACTCCGGCGCCGATATGCGCCAAGCTCATGCGCATCTGGTAAAAAAACTGGGTTTGGACGATTCGCATTTTGACGCGGTGGTCGAGAATTTGGCAGCTACCTTACAGGAATTGAACGTACCGCAGGAATTGATCAACCAAGTCGCGGCTATTGCCGAAAGCACGCGCAACGACGTGTTGGATCGGTAAATCGAGGAGTAGGGTGATGTCGATGCATAAAATCAGCGTGAACGACCGCGAAATTGTTTGCGAGTCTGGCGAAACCGTGCTGGAAGCTTGTCTGCGCGAAAAGATCGACATCCCCTACGGTTGTAGGCAGGGTGCCTGTCAAAGCTGCATGGTGCGCAGCTTGCAGGGCGCGCCGCCGCTGGCGGCGCAAGACGGTTTAAAAGAAGTATTGCGCCATCAGAACCATTTCTTGGCCTGCTTGTGTTATCCGCAGCAGGACATGGCGATCAGCATTAATCCGCCCGCCGAATTTTTTACCGAAGCGACGGTAATAGAAAAAAGTTTGCTGAATGCGGAAACGCTGCAACTCACCTTGCAGTGCAAGGAAAGCATGGATTATTACGCCGGCCAGTTCGTGAATCTGAAACGCGCCGACGGTTTGACCCGCAGTTATTCGATCGCCAACAATCGGTTGCACGCCAACAAACTCAGCTTTCATATCCGCCGCTTGGCCGGCGGCCGCTTCAGCGAATGGGCGCACCAGGAGCTGAATGTCGGCGACAAGCTGGAGGTTTCCGACCCGCAAGGCCTGTGCTATTACCTGCCCACGAGCCAAGAGAATAATCTGTTGCTGATCGGCACCGGTAGCGGCTTGGCGCCGTTGGCCGGGATTGTCAGCGAGGCTTTGCATCACGGCCATAAGGGTGCGATCCATCTGTTTCATGGCAGTCGCGAGATGGACGGCTTGTATTGGATAGCGGAAATGCAGGAACTCGCCGGCCAATACCCTAATTTTCACTACACGCCGTGTATATCGCGCGGGGATGCGCCGGACGGCGTGGCTAGGGGCCGAGCCAACGATGTGGCGATGACCCTGTTGCCCAGTCTGAAAGGCTGGCGGCTATATTTGTGTGGCCATCCGGATATGGTGCATCAGACCAAGCGCCAGGCGTTTTTACATGGCGCGGCCTTGCAGGACATCCATGCCGATGCGTTTCATGTGGCGTCGGCAACCTTGGATTGACTGGGAAGCGCGTAAACCTTTTGCCGCTCCAGTACCGCCAAGGCGCGGATTTGCTCCAGCACCTGTTGTAAAACCGGCGCATCGTTATCGCGCTGCGACACCATATAAGCCGGTAATTTGAATTGCGGGCTGTCGGCGACCGGAAACAGTTTGCTGGCTTGTAGCAGGGGTTCGGCGAGGCGTACCGGCAGGAAGCTGGAGCCGCGGCCTTGCGCCAGAATCAACTGTACCGCCATCCAGCCGATATTGACCACCTGCGCCGGCCGTTCCAGATTGGGGTAACTGTTGCTGTGCTGCGCGTAAAATCCCGGCGCCCAATCGACATAAATGTAATCGTCGTTCGGCCAAGGTTGCTTGGGATCGCTGGTCAACAGCACCAATGTTTCGTCGAACAAATGTTCGATTTGCAGGCCGGGGCTGTGCTGGGGGGTGTACATCAAGCCGATATCCAGAGCGCCTGCCACCAAACTGCGCATCAAGTCTTCTTCAAAGCCGATGTCGCTACGGATGGAAATATCCGGCATAGCCTGCCGTATCGCACCTATCCATTCCGGCAGCAAGGTTTCGCACAAGGCAATTCGCGCACCGATGCTGATGCTGCCGCGAAACCGGCTGGGCAAGCCAATGTCGTGCCGGGCTTGTTCCAGTGTCAACAGCAAGGATTTGGCATGCCGCAAAAAACGCCGGCCCGGCAAGGTCAAGCTCGCGCCGGAGCGATTGCGAACAAACAGTGTGACGCCCAAATAGGCTTCTAGGCGTTGGATGCGGGTGCTAACGGTCGATTGCGTCACGTACAAGCGATTGGCGGCTTCCAGAAAACTGCCGTTGGCCGCGACGCTTAAAAAGGTTCGGATTTGATCGATGTCCATGGTTTTAATATTGCATTTGTCGATATTAAAGTCCAATAAATATCGCTTGTCTTATATCAAAGCGGTTTTTATAGTGCCTGCCTAGTAATGTATCGATTCGATGGCATTCATTGGCGCGGAGGAAATCATGAAAACTTCAAGATGTTCGTTTACCAGGCTATTTGCCGACCACAAAAAAGTTCTGCTGGGATTAGCTTTCCCTTGGCTGTTGGCGGCATGTACGGCACCGGCTATTAAGCCTGCGGCCTCGCAAATCGATCAATTGCACAGTTTCTTGATTGTGCCGGTGCAAGCGCCGCCTCTGGAAGTGATACCCGATTTGATCGAGCGGCGCGATCCGGCTTACCGGCACTCCCAAAACATGGCCATGGGTTTTGCTCTACCCACCGAACTGTATCAAACCGCCGGCGGCATCGTCATCGCGGGGATGGTCAGCGACAGTCGAGCGATGGATGCGGATGCAATTACCAAGGCGGCGCCAACGGCCGCGGGCGGCTCGGCGAAAGCCGAGTTGGTTTGGACGCCGGCCAAGGCGGCGGCGCAGAAACTGCGCGGTTTATTGGCAGCGGAAAATCGCAAAGGAGAATTGAGCCGCGAATATTATCAGCTGCCTGCGGCGGGCGACGCCAGTTTGCAGCATTGGCATCAGGCTATCCAAGCCTGGTACGGCCAAAACACCACGCCAATCGATTATGCGGCTATGGGCAGTTACGATGCGGTGATAGAGGTCGGTATCGGCAGATATCGAATCTTCGAAGGGCAAACGTCTTTGCAGCTATTGATCAAGCTCATCGATCCGGTGTCGCGCAACGTCATCGCCCGCACGCTTTCCGAGAGTTTCAGAGTTGACGATCAGGCGCTCGCCTCCCTGGATAATGGCGGGGAAGCGTTCAAACGATTGATCGGCGATATGGCAGTGCCGCTGTTGCGGCAAAGTTTGGGCGACATCGGCCTGCGCATCCCGCCTCAAGCCGATGAATCTTAGCGTGCTGACAGGGCCGATAAACGGATGAGCATCGTCTATCAAAAACGCCTGCGCGGCTGGCGTTTTACGCTGTTCAATCTCTGTTTGGGGCTGGGGCATGCGCTGGTGATTTTCAATGCCGGCGCGTACATCGCCATGCTACCCAGAGTGGCCGGCGGCTTGGGCGTGCCGCCCAGCTTTGCTACCTGGACTCAGACCGATTACATGATAGCGCTGGCGTTGGCGTTTCCGGTGGGCGGCTGGTTGGCGCGGCGCTTTGGTGAATATCGGCCCTTCGTCGCGGCCTTCCTGGTTTTTACTTTAGCTTCTTTCATCTGCGCCTATTGCACTGCTTTTTACAGCTATCTGGCCGGCCGCATTCTGTTGGGATTTGCCGGCGGTTTGACCTTGCCCTTGGGCCAGGCCTTGCTGCTCAAGGAATATCCCGACAGACGTAAATCGCTCGGTATTGGCGTCTGGAGCATATTCACGCTGACACCGTTTACCTTCGGCCCGCCTCTGGGCGGCTGGATAGCCGACAACCTGGGCTGGCGTTGGTTGTTTTGGCTCAACATTCCGGCGGCGTTGGCGATTGCCGGCATCGTCGGCGCGCTGCTGTATCGGCGCGGTCACCGGCTATCCTGGCAGCGCTTCGATAGCGTCGGATTTCTGTTGTCGGCGATGCTGGTGTTTGGTTTACAGACTTTGTTGAATCAAGGCAACGATTGGGACTGGACCAATTCGGCCTATATCGATGGCTTAATCGCGCTTATCGGCGCCACGTTGATTTACTGGGTGGTGTGGGAATTGAACGTCCGTAGGCCGTTTCTGGATATTCGCTTGTTTACCCATCGCAATTTTGCCATTGGCGTATTCATTTTATTCACCGGTTTTCTGTGCTTTCAAGGCTTGTTGTCTTTATTAATCGTGCAGTTACAACTGGCGTTCGGTTACTCGTCCTGGGAAGCCGGTTTGGTATTTCTGCCGATGGCCATCTGCGCCAAGCCGATGGCCAGCGTCTTTCACGAGATCGTCAAACGCTGCGATGCTCGGCTGTTGGCCTGCGCCAATTTGCTGGGGTTTGCCGCCACTTATTTCTGGTTGAGTCGCTTCGACGATCCGGACGCGTTTGCGCAATTGTTCTGGCCGAAATTGTTGGAAGGCGCCTGCCTGGGCAGCTTTTTCGTACCGATGACCGCTTTGTTGTTGCATGGCCTGCCGGCCGATCGGCAATGGCGGGCGCTGGAACTGGCCAACCTGTTGCGGATAGCCGCCGGTGCGATCGGCATCGCCGTGCAAGGCATCGTGTTGTACCGGCGGGTACCGCAGCATTTGACCCGCTTTGCCGAAAATCATGGCGCGTTTGAACTGACTGATCATCCCGCGCTGGCCGCACTGAATTCGCTGGGATTCGCGGAGACGGCGGCTTTAGCCAAATATGCCAAGCTGGCCGGCCGCGATGCGGTTCTGCACGGTATTAACGATGCGTTCTGGATGGCCGGTTGCGTGTTTGTCGGCATGGCCGCACTGGTCTGGTTTGCGCATCCGACCCGCACGTCGGTTAAAGTCAGTGTCGAGCAAGAGTTGCGCCGTGAAACTCAGGAATTGCTCGCGGAGGAAGCTTAATGTCTACCCGCCGACTCATTGCGCTGACGTTGGCGGTGAGCTTTTCGGCAGGCTGCGCCCGGTTCGGCGCCGAAGAAAGCGCGCGCGCCAGCCTGTTACCAATGCCAGAAATGACAAATACCGTCGCCGCCGCCCGCGGCAGTTTCGCAAGCAGCGATGTCTGGCCGGCGCAGACTTGGTGGACCGGCTTCGCCAGCCCGGAATTGCAGCGCTTGATAAACACCGCGTTGGCCGACAATCCGGATTTCAAGGCCACCGCAGCCAGGTTGCGGCAGTCGCAGGCGATGGTCGATGCGCAGGCCGCCGAGTTGTATCCGACGGTCGATGCCAATGTCAGCTTCTCGGCGCAACGCTTCTCGGCGAACAGCGTGCAAGCCAAGCTGGCCGGGGAAAACTTTCGGCAAATGCTGATCAATCCCTTGATCTTGCGTTACCACCTGGATTTTTGGGGACGCGACGCTGCGGCCTTGCAAGGCGCGGTCGGCCGCTCGTTGGCGGTCGCGGCGGAACTGGCCGACGCTCGGCTATTGTTGGCAACTACCGTGGCCAGGGCTTACTTCGAGTTGCTGGCCGCCAGCGAAAAGGAGGACATCGCCGAGCGTATCGTCGCCGAGCGCCGGGCGTTGTTGACGTTCGAACAAACGCGTCTGGCGACCGGTTTGGCCGCCGACGCACCAATATTGCAAGCCCGAATCGCCCTTGCTCACGCCGAGCAAGGATTGGCTGCGGCGCGCGCCGACGTGGAGTTAAGTAAAAACCTGTTGGCGGCGCTGGCCGGGAAAGGTGCGGATTGGGGGGCTGGCATAGTCATCGAACAAGGTCGGGTCGACCAGCCGTTAACACTGCCGGTTGATTTGCCTTTGCATTTGTTGGCGCATCGTCCCGATATTAGCGCGGCGCGGCTAAATGCCGAGGCGGCGGCCGAGGAAATCAAGGTGGCCGAGACTGCATTCTACCCGGATGTCAATCTGGTGGCCTTCACCGGTCTGCATAGCGTCAGCTTGAGCGATGTATTGTTGCAAGGTTCCAGCCTGGCTTATGCGGTCGGGCCGTCCATAGAGTTTCCGATTTTCGAAGGAGGCCGCTTGCGCGCCAATCTGGATTATCAGCAATCCGCTTATGATGCGGCCGTCGAGCGCTATAACCGCAGCTTGGTGCATGCGGTGCAGGAAGTGGCCGATGCGCTGAGCCGCTGGCGCGAGCTTGATGCGCGATTGGTGGCACAGCGGCAAAGTTTGGCCGACGCATTAGCCGCTGAAAACCTGGCCGACAGTTTACATCGCCATGGTTTGAATGACCGCGCCGCGCCGAGTCTGGCCAAGCTGGATGTCTATCAGCAGCAGTTTCGCTTGGCCGTTCTGGTTGGCGAACAGCACAAAGTTCGGATCAATATCATAAAGGCGCTGGGCGGTGGCTACAGCGACGCTAAACCCGCAAAGCAATGACCTTAAGCATGCAAAAAAAAATTCGTCCCCGGGAAATTCTGCGCCAACGCCAGCGCCGTTTGCAAGGCGTGACCTTGGCGTTATTGTTGGCGGGCTTGGCGTATCTGGCTTATTGGTGGCTGGTGCATCGCGACTGGATCGCCACCGACGATGCGTTCGTGGCCGGGCATTTGATTATGCTGAAAACGCAGACCGACGGTACCGTGGTGGAAGTGTTGGCCGAAAACACGCTATGCGTGGCAAAAGGCCAGCTATTGGTGCGGTTGGATGGTGTGCATGCCGGCATTGCCTTGCAGCAGACGCAAGCCGAATTGGCGGAAGCGGTGCGGAATATTGTCAGTTTGCGCGCCAAATCCGAGACCTTGAAGCAGCGGGTGTTAGCCAAGCAAGCCGTATTGGAGCAAGTCAATCACGATCTGGCGCGCTTCAAAGCGGCGGCGAAGGATGGTGCGGTTTCCGATCAGCAACTGCAAACCGCGCAGGATAAAATCCGCGAGCTGGACGCGGCGATTAAAGAAATTCGCGCCGAACAAAACGGTGTCGATGCGCAATTGCTGGATTCCGGTATCGATAATCATCCTGCCGTGGAAAAAGCCAAGAGCAGGCTGCGCCAGGCGTTTCTGGATTATCAGCGCCGAAATCTGCTGGCGCCGGTGTCGGGTTGCGTGGCCAAGCGCAAGGTACAAGTCGGCGATAATCTGAAAGCCGGCGCGCCGTTGCTGGCTATCGTGCCGCTGGACGATCTATGGATAGAAGCCAACTTTCTGGAAAGCCAGATCGCCGGGGTCAGGCCGGGGCAGACGGCGGAAATTCGCGTGGCGGCGTATGGTGACGACCGGGTTTATCACGGCCGGGTACAGGGCATTAATCCGGGCACCGGCAGTATCTTTGCGCTGTTGCCGACCGATAATGCCACCGGTAATTTCATTCATATCGCCGAGCGCCTGCAGGTGCGGGTCGCGCTGGATGCCGCGGAACTCAGGGCCAATCCCCTGCAGCCCGGCCTGTCCACCTTAACCCGTATCAATATCGCGAATACAGACGGTCCGGTATCGGCAGCCCCTGTGGCGTTGAACGGCGAGGCTTATCGCACCGACGTTTACGACCGGGAATTGGACGGTGCCGAACAGTTGATCGAGAGTATCGTGTTGGCCAATCGGCCGCGCTAAGGTAGCTTTTTCCAGGTGGTGATCCGTGAATTTCCACAAAATTGCTGCAATAAAACGCCGCTGCGTGTATCTTTGCCTTCCGGCAAGAATGGCCGAAACCCATAAATCAAACTGGCGATTGCGATAAGGCGCGCGCCGCTTCTAAAATTTAAATGACGGATTAACCATGTGTTTTAGTGCCAATATGTCGCTGGGATTGGGCGTCGCGGGCCTGGTCGCATCGAGTGTGACTTTTCTGGATAAAGACGAGACCTTTTGGGTCAGACTGGCTCGGGCCTATGCGATCTTCCATTTTTCCTTGATGGAGTTCATTCAGTATTTTGGCTATCCGGTGGCCGACCAATGCGGTTACGGCACCAATTTATTGTTGAGCGAACTGTCCACTTATCATATTAGCTTGCAGGCTTTTGCGATCATGCCGGCTTTGGCGACGTATTCCTCCGATTCGCAGGCTTTAAAGAAAGCGTTTATGCTTGGCTCGACCCTGAGCGGCTTGTTTATAATCTGTTCGTTTTTGCCTAGAGAATGGCAGTTGTTTGGTATCGAACCCAATTTCATCGGCAATATGATGTCGTGTTTGTACATGGGCATTTATCACATCGGCTATGCCATCTCCAGTGCCTTTGGCTTGTTCGTCACTCACGGCTCGCTGTTTGCGCTGGCCTTGAGCGGTTTTGTTTGGAAGAGCAACCGGCGTATCGCCTCCTACCATTTTGTGATGGCGATGCTGACCTTGTTCATGCCGCAATGGTTGTTCGGGGTGAGTACCGGCGAAGCGGCGGCGATGTATTGTTTTTACTCGATTCCGATCACCGCCAGCTTCATGCCGCAATTTAAAAAGTTTTTTTCCGCCCAATCCGGCGATTGGACAGACGGCGTGCCCGCCAGACAGCAGTCTTGATGGCCGCGTTAGAGACGCAAGATGTTGCGTCTCTACTCTCTCCAGGCATCAATAAATCCTTGATAAAACGTTGGGTCGGCGACGGTAGCGCCGCGTCGTCCGACCAGCGCCGACGCAAAATCCTGCGCCCGTTTTAGGGTCACGGCCAGCGGCCAGTTTTCGGCAATCCCCAGCAACAAAACCGCTGCAAACGCGTCGCCGGCACCGACGGTGTCGACTATGTCGATGTTGCCGTCGGGAGCGATGCTGAATATTTCCCCCGCCGAGTCCAGCGCCATCGCGCCTTGGCTGCCGCGGGTAACGACCACGCCGCTTAATTGATAAGTCTGCTGCAGTAGGTGCATCTTGTTGCTTATGCTCTGTTCGCCCGGCACCAGCAATTCCAACTCTTCATCGTTCAGTTTCAACCAAGCCGCACCGGCAATCCATCCCAAGACCTCATCTGCTTGCCACCAGGGTGCACGCAGATTCACATCCAGGAACACCGGGCCGTTCCAAGTTTGTTGCAAAGCGAGCAAGGTTTGCCTGGAGACTTGGTTTCGTAATGCCAGGCTGCCATGATAGAGCAAGCCCCGTTTAGGCCCGTGCTGTAACGCCGCTGTATCGATGTAGTCGTAAGCTTGCCGGTCGAGAATCCGATAGCTGGGCTGCCCATCTGTTATGCTGATCGCTACGCTGCCGGTCGGATGAGCAGCGTCGATCTGCATGCCGGATCGAGTCATACCCACGCTTTGCATGGTTGCGAGGATCTCGCGGCCGGCATCATCTTCTCCCACACGGCTGATAAACAGGGCTTGCCGGCCCAAGGCTTGCAAATGCCATGCGACATTAAACGGTGCGCCGCCCAGGATCCGGCTGCCGTCCTGAAAATTGTCGAATAGCACTTCGCCGAATATCGTGAAAAAAGCTGTGTGCATCAGTCTGGCCTCGCCGTAATTGCTGATTTAGGCCGGCAACAATAATCAAAGCGCGCGGAAATGACAATTGCCTTTGAGCCGCTTTGGTCGTTTTCAGGGCGCTTGCCGGCATGCGTCGCACTGATGTGGTGCGCAATACGATTTTGGTGGCGAAGCGGCGGTTTAACTTTTTGATAAATAGACATTAATTAGATTGGCATGTGGATTGCTGAAGGATGGTCATGAACATAAATACTTTTTTCGATGAAATGCGTACCTCAACCGGCAGCGTACGGCGCCTGTATCAACCGTTCGCGGAGTGGCTGAGCGGTACCGATCACGCCCAGTTGATGCAAAAATCCCGTGAGGCGGAAATGCTGTTCCGGCGGGTGGGAATCACTTTCAACGTCTACGGCGACGAGGCCGGTGCGGAACGGTTGATTCCGTTCGATGTAGTGCCAAGGATTCTGGCTGCCACGGAATGGCGGGTGTTATCGGCCGGCGTGATTCAACGGGTCACGGCGCTGAATGCGTTTTTGAACGATCTATATCACGATCAAGAAATCATCAAGGCCGGTATCGTCCCCGCCAGTATTCTGGAAAACGAGATGTATCGGCCGGAAATGCAGGGCGTGGACGTGCCGGGCGGTATTTATGCGCATATTGCCGGGGTCGACATCGTGCGTACCGCCGAGAACGAGTTTTATGTGCTGGAAGACAATCTACGCACGCCGTCCGGGGTTTCCTACATGCTGGAAGACCGCAAGATGATGATGCGCTTGTTTCCTGAGCTGTTCCGCCGCTACGCGGTGGCGCCGGTCGAACATTATCCGCAGGTGTTGCTGAATAATCTGCGCGCAGTGGCGCAACCCGGCGTTTACGATCCTACGGTGGTGTTGCTGACACCAGGTGCTTACAACAGCGCCTACTTCGAACACGCGTTTCTGGCGCAGCAAATGGGTATCGAGCTGGTGGAAGGCCAGGATCTGTTCTGCAAGGACAACGCGGTGTTCATGCGCACCACCGAAGGCCCAAAGCGAATAGACGTAATTTATCGACGCATCGACGACGACTTTCTCGATCCGTTGTCTTTCCGCGAAGATTCGATGCTGGGCGTGCCGGGCTTGGTATCGGTATACCGCAATGGCGGCGTAACCTTGGCGAATGCGATCGGCACCGGCGTGGCGGACGATAAATCCACTTACACCTTTGTCCCCGACATGATCCGTTTTTATCTGGGCGAGGAACCGATTTTGTCCAATGTACCAACCTATAAGCTGGAAAATCCAGATGATCGCAACTATGTGCTCGAACATCTTGCCGAGCTAGTGGTCAAGGAAGTGCAGGGTTCCGGCGGTTATGGCATGTTAGTGGGGCCAACCGCATCCAAACAGCAAATCGAGGATTTTCGCGCACGGATTTTGGCCGAGCCGGACAATTACATTGCCCAGCCGACACTGGCTTTATCCACTTGTCCGACCTTGGTGGAGGAGGGGGTGGCGCCGCGCCATGTCGACCTGCGGCCGTTTGTGCTGTCCGGTAAAACCGTGACACTGGTACCGGGCGGTTTGTGCCGGGTGGCAATGCGGGAAGGTTCGCTGGTGGTCAATTCCTCGCAGGGCGGCGGCACTAAGGACACTTGGGTCTTGAATGGAGACGCACCATGCTGAGCCGCACCGCCGATCATCTCTACTGGATGGCGCGTTATATCGAGCGTGCCGAGAACATGGCCCGGGTGCTGGATGTTACCTACCGAATGTCGCTGGTGGCTAACAGCGCCTACGACGAAACCGCACGCTGGAAACCGCCGGTGCAGATCGCCGACGATATCGAGGCTTTCGAGAAAAACTACTCCGGCTATACCGCCGTCAACGTGATTCGCTTCATGGCCTTGGACGAACGCAATCCGTCCAGCATCGTCAGCGCACTGAACTCTGCGCGCGAGAATGCCCGCGCGGTGCGGGTGGCGATGTCGTCGGAAATGTGGGAAACCGTCAATGCCTTGTGGCTGGAACTCCGGCAACGTATTCGTCTGGGCCTGAACGAGGCGGATATTAGCGAGTTTTGCGATTGGGTCAAGTCGCGTTCGCACCTGTTTCGCGGTGTTACCTTCGGCACCATGCTCCGCGACGATAGTTACAAGTTTGTGCGCTTGGGCAGCTTTGTAGAACGGGCCGATAATACCGCTAGGCTCTTGGATGCCAAATATCAATTGTTGTTGCCGGCCGTGGAAGCCCCCGAAGGCCAGGTCGATTATTACGAATGGAGTTCCTTGCTGCGCTCGGTATCGGCATTCGAGGCTTATCAAAAAGTGTTTCGGGACACTATCGAGCCCTGGAAAGTAGCGGAATTACTGGTTTTACGCGACGACATGCCGCGTTCCTTGCATGCCTGTTACGACGAATTGGCGCCTATCTTGGAGCAACTGTGTCGGCAGCGGGGCCGGGAGTGTCTGCGTTTGGCCGGCGAAAATCATGCCCGACTGCATTACGGACGGATGGCCGACATTTTCAATATCGGCTTGCATCAGTTCTTGCAGGATTTCATTCTGCGCAACAACGCGCTAGGCGCCGAAATTCAGCGGGCTTTTCTCAACGGGCCGGAATAAACGCTTGATTGAACCGTGGGCGATAGTTCATTTGCCGAGGGTTCAAAGGATTTTTTGGCGATTCAGCCTAACGGACAAATAGAGTTAGAGGTAAACGGATGATAAATTCACTGATCCACCCCAAACAGGGCGACAAGGCTAATTCGCCCTGGTTTGACGAGTTTCTGGTCAAATTGCTGGAAAACCGGGATCGTACCGGCCTGACCGAGATGATCCGCGAAATCGACGCACTGATGTTGACGGTGGAACCCGGCTGTTCGGCCGCATATGTCAGCGAATTGGCTTTGATGACGCCCTATCATTATTTGGTGACGCTGGAATCTGAAAGTCATTGGACTCATGTGCTGCGTATCGATATGAATTCGCCGGACTTGCTGGTACGGGAAGTGCGCATACCCGGTCGAGCCGACATTTTCCGCAGCCTGAACGAGGTGTATCCGATCGGCGCCCACAAACCCAATTCGCGCTACATGGGCGAGATTTTTCGGGTCAGCAATTTGCACGAAGTGGTGGAACAGCAAAAAGCCCGGGAGATACGCTTCTTCAATCAGGATCAAATTCGCAAGCTGGAATTGCCTGGCAATATGGCCATCGTTAAGCCGTCGCCGTATACGCACAACATCGTCGCTTACTGGGAGCGGCCGCCGGAGGACATCAGAGTATACGCTTTGGGAAATAGCGTGATTCTCGACGATGTGAATCGCGGTTACCTGCAAGCCAAGGCGATTCAAGAGGAATTGGGTCTGGATAAATTGATCCGGCCTATCGATCATTTAGCCACCCGGGTTTACAGCCAGAACCGGGAAGTGGCGATTCTGGAATATTTGACGCTGTCCAGTTACTACTATTGGGGATCTTACGATATTGCCAATCAGAACTCGTCGACTAACGTTACCAAAAGCATCCATTATCCCGAGGAACGGATCAGTCCGGCCAAAGTGTTTACCGCCGCCAATCATCCGTATTTTGTTAATCATCTGGTGGGCTTGCCGTCGCCGACCGAGAGTTTTGTGCGTAACTACGGACCGCGTCTGCATCATGTGGCTTTGGAAGTGGCGGACGGCGAAATCAACGGCCTAGCCAATATCGATTATGTGGTGCAAGCGATCAGGGCCAGGGGCAAGGATTTTCTGCTGGACGTGATCGGTTCGCGCGAGGAAGGCTTGAAACAGATTTTTTCCAGCGCCTCCGAGCACTCGTCGTTGATCGTCGAATACGTGCAGCGTTTCGGTAATTTCGACGGTTTCTTCACCAAGCAGAATGTGGCGGAATTGACGCATGCGGCCGGCGTGGAAGAAAACCTAAGGCTATTGCAGGCTGAAAGTGAAGCAGCCAATCCGGTGTCAGCATGAGTATCAGAGTCGCGATTAACCACAAAACCAGTTACCACTACGATCATCCGGTCCAACTCGGCCCGCACGTATTGCGGCTGCGACCGGCTTCACACTCGCGGACCGCGGTCAGCGCCTATTCGCTGACCATCAAACCGGATAAGCACTTCATTAACTGGCAGCAGGATCCGTTCGGCAATTATTTGGCGCGCTTGGTGTTTCCGGAAAAAACCACCGAATTTTCGATAGAAGTGGATTTGATCGCCGACATGACGGTAATCAACCCCTTCGATTTTTTTCTGGAAGAGTATGCTGAACATTATCCGTTTTCCTATCCGGAGCAATTGGCTAAGGAACTGGCGCCGTACCTGGAAATCCGCGAGCAAGGCCCTTTGCTGCAAGCCTTTCTGACGGGCTTGAAACGGGACAAGCAAGGCATCGTCGATTTTTTGGTGGGTATCAATCAGGCCGTTAATCAGGCAGTCAACTACGCGATCCGGATGGAGCCAGGGGTGCAAAGTTGCGAAGAAACCCTGGAAAAAAAATTGGGTTCCTGCCGGGATTCCGGCTGGTTGCTGGTGCAGGTGTTGCGACACATGGGGTTAGCGACGCGCTTCGTATCGGGGTATTTAGTGCAGTTGGTGGCGGATGTGAAATCGCTGGATGGCCCATCGGGTACCGATCACGATTTTACCGATCTGCATGCCTGGGCCGAAGTCTATATTCCGGGCGCCGGTTGGGTTGGTCTCGACCCGACGTCCGGATTGTTTGCCGGCGAGGGCCATATTCCGTTGGCCTGTACCGCCGATTATGTCAGCGCGGCGCCGGTCAGCGGCGGTTTTGTCGGTAAGGCCGAAACTACTTTCGGTTTTTCCAATCGCGTCAGCCGTATTCATGAAGATCCGCGCGTCACCAAACCTTATACCGATAGGCAATGGGCGGACATTGAACGCCTGGGTGAAAAGGTCGATGCCGAGTTGAAGGCCGGCGATGTGCGTTTGACGATGGGTGGTGAGCCGACGTTTGTATCCATCGACAACATGGATGCGCCGGAATGGAATACGGATGCCGACGGCGAGGAAAAACGCAAATTGGCCGGCAAGCTGGTCAGGCGTTTGCGCGACAGCTTTGCGCCGGGCGGTTTGTTGTATTTTGGCCAGGGCAAATGGTATCCGGGCGAGCCGTTGCCGCGTTGGCAGTTGGCGTGTTTCTGGCGGAAGGACGGCAAGCCTATTTGGAAGAATCCGGCCTTATTGGCGGACGAAAACCGCGATTACGGTTTCGACATCAAGCAAGCGGAAACCTTTATTCGGGATTTGGTGAAACGGCTGGGCTTGAAAGGCGAGTTTATTCTGCCGGGTTACGAAGATCCGCTTTACTATTTATTGCAGGAGGGTTTGGTTCCGAAAAACCTCGATCCTTTAGAAGTCGATTTAAAAGACGACCTGGAGCGGCAGCGGCTGGCCAAATTGCTCAGTGCGGATCTCGGTGCGCCGGTCGGTTATGTTTTGCCTTTGCATTGGAGCTATCAGAGCGGCGTTTGGAGCAGTAGTGCTTGGGAGTTTCGGCGCGGCGAGATGTTCCTGGTGCCCGGCGATTCGGCGATGGGTTTACGCCTGCCATTGAATAGTCTGCCTTGGGTGCCGTTCGAAGATCGCGATCATGCCCATGAACGCAGTCTTTACGAAACGGTGGAGCCGTTGGGCGATATCGATTCGGAAGTTAGCCGGCGTTACAGCCAGGTGGCGAAACAGGAATCGCATCCCACCGAGATGGAAGCAGCGGACGATGAGGCGCCGCACGATCCCGAATGGGTGCCGCATACCGCCTTGTCGGTGCAGACCCGTGAAGGCCGTTTATATGTATTTGTGCCGCCCACCACGGAGTTGGAGCATTATCTGGACATCGTCGCATCAGTGGAGGCGACTGCGGCCGCACTGAAGATGCCGGTAGTAATCGAGGGTTATCAGCCGCCGCACGATTTGCGGCTGACCCGCTTGCCGGTTACGCCTGATCCGGGCGTGATCGAGGTGAATATTCATCCGGCGGCCAGTTGGCAAGAATTGGTGCATAACACCACCACCTTATACGAGCTGGCGCGGCTGACGCGGCTTGGCACCGAGAAGTTCATGCTGGACGGCCGACACACCGGTACCGGCGGCGGCAATCACGTGACCTTGGGTGGGATTACCCCGGCCGATAGTCCGATTTTGCGGCGTCCGGATTTGTTGCGTAGTCTGGTCACCTACTGGCAGCATCATCCGGCTCTGTCTTATTTGTTTTCCGGCTTGTTTCTCGGTCCAACCAGCCAGGCGCCGCGCGTCGACGAAGCCCGCAATGATAGTCTGTACGAGCTGGAAATTGCCTTTCAACAAATGCCGGATGGTGAAGTAACCGCGCCTTGGCTGGTAGATAGATTATTCCGCAATTTGTTGGTGGACATGACCGGCAACACCCATCGTAGCGAGTTTTGTATCGACAAGCTCTATGCGCCGGGTACCGATGCCGGACGCTTGGGGTTGCTGGAACTGCGCGCTTTTGAAATGCCGCCGCACGCACGGATGAGTCTGATGCAAATGCTGCTGCTACGAACCCTGGTGGCCTGGTTTTGGCGCGAGCCTCACAAGAGGCCCTTGGTGCGCTGGGGTACGCAATTGCATGACCGTTTCATGCTGCCGCATTTCATTGCCAGCGATATTTACGACGTGGCTCGGGATCTTCAGACGGCTGGGTATGAATTCAAGACTGAATGGTTCGCACCGTTTTTGGAGTTTCGCTTTCCTAGGATCGGCAGTTTGCGGGTTGACGATTTGCAATTGGACCTATATCAGGCTATCGAGCCGTGGCACGTGTTAGGCGAAGAAATCACCAGCAGCGGCACGGCCCGCTATGTGGATTCCTCGGTCGAGCGGCTACAGGTTACGCTCAGCGGAGCGATGGGTGAACGCTATGCCTTGACCTGCAATGGTCGCAGGGTGCCGTTACGGGCTACCGGCAAGCAAGGAGAGCTGGTGGCGGGTATCCGTTATCGGGCCTGGAATCCGCCGTCGGCTTTGCATCCCACTATAGGTGTGCAGGCGCCGCTGGTATTCGATTTGGTTGATACGTGGAATAGCCGGTCCATCGGCGGTTGCACGTATCATGTTTCTCATCCTGGCGGCCGCAATTACGACACGCTACCGGTGAACGCTTACGAAGCCGAAGGACGGCGGGTTAGTCGCTTTTGGCAACACGGCCATACGCCGACCGATACGGTGTTGGAATTACCGAGTGAGGAGTTAAATAAAGACTATCCGTTCACGCTGGATTTGCGCTGGAATGCCGATTAAATTGAGCGATGTAATTAGAAAATGCTCATCAGCGAGTGTCGGTTTTTTTTACAATTTAACTTGAAAATAACTCGATTTGCTATACCATCTTTTCCAAGGGGGCGAGAGAAAGTAACTATAGTTGCTTGAACTTGTTAGGGAAATTTTCTTTATAAGGTATGGTGTCTCGTGAATCGACAGAAGCAGTCTTTCGATAGTTGTTTTGAGATTTTTTTAGCCGATACGCCGGAAAGTAAAAAAATTCACTATCAACTCAGATACCGGGTTTATTGCGATGAAATGGGCTTTGAAGACAAGGAACAATTCCCGGATCAACAAGAAATGGACGAATGGGACAGCGCCGCTGTTCATTTCATAGTCAGGCACCGATATACGGGGCAGTGGCTGGGCGGAATGAGGATGGTCAGGCACAAAGATCAAGTTTTCCCTTTTCAGGAAAGAAGCACTACTTATGAGCGGATATCGAGCGACAGATGCAAAAGTTCCGTTGAAATTTCCAGGCTATGTATCCTTAAGGAAGCAAAACGCTTTGCTTTTAGAAACTCGGCTGTAGATGTGCCGGAAGAAAATCGGAAAATTAGTTTTCTGCACGATTATCGCAATATGAATAGAAATATCATGTGGGGCCTGTATCGGGCTGCGGCGCTCTATTCGGCTCGGCAGGGCATCAAACATTGGTATATGTTGTCCAGCCCACCACTGGCATATTTTGTTAAAAAACAAGGTTTTGAGATACAGCAGATAGGTGGCTTTAATAGCAGTCAAAACTTGCGCCTACCTTATTGTTTGAATGTAAATCAGGTGTTAGAAAATCCTCTATGGCTTGATGATTACAGAAACGATTTCCGGCTATATTCGGATATTGATAATCAGTTTTCGGCCAATATGGATAGGCGTCAGGTAACGCAAATCGGCGTTATTTCATTTGTCTCGAGAATGTAGTTTACCAGTTCGATGTAGTTAAATTCTTCTCGACAACCACGATGTCTTCTTCTCTGGATGGCTTTTTTCGTCAATCCGAATGCTCGTCGATATGATTGCGGATCATAGTTTGCAATCCGTACTTTTCAAATAAACCGTACAGGGTAGGGCGGGTAACGCCCAATAATTTAGCAGCTTCGGATACATTGTTGTCTGCGTAGGTCAGCGCCCGTTTGATGGCTATAGTTTCAGCTGCCTCTCGCACTGACTTCAGGTTAAGCGGCATGGACTTGTCGTTATCGGTGCTAATTTCCAGCTCTTCGGCGGTAACGAAATTGCTGTCCGATAAAATGACGGCGCGTTTAATTTTGTTCTCCATCTCGCGAATGTTGCCAGGCCAATTGTAGGCTTCAAGAGCGCGGGCCGCGTCGTGGGAAAAGTGTTTTTCCTTGGTATTGTTTTCGCGGCAGTAGCGCTGTAATAGCACATTGGCGATCGTGATGATGTCGCCCTCGCGTTCGCGTAGGGGAGGGATATCAACGACAATTTCGCTGAGTCGGTAATATAAGTCGCCTCGGAAATTGCCTTGTGCAATAAGATCAGGTAAATGGCGATGCGTTGCGCATATGATACGCACGTCCACGGGAATTTCTTTTCTGCCGCCCAGTCGCTCTATAACGCGTTCCTGAATAAACCGAAGTAATTTGGCCTGCAAAGCAAAGGGTAGATCGCCAATTTCATCCAAAAAGAATGTGCCGCCTTGCGCATATTCGATTTTGCCTTTGGTTTGCGCGACCGCCCCGGTGAATGCGCCTTTTTCATAGCCGAATAATTCGCTCTCTAATAATGTTTCCGGAATCGCGGCGCAGTTAACCGCCACAAATGGCTGTGCGGTGCGCGCGCTTAAGCGATGTAAGGCTTTTGCCATTAGCTCTTTACCGGTTCCGCTTTCGCCGATTAGCAAGACGGTCGCTTGAGTTGGGGCAATTTTTTCGATCATCCGCATGACGGCCTGCATTTGCGGGCTGGTGGCGATCACGCCCGTCAGGGGTTTTTGCTGTTGCAATACTTGATAGTCGCGCTCCAATGCGTCTAGCTGAAACGCTCTTTCGATGATCAAGCCCAGGACGTCCGGGTCGACCGGCTTTTGATAAAAGTCATAGGCTCCCAATGCGACTGCATGAATCGCGTTTGCGCGGTCATCATTGCCGGTTACCACGACAATTTTAGTGGCCGGTGCTAACGCCAGGATTTCTTTCAGCGTGGCTAGGCCTTCGCTGGCGTTGGTCGGGTCGGGTGGTAAGCCGAGGTCCAAGGTAACAACGTTTGGCATGTGGCGTCTGAGCGCTGCTATAGCTTCATCTCTATTGCTTGCAATTACTACTTCGTATTGTTCAAAGCTCCACTTCAGCTGTTTTTGTAGGCCCGGGTCATCTTCGATAATTAACAGTACTTTAGAGTTGGTCATTATTTCCCTGTTTTGCGGAAATTCGTTGCGCTAGTGGTAATTGAATGGTGAAAGCGGTGCCTTGGCCTGGATGGCTGTCAACTCGGATATTTCCGGATTGCTTTAAAATATAATCGCGGGCCTCATAGGCGCCGATACCCATTCCGGCATTGCCTTTGGTCGTATCGAACGGCTTGAATAGGCGTTCCGCAATGAATTGTTGGTCCATGCCTATACCGTTGTCGATGATTTTGATGACAGCATAGTCTTGGTCTTTTGTTAATTCAAGCTTAACCCATCCCTCGTTTGTCGCTATGGCGTCTTGCGCGTTTTGAACCAAATTGGTCAGGATATTGGTCAGTTTGATCTTGTCTGCCGTGACGAAGCAATCGCTGAGTGTTGTGTTCAGTTGCAATGGCGGCGTGCCGAGATGCTGTTGCACGATATTTTTAACTAATTCCACCAAATTGACGAAGGTGTTGGCTGTGGCGGCGTTGGTTTCGCCTTGTTTTAGTTGTTCGACGATATGATGCATTTTCTTGACCACGTTATTTAGCGTGTCAATTGTGTCGTCGAAGAAATCCGGATTATGTTTGTGTTTTTCGGCGTTTTTTATGATCAGAGAAATTTGAGCTACTAGATTTTTGAGGTCATGCACCAAATATGCAGATAGACGATGATAAGTTTCAAACTGACGATTGTTGGCAAGTTCTTCGCTGGTTCGATTGAGGGCGAGAGCGTTGGCAAGTTGCATACCAACTGTTTTTAATAGATCGTGATCTTCCCAGTCAAGCTTTCGTGGCGCGCGAGCCTGAGTTAGTACTACAAAAGCTTCAAGTTTATTCAAGTGAAATAGCGGTACAATAAGCCATACTTGGCTATCCTCGTAGCACCATGGCGATAGATCTATATCATCATACACTTCCGGAGCATGAGCGAGTTCGAAAAAATCGATTACCCATTGCTTGTTAGCTAGGTATTGGGGCAAATCGCCTATGTTGTGGAGGTACTCAATTTCTTGCGGAGTGAGCTTGAGATTTTGCTCTGCGGCTAAAAAAAATTGACCTTGATCGTTTTTTAACCATAAGCCGCCCCCAGCGCTTTCAACTAGGTCCGTCAACGTGGTTATGATGAATCCTTTCAGCTCTTCAAGCGACTCGAGCTTTGCGAGCGATTTGCTGATTTTGAGCCACTCTTCACGATAATCGTAGCTATATTGAAAAAAATGCTTACTAAAATAGACCTTGGAAAGTGCTCTGATTTTTCCGGAAGTGAAGGGGATAACAAGTAGGAGAATGGCAAGAAAGATAAACAGCGTTTGTGCTGCTTCACCCCATTCTGTATTTGCTCGTTTGATATAAAAACCTGCAAATGACATGAGGATTAAATAGATACCGCAACCGAACAGGATCGTTGTATAAAAAATAGTTTTGCGAGGTGTTGTCAGTTCCGTGCTGTGGCTGTTAAGCTTTAGTCGGCTTAATGTGACCGCTAAAAACGGTGTCATCAGTGCGTTAATTACGCCTCGAGACTGCCAGAGCGCGAAATCTAGACTGCTGAATAGTAGCGACTTGCTATAAACCAACAAGTCCACAGCAAATAGCGAACCTAGGCTTATACAAAGAAACTTGAGATTCCATCTTTGTTTTAGGGGGGTACTGCGGTAAAGCTGTTCAACTAGAATTAGTCCAAATACGGCGAAGACGACGTGAGATGCAAAACGAGGGTCCACATTTAGAGACTCCCGAATCAGGGTTAGGTAGCTAGGAAATAGTTCGATACCGAAAACCAGGAGCAAAAATAGTGTGGCAACTACGCTAACATTTGATCTGAATATTTGTTTGTGATCGTTATATCGTTGTTTGGATAGTAATATCCCAAGTTGACAATACCAGGACGCGTTACGGAGGGTTTCGTACGGCAGGGTGTCAGCGAAGAAAAAATGACTATTTTTGGTGGCGATTATGACGCTTGTTGACCATATTAACGAACATAAAACTGCTACTATGAACGGCAGATGCCAGTTTTTCCTAAAACAAGCATATAAAAGTAAGAAACCATAAGCGATTGCCGCGCTCAAATAACTGTAATAAATGTAGCTTTGCATTTAGTGCCGATGTTTAAGTGTTTTTGAAAAAAACTGTATATTTATTATACGACTTTAAATGTAGCAAGCTGGACCATTACTTTGTAAACTCAGGCGGTCATGAAAGAATTATTTAGTGACGTACTAGCTAATACGCAATTCTCCGAAGGTTCCGGCTGGAAACGATATCGCCTAAATGCGGGTGAGACTATCATTCAGAAAGGCGAATACGGAAATACTTTATTTCTTCTCGAAGAAGGCGTTGTTAGAGTGTTGGGCGGAGCGGAGTTGGATGGAAATCGGCGGATCAGTCCCGGTTTGTGCGATTTGGAGGCTGGAGCGGTGTTTGGAGATGTCTGTTTGTACGAATCCAGAGAACGAACCGCCTCTGTTGTTTCATTAACGGAAGTGTGTCTGCTTGAAGTTCGTAGCGATATGCTGAGTATTTACTTGGACGATCATCCGGTTCAGGGGTATTTGTTCTTGAAGGGGCTTTTTCAGGCTATGTCCAACCGCTTGGGATTGGCAAATGATCGAATAGAGCATCTGCTGGCATGGGGAATTAAAGCGCATGACATCGATAAATATTTGTAGCAGGTTGATACTCGTCAAAATGAGAGGAAACGATGGATGCCACACCTAAGCTATCTCTGGCGGAAAGTTTTAGTCGTTACTTTAAGGTGGGGCTCGCCGAAAGTGACGCACAAAAGGAGTGCGTTTTTCAGATAAGGTATCGAGTTTATTGCGAAGAGTTTAAGTATGAGTCTGTTGAACGTTTTGCTAATCGTCTTGAAGTAGATGATTATGATCAATATTCCCGACATTGTTTGATTACTCATTTGCAAACGGGAATGCCTGCTGGTTGTGTACGATTGGTGCCCGCTATCGATGATAGAGAGATAGAGCCACTACCGTTAGAGAAGTATTGCGGTGTTAGTCTAGATAACAAATTTATCGACAATCTAAAGCTTCAAAGAAATACAGTATGTGAAATATCTCGGCTAGCTGTTGATGGTGCGTTTCGCCGACGCACAGGTGAGGCTTTGACTCGTTTTGGTGAAATCAACGGTTTACAGTTTTCGCCACAGGAGCAGAGGACTTTTTCGTCTATAGCTGTTGCTTGTTTTTTTGCGGCCACTGTTCTAACGGAGGTAGATGGGCGTACGAATGTGTTTGCAATGATGGAGCCATTTTTGCCGAGAATGATGCATAGATCGGGTATAGATTTTCAGCGTGTTGGTAAGGATATTGACTACCATGGGATACGTGCCCCATATTTCATTACTACTCAGGCGGTTTTAGAAAATATGCATCCGGAGTTACAAGAGCTATATTCCTGGATAAAAGAAAATATTGTTAGCTAAATTATGATCGTGTCTAATTATTTTATATTTTTGGCGCTTAATTAGGTAACTAAATAAAAATTTTGGAGTGGTGGTAAGTGTTAGTAAATCGAATGAAAATAACTCAAATTAGTTCCGTAGTTTTTGCGTGTTCATTGCTGTTGCAAACAATTGCCTGCTCTTCTCCTGAAGAAGTGGCTCAGGATCATTTGCAAAAAGGTAAGGAGTTGTTTGAGAAGGGCGAATTGGATAAAGCCTTGCTTGAATTGAAGACATCTAGTCAAAGTAGCGACAAGTTCGGTGAAACTTATTACTATATGGCACTTTTGGATGAAAAAAGTAATAACTTTAAGTCGATGAGGCAAAACTTAATTAGAGCCTTAGAGATAGAGCCTGGTCTGACTTCAGCAAAAATTAAATTAGGTAAGCTTGATATTCTTTTTGGGGACTTGGAGAAAGCCCTGGAGCAAGCTGAATCAGCGCTGGCAAGTGACTCAAATAACATTGATGCCGAATTGATAAAGGCTTCCGTCTATATTAGACAATCGAAAAAAGATCAAGCGGCAGAAATTGTTAATAAGGTTTTAAAGGATAGTTCAGATAACATCGAGGCTTTATCAATCCAAGCCGCTTTATATGCTGAAAAAAATGAAATAGACCAGGCCTTGGGTTTGATTAATAAGGCATTGGAAAAAGACCCTAAAAACCTCCCATTGCGCTTGTTTAAAATTAAGCTCGACGCTGGGCTCAATAATATTGATAGCGTAATAAAAGGATATCAAGAGCTTATTCAATTATACCCAGATGTGAACAATTTTAAATTGAGCTTAGCTTCCATTTACTCAATGACCGATAGGCTTGGGGAGGCAGAGAGTCTATTAAGGGAAATTGTGGAGAAGTCAAGCGATAAGGTTGACCCTAAAATTGCTTTGATCGAGTTTCTAAATGCGCGGGCTAAAGACCGAGTGGTTTCAGAGTATGAGTCTATGCTTAGTAGTCATCAGCAACAAGGTAAATTATTATTGGAATTATCAAAATGGATGGTTGCTTCAGGATATACAGAGGTCGCTAAGAAAGGATTGCAACAAGTCGTTAACTTAGAAAAGAATAATGAAGCAGGTTTAGCTGCTCAAGTCATTCTTGCGGAAATTGCGTTAATAAACAAACAATATGATGTGGTGGATAGTGCTTTGAGAGATATTTTTAGCATTAATCCAGAGTTAATAGAGGCGAGTTTGCTTAAAGGACGTTTGTTGTTAATGCAAAATAAAACAGATGACGCTATTGAGTTTCTCAATAAGCTGGTATGGAATAAAGGCAATCCTGATGATGTTTACTCTCTATTGGGGCAAGCCTATTTAATTAAGCAAGATCGGAAGCAGGCTGAAAAAAGCTTTAAGCAAGCCTTAGAGGCTAACCCAGCCAATTTAATCGCTTTTTCCCAAGTTTATGGCACTTATTTGCAAGCTGGTCAAAAGGAGACTGCGAGGCAATATTTGGAAAAAGCTTTATCGATAAAACAGAATGACGTTTTATTACTCACAAATAAAGCTGAGTTGGATATTTTGGAAAAAAAATGGGACGGCGCTCAAGATGCTGTTCAGCGTCTTGCATTATTTGCTAGAGAAAAATCAACACCTATCTATCTCCAGGCTAATATTTTACAAGGTAAGGGTAAATATGCCGAAGCTATCGACTTGTATGATAAGGTGATACAGCAGTTTCCCAATCATCTCAATTCATTGATTAATCTAGCTAGATCGTATGAGGCGCTTAAACAAAGAGATAGGGCGACCGCTTATTTGGAAAAACATCACGCTAACTATCCAGATGAGTTAAACGGAGTTGGAGTGTTGAGCGATATATATATGGCAAATAACGATTTTGTTAAAACCAAAAAGTTATTAACTGACCAGATTCTGCGTGCCCCAAAAGCGGGATCGCTTTATCTTGCTTTAGCAAAAGTTGAAGTAATTATGAGTAAAAAGATCGAATCAGCTAAAAATGTGTATTTGGAAGGATTGGAAGTTAATAAAGGTGATCCGCAGTTGTCTATGGCTTTAGCTGGTTTGTACGAGCAATTAAATGATAAACAAAATGCAATAAAAGTGTATAAAGACTTGCTCGATAAAAATCCTGGCATTAATTTGGCTGTAAATAATTTGGCTTCGCTTTTGGTGGAGTCGAGTGATTTAGTGGAGGTCAAAAAAGGTTTAGAGTTGGCTAGAGTATTTAAAGATTCTGATAATCCGTACTTTCAAGATACCTACGCTTGGGGATTGATAAAAACAGGTAGTAATTCAGAGGGGCTTAAATTATTGCAAGAGCTGATTCTTAAGGAGCCTAAACTACCGGAGTTTAGATATCATTTAGGCGTTGCATATATTAACGCCGGTAATAAAGCGACGGCAATAGGTGAATTTAAACAAGCTATTATCCTGTCGGAAAAACAAAAGCGTAATTTTTCTGGCAAAGATGAAGTAAAAAAAATTCTTCAAGAGATAGAGAATTCTGCGGGTAATTGAGTAACTAACTTAGATTATGATTATGCCGATATTTAACAAAAAATTATTGTGTTATACGATAGCATTTGTCCTTATACTGAATGTTGTTGGGTGTTCGCAACCACTACTTGAGGATGTGCAGCAGGCGGCTGATTATACCTATCAGATAGGGCCGGGAGATAGTGTCAATATATTCGTTTGGGGTAACCCGGAGCTATCGACTTCAGCTCCTGTGCGACCCGATGGAAAGATAACCGTCCCCTTGGTAGAGGAGTTGTTGGCTAGCGGTAAAACGCCATTTGAGCTGGCCCGAGATATTGAAAAGGTGCTTTCAACCTATATAAAGAGTCCGCAGGTAGTTGTTATGGTTAGCGGTTTTAAAGGGATTAGTACTCAGCAAATTCGGATTATCGGCAGAATTGGTGGTGGTGGTGGTGGT
>LUUF01000067.1 GCA_001644045.1 Methylomonas methanica | reverse complement strand
TTTTTCTGGGGGGATTACCGAGTTGGCGATCTTACTTGTGCCCCGTGGGTAAAAATGCGGCGACGTGCTTCGCTCAACAACTCAAGCGAGGTACGCATTCATGAAAAAGCATCGAGTTGATTATTCCTTGGCTGGCATGTGTCAGTGTTTTAACGTGTCCCGCAGCGGTTATTACGCGTGGTTACAGCGAAAGCCCAGTCAACGGCTTCAGCGACGTCAGGCATTGGATGAGCAGGTCAAAACTCTGTTCCATCAACACAAGCAACGGTATGGTGCAGAAAGGCTACAGTGGAAAATGCCTAAAGGGAACCTGTGATAATCCACGAATAAGCGGAATCAGGGCGAAAAAAAACCTCAAAAGCAGACTTTTTCAAGCAATAATCTTCACCTCGGCGCTTTTTCAGCTCCGATGGGCGCCATCAAGACGCAGCTAACCTGCGAATGCTGCAAAAACGCCGCATGTTGTATACCAGGTTCATGAAGCCGATACGCACTTCGGCGCGAGCCAGACCGATGCAACGGACTGTCTTGCCACTCCATTGTGCCATCCAGACAAACACATGCTCGACCCGGCAGCGGGTTTTGGAGCGGGTGCGGTTACCCTGTTTTTCCCGGTCGGTCAGCGGTTTGCCGCGCACCCCTTTGCGGTGAATCCGGCTGCGGTAGCCTTGGGCTTCAAGGTGGGTCTCTGTGGTTTCGGATCGATAAGCACTATCAGCCCACACCTCGCGACAGGTGTTACCGCTATCGAGCAGATCGTTCAGTACCTGAGAATCATGGACACGGGCATCGGTGACGGTGTATTTGCGCACCAACTTGTGCGCGTTGTCGACGTTGACATGGTTCTTATAGCCGTAATAGCTTTTGTCGCCTTTCTTGGTCCAGCGCGCGTCGGTATCTTTTTGACGGCGCTGGGAGGCTGACCAGTCCTCGACCGTTTCGCCGGCTTTGATGTGTGCATTTTCGTCCGGCGTATTACGCTGCACCGGCACCTTGACGAAGCTGGCGTCGATGAGTTGTCCTTTGCGAGCGATCAAGCCGGCACGATCCAGTTGCCGGTTGAATTCATTGAACAACGTCTTGGTCAATGTCAGCTCTTTAAGCGATTCACGAAACAGCCAGAAACTATTGCGGTCCGGCGCGTGCTTGGCATCCGATAAACCGATAAAACGCTGGAAACTGCGCCGATCTTCGATTTGGAATTCCAGTTGCTCGTCGCTCAGATTGTAGAGGCTGCCGATGACCAACGCTTTGAACATCAAAACGCCATCCCAAGGCTTGCGGCCCGCTGACAATTGGCGGGGTTTAACTCGAACCTGATCCAGTAATGGACGGAAAGCATGCCAATCCACATGGGCTTCTAATTCCAACAACGGATTACCCAACCGATCAATCCGTCGATCACGATGTTCGAACAGGGAACCGAAAAGGTCGTCTTGTACTGTCGTCATCTCCGCTCTCCTATGTTCTTTGGCTCAGCCTCATTTTACTCGCAGGTTGGTATTTTTAGAGGTTCCCTTATGATAATGCCTGCGCTGAAAGTTTCTTCCACTCGCTCAAGGTCGAAGCGATTCACGGTGAGCGATTTGATACACGTGAAGCCATGCGGCAAACGGTATTTGAATATATCGAAACCGATTACAATCCCGTCAGGCTACACTCAACCAATGGCTTTTTAAGTCCGGTTGAACTTGAAACCCAGTTTTATCAATTCCTCGCTTCTTGACCTGTCCGTTTTTGGTGGTGGGGATCACTACTACTTTCTTTTAGATTTTGCACTGCACTTTTGAATCCACCCTGATTAATCATCATTGCCAGCAGATATCTCGTTGTTCCTTATTTTATTCATCGGCCAATATTTTCAGAAGCACCTTAACTTAGATCTTGCTTAATAAAAAACCTAAACATACGCCAAATCATGCCGACTCCCAATAGGCTTAATAAACTGTATATAATATTTTTTATAGTCAAGTGCTTTAAAATATATTGAAGTCGCCCAGTGTCAATCTCTTCTTTTCTGGCGAAATTACGTTGAGAAAAGTCAAGTACAACCTTAGAGCTAGAACTCTTGTTAGAATCTTGATTTTCGCCATTCCCAACGCCGACAGGCTTCCCAGATATCCCAACACTACTGTTGAAAACAATCATAGCGTTGACATGCTCATCAACCCCGATAAATTGTTGAAACTTTCCTAATAAATTACTGCTGCTTAAATCGTATCCGACCATGCTGGTGTATATCCTGTCGTCCAAACCTTTAAGATCATAATACGTCCAAACTAATTTTCTATATACCCCTTCCCCAAGACCTGTTCTCACTTCGTCCAACAAATTTTTATACGAAAACACATCACCAGAATAACTATACGTTTCTATAACCTCTGCCGCATTAGCATGAGAAAAATCTCGAGCATCAAAAGAAAAATTAGTAGGTTTATTAATATTTTCCTGCTGACGAAATATAGGACGTGAAACCGAATAAATTTCAACAGTAGATTCGCTCGGAGACACTTTGACGCTGACGTACTCAGCACCTATCTCGTGCTCATGGATATTAGCAATGTCTTTTTTTATATCAAGTGGCCCTATAACATCTTCAATACCGTCCTGAGCTGCTTGAACCTTCTCTTTGCCATCTTTCGCTTTGCTATTATATAAAACAGACTCAGCCGGGACACCTACCGCAACCGTGTCAGTAAAGAATGCGCTCAAAAACGCCATCAATATAAATGCGAATGGAAGACCTCTAAATATCATGCAGGGCTACCCAACCGCAAAAATACATATTGATTTGAAAACAGATAGATCACAAAACATTTCATAAGGACTTGAGCCAACAGAATAAAAAGTTAAAAAATAGACGCTCGGCAAACTAAAATCTGGTTAAATACTTCATCACTTAAAATTCTTGATCATTTACTTTATCCGAATATTTTGACCCTATTAAGTTACGAAAAAACATAAACAGCGGCGCTTGAGATATAAAAGCCAATGACACTAGCCCAAAGTGCGCTACAAAAAAACGCGCTCTCAATACATCACCTGAAATTAAATGACTTCTGTCAGTACTTAACAAAAACTGCATAGCCGAAAACACAACATCATATTTGAGAATAAACTGTTCTGTCCCCCAACTTAACAATTGATAGCCTAAAGGGAAAGAAATTATAAATATAAAGCCAACAATAACAACGCGACGAGTATCATTAAAAACGGTTAAAAACGAAATTGATGAACTAAGCCACCCAATCAGGAAAAAATATACACCTATGCAGATCACCGAGAGCGAATAACCATTATTTTTCATTAATTCTGTTAGATTATCCGTGGCAGCTTCAATCACCACACCCCAGTATCCAATTGGCAATAACAATAATATCCAAAAAAAACCTAAAACGAGAAGTCGAATTAACTCCCGAGTTGAAACCACCCAAAAAAGCGCTGTATGAGTAGCCGCCAATGAGGTTAATGAATAAATCCCAAACAATGCAAAAAATCGAAGTGCCAACTCTAGATCGGCAGGAATGCTCAAAATTGGAGAACCCAATACATCATGTATACTTTCTAGCGGAACAACGGCTCTAAGCAATATCCAGGCAACGAGCGTATGTATAGCCAAAAACCGAACATAAAAAAAACCTTCTAACTTACCTTTTTTCACTACATTCATCAAAGAAAATAGCGGATATGCAAAACACCAATAAATCAATATGGTTATACCCAAAGCACTAATGATTGGATATTCTTTCGAAAATAGTTCTCTTACATTGTAAGGTATAGACTCCGAGCCACTGACATATATTGGCACTCCAAAAGTCATAAATACGGATCCAACCGCCAGTAACAATCCGACATGCCTATTAGTAGAGTTTTTTTCAATCAAACGATTTTTCGGGCTTGAGTCTTCAGCGAAATTAGCCTCCAATCTTGAAACCACAGTCAAAAAATCGTCTTTCTGATAATTTTCATGCTCTCGCAAAGAAAACCTAACAGGCTTTAGCTTCTTGACTACAATATAACCTAGATAGCCACCGAAAACTTCTAAGATCACATCTGTAATATCGGAATTTTTATTCGGCAAAAATAATTGTAAAAACTCAACACCTAAAGCAGTAAATATTATGGTAAATGGCATAATAAAAATTGCTAAACGACCCTTATTAGCAGGCCTAAAAGCGTAACCAACTATCACCCCAAAAGGAATGAAAAATAACACTTTATGAAAAACTTCCGTGATAGCTCTATATTCCGTACCGTAATAATATGCATAAAACGGCACTCTAAGAAAATTATCACTCCAAGCCGAAAGCTTTAAATAACTCCATTCAAAATCATATGGATATAAAAAAACAAACCCAACAACCAATACCCACAAAAAATATACCAAACATGCATACAATACGTAATGCCTTTCATGATGATTCAAATCACTATTGCTTCCGTAGAATGCGAGCCCTGTCGAATTTAAAACTATAAATTTCACACCAATAAAACCACCAACCAACGCAAGCAAGATGTCGGTAACATCACTAACTCGGCTATATACAAATAATTGGAAAAACTCAATTATTACTGCAGAAAACAAAACTCTTTTTAATAGTTCACTTTTACTTAAAGGCCCAAGCTTACACCATAACCAAGGAACTGGAATCCACAATACAATATCAGACAAACAGTCATACACATCTCTAAAGGCATCGCCCTTCAACCCGTAAAAAGGTAATAGAATAACTCGCCCTTCACGCCATTTATGATAAAACTCTACAGGACTCAATGTTAAATCCAGTGGAATGACACTGTAAAAAAACATACATCCTAAATAGATTTGCAAATACGGAGTTGAGCTCGTTTTGTTTATTTGCCACCCTTCCAACCAAGTGATAAATTTTTTACCAAAAATCCACCAAGCCAAAACCCCCATTATAGCTCCAAGACTTTCGGCGATTATATCGTTTAACGACACTGTTCTAGGAGGGAAAAATAACTGAGTAAACTCGATAGCTGAGCAAAGAGAAAAACTGACTATGAATACAACAATTGAAGATACAAACCTACCAACAATTTGTTGCCTAAATGAAATAGCCCCCAGCCAAAGAAAAGCAAGAGGTATAAATAGCAGAATATTAGCAACCCAATCCGCTCTCGATGCAATACCCAGAGTCAAATATTCAATATTCTGAAAACGGTACCAAGCATCGCTTAGCGACAAACTATTAAATTGCCATGGCACTAAGCTGCCGTAAACAACAAAAACTGTATAAATAATACAAGCAATCAATAATCTATTTTTCACAGAAATAGTTTCATTCATTGATATTGTAATTGAAAAGCTGCGACAAAATTAGTTAACTGCTCATATTGAATATCATTAATTCCTGCCGCCGCCTTGCGCCCGCCACCGAAAAATAAGGTACATAATTCATCTGCACCGACTTTATTGCTCAACGGGGCTCTGACACTAATCTGATAGCCACCCCGCTGATTGTTGCTAACGATTGCGTGCGCCCTATCCGGATATTCATTAGCCAATTCGTTTCCCCACACCCCCGCCACCCGCCGCGCCCACTTTTCATCAGGCAAAACAAATACCGCTGTAGTGTTTGTTTGATATTCAGCCTTAACTTGCCGAGCTAGAGCCATATCCTCGCTGTATCCATTGAATAATTGCTGATAAACTTCCGCCTTATCTCTGATAAAGTCAAACGGCGATACGCAACCTTCCAACTGCCTATACAGTGCATCCGGAGCAAAATACAGATCATCGATACACGTACCGTAAGCGTTGTAATTGATGCAGATTCCCAACTGCTTCAATTGAAGCAATTCTTGGGCCGTCAAATTAATAGATTCGGCAGCTGACTGCGCCGCGACGTCCAGATTGTCTCCAAAAGCCCCCGTCACAGCCCATTCGGTAAAGCGTTGCGTTAAATAAGTATCCATCAACAAACTGGTGCACACATTCGCATCGGTGCTTATCCAAGAGGTCAAATCCGGATGAACCGGGATTTCCCCGGAATAATGATGATCCATGTAAAAAATACTGACACCGTTTTTTAGCAGCCCCGACAAGGCCACGCGATTCTTGTCCAGTGACACGTCGAGCACAACTACCTGATCCCCCGCGCTTGCGGAAACGCGACTTAACAAGCCAATATCGCGCTTTACACCGGTAATAAGGGTAGATTCCAAAGGAAAGGCCAAGCGCAACTGCAACAGCGCGCAAATACCATCCGCATCGCCATTAAATACGTCGATATTCATCTTACAGTTCTCTTTGCAAAGGGGTGATAACACCACGCAGCTCAAGCATACCCATTACTTGCTCGACACACGCTTCCAACTCGTAAATCCCGGTATCTATATTTAAATCGGGATTTTCCGGCTCTTCATACGGCGAGGATATGCCGGTGAATAACTTGATTTCTCCTTGCCGCGCTTTTTTGTATAAGCCTTTTACATCGCGGGTCTCGCACACTGACAAATCACAATTGCAGTAGATCTCGATAAAATCACCGTGCGGCACTAAATTCCGCGCATACTGTCGTTCGGCCCGAAACGGCGAAATAAAGGCGGTTAAGGTTATTGTGCCGGCCTCCAGCATCAATTTAGCAACTTCGGCGATTCTACGGATATTCTCCTGCCGGTCTTGATGACTAAACCCCAGGTCGCCGCACAAACCTTGGCGAACATTATCCCCATCCAACACAAGCGTCCGACACTTTAACTGATACAAGCGCTCTTCAACCGCATGAGCCAGTGTCGACTTACCGGCCCCAGATAAACCGGTAAACCACAAAATTGCGGATTTGTGCCCATTTAAAGACTCTCGGCGAGCACGGCTTACCGTGGCATGATGCCAAATCGTATTTGTGCTTTGTTTTTCCATTTGCATACACTCCATAATTGTCCAGCCAAGACTACTTCATCAAGGATAAACGACGCAATTCTCTTTGAATAAACGTGCAAAACGGCGTCGACAAAGTTTTCAACGCATAACAGACTGGTAATCAACGATTTTCCCAACTAAACACCACCAACAATTTTCGATAACATTTTTCTAAGCATCGTTAATCAACGCGTTTTCGGGTATTATTTGCGGCCTTTTTCGACTAGCCCGGCTTTTAATGCGAATCGGCCCATACCAACTTCCTAACAACGTATTGCTGGCGCCCATGGCCGGCATTACAGACGCGCCGTTTCGGCAAATCTGTAGCCAATTTGGGGCAGGCCTTACCGTATCGGAAATGGTACTTTCTAATCCCAGCTTACAGCATCATCCGCGTACCCTGAAAAAACTGGATTACAGGGGCAATAATAGCCTACGCTCGGTGCAGATTTTAGGCACGGACCCTCGGCAAATGGCGGAGGCCGCCAGACTGAATCAGGATCGCGGCGCACAGATTATCGACATCAACATGGGTTGCCCGGCAAAAAAAGTTTGCTCGGTGGCTGCGGGCTCCGCGCTGCTGAAAGACGAATCATTGGTGGCTAGAATTTTAGATGCCGTTATAAATGCGGTGGAAATACCGGTAACGCTAAAAATCCGTACCGGCTGGGACTTAGTCAATCGTAACGCTCCGACTATTGCAAGGATAGCCGAGAGCTGCGGCATTCAAGCGCTTACCATTCATGGCCGCAGCAGAGCCTGTAAATTTAACGGCAATGCCGAGTACGACACCATCAAACAAGTCAAACAAAGCGTCAGCATTCCGATCATCGCAAACGGCGACATCAATAGCGCCGCAAAAGCTAGACACGTCCTGGACTATACGGGTGCCGATGCCGTGATGATAGGCAGAGCCGCGCAGGGCAAACCCTGGATTTTTAGCGACCTAAACACTAACCTTGGCAACACTGTTTATTCCCCGCTTTCCTTGACAGAGATCAAAGCCGTCATCAACCAACATCTGGAAAATTTATACAGTTTTTATGGAAACGACAGTGGTGTTAGAATCGCTCGTAAGCACATCGGCTGGTATTTCGACCATCTCGGCACATTGCCTGCTGAACATAAGACTGCAATTAACCAAGCCCAGCACGCTGCGCGGCAACTCGCGCTAGTCAATGCCTCTTTCAATTTGATGACACCACGAGCCGCCTAGATGGGAAATCACCTCACACATAAAGTCACCGACAGCGAGCAAACGTTGTCTGACCATGTCCGTCATTGCGTCGAAGATTATTTCGCCCATCTAAACGGTCACGATTCCACCGGTTTATATCATTTAGTATTAGCTGAAATGGAAAGACCCCTATTAGAAACAACTCTGAAACACTGTGATTTCAACCAAAGCAAAGCCGCTATTATTCTTGGCCTCAGTCGCAGCACCTTACGCAAAAAACTGGAAAATTACGGCATAGGCTAATTTCCAACCATTCTCTTTACCCTTTCTTGAGGTTTGCATGAACAAAAAAGTGACCCGCGCGCTGGTCAGCGTCTCCGACAAAACCGGTGTTCTGGAGTTTTGCCGCGAACTGGACCGCTTAGGCGTCGAGCTACTATCCACCGGCGGCACGGCTAAACTACTGGCCGAAAACCAAATTGCAGTCACCGAAGTCTCCGACTACACGGGTTTCCCGGAAATGATGGATGGCCGGGTAAAAACCCTGCACCCCAAAGTTCACGGCGGTATTTTGGGCCGGCGCGGTATAGATGATGTAGTGATGGCTGACAATGGCATCAAAGCCATCGATATGGTTGTGGTTAACTTGTATCCGTTCGAGCAAACTGTCGCAAAACCCGATTGCGACCTGGAAACCGCGATAGAAAATATCGACATTGGCGGCCCAAGCATGATCCGCGGCGCGGCGAAAAACCATGCCGACGTGGCGATCGTAGTCGATCCTGCCGACTATTTAGCAGTTCTAACCGAATTGCAAGCCAACCAGACTTCTCTCAGCCACGACACCCGTTTCAAATTGGCGCTGAAAAGCTTCGAGCATACCGCCCGCTACGACACCATGATCGCCGCATACCTCAGCAAAGTCGTCGACGCCGGCAATTTCCCGGAAACCTTGAATCTGCAATTCCACCGCCTACAAAGCATGCGTTACGGCGAAAATCCGCATCAAAACGCCGCATTTTACGGCGAGAAAAATCCGCCAGCCGGCAGTATCGCTAGCGCCAAACAACTGCAAGGTAAGGAACTGTCTTATAACAACATTGCCGATGCAGACGCTGCGCTGGAATGCGTCAAAGCATTTAACGATCAACCCGCCTGCGTGATCGTCAAACACGCTAATCCTTGCGGCGTCGCGGTCAGTGGCGACATTTTTGGCGCCTACAACCTGGCTTACGCGACCGACCCAACATCAGCATTTGGCGGCATCATCGCCTTCAACCGCGATTTGGATGAAAAAACCGCAACAGAAATCGCGGGACGCCAGTTCGTCGAGGTAATCATCGCGCCGGCAATATCAGCTGGAGCGCAAGCGGCGTTGGCAAAAAAACAGAATGTCCGCGTACTGGAAACAGGCTACTGGTCCGAGAACAATACACCTGCCCTGGATTTTAAACGCATCGCCGGCGGCTTATTGGTACAGGACAAGGACACCGGCAGTATATCGGCCAGCGACCTGAAAGTAGTCAGTAAGCGCGCTCCAACGGAACAAGAATTGGCGGACCTATTATTCGTCTGGAAAGTCGCTAAATTCGTTAAATCCAATGCCATCGTTTACGGCAAAAACGGCCAAACCGTCGGCATTGGCGCCGGACAAATGAGCCGAGTTTATTCTGCAAAAATCGCCGGCATCAAGGCCGCCGATGAAGGCTTGGTCGTGCCGGGCTCGGTAATGGCCTCCGACGCCTTCTTCCCATTCCGCGATGGCATCGACGCGGCAGCGGCGGCCGGCATAACCGCAGTAATTCATCCAGGTGGCTCCATGCGCGACGCAGAAGTGATTGCAGCCGCCGACGAGCACAATATCGCGATGGTATTGACCCGCATGCGGCATTTCAGACATTGATACAGGATTGCGAAAAATGAATATATTGATCGTGGGTAGTGGCGGCCGAGAACATGCCTTGGCCTGGAAAGTCAGGCAATCAGCAAAAGCTGGTAATGTCTACGTTGCCCCCGGCAACGCCGGTACAGCCCTGGAACCCGGCATTAGCAATGTCGACATTCAAGCCGACGACATCGAAGGCTTACTGAGTTTCGCCCAAGCCCGAGACATAGAGCTAACTATTATTGGACCGGAGGTACCTTTAGTTAAAGGTATAGTTGACCGATTTTCAGCGGCCGGCTTGAAGTGCTTCGGACCGACGGCTCAAGCGGCGCAGTTGGAAGGCTCCAAATCGTTCTGTAAGGATTTTATGATCCGCCACGGGATACCTACCGCCGCATATAAGAGCTTCACCGACGTCGAACCGGCAATCGCTTATATTCGTGAAAATGGCGCCCCCATCGTTGTCAAAGCCGATGGTCTGGCCGCCGGTAAAGGCGTGGTCGTCGCCCAGTCCGAACAAGAGGCAATAGCGGCCGTCCAAGACATGCTAGCCGAAAATACTTTCGGCTCGGCCGGTCATCGGGTAGTGATCGAGGAATTTTTAGACGGCGAGGAAGCCAGCTTCATCGTCATCGCCGACGGCTTGCATGCCTTGGCCATGGCTACATCTCAGGATCACAAGGCTCGCGACAACGGCGATCAAGGCCCCAATACCGGAGGCATGGGGGCTTATTCTCCAGCACCTGTCGTGACGCCGGAGATCCACCAACGCGTTATGAATGAGGTAATCCTGCCCACCCTGCAAGGCATGCGGGAAGACGGTAACGAATATACCGGCTTTCTGTATGCCGGCCTGATGATAGGCCAGAACGGTAGCATCAAAGTGTTGGAATATAACTGCCGCTTTGGCGATCCGGAAACTCAACCGATCATGATGCGCTTAAAAAGCGATTTGATTGAGCTTTGTCTTGCCGCTATAGACAAAAATCTTGACCAGACGATTACAGAGTGGGACGAACGCCCCTCATTGGGCGTGGTGCTGGCCGCAGACGGCTATCCCGACGACTATGCTAAAGGCCATCCAATCAGCGGTTTACCCAGCAATATTGGTAACGATTACAAAGTGTTTCATGCCGGCACCAAACAAGTCGGCGACCAAGTAGTCACCGCTGGCGGTCGCGTATTATGCGCATGCGCATTGGGCGACAGTATCGCGCAAGCCCAAGAAAAAGCCTACGAGCTATGCAGACAAATCGACTGGCAAGATGTGTATTTTCGAACCGACATTGGTTTCAAAGCGATCAGATCTCAAGCTGTTTAGCTAAGTTTGAGATGTCTCTGGGAAGGAATGGAAGACTATGTAATCCGATCAGTAACCGGATTACATAGTTAAAGCCAACTTAGGCGTCGCCTACGCGCAGAACTTCGATTTTGACCTTGGCTAGGCCGGCTTGTATAAAACCAAGTTCGCTAGCTGCCCTTTTTGACACATCAAGCAACCGTTTATTGGCTTTGTGAGCGCGGCTATTTATCCGCAACTCGACACTACGATTATTACTAAGATTAACGACACGCACTAAAGAACCAAACGGCAAGCTCGCATGAGCCGCAGTCAGCGCATTTTTATCATAAAATTCACCGTTTGCTGTCCGCTGACCATGCATTTTGTCGCTGTAATAAGACGCGACGCCGCTTTGTTCAAGGGAAAGAAAACCGTTCCTTTCTGTTTTCGCTAAACCTACAGAGCTAAAAGACGCTAGACTCGCTGAAAGCAATAAAATTGCCATCAATTTCGTTTTTCGCATCCTACCCTCCTTACGTTGAGTATTGACAGGAGGTTTGAGGTTATCCGAATAAAAACGCTTTGACAAGCTTTTTTCGTTAGTTCACAAGTTTCACCAACTGTCAATAACTATTTTTACGCCAGCCAAAACTATCTTAGTACCGCTAAAAACGGGGCCTCCAGTATAAATCTCAATTTATCGACTAACACTTAAAAAAAGAAAAAAACTTGTTTGCTAACAGCGACTTTGGCGATGTAATACAGGCAAAACAATGCTCCGCTGAAAGCCAACCAGCGCGTACGTCCCGATTGGCGAATTGCCAAAACCCCCAAGCCTACGTAAACCACCAACACCAATAGCTTGGCGACAATCCAAGCAAATTCGCTTGATAACCAGTTCCCTTGGAAAACTAAGGCAAATCCCGTCAACAAGACCAAACTCGCAATAATATGCGGACTGATTTTTAGCCATTTCTGCTCCAACAGGGCGGGCTTTAACTCTGCGAGCGCAACTCGACCGATAAAACTGATAACCAAAACTGCCACGAAAAGAAGATGTATGTGTTTAAGCATGAGTACCTCTAAATTAATTAACGATTGTTTCCCCAGACCGCCCATTCGAGCGGAACAGCCCGCTGTATCAAACACGTAGTCAGATTTAGAACCCAATCCTATCATGCAACTTGTGCACGATGATCGAAGTTAACCCTGCTCCCCTTCACCCCCTTGCCTGACATCCCTCGATTTACGGCCTCTTCATCGACTCAGGATTTACGGATTTTTTATACCTTACAAACCGCATTGAACCAGATAGCCAGCATCCACACCGCCTAAAGACAAGGGAATTTTTAACCGGAAAAACATCACAACCTATTGAATTTATTAAAATTTAAAAACAATCGCCGACCAACAACATTAATCGAAAAAATATTGTTTTGACACAAAACAGATTTAAGTGTAAAAAATGCACCGTCGACCAACAATAATACTAACTTCGACATACAACTCGAGTTGCCCCTTTTAGGGCTAATTATTACAACAACAAGATGAGGATTATAAAAATGGCTGAACAAGAAAAAGACAATACCTTTACTGTAGTTGCTGTCGTTACTGCAATTGCTATTGCCGGCGTCGTTATGCTGAAAGCAGACGAAACCAAACATCTTCAATACGGCGGCGAAACTTCTGCTCAAGCTGAAGCTCAAGTTTTGGCGAAACACAAAGATTTTAATAACGACGTTTTAAGCCAAGCAAAATAATTTTTGCTTAGCGACTTAGGCGCCAGCCGACATTTCGGCTGGCGCCTTTTTTATGTCTGCAAGTTTCTCATTCCACTGCCGATAGTTCGCTTTTTCAACACCACGCCCTACTGTAGAATTGATACCTTTACCAATTCTACTTTAAACACAGATGGACGTTATCCAACGCATTGCCGAAGAACTTTCAGTTAAGCCTCAACAAGTCGCAGCCGCCGTTGCCCTGCTGGACGACGGAGCCACGGTACCTTTTATTGCCCGTTATCGCAAAGAAGTAACGGGGGGCTTAGACGACACGCAATTGCGAAACCTCGAGGAAAGACTGATTTATCTGCGGGAGCTCAATAGCCGCCGTGATTCAATTCTCGACACCATTCGCTCGCAAGGAAAGCTCACTCCAGAACTGGAACGAACGATACTCGACGCCGATACCAAAACGCTGCTGGAAGACTTATATTTGCCTTATAAGCCCAAACGTCGCACCAAAGCGCAAATCGCTCGCGAAGCCGGTTTGGAACCATTAGCCGACGCCATCCTCGATAATCGTAACCTAGTCCCCGAACAAATCGCAACTACCTATATCGATGCTGAAAAAGGTGTAGTGGATGTCCCAACAGCCCTGGACGGTGCCCGCCAAATCATCATGGAGCGAATTTCCGAGGATGCCGAACTACTAACAGAATTGCGCGAACGTGTTTGGAACAAAGGCATCCTGCACTCTGGCCTCGTGGCCGGCAAAGAAGCGGAGGCAACAAAATTCAAGGATTATTTCGACTACAGCGAAGCAATCAACAAGATTCCATCTCATCGGGCGTTAGCCTTATTTCGCGGCCGTAACGAAGATTTACTGTCCTTAACCCTGAAACCGGCGGAACTGGATCAAGAAGAACATCAGTTGTGCTCACAATTCGTCAGCAAACGCCTGCAAGTTAAAGACACCACAAAACCAGCCGATGCCTGGCTAGCAGAAACCGCCCGCTTTGCCTGGAAAATCAAGCTATTTACCCGCATCGACATGGATTTAAAGTTAAGACTGCGCGAAGCAGCCGAGCAAGAAGCCATTCGAGTGTTTGCCAGCAATTTGCGGGACTTGATGTTGGCGGCGCCAGCCGGCCCCAAAGCGACCATGGGCCTGGACCCCGGCATTCGCACTGGCGTCAAAGTAGCCATCGTTGACCCTACCGGCAAGTTGTTAGCCACTGAAACCATTTATCCACATCAACCGAAAAACCAGTGGGATCAATCGATAGCGGTTCTGGCTAAATTGATTGAACAGCATCACGTACAGTTGGTTAGTATCGGTAACGGCACCGCGTCTCGGGAGACGGACCAACTGGTTGCGGACTTGATGAAACAACACAAAGAGCTGTACTTTCAGAAAATCACAGTGTCCGAAGCCGGCGCGTCGGTATATTCGGCATCGGAACTGGCCGCCAAGGAGTTTCCTGATCTCGACGTCTCGTTACGCGGCGCAGTATCCATAGCCCGCAGACTACAAGACCCACTGGCGGAGCTGGTAAAAATCGATCCGAAATCGATAGGCGTTGGCCAATATCAACACGATGTCAACCAAGTACAATTGGCCCGTATGCTCGATACCGTAGTGGAAGACTGTGTGAACGCAGTCGGCGTAGACGTCAACACGGCCTCGGTTGCTCTGTTAAAACAAGTATCCGGCCTAAGCAGTAGCATCAGCGAAAACATTGTTGCGTTTCGCGATGCCAATGGCCCGTTTGCGAACCGCAATCAACTGAAAAAAGTACCTCGCTTGGGCGACAAAGCGTTCGAACAAGCCGCCGGGTTTCTAAGAATTATGACCGGCGACAATCCGCTCGACGCCTCGTCCGTTCACCCGGAAGCCTACCCAGTAGTCAATGCAATCCTTGACGATACCGGCAAGTCAATCCGCGACCTGATTGGTCAAAGCCAGTTTTTACGCAGCCTGAACCCGGCAAACTACGCTAATGCCAATTTCGGCGTGCCCACCATCACCGATATTTTACAAGAGCTGGAAAAACCGGGCCGCGATCCGCGCCCGGAGTTTAAAAGCGTACAATTCAAGGATGGCGTGGAGAAAATTACCGATCTTGAACCCGGCATGACACTAGATGGCGTCGTGACCAACGTCGCCAATTTCGGTGCTTTTGTAGATATTGGCGTACATCAAGACGGCTTGGTGCATATCTCGCATTTGGCGGATGACTTTGTCAAGGACCCGCGTAGCGTGGTAAAAACCGGCGATATGGTAAAAGTACGCGTACTGGAAGTCGATGTGGCGCGCCAGCGTATTTCTCTGAGCATGAGAAAAAACGTCGACGCTGGCGATATTGTTCCAAAAGAAAAACCGCAAAAATCCGTCCATAAACCCAAACCGCAACCCGTGCTACAGAACAGTATGAGCGATGCATTTGCCAAGGCATTGAAAAAGTAAACAGTTCAGGGCTCTGCTATACTTTTTAGCGAATGTTGGCCGCACCGGTTAATCCGGATCGGCCAACAGATACTCACATCCGTTATCATATACAGGATAAGTCATGAAACGAAATACCCGCACCTTGGCCACTGTTTTATTGGCAGCTTTCCTATTGACCAGCTTGCCAACCCGGGCAGATGAAGCAGAAAGTTATGGAGAAACCTTCGGGCGAAAATTGACCACCGGCTTGGCCAACATCACGACATCTTCTTTGGAAATCCCGAAGAACATTATTCTAACCAACAATCAAAGCAACGTTATTTACGGCTTTATCGGCGGTACATTTAAAGGGTTGTTGAACATGGGCGGGAGAATCGGTGTCGGTGTGCTGGATTTGGTTTCGGCGCCGATCCCGACGCAACCTGTCGTCTATCCTCTATACGTTTGGGATAATTTCAACGCCGAAACCACCTACGGTAAAGCGTTTCGTCCCAGCAATTAGTCGCGCAACTCAGTGGTGGAGTCGATCAACGCTCCACCATTACATCAAGCAACCATTTTCAATTCGCTCATACCGTTGGCTTTTTTTACCAATTCGATCTGCGTTTTAATGCGCTTTTTTACCGCTTCGACATGGGAAATTACGCCGACTGTTTTACCTTGAGTCTTCAAGCCTTCCAACGCACTCATAGCCAGATATAGGGCTTCCGCATCTAAATTGCCAAAGCCCTCGTCCAGAAACAGCGAGTCGATAGCCTTACCATTGTTGGCAATCTCAGCTAGAGCCAAGGCCAAGGCCAAACTAACCACAAAGCTCTCTCCACCAGACAAGGTTTTAGGCAATCGTCGCAGGTTTTTTTGCTTGGTGTCTTCAACCTCCAGCGCCAACCCGTTATCGCTGGCTAAACTGCGAATATAGTAACGCCCGCTCAGTTTTTCCAAAATTCGGTTGGCTTGCGACAACAAATTATCCACCAACAATTGTTGAATACGCCGCCGGAAACCACCTTGTTCGTCATTGATCAACTGCATTTCCGCTTCGGCTTGAGCATGCATTCCCAATTGCTCAGCCAACAGCGCCTGCAGATTCTGATATTTTTCGCGATACGCCGTCTGTTTATCCAGCTTGGTGCCCAACGTGGCAACTTCTTGCTCGGCAATATCAATTTTCTGGGATAGCTGGCGCTGTATCGTTAAAAGATCGGCTTCGTTTAAGTTGGCCGGCGTAATTGCCAGCTCATTTTGTAAATCGACTGACACCTTGGCTAAATCTTCGCCGATTTTCGCCAATTGCTGATTTTGTTGCTCCAGCGTTTGCTCGATCTCCGAGCGTCTGTCAAGCAAACCTAACGCCGTTCGCAAGCTATCGACATCAGCGAAAACTCCGCCAGGGATTTTGTTGGTCAATACCCGCCGCATCGCATCCAATTCGAGTTGCTGAGTGGCTAATTGCCGTTCAAGCTCGACGATTAATTTTTGCTTCTCCAAGATAGCCAAATGCAAACCAAGCGACTCTTCGCTTTGCAAGCTGCTCAAACCGTCTGCCATCTGCTCCTGATAACTGACGATTCTTGCCTGGCTAGCCTGCAGCCTATCTTGCAAACTCGCAATCTCTTCCAGTAAGCCTTTCTGACGTAACTCCCTGATTTGGTAGTCCTGCCGCCGGCTATTGAGCTTGTCGAATAATATATTTTCTTTGCCTTTTCCAGGCAGCTTCTCACCCAATAAAACCAATTGCTTTTCAAGTTTATCGACAAGCGCTTTTTCTTCCGCCGTGCGACTAGCAAACTGCTGTTCGGATTCGACATATTCGGGCGGGCGATTGTGCCACGTTGCGTCAAGCTGTTCGACAGACGCCGTTAACTTTTCCAGCAAGGCTTGTTTGGCTTCTACCTCGGCCGTCCACTTCACCACGTTACGTTGCAACTGCGCATGATCGTTGACGAGGTTTTTGATTTTCTCCAGCTCCTGGCTTTCTTCGTCCAATAAGCGTTTTTGCAAAGACAAATTATGTATGTCCAATTCCGCACTGACGATATTCAAACGATTGCTCAAAACCAACCATTGCGAACGCATTTGCTGCAGTCTTTGCTCCCTTGCGGACAATTGAGAACCTTGCTTTTTGGCTACCGCCAACTGGCTGGATATGCCATCTATCGCGGCCTTTAAAGCCTGCATCTTGCCGCGTTGATCGACTAAAGCCTTTTTGGAGTTAGTTTGGATTGGCGGCTTGGATACATAAGGATGGTGTAAGGAGCCGCATAAAAAACAAGGCTTACCATCAACCAATTTACCGCGATCGCCACTAAATTTTTTCAGCAACGCTTCATTAAGAACTGCCTGTTCCAGCGCTTTACCGATATTTTCTTCGCGATCCATCTCTTCTCGCAGCCCATCCAATCTGGCTTGCAAGCGGGTTTCATCGAGCAGCTCCGGCGTTTTGTTACGAGAGAACCAACTAAAAAAACTTTTTTTGGTAAATTTGGCGTTGACTGCAGCCAATGAGTGCAGCTCCTGAAAATCATTAACACGCGCCTGCTGCTCGACTAGTAATTCCTTCAATTCCTCAAAACTTTTGCCTTGCGCCAACTCAAGCAAGGTTCTCCGCGCAACTTCAATACGTTCACTCAACTCAGCGACTGATGTTTTGGTATCGCGCAAAGCTATCTGGTTTTTTTTCAACGCATTGGACGTATTTTTAGTCCAGTTGGCTTGTGTCTTCTGCTTACCGGCCAACTCCGCCAACTCGGTCCTGAGATTACGTAATTGCACGACATCGGGAAAGTCGGTCAGCAAACTAGCATCGGCCTGATGGACTTGCAACCAGCTTTCTATATCGGCAAGGCTGGCCTTTCTTTCATCCAATTGTAATTGCAACGACTGTAACAGCTCGGTTTCACGCGGCAACTCTAGTTTCAGATCGCTCACCTTCAACTTGAGCGTGTCAATGGCCTGCTTTTGCTCTTCTAGGGTTTTACCATCCAAACTTGGCGCCGCGCTACTGACATTTTCGCCAAATTGGCGCTGTAGCGCATGCAGTTCCTGACGATAAGCATCCAGCGTAGCCTGACTTTGGACAATCTGCCCCTGCTTCCCATCCAATAAAATCAATTCTTCGCGAAACTGTGTTGCTTGCTGAGTATCAGCAATTTTCTGCAGATCCTTTTGTAACTGTTCAATTTGCGCTTCAACTTTTCTCGACCGTTCGAGAAGTTGTTTTTGCCGCCCTTCTATCGCCTTAATGTTTTCAATCGTCAGTAGTTGCTGTTGCAACTGACTTTGTTGACTTTTCAATTCGGTGACTTGATCTTTGAAATCCTGTAAGTCCTGCTCAGCCGCTTGCAAGGCTTCCGGACTGAGCAAGGGAATCAGCGCAATATCCTGCTGCAGTTGCGTCAAACGAGTTAACGATTTTTGGAAATTATCTTCGGTCTGTTGCCGATACTCGGCATAGATACTAGTGCCGCTGATCTTTTCCAGAATATCCATGCGTTCGCTATCGAGCGCATTCAGAAAAGCCGCAAAATCGCCTTGCGGCAATACCATGGATTTGCTGAATTTATGAAAGTCCATGCCCGTCAGCTCGGCAATTCGAGTTCGTACAGTATTCGGTGTCCTGGCCAGCAACTCGTGCTCGTCGTTCAGCCGAGTCAAGCTCATTTCCGGCTGCAAAACCTGACCATGATTTGCAGCCGCAGGCCGTTTGACATGCCAGCTAGAGCGGAATTTCTCACCGTCCAAAGCGAATTCAACCTGAGCGAAACTATCGTTAGCCTGCTTGGTAATTACATGCTCGGCAGGCTTATCGAAACGAAAGGTTTCACCGTATAAACCCAGCGTGATGACATCGAGAATACTGGTTTTACCTGAACCATTCGGTCCGGTGATAGCAAACACACCGCTGTCGGCGATCGGCCCCTGGTCGAAATCGACCCGCCCTTCGCCTTCCAGTGAATTGATATTTTTAAAGACTATATTGAGTATCCGCATAATCCCAGGCTTTGAGGGCTGTTGGTGGCAATTTGCTCGACCTCGAATAGCGTCAAGCTAATCCCAGCAAAACAGATTGAAAATCTATGCGGGTATTTTAGTGAATTTGGATTGGGACTGCTGGATAATATCTATTGGTGTCATTGCGGCACTGTCGGCTCCGCAACTAAGTTCTTGCGACGCATTGCATCTCTAAGCGTTTGGAACTCCTGAGCATCAAACCCGTTAGCAGTACCAAGGTTTTCGGCATGTCGAATAACATGCTCAGCGTTATCGAATTGGTTGAGCGTTACGAATAAATAGGCCTTTTCGGCGTAAAAATACATTCTGTCAGGAGATAGAGCAATTGCCTTATCTACAAACTCAAGCGCGCGTGCCACATCCCCCTGATTGAAATAAATTTTTGCCTTGATCAGATAAATCATTGGCACATCAAAAAAATCAGGCTGAGCTAACGCTGCATCTACCCATTCCGTTAAATTTGCAGCTATATTTTTACACTCATAGTCACCATTAATCAGGCAGTTAGCAGCATTACGTAGACCGAGCATAGTGCGAAGCGGATATGTTTTTGCAGTTATACGTCGCAGTATCTCTTCATGAATACGCACTTTCAACGCTTCCATATAACTACTATCAAGGGCCAGAGGAGCGTCATAAGACCGAGGTAACGCAATATTTTGCTGATCTTTACTAACATCATGATGATAGATCAACCTGTTGAGCTCCAAATACACCTCTAATAATGTTGAAACCTCAAAGGTATTTAGTTGCGCGGCAATGAGATAGTGGTTATAGGTTTCCACATTGGGCCCATGCTTCAACTCAAGACTATTTGCGTAAACGCTGTTTGTCCGTGCAGATAGCGGATGATTGCGCACCTCAAAGTAACTAAAACTGTCCAAGCTGGACCAAATTGATGCACGAGCGTAAGTAGCAAGCGCCAAGCTAACTATTATGCAAGCATAAAGAGCGTTAAGCATCCACTCGCTTACTCTTTTTACAAATATCTCGTAAACGAAAACCACACTACCTATGACAATGCCAATGCTAGGTAAATAATTACGGTGTTCGTATATCAACTCTAGCGGGTAAATAGTGGATTCAATGCTATGGCCGACAAAAAACCAAAGGATACCAAAACTCAGAAAGGGCATTTTTCTGCGAAGACTGTTGTTAAGCGCAACAACTATCAGAGAGATGATGCCAATCATTGATAGCAATGTGTTCGCAGGCTCCAAAAAACCTTTGCTTAACGAAAAGTCATCATGAAACAAACCTAATTGGGTATTGTCTGGATAGAACAACAAACCAAGGTAATAAAACAAAATCCTGCTCTCAGTCATGCCCCGTTCTACTAACGTAAAATCACGGAACTGGTAGCCACTCAAAACATGTTCAGGATGCTTCAGTAAATATCCCACGCAGAACAATATTGGAATAATTACGGTAATAGCGTAAAAACTGTAAATCTTGTTTCGGAGTGCTTTTTCCGAAACCGCTGGCATTAGAGTCAATTCACAGACGGCAATCAACAGCGGCAAGAGGATTGCATTTTCCTTGGCTAACGCCCCCAGCGTAACACCCAAAAAGCATCCGATCGCCATATACACAATCCCACTGGGTTTATCTATATTTAGACGGCCTTTCAGAAAGACTAAAAACCCGCTTAGCATAAAAAAACAAGCCATACTGGTCATCCTCTGCACTACGTACAAAACTCCGGTTAGTTGCAAAGGATGCGCAGCCCATATTAGGGCTGTTAGAAAAGCTAACCTTTGTGCTGGATAGCGCGGTACGACTACGGTTATTAGTAATCGACTTAAAAAAAATACCAAAAAACTATTCAGGATATGAATAGTGATATTCGTTAGCTTAAAAGCGACGCGATCAAAATGCTGGCCGGCAAAATAGTAATTCAGGGCAAAGCTCACGCTGGCGAAGGGACGTTTTAACGCACCGCTGGTATTCGCAGTCCAGGCAGAGGCCAACGACTGGCCATCTAAATGTTTGAGTGCAACTCCGTTATTATCGAGGATATTGGGATAATCATCTGCGACAAACGGGCCGACTCTACCCGGCATATAAACACTTAACACTAGAATGCCTAGTAGCATCAGCATTAGCCAACTTGCTTGCCACCAAGGCCTACCGACTTGATTTCTAAGGATCATAATTCTTGCCAACGCAAGGAAATTGCTTCAAAAAAAAGGGGCCTTTCAGCCCCCTTTCTCCTAAATATAATTTTTACTTACAGTTTAGGATGGAATTTAGTCTGAACGGTTGTATTAGTACCAGTGGTAATATTCCATTGCATTCCAGCGCCTTGGCTACATACTCCTCTGTATTCAATCTGATTAGTTGATGATGTGAGTGAATTACCTATAACTGTATAGGTGATTAATACCGAAGCGGTACTTGCCGAACTGGAGGTAAGATAAACAGAACGAACATATTTACCTTTGATATCGGTAGACCCTGCTAAACCGTAAGTAACATTTGTTTTAGTGGCACCTGAACTACCCAAATCTTGTTCACTACAAGCAACACCGGCAGCAGTGAATGCTGGAGAAGCAAGGCTTGGTCCTTCTGAGACTTTGGATTTAACCGTATAATCTTGATAAGCCGGAATCGCGATAGCGGCCAGAATACCGATGATCGCAACTACGATCATTAATTCGATCAAGGTAAAACCTTGTTGTACTTTTTGCATTTGCTTATTCATAACTACCTTCTTTTTATGATGAACGGGATTAAAAACTCTTAAATCTATACACAATTAGTATGCCAATTACTTGCATAACAAGGTTAAATGATAAAATAAACCACATTCCATATATATTTCAATGCCTTGACTATAAGTTTTTCTATCAAAAACCATGGCAAACTGGAAATTTGCCTAGTGCCACAACCCTAAAAACAAGTAGTTTTTGTTCATAACTGACGTTTTTTGTCACCTCAATAAAACTTTCGAGCAGCTTTACTAAATAATAAGAAACGGTTGACTACAAACCCTTACCGACAAACCAAAGCTCTAGCATCATCAACATCCACACTAAATCGCCGTAATAGGCGGCGTGGACACTCTGATGTATCTCGATAGCATGATCCAAAAACTCCGGTTTAAAAAATTCACGCCGCTTCAAATCATGTATCGCGCCATAAGCCAGCTCTTTAAGGGGCTGATGATCTTTTAACCAAACACCGAAAGGCAGTCCAAACCCATGCTTGGGTTTATTGATAATCCGCTCTGGCAGGAAGTCCGCCATCGCTTGCTTGTAAAACCAGCGCAGTTTTTGTCCGCGCAATTTGTCATTTGATGGAATTCGGCAAGACAAATCGAGAATATGCCTGTCCAGCAAGGGGTAGCACACTTCAACTCCCGCCATTTCGCACATCCTGTTGACCTTGACCAAGTCGTTATCGTGGAGCGTATTTTTCCAATCCAAATACAACATGCGATTCAAGGTACTAGCAGACTCAGGCCGCCAATAGTCTTCCCTGAGCTGGCGCAAGGGAGCGGCGGTATCTATTTGAGCTAAAAAGTCCCCCTGAAAAATATCTGCTGCAGCATGTCGATGCAAAAAATTGTAGTCCTGCAAGCGATCAGGCATTGCGGCATTCGCTTGATCGATATAGCGTTTCGCCTTAAACGGCAGCTTCTGCTTGGCTATTAGATCCGGCAAGGCATTTAATGCCCCTTCAAGACCTGCGCTGACGAATTTTGGCAGGCGATGATAACTCTCGAATAACATTTGCTTGGCATAACGCTCGTTACCGGCAAAAATCTCGTCGCCGCCATCCCCGGCAAGCAAACGATTGACTCCTTGATCCTTAGCCAGCTTGGCACAATAGTAAGCTGCCAAAGCCGAAGCATTCCCAAACGGTTCATCATAATAAGCCGCGATTGCAGGCACGGCATTAACGGTGTCCTCGGGAGTGACGTAATACTGATGTTGCCGCGTGTTGAAACGCTCGACGGCAATATTGGCATACTCGATTTCATCATAGCCATCGGCGTGGAAGCCCATCGAAAAAGTTTTCGCCTTGTCTGGAAATACCTTAGCTAACGCTCCCGCAACACTGGAACTATCCAGCCCTCCACTCAGAAACGCTCCGGTGTTGTCTTCGTTATCGGCCATACGTCTAACCGCATCGATCAATTCCTGCTGCAATTCTCGGCCTGCTCGCTGCAAATCGCAGGATTGCTCATGAAATACCGGCAACCAGTAGTGCTTTAAGCTGACTCGTCCATTTTGATACACCAGACATTGCCCGCCTTCCAGCTTTTTTACTTGCTGATAAATCGTACTGGGGCTGGGACAATGATTGAGATAGATGTAGTCAAATACCGCTTGTGGCGCAATTGCGTTACTGACTTGAGGATGACGCACCACAAAATCAGCACTGGAGCCAAATATCAAGCCGTCGGCAATTTCTGCATAATAAATGTTGCTAAGACCAATCGGATCGGTAGCCAGCACCAGCCTTTGCTGGTCGGTATCGATAAGCACCAATGTATCGGCTTCTGGCAAACCTACTAAAAAATCGATCCCGCGGTTTAAATAAGCATCCAACAAATTTTGCGAACTTCCCATTTGCGAATTGGACTGTGGGGTAAGCAATAACGCCCCTTTACGCTGTGTAATATTGGTCGAGCAGGTTGAAACGGCATACCCCTCACTCTGCCGAACACTGAATGTCGAATCTGCCGCCGTCATTTGCCCCAACAAGGCAATAGATTCATCTTTTTGGAGACTGCTCCCCATCCATCCCGCAAATTTTGTCATAGTGGTAGGTGTAATTAGGCCTTAACGTGGCTGATCACATAACGGAACTTTCCTGAACGCTCCTTGGGAATGTAATCGGTATATTCGATATTGATAGTAACTGCTTGTCCTAAACGCTTTTTAAATTCGTCGACAATTTTTTGTTCGTAAGCAACTTGATATTTAAGGGTTTTAACAATTTGCACGGTCGTTTTATCCAAACTATCCTGCGTGATTTTAAATGCATCAACGCCTTCCAAATCGCGCAACACATAAATCAATGCCAATCCGTGCAATACCGTTCCATCTTGAGCAACTACAAAATCGGTGGTCCGACCTTGAATCTCATCCAGCAATGGTAGCCCGCGTCCACAAGTACAGACTTTATCCGACAATACCCCCATGTCGCCGGTACGATACCGAATAAATGGAAAATCGCGCGTTGCCATATGCGTAACCACAATTTCGCCGAGCTCTCCGTCAGGTAAAGGCAGACCTTGTTTGTCGACTATCTCGACGATAATGTCTTCAGCAGTAATATGCATGCCGCCTTCAGGACACTGATGTGCGATAAAGCCCGCATCGCGCCCACCATAGCCATTCGCAACGGGGCAAGCAAACACACTTTCTATTTTAGCCCGCTGGTGATCGTAAAGTCGTTCCGAGGTCACGAAAGCAACCCTGATCCCCAAATTATTCAATGCCACCCCTCGCTTTTCGGCGTGACTAGCAATATGGGCCAACGCGGAAGGATAACCAAATAGCATTTTCGGACGAATCTGCTGAATTTGCCGAACAAAACCGTCCAACTTTTCCGACGACATTTCGAATGCCGGGATTAGATGTGTGCGTAGCAATTTATCGCGCAACAAGCGAATTTTATCCTGGGCACCCAATTCAATCGGAGATCCCCAAATTACCGCTTCCGGATCACCTATATCGACACCCCACCAACGAGTTGCTCGCCATTTTGCCGCAACATCGTGACTAACTCTACGGCTACCAATGTAAAAAATCAGTGGCTCACCGCTTGAACCTCCGGTGTTAAAACGCGCTAGCCTTACAGCATCGTCCGCTTTCATTTCATCAAGATGTTGCCTGATTTCCGGCTTACTCAACAATGGTAGCTCAGCTAATTTTTGCACACTATCGATGCTTACCGGCTCAAACCCCAATTCAGCGAACAGCTGTCTGTAGTAAGGTACATGAACTTGTACGTCCTTTAAAAACGCCCTTAAACTTTGCAATTGCAATTGTCTAATTTCGTCCGGCTTTAGCCATTGACTGCGCTCCATGCCCCGACGCACCTCAACGGTAGTGTGTTTTTTTAACGCCTCGTGAAGCGGAAAGATCACCGTTGAACAAAAAGACGTATAAAAGCTCATGACTCCACCAGTTTTTTGAATTCTGTCAACAAAATACCCACCCGCTTATCCCAAGAGTTATCAGCCGCATAATTGACAATAGCCTGCCGGTCCCACTGCCGTTGCAAGGCATTATCAAGCGCTAGCAATAATGCGTCAGCATCCCCAAACGGCACGATAGTGCCCAATGTTTCATCAGCAACCACCTCGCGATTACCGCCGACGTCGGTGCTAATCACCGGCAAACCGCAAGCCATGGCCTCCAGAAACACGTTAGCCCAGCCTTCGTTGGCGGTTGCGAGTACGAATATGTCGGCTGCCGATAAAGGACCATGCAATTGTTCGGCTGGCATCGCCCCTAGAAAACGAACATGCTGATCGAGATTAAGCGTTTCAACCTGTTGCTCCAGGCGGCTACGAATATTGCCTTCCGGGCTGGCACCGCCGACGATCAAGTATAGCAATCGCGGAAATTTTTCGATTAATGCCGGCAGAATCTCGATCACCCGATGGAAGCCTTTTCTATCGACCAATCCGCCGACCGAAATCAATACCTGGGCGTCTTCGGGAATTTGCCAATGTTGCCGAGCCTGTTTTCTATCGATAGGAAAAAATTTTGCGGTATCGATGCCATTACCCACCACCCGGATTTTTTCGGCAGAGGCACCCAAATTCACCACATGCCGTTTTAAGGAATCCGATACCGAAAATACTCGGGCAGCATCATTGAGAGATTTTAATAATCGTTGTCGACGACTGGGAATTTTAGACAACGGCACTTCAGTCCCTCGCAATGTGATGGTTACCGGTACCTTAAACCATTTGCCGAGTAACGTGGCAGCATAACCGTCCGGGTATGCGAAGTGTGCATCGATCAAATTAAATGCAAAGCGCTTTTTTAATCGATAGCAAATTGTCAGGCTACACAGTGCCATAAAAAAGCCATCCCAAGATCGCCCTACTCCAGGTATCGATAAAAAGCGTGGGAAATAGACAGAAATACCGTCTTGATCTTCGTATATATCCGGTTGCGGACGATAATCAGGTTTAAACCATTGAATCAGGCTTTGCAGTGGGAACCAAGGCACCGGCGAAATAACCACCAAAAGACAATGATGGGCCACTTTGGACATACGCTCGCGAATAAAAACACCAGCGTTAGGCCTGACCCGACTGGGATACAAAGAACTGAATACAATCAGTCTTGGAGAATTATCTGCCATCTTTACCCGCCATTACCCGGCCGTAAACAGCTTGATAATGACTAACGCTTCGCCGCCAATTGCGCTCTTCTTCGACATAGCGCCTACCGGCTTGCCGAACTTGCTCCCATTGATCCTGCTGATTGAGGGCTGCCAACACGGTTTCCGCCAATGCCGCTTTATCTCCGGCCTTGAACAGATAGCCGGTTTCCCTGTCGCGAATCAATTCGTGATGTCCGCCGACATCCGACGCCACCAATAAGCGACCTTGGGCCATCGCTTCCAGCGGCTTCAAAGGGGTCACCAAATCGGTCAAGCGCATCGCCAAGCGCGGATAAACGAAGATATCGACTAGATTGTAATAGCGCTGCACTTGATCGTGAGCGACGCGTCCGGGAAGAATAACCCAATCCTGCAAGCCCAACGCCTCAATTTTCTGCAGGATCTGTTGTTGTTGCGGCCCACCGCCCACTAACAACAATCGCACATCAGGCTGTTGTTCGATAATCGCCGGCAAAGCATCCAGCAATAGCAATAAACCCTCGTAAGCATAAAAAGACCCGATGAAGCCGAGTACAATTTTGCCTGCCAAGCCTAATTCAGCCGCCAACTCCGGATTAGCAGGCTCTCCATAGGTGAATTTATCTATATCGACGGCATTGGGAATCACAGTAACTTTTTCGGCGACGATACCGCGACTGACAATGTCGCTCCGAAGCCCCTCACAAATGGTCGTAACCGCATCGGCATGTTTGAACACATGTGTTTCCAATGCCTTGGTCAATCGGTAACGTAAGCTTCCCTCTTGAGTAGTACCATGATCAACAGCCGCATCCTCCCAAAATGCCCTGCATTCGTAAACGAGCGGTAGTCGGTATTTTTTGGCTATTTTTAACGCCGCCAATCCGTTTAAAGCGGGCGAATGGGCGTGCAAAATGTCCGGTTTGATCTGCGGAATGATTTCATCCAACCGTTCTGCTAAAGACTTCACGATAGTCCACTGATTTAACACAGGTAATTTTGCCGCCAAGCCTTGCGGGATGACAGATCGATAAAAAGTCAGGCCGTCGACGGTTTCGATGGGAGCTTCGGCGGTTTGATGCTTAGCCGACGTAACGTGAAACGTCTCCCAGCCCAGTTTGCGTTGTTGTTCGAGAATGGCACGAGTACGGAAAGTATATCCGCTGTGCAAAGGAATGGAGTGATCCAATATGTGTAATATCTTCATGTCGACAACGAGTTAAAGAATGTTCCTATCGGCAACTTGCCCGGTTCGACATGATTGCCATGATTTATGTTTTTTCAGTATTTCCAGCCAACCGCAACCAAGCTTTTCTAAATAAATGCGGCAGTAAGATATACAAAGGCATTTTTAACCAATGCGAACGAAGAAACAACAGCCAACGGGCAAAGCCGGTCAGGCTGTTTACGCAGCTAGAATGATATGGTTTTAGGGCTTGCAAGAAAAGATAGTCCATAACTCTGTTTTTACTGCGTCCCGCATAGATAGCCGAAGCCAAAATGACACTATCAGGAATCGGAGTGTCCAATAATTTAGTGGCGTAGCGTAGCGCGTAAAATAAAGGCTTCCCCAAACCCAACACTTTTGCCCGATTATGCAGATTTTGCCAAAAACTTGGATCGTTGCCACTAAACTCCCGTAGGAGTAAATCTATATCGCTCAAATCGCGCAAACCATTTTCAAACTCTCCGCCCCAAAATAAATGGCTAGCGCTGTGGAGAACCATATCTTCGGGGGCCAAAACCCAATAATCGGTATCGGCTATGTTAATAGAGGCTTTTAGCAATAACTCGGCATCGGGATATAAACTGCAGGTTTGCGGGAGTATATTGTGATGAATGTCCAGCGAAGTCCCACGCTTAATATGCCTTAGCGGCGGCAACTCATGCATCCAACGCTCGTAATACCGCTGATCGTAATTATCCATGGGTTCAGGAAACCATCCATACCATTTCAACGCATCTTTGACTTCTTTCAACTGGTGCTTCGGTACCAGTATATCAATATCGCTAAATACGCGTCCCAAACCAGCGTTCAATCCTGATGCAGAATAAGCGGTGCCTTTCAACAAAATCAACCGAATATTCAAAAGCTTAAAGACCTGTGACAGGTTATATAGCTCCCAGTTTACGATACGTTTTTGAGACAGCCAATAAGTCTCGGCTGACTCGAGATGATGTGCAAAATGCTGTGGCGGACTGAACAATCGAAATTTTTTCCAGAAGAACGCCAGTCTGGACAATACTCCGGCGCCCCTTGCTTGTCTTAAAAGCAGCTCCCAATCCGGGTTTGTGCGAATACTGTCATTGACTTTTATCATCAAGTATTCATTTAACAAATCAGACATCATGCGACTCAGTACTGTACATCGCCCAACAATTGCATAAATAAATCAGATGCTTGGTTAAAATCGCCGTCGTAAATAAAATCATAAGCCTGACAGTTTTTAACGAGACCAGCCATCGTTTCAAAGCCGCTCGCGCCCAATACACTGTAGTTAAATGACAGGTCTGCCAACCGCATAAACGCTTCCGCTCTTGGTACAGGGTTTAAATTCAATGGAGATTCTGACTGATATTTCGGAAATACAACCAAACATGGCCGTGCGTCCTGGTCAGCTTTTACAATGGCATCGGCGGGCGGCTTCATCAAACAAACCGACCCTTTCAAAGTATCGTGAACGATAGGACTGAATTGACTACCGGCAAAAGTATCGGCTATGACCGATATCGATTCATTTTTCAAGCTAACCGGACGAGGCACCGGAACAACATGCCCCGTTGCGCGATCGACCAATGTTAATTCATCAGATAATAAGCGCCAACCCTTGTTGATCAAAGCCGCACACAAGGTACTTTTACCAGACCCTGGGGCACCGGGCAAAATCAATGCTTTACCGTTTCTTTCGACCACGGCGGCGTGAACAATCAGAAATCGGTGAGAATAACCGGATATACACCAGTTCAGTCCCCATTCAAAAAATGGAAATGCCTGTGCATAAGGCAAAGGCTTGAAAGGAATAAATTGATCGAAGGCAAATAACACCTGTTTGCGAAAGAAACGTCTTACGCCCGAAGGCTGAAGCAAGCGGACATAAAAGTCGCAAAAAGTATCAGGGGGTAATATCGAATAGGCAGAGTAAAGTTCAAGGATACCCTGCTGAACTGACGGTATAGCAGAATGAATTCTAATTGAAAAAGGGCCAATCCTGATAACAAATTGCCCAGACGCTATTAGGTCTGATGTGGGAAAAGGTCCGCTCAAAGTTTCTATATTTTTTCAATAATCTGCAGATTCTGCAACGCGCCTAATACGCCTGCTAGTGTTTGTGAATCAACACTCCCAAGTCCGGCTTCAATAGCCATCCCCAACAACGCTGGCTCACAGATCGGCACCTCGGACTCCATGATTGTAGATAGAATAAGACTGGCGTTCTTATCTAAAAGATGAGTCTCTCCGCTACCATGATGAAAAACAACAATTTGGTCATCAAAAAACGCGAGCTGAATAGGGAAGCTTTGATAAATATTCCATTTCACAACAATAAAATTATTGATGAAGATTGGCCAATAATTCAGCTGCACCTGCCTGATTAGTCACAGCGATACTTCCGTCGTTGAATAGTAGATTAAATGCACATAACCGATAGAGTTTTATAACCTCGTCAGGACTCACATCCTGAATAAACCCTGCTTTAGCGTTAAGATAAGCCACACATGCATTTGTCTTGAGTCCAGTTAATGACAGGAGATCCCAAAAGGTAGTAGGATCACTGGAAGGGCTGGGATCAAATATCGACGTAAAAGTGGTTGGAACTTTATAAGTAACGCTACCGTTGGTTAAACATAGACCGCTGGTTGATGTCCCCCCTGAAAAATTGTTAACACCTAGAATGGCATTACACATCGTTTCAGCAACGCTTGAGACAGGGGGAGTTATACAAGGCAAATCACCTTTTTTATATGAAAGCGTCCCGTTGGATTTTCTTTCCACCCTAACTGGACATACACCTGCAGCTATCCACTGCGTATAATTGGGAGCCGTACTTGTGACTAGATTGTCACGCCAAACTATAGGAGATTTCCCTGTCTTACATGCAGACATATCCTCCGAATGACTTGACACGTTACCAGATTGCACACCTGATATGGTGCACTGATAAACACTACCTAAAGCCGTCTTACTTGTAAGGGTCATTAAAACTGGAGCGATCACCCCGGCTTTCGCGAAAGACCTTCTGGATTTATCAAGTGATCTACCAGCGTTCTGGGATTCTTCCGCAGTATGTCTTCGTTCGTCTATTTTGTTCATCTGGAACCCTCTTAAATTAAACTTTGAATTGGTTCGCACTCTAGCAAAATGCCTTGTATCTGTCTATTGCACACACGTACAGAGTCAGTATTTAAAAAAACATCATTAAAAATTATTTCGAAGAAACGCTTCAAACATCAGTAACGACCAAATCGACGCGCTGTAATCGCGCAGCCCGGATTGGTGTTGACTAACCAAATGCTGCAAGTAAGCCTCGTCGAACCAACCGGTACTTCTCAGGGTTTCTCCCAGCAAAGCCTGTTGCACGCGCTGCTTTAACGGTCCTCTAAACCAACTGCTCAATGGCACTGCAAAACCCATTTTGGGCCGGTAAAGAATATCATCGGGCAAATAAGGTTCCAACGCTTTCTTAAAAAGATATTTACCTTCCCGACCATGTAATTTCAAATCGGGCGGCAAGGTTGCCATCCATTCCACTAGCTTGTGATCCAGCAACGGTACCCGCACTTCCAAGGCATGAGCCATACTAGCCCGGTCGACTTTAGTCAAAATATCGCCCGCTAAATAAGTTTTCAAATCCAAATATTGCACCATAGACAATGGATGTTCCGGAGCCTGCCGACTATACCGACGAAATACTTCAATAGCCTGATAGCCCTGCAACTCGCTTTTTAAACTATCGCTAAATAATTGGCTACGCATACCATTGGATAGCACCGATACGCTGTGAAAATAACCCGCCATCGAATCCCGGCCTATGGACTCCAGCGTCGTTTTCGCCCTCAATACCTTGGGCGCCCAATCCAGCTTGGGATAGACCTTGCCTAAGGTTGAGAACAAAGGCATCCGCAACCCATCAGGCAATAATGCTCTCATCCGTTCTTCGTAAGTATGCCAACGGTAGCGCCGATAACCGGCCAGATTTTCGTCGCCGCCATCGCCAGATAACACCACGGTCACCTGCTTCTTGGCCAATTCGCAAACTCGGTACGTCGGCAACGCTGAACTGTCGGCATATGGCTCGTCATACAAACCGGACAATTGATCGATTAGACTAAAGTCGTCGGGATCGACTTGTTCGACGCGGTGCGCGGTATGATAGCGTTCCGCTACCTGAGCGGCGAATTGTGCTTCGTTAAATTTGGGATCGCCGAAGGAAATCGAACAGGTATTGACAGGCTCTTTGGATAATCCCGCCATCAATGCCACTACACCGCTGGAATCGACGCCACCGGATAGGAACGCACCCAACGGCACATCAGCGACCATTCGAATTTTCACGGCCTCGCGCAAACGTTCGATTAACTCTTCACCGGCTTCGGCTGCATTGCTCGTAACAACGGTCTGAAATTTAACATCCCAATATTGTTTAGGTCGAAAACCGCTCTGTCCTCGTTTAATCGTTAGAGAATATCCGGGCTCAAGCTTGTAAACACCTTTATAAATGGTCTTTGGGTCGGGAATATACCCGAAACCGAAATAGTCTTCGATCGCCGTGGGATCAACGTTTTTAGGCAATAGCGGGTGCTGTTTTAAGGCTTTCAGTTCGGAACCGAAAATGAATTGGCCGTTGCTTAACTCTGCATAAAACAGCGGCTTTACACCAAGACGATCTCTGGCCAAAAATAGGGTCTGCCGTGGCCTATCCCAAATCCCAAATGCAAACATGCCACGCAAGCGCTCCACACAAGACTCACCCCAAGCTTGCCAAGCGTAGAGAATCACTTCTGTATCGCAATGAGTCCTAAAGCTATAGCCCAATGCTTCCAGCTCTGCGCGCAATTCCGGAAAATTATAGACCTCGCCATTGTAGGTCAACACCACATTGCCATCTTGACTATGCATTGGTTGTTGACCACTGGACAAGTCAATAATAGACAGGCGGCGGTGTCCAAAGCCTAAACCAGGCTCGGTATGCAAACCACCTTCGTCGGGCCCCCGGTGAAACTGGGATTCATTCATCCGCGACAACAAATTGCGGTCTATTTCACTAGCACCCGTAAATTCGAAAATACCGACTATGCCGCACATATGAGTTCTCTCTGGATCATTTACTGTTTGTCATAAACCTGCCGATAGCGATTCACCATGCTATCGATTGAAAATTCCGCCTGAATCCGCTGCAACGCAGCTTTACCCAATTGCCGCCGTTTATCGTTATCCATTACCAACTCCCGCATCGCCGCTGACATACCTGTAACATCCTCTTTTTCTACCAGACGTCCGGTCGTACCGTCCAGCACCAGCTCGGGGTTGCCACCAACTCGCGTAGCGATAATCGGCAAACCGCTCGCCATCGCCTCTAATATAGTATTGGAAATACCTTCGGCCTTTGAAGGCAATACGAAAATATCCAGGCTACGCAAAATTTCGGGGATGTCGTCACGCTCGCCTGGTAACCAGACTTTATCTGTCAGGCTGGCGGCATTCAACAATTCAATCGCTTCGGCCCGCAAAGGCCCATCGCCGATCAAAAACAAACGAGCAATTTGGGCAAATTCCGGGGAGTTTTCGCAAGCATCGATAAAAACCCTAACCAGCGTCAACTGATCTTTAACGCCGTGCATGCGTCCGACTGTGCCTATCACCAACTTTTGATCCAAATTCAGCGAGCAATCGTCCGGTATTTGTCTGTTTCCGGAACGAGGATAAAAGGTTTTAGTATCAACGCCGTTGCAGATGCGCGTGATTTTTGAGGCGGGAATACCGACTCGATTCAGCAGATAATCCTGCAAATGCTGTGATAAAGGAATGAAGCGATGGATGATTGAACCCAAAATCCGCCGTAGCCATTGATATTTGACATTACTGCCGTCGGGATCAAAGACATCCCAGCCATGCTCGCCATGCACCCGATAAGGCACGCCGGCCAACAACGCGCAAACCTGATATTCGATTGCCGCTAAATTACGGGTATGCACGATAGAGGGCTGCCATTGTTTCAACAAGCGATAGACTGTATAAAACGACGCCCAATCCTGCCCTGGCCGCTTATGTATCTGATGAACAATCACATCTTGCCGTTTAATGCGTTGGCTGAATTCGGTGCTATCCGCCAAACAGATAATGGCGTGCCGATAGCTGTCTTCCGGCAAATTATTAATGATATTGACTAGGCCGTTCTCCAGCCCGCCAATGCCTAACCGATAAATGATGTGCACGATTAACGGCGGCAACGGTGATCTGGACATTTATGCAGTCTCGCCCGCTAACAATCGGCACAAACGTTGGCCGTTTTGCTCCCAACTGAAATCGCTTTCCACATAGCGGCGATTGACGTCAGCCGATTCGACCGGCTGACTCAAGAACCGTAAAACTTGGTTGGCAAAGTCTTCCACAGCGTCCGCTATTGCCACCTGCAAATCCTCTTCACCCGGTATGCCTTCCATAGCCGCCGTGGTAGCAACTATCGGTTTGGCCATTGCCATTGCTTCCAACACCTTGTTTTGAATGCCTCTGGCAATCCGCAAGGGTGCGACGACAATGTCGGCATAAGCAACATAAGGTCTGACATCGTCAACCCGTCCGGTAACAATTACGGCTGGCTCTTTATCCGCCAGTTGCAACACCTCTTTGGCAGGTTTGGAACCCACTATGTAAAAATGTACGTCGGGCAGGCGGCTTTTAATAACTGGGAATACCTGCTCGGCAAACCATTTGACCGCATCGACATTGGCCCAATAGTCCATCGCACCGGTGAACACAATAGCCTGCTGCTCAGCCGGGAACGGCGTCTGCCATGACAAGTCCGGATCGAATTTTTCCGTATCCACGCCGTTGTTTACAAAACCGATTTTACCTGCGGATTCCGGCGCCAAAGTTTTGAACAAGCCTGCTTCTTGTTCGGATACGAATATTGTCGCATCGGCCCGCTCAGCGATATGTTGCTCATAGGTCAGCAGTTTTTCCGCTTCTCGTCGATAAACCCAACTTGCGGGCCAATGCTTACTAAGCGCATATTGCCGCCATTTGTCGGAATCGACATCGACAAAATCGGCCACACAATGCAAGTTGGTATATTTCTCAACATATTGCGCCATTGGCGATGAAAAGATCATCACCCGTTGGATATTCTGTTCGGCGATAGTCTTATCTACCCATTTCTGTAATTCACGGTTACGGTAATACGGCAAACTCAAGGCTTCTCCAGTCAGCAAGCCAGTCAGACTTTTAAATTTGCCGAGTTGGGAATTTAAATCGATACAGCAAGTATCCACGCAGAAAGTTTTTAAGGCATCGATATGCTGCTTATCATCCGGATCGTCGATAAAGGTACCGAGGAATATCTGGTATTCCGCCGCCAAAGCCTGCAAAAAATGAAATGAACGAATTTTGTCGCCCTTGTTAGGCGGATAAGGAATACGGTGGACTAGATATAGTAATTTAGGCTTGGCCATTAGCCTAAATCCTTGGCAAGCCAAGGGCCGACCAGCTGGCTAACCGGCAAAGGCAAGCGCTTCCACGCCGCAATAAACAAGCGGTATTTAGGGTTTAGTGGATTGATTTCCGGAATTTGTTTGGCCTTAACCAGATCGACCTCGTAGTAGAGCGGTTCCGGTTCGAAACCCCAGTGCTTTTTAAAGCGATACGAGCCTGTGCCGACTTTACTCCGACCATAATCGAAAATCTTGCAGCCCTTTTCTACCGCCCGCCGCATCACTTCCCAATACATGAAATCGTTACCTTTCAAGTCGCGGGCCGCATCGGTACCGCCACCGTAGTAAGGTAAAACCTCGCCCTTGAAATAAAAACTCATCACGCTGGCAACCAATTGACCTTCGTGCTCTATTGTCAGCACTTCGCAATTTTCGCCGAATACATCCAGCAAAATTTGAAAATACTTTTTCGGAAATACCGGAGTTCCCAAGTTTCTGACACTTTCGGAATAAGCACGATATAAACGTTCGACATTGTCGTCGATGACACTGGACAATCCGGCTTTGATACCAGCTCTAACCATGGCACGCTGTTTGCGCGGAATCGCATTCAGGTTTTTTTCGACATAGGGATCAAGTTCTTTTCTGAACGTCACATAAAGTTCTTTGTGTGGCCAATCCGGGTGATGCTGTTGCCGATTCCTCATCTCCAGACTATCCACGCCTAATTCCCTAGCCAATTGTTGCGCTTGGGCTTGTAACGCAGCAAAAGCCTCATCGTTACTGGCGACAATTCCGCCATAGACACAAAACGCGTTTGAAACCAGAGAGTTGCCAAACAATAAGCTATTGACGTGGGTCAAGGGCAAAATGCCGGTAATTTCGCCATCCTGTTCGGTGTAGTAATAGTAAGTGTCGTGTGCGAACGCCTGCTTGATTACCTGTTGCCAAGCTGATAAATGAAAAAAGCTGCCATCGGACGCCGCCATGACATAGTGATCCCAACGCTCGCTTTGGGCAGGTTCAAGTAATTTGATCATGACTAACTATGATGATTGTCTGTTTGCTTGGTTAGAAACACATTCTGCATGGTGTCCCAAGCAAAATCGGACAGTAAGCTGTTAAGGCGATTTTGCATTCGATCCAGATTCAGATAATGCCTGAAGCGGGTTTTAAACGACAGATCATGCTGCCGAGGCTGTTCGGGATCTATTTCCCAAGGGTGAAAATAAAAAATTCCAGGCTGATTTTCGTGTCTGTTGAGGCGACTGTACGCCCATTTCGAAAACTGATATGGATACAATCTAAAAAAACCGCCACCACCGCAAGGGATGTTACGATCCAGAATTCTCAACGTAGTAATCGGTATTTCCAAAAGTTTAGGCGCGTTATCCGGCCTGTAAGCGAAGCGGGGTGCACCCGGCATGCCGTACAAGTCATGCTTAACAGGGTATATACTGGAACTATATTGAAAGCCCTCGTCCTCCAACACCTCAAGCGCCCAGAGGTTCTTAGCACCTATCGAATAGCTAGCCGCCCGATACCCCAAAATGGGTTGACCGCCGATATCTTCGAGAATCTGCCGGCTTATTCTGAGATCTTCCCGGAACTGTTCCGGTGTCTGCTCGGTAACCCGAGTGTGCTGATAACCGTGGGAAGCGAGTTCGTGCCCTTCATCGACAATGCGGCGAATCAACTGCGGATAACGTTCAGCCACCCAGCCCAAGGTAAAAAAAGTGGCTTTTACCTGATGTTGAGCAAACAAATCCAGAATCCGCTGGGTATTCTGCTCCACCCGATGCGGCAAACCATCCCACTGACTGCGTTGGATATTCGCCTCAAACGCCGAGACCTGAAAATAATCCTCAACATCAACCGTCATGGCATTAACACGCACTGGCAAATTCATATGGCCTTACCCAGCCAACCGATAACGACGCACAATTTCACCAACGATACGACCAGCGGCGTTGCCGTCCCAATATTCCGGAACTCGACCACTCTTACCGCCTGTCTGCAAAACATCGTCGACACATTGCATTATTTTAGCTGGATCGGTTCCGACAATAGTATTGGTGCCCTCGGCGATCGTAATAGGTCTTTCGGTATTTTCCCGTAACGTAACGCAAGGTACGCCCAGTGCAGTAGTTTCTTCTTGTAAGCCACCGGAATCAGTCAACACCAAACGCGCGGATTGCATCAACCCAAGCATTTCCAAGTAGGCCACAGGCGGTAACATGATGACCCTCTGTTCCGGCAATACACTCAGCAACCCCGCTTCCACAATTTTTTGCTGTGTACGAGGATGAACCGGAAATATCACAGGTAGTTTTTCGCTAATGTCACCCACCACCCGAATCAAGCGCGTTAAGGTTTCGGGATCGTCGACGTTTGAAGGCCTGTGCAACGTTAACAACGCATAGGCTTTTTCCGAAACGACCTGCTTAGTTCCGTATCGTTGCAATGTTTCCGAAAATAGAGAGGCTTGCTGACAATTTGCGAGTAGCGTGTCGATCATCACATTACCGGTAAAGCATATCCGTTGCTCAGCAATACCTTCTTTTATCAAATTGTTCGCCGCTGCACGTTCCGTGGTGAATAACAAATCGGAAAGTTGGTCAGTCAAAATCCGGTTAATCTCTTCCGGCATTTGTCGGTCATAACTTCTCAAACCGGCTTCGACATGAATCAAAGGAATATTTTTTTTCACGGCGACCAAACCGCAGGCTATTGTTGAGTTAACATCACCCACCACCAACACCGCGAACGGGTTTACTTCGTCCAAAACCGGCTCAAAACGTAACATGACATTTGCGGTCTGCACAGCATGACTACCAGAGCCGACCCCCAAATCCTTATCAGGCTCAGGAATACCTAGCTGTTGGAAAAAAGTATCTTTCATGGCTTGGTCGTAATGCTGACCGGTATGCACCAGATAAGGTGTGATCAAATGCTTAACGGCTTGCAATTGCCTGATAATCGGCGCCATTTTCATGAAATTAGGCCGCGCGCCAACCACGCAAACCAAGACTTTAGGGGACATTTTTTGTTAATCCAGAGTGGTTGTGTCGCTGTAAACAGTATCCATATCCAATTGCAGCAGAATTGCTTTTCTAAGCAGAGCCTTCTCTTTATTCATACTGCTCCGAAGATTGATAACAACATCTTCGAGTCTAGCCATGCGATGCTCAAGAGATTCGCTGTCCACACCACTGTAACGATGTAAAGATGGCATTGCGCTGTCAGACTCTTCATCTGCTTCCTCCAACAGCATTTCTTCTTTTACTTCGACGATAACTTTCGTCACTGCCTGTTCGTCCAACAGCGTCAGCTCTTCCAAATAGCCGAACAATAGCAAACGATCACACAAGGAATTAATACGCCTGGGAATACCGCCACTAAACTCATGGATAGCTTCAAAAACACTCGGTGCAAACTCAGGAGTTCCAGACCAGCCCGCAGTTTGCAACCTAAACAGTATGTATTCTTTGGTTTCTTCCAAATCCAGCGGATCAAGCTGAAATGTGGATACAATCCGCTGCTTGAGCTGCTCCATATCCGCAGAATAAATGGTGCGCTTCAACTCGGTTTGCCCCACTAAAAACACCTGAAAAACAGGATTGCCATTAACATCCAGATTGGTAAGCATACGTAATTCTTCCAAAGATTGTTTTGGCAAATTCTGCGCTTCATCGACGATTAGCAATAAGCGCCTGCCTTCTCTGGCCTTTTCAACAATAAACTTTTCGAACCCAGATAACAAACTAGCCTTATCCGTCAGCGAAAATGCAAAACCAAATGTCGATGCCGCCATCCGCAGGGTATCTTCCGGACCAACCTGAGAAGTCATCATCACGCCAATTAATAACTTCTCTTTATTCAGATTTTTTATCAAACTTTTTACTAGCATAGTTTTACCTGTGCCAGGTGAGCCTATAACCAAAACAAAGCCTTCACCCTGTGTCAAGCCATAATGCATATAAGCGAGAGCACGTTTATGTACCGAGCTCTGGAAAAAAAAATCCGGATCCGCGCTTAATTGAAAGGGTTTTTGGGTGAGATTATAAAATCCGTCGTACATGTGTTTGCTGTTTAGAATCGTACGTTAAAATTGGCTGTTGCTCTGTTTTCAACGTAGCCACCAAATTGAGCTGAATCAGACATTAGATTAATATGGCGTAATTCAAGCCCGGTATTCATCAACAACGGTCGTCCAAGATTAATAGGAACAGAACGGCTAACACCCAGTGCAACATCATACCTGGTATTACTAGAAAGACTGCCTTCAGTGTGCATCCACGAAGGCTGCAAATAAAAGCTCAGTCTAGGCTCATATTGCCATTGCCAACCACCCGAGACTCCATACGACAGATCTTCACCAGTGCGTTTACCATAAGTGCGACGCTCATTAAACATAGACGCGTTATAACTACTTTTGCCAGTTTGATAACTAAAAGTAAGATTGCCACGCTTTCTTATAATAACGTCGTCCACCAAATCAAAGGGATTAAAAACCAGTTGTGAATTATTGTAATTTGGGCCTTTGATCAGATTTCCAGAAGAATCAAGCGACAGGAAACCCTGCGTAAACAGATCCTGAGTGTTTGCAACCTGAGTAAAATTGCCTGAGGAGTCTCTTAGAAAAAAACCCTGCTGCGTCAATAACTGCTGTAGGGTAGTCGTTTCCTGAGAATAATTAAATCCAATGGCGGCCTGCTTGAAAAGGTAATTAAAACTGGCATCCCAAGAGCTGCCAGTATTAAGACCTACCGATTTATCGCGGTAGGTAACATTAGAGTTTAAATTTGCTGAAGGGTTAAACTGCATAGTTACGTGTTTGTTATTACCGTAACCTGCTTCCAATGAATACCAGCGACTAGGACTCCACTGCGCGCCAAACGTATAAAAAAATCCATTATTAATACTGTTCGACAATGTTTGATAATCGTTATTTGAATAACCCGCCTGACCAAACACATTGAATTTACGATTAATATAATAACGCGTATCTCCTTGATATTGCTCAAAACGCACATCTTGACCAGATACCCTATTCTGTTGCTGGGAGGAGTAATTCAACCCCCAACTTACTCTATTAAAGGCACTACCACTAGTCAATCTAGCCTGTCTTGTATAAGTTTCAGAATCGGAAATTAAATTTAAGTTTGAGCTTAATAATGGAGAAACTGTCGAACCATTCGAGTTGTCGAAAGAGGATTTATTATAGCCAACTTTAAATAACCCATTCGCATACTGCCCAAAACTTGGCGTCCAGTAAGGGGAAATACTAAACGTCTTACTTTCAATCCGACTACCATTCCCAGAAATATTATCAGTCGAAACAAATGCATTGCTAATATTTTGTTGACTTATCGAACTACTAGTTTCTATAAATAGCTTATTTCTAATAGCCTGATATAATGAGTTCATATTGAGCTGATGATTTATATCAACAGCATCCCTACCGCCAGCATTGTAAAGACCTTGTAAACGATAATTCAGGTTAAACGAGCTCCAAGGCGACGAACCATATAGCGATAATCCCGGATCAATTTCACTAACAAAACCGCTTTTTTTATTTCCTTGCGAAAGCATCAGATTATCTGAAAACACTTCTCTAGCAGATAGATTTGGAGTAATGCGCCAATCCAGGGCCAAACTAGAACCCGAATACATACACGCACCGATATTTCCGATAAGAAATAATCCGCTTAAACCCCATTTAGGTAGTGCTATACGTTCACAAATGCCCATATTTCCCATAACTGTAGTTATGACCGTATATGTCAATCTCTTTTCTTGTTTTATTCAAAAGCGTCATAACAACATCGCAATTACTAAGCTTTGCAACCGACTCATTAACCACGCTTTGAGGGGTAGCCTCCGCCGCAATCACTAGCACCACCTGCCCAACAAGCTCTGCAAGTATTTGTGCCTGCGTCGCAACAAGCAACGGGGGAGAGTCAAAAATCACAATCCGATCTTTATAGCGCCTACTTACTTCTTCCGCAAACAAATACATCCTTTGACTTGATAACAATTCCGTGGAATATTTATGTCTTTTACCTGCTGTAATTAGACTGAAATTGGGAAGATCTGTTTTTAACAAAATATCGGAAAAAGTGACTTTATCATCTTCTAGATACTCTATTAGACCCCGAGGACTGTTAATCCCCAATTGCTTTGATATGCTTGGCTTTTCTACATCCGCATCTATCAGCAAAACTTTTTTATCCCTTTCGTTGGCGATACTCAAAGCCAAGTTAATTGAAACGAATGTCTTTCCCTCTCCAGGCAAACTACTACAGATAAGAATCAAATTAGACCGATTAATGCCGTTATTTTCCGCGCCCTGTATATTATTTACTAAAGGCCGTTTAATAACTCTAAACTCTTCAGCCAATTGAGACTTTGCATTATTATTGTCTATAAAACCATTTTCAGCCAGACTACTCCAGTCAACAACCACCTGTTGCTCGGACGGAAATACATTACTACCTTCTTTTACCCCAGACGATTCAAAATTGCTTTCGACGCCACTTCTATTTGGTTTATTTATGGTAACCGACTCTTGGCCCCCATTTTCCACAACTAACCCTTGGCTCCCTGCCTTTTTTAGCGCATTTTCTATAATGCTCATATGTTTACCTGTTTAATGCGACTTTACTTGAGTATCTCAAATATCATGACACCGATATAGCCACTTATCAGGACCACAAAAGTTGATATAAGCAACCAGTCGATACTATTAGTCTGACTTATACCTTGGGAGGTAAGAGAGACACTACCCAAGGATGGCAGTCCAGTCACAAGTCTTACCTGTCTTGTTGACATAAAGACTGGCCGTATGAAATATACTAAAAATGCTACACCGAATCCTAAAATCACTCCAACTAAAAGGGCAAATGAGTAAAATAACTTCCTGTTTGGGGAGCTAGGTTTATTGGGCTTACTTGGAGGATCTGCGATTTTGAATTTCAGGCGAGATGTCTGGTCATCTACACGCTCAGTAATATGGGCCTGTTCACGTCGATCGAGCAACTCGGAATACTTCCCACTTATGGTTTCATAGTCCCGATTCAGATTTTTCATTTCCGTTTCAATAGTCAATCTTTCATTTAAGCCCTCTTCAAGCTTTGCTATCCTATTTCGAATCGACTCGACTAACGTCTGACTAGATGCAACTTCGGCCTGAGCATTATCAAACCCCATTTTTAACGCTTGAACATAAGGGTTTGCCATTTTTTCAGCCCCAATACTCTCAGAACTGCCGGCTTCCGATGCCCCATCTGATTCTGCCTGGCTAGTCTTAGATTGATTCTCTTGTGTTTTTAGGGTATCAATTAATTTGTCAATTTCAATGATTTCGGGATGACGTTCGGTATATTTCAGCAGCAACTCAGTTCGTTTATCTTTTAGCGATTCTATCCTTGCATTATCCGCAGATACCTCCTGGGTAGACGTAGGCAAGCCCCAATCTTCATCTGACTCTTGGATTGCAGCAACCTGTTCCGCCAACACATTCCTCCTAGAAACCGCCTGATCAAGAGCAGTGTTAGCATCGAGATACTGTTCCTTCATTTTTTGTAAACTCTGAAATTGATCTGAACCATTGAGTAAATCTATATTTGTCCTTTTGAATTCTTCTTTTGCTTTTTCAGCATCTTGTAATCTGATTTCATACTCTCGTATTTGTTGCTCAATAAAACGTTGCGCATCGCTCGCATCAGCCAAAGCTTTTCCCTCGGTCTGCTCTGAAAAAACTGTTAGAACAGCTTGAACCACACTCTTGGCCACTTCAGGATCCTGAGAAGTATAAGCAATATCAAATATATCGCCTCTTCCGCCAGCTATTGTTATGTCTTTCTTTAGCTTTTCGATCAATTCAGCTGTTGTTCCAGAGTTGTCTTGTGATCTACTTAGCTGCGATAATGAAATAATCTTTTCCAGATTAGGCCTTGTAAACATAAGCTGCTGAATTATTCTAATTAGCGCCGATATATCTGGCTCTATCACCATTCCCCTCATAAGCGGCCGTATAACTGTAGCTGAATCTATATGAACTTTAGCTTTTGACTCAAATTTATCCGGCATCATAAAAATATACGACCATGCACTTGAGCACACAATTAGAGCAAAAATAATCGCAAGGCGCTTGTATTTTAAAGTCCCTTTTAAATAAAAATAAACTTCAGAAAGATCTTGCTGCATATTAACAAGCCATTGTTTTTAATCTAAAATTAATGAACATACTACCCACAGAAAAACTACCTTTTTACTAAACTCTAAAAATATGCATCAGGAATGATGAGTATATCATCTGGCATCATTAACACATTAGCGGACAAATCTGTATCATCAATTAAATCATCAATCCTTACACCAAACGGCTTCAACTCACCGTTCACATCTCTGATAACGCTCGCTCTATTACCATCAGCGTATTGATTTAGACCAATCTGTATAATGACGTCTAATAGCGTCATGCCTCTTTCATATGGGATTGACTTACCTTGATAACGCCCTACACCACCACCACCACCAATTCTGCCGATAATCCGAATTTGCTGAGTACTAATCCCTTTAAAACCGCTAACCATAACAACTACCTGCGGAC
>LUUF01000066.1 GCA_001644045.1 Methylomonas methanica | reverse complement strand
TTTACACAGCCTGGACCCTTTGCTGCCTATCGCCTAATGTGGTTCAATGACAGCGATTGAATCGTTACCCATCACAGCCCTCTACCATCAATGATATAAATAATATATTGATCAATAAATTACCTTGTCGAAGGTCATTTGTCGGTGGATATAAAGAACTTTCGAATTACTAGTTAAACATCAAAAGGAATTCAGTATTTCATGTCAACGCTTAGAAATTCAGTCATTAATCAAATAATCGATTATCTAGAGTACGGAGATTTCTGTGCTGAAGACTTTGATTCTCAGTTTCCAGATGATTCAGCTGTGCTTGCACAGATTACTTTCAAAGCATTGCCAAAATATACCTTCGTTCTAGATGAGACATATTCAGGTGGTTCTATTGGCTCAGCTCTAGCTGTTATGGGACAGGGTAACGCTAAAAAAGTCATTAGAACTGTCGAAAAGCCAGGAACATACAAAAATCTTGAAACAAGAACACATGAAGATATTGATTCTGCTATCAGCAGAATATCTGACTGGGTTCGTAGTGTCAGAGATGATTTGATTAACTCAAGAGCGATATTGCGCTCAACTATTGATGAGTTAACTGAGAGCTTTCAAAAAAGCATTGATGAAAATATTGATGATCCAGAATCTTACTTTGAAAGCCATGAAGAAGATGCTATTAAGGCTAAATTAGATGAACTTCATATAAGGGTTTCTGAGCTAGAAAAGAAGCTCGGCTTTACGCCTGAAGAAACTAAAAAAATCGAAAAAGCAATTGAGAAAAGTAAATCTGATCTAAAGGTGTATCCAAAAGGGGTTTGGTACAAAACAGCCGGCACAAAACTACTAACAGTAATGAAAGGAATATTGAAGTCTAAGGAAGGTAGGGAAATTTTGGCTGATCTTGCCAAGAAGTTGTTGCAGTAAATGTTTAACATTGCCATCAAATACGCTCCCGTCGGTCGCCGGTCGCTCGTAAACTCGCGCCATTTAGGCAACCCGTAAGGCGGAAGCCAACAGGCGTTCCGCCTTTTTGGAACCGGTTGACACCGGGTTTCGCAGGATGGCGTTTTTTTCGGGAATTTGCTGTGATTTTTTTGAGATCATGTTGGCGGGTTTGTGAAGCTTGGGTTGAGGCGGAACGCCTGCGGCTTCCGCCCTACGATGTGATCGTAATCCTTGGCTGCCGACTAGCGCCGTAGGATTCGATAAACAGCTTCCACCGCATCGTTGGAGATGGGTGCGGTCTTAACCTCACCCTGCGTCTGCTATCGGTTGGACCGTTGCCATTGGCGAGTTCGTTTCGTCCGGCGGCTTTTTGCCGCCTCCAGCCTATCGTTGGTAGCTCAACGTCAGGTGGTTTGAATCATTTAAACAAGCTCGGTTGCCCGGTATTATTAACGGACATTAATAAAGATTTAAAAATTTTAATCGCTTCTTTTAAAGACGCCTCAGCAGCTGCTGAATCACCGTTCTTGATTTGTCGACGCGCATTGGTAAGTACGTTGGCGCCGCGTTCTTTTTTTGCTTCAACCGAGCACCTTCCCAAGATGTCGCTGGCAGAACTCCGCGTGGCATCGACATAATTTTGTGCCTCATCCAGCCTATTCTCAGTCACTGCTTTCAATGCCGCTTCAAGGTTAACAATGGCCTCATTCGTTGCTTCGGTCGTCAACGCCATTTGAGTTTCTGTAACCGCTGCAACAGGGTTCGCAGCGCCCAAAAACAGCACTAAAAACCCCGCAAGTGAGTGTATTTTCAATCTACCGTTCATGTTATTACCTTTGTCTGTGTTGTTGTTTTTATACTTAGAAATAACGCGCATAAAGTCAAGCATGAGGAGCCAGCCGCAGGACAATCCGGTGGAAAATGGCCGTAGGGCGGATAAGCGGAGCGTCATCCGCCGCCTGAGGATGCCTATCGATGCATGACGCTAGCGCTTATGCATCCTACGCCTGCAGAATATTATCGGTGGTAGCCGAACAGTTAAAAGTCATTAAAATTGCTGCAGCATTTGGCAGTTTGCGACTGATAGCCGCGCAAATCTGCCAACATCCATTACCAAGACCAGGAGGATAGGGATTTTCCCCTCATTCGGACCTTGACACCTCGCGTTAATCGCATGGAGCTATTCGCGCAAGCCCCGTTCGCTCGGACTCAAACCAAAACGCGTTGCCGGCTGGCTTAGTAAGCTGGCGGGTAATACGGAAAGCTTTGCGACGATAGTAAATGGCCTTGTGCGCGAGCTTAATCCCGTTGCCCGCAAGGCAATTAGGCTTGATCGCCAGGCTCGGCAAGCTTGCGCGCAAGGTAAAAAGCTTCGCGACGATAGCAAAATACCTCGTGCACGAGCTTAATCCCGTTGGGCGCAAGCCGTTTTGCCTTGCGGGCGAATCAATTTGCCTCGCCCGCAAGGCTTTTAGGTTTAGTCGCCAGCTCGGTAGGCTTGCGTGCAAGGTAAAAAGCTTCGCGACGATAGCAAAAGACCGCGTGCGCGAGCTTAAATGCTTTGAGCGGAGCGTTATCCGCCGCATTGGCTAAGTCTCTCGCGGCATGACATAATTGTTTATCCTAAAAAGAGCAGTTGGAGGGTGTTGTAGGCCGTTCGTGCTGAGCAAAGTCGAAGCATGGACGACCTACAACACTCTCACCCGCCGGGTGATTGAAAAATCTCGCTCGCCCTTCGACAAAACTCAGGACGAACGAGATTTTTCAGGCTCAACTGCTCTTCCAAATCATTCGCCCGTTTTCACCAATTAGATTGACGTGATGCCAAAAAGCCGGCTACCGCTCGAAATACTCCAACAAAAAATCAATAAACGTCGTCAATTTGGCCGGATAAAAGCGGCGTTGTAGATAAGTGGCGTAAATAGCCAGCGCCGGTCGGCGATATTGCCTGAGGATCTCCACCAGTTCGCCGCTTTGTAAATACGGTGCGACCGACAACCTGGGCGCCTGCACGATACCCATACCCAGTGCAGCAGCCTCGCACAATGCACGACCGTTATTGGACGCCAGCACCCAGTCGGATTTGATTTTTTTCAGCTCGCCGTCGACGTTGAACAACCAAAACTCGCCATGCGGGGTATCGACGTAGTGCAGGCATTGGTGATTACTCAGTTCGTCTATGGTTTGCGGACAACCTTTTTCAGTTAGGTAGTCCGGCGAGGCATAGGTACACAATTCGGTCTCGGCAATCTTGCGCGCCACCACGCCCGGATCCAGGGTATCGGTCACTAATAAAGAAATATCGAAACTGCCGACCCGCAAATTCGGCGGTTTGTTATCCAGCGACATTAAAATCTTCACTTCCGGATAGCGTTTTAAATAGCGTTCGATGGCTGGCACCATGTACATGCCGCCGAAATCGATAGGCGCGCTGATTTTAATCGTGCCCTTCACCCGCTCGCCCAGTTGCGCGGTGGAGGCTTCCAAGTCGGCCAAGTCTTCCAGCAATTGTTTGCTGCGATTGTAATAGGCTTCGCCGGCGCTGGTTAGGCTTAGACTGCGAGTGGTGCGATGTAATAGCACCACACCCAGTGAAGCTTCCAGTTGGGCAATGTATTTGCTGATCATCATCGTGGACAGCTTCAACTCTTTGGCAACAGCCGAGAACGTGCCGAGTTCGACTATCCGGCAAAAAACGCGCATGTTGTTAAACTTATCCATTACCGCAACCAATATAAACTTAAAGTTTATATTTTATAAACCAAATAGCGTCTTTAAACCAGAATGCCGCTTGGCTACAATGCCGCCCGGAGATAGTCGTTACCTCGTCTGGTTTGAAGTTTAAGCCAGACGTCTTTTCACCCACCGAGGTTTTTATGAGCAAAATTCACAACGAAGTACTGTTAGCCAACCGCGATTATGTATCCAGCTTCGACAAAGGCGATTTGGCTATGCCGCCTGCTCGTCAGTTTGCCATACTGACCTGCATGGATGCCCGCCTGGACCCGGCCAAATATGCCGGTTTATCCGAAGGCGACGCCCACGTGATCCGCAACGCCGGCGGCCGCGCCAGCGACGACGCGATCCGCTCCCTGGTTATTTCCTACAAATTACTCGGCACCAAGGAATGGTTTGTGATTCATCACACCGACTGCGGCATGGAAACCTTTACCAACGACATCATGAGCGACTTATTGGCCAGCAGCTTGAAAACCGCCAGCGTCGATGCGACCGGCTGGCACGATAGCGGCGTCGGCCCCGGTTCGACAGACGGCAAATACATCAATTGGCTGACCATCAAAAACCAAGCCGACAGCGTGTTGGAAGACGTGAAACGCATTAAAGCCCATCCGCTGGTACCTAGCGATATTCCGGTTTACGGCTATGTCTATGACGTAAAAACCGGCCGTTTGATCGAAGTGCCTGAAGCGACCGCTGCGGGGCAAGCCAGCTAATATCATCTAAAGTTTTGGCGGGCGCAGTCCTTTTAGGGTTTCGCCCGCTAGTAATCCCAAGGCTTACCCAAGCCAGACCAATTAATTTCCCGCTACCAAATTTCCGCAACGGCTTCGCCAAAACGCCGAACCGATCCAATACCCGGTAACGCTTTCCGGATTAACGCGCACCGCGACGCAACACCTGCACCAGCAATGTGCAAAAAATCAGCTTCTTTTCAACATCCGCGCACTACTTGTGCACCTGTTTTGCTGTGCGCATTCCGCCACGCTCTCCAAACGCCCCGCAAAAAAACCATTAACATATTGATAACTAAAGACTATAAAACTTCGCAATATTCCGGCTCAAAATTTGGCATTGGTATTGCTTTGTAACAAGCAACGCTCCAGTGCAGGAGCCTTCAACAACCAACCCGCTCATTGTTGAGCAATAAAGACAAAGGCGTCTATTGGCCGGTTTGCTAGCAAATCGGGCATAGGCGCCTTTTTTTTGGCCGATTTTTCTCAATTGACAGGAACCGACATGAAACAGAACAGAATTTTCACCCCGAAGACACTTGCCGCCGCGCTGAGCTCGGTTGTCGCACTGACAATATTAGGTTTTTCCAACCACAGCTTCGCCGCCGGCAAACTGGAAAAAGAAGATTTGAAATTCGGTTTTATAAAATTGACCGATATGGCCCCGTTGGCGGTGGCTGCCGAAAAAGGCTTTTTCGAGGAAGAAGGTCTGTTCGTGCAACTGGAAGCACAAGCCAACTGGAAAGTGGTAATGGATCGCGTGGTCAACGGCGAGTTGGACGGTTCGCACATGCTGGCGCCCGCACCGTTAGGTTCCAGCATCGGTTACGGCACGAAAGCCGACATCGTCACCGCGTTCAGCATGGGCTTCAACGGTAGCGCGATTACTGTATCCAACGACATCTGGAAACAAATGAAAGCCAATGTGCCCATGGAAGGCGGCAAACCCGTGCATCCCATTAAAGCCGACGCTTTAAAGCCTGTGGTCGATAAATTTAAAGCGGAAGGCAAACCGTTCAATATGGCCATGACCTTTCCGCCCGGCAGCCACAACATAAAACTGCGTTACTGGCTGGCGGCCGGCGGCATTAACCCCGGTTTTTACGCACCGCCGCAAGACACGTCCGGACAGATCAACGCGGAAGCCTTGCTGGCTGTAACCCCGCCGCCGCAAATGCCGGCGACCTTGGAATCAGGGACTATTTTCGGTTACTGCGTGGGCGAACCCTGGAACCAACAAGCGGTATTTAAAGGCATCGGCGTGCCGGTGATCACCGACGAAGAACTGTGGAAAGACACCCCGGAAAAAGTCTTCGGCGTCACGCAAGCCTGGGCGGAAAAATATCCCAATACTTATTTGGCCGTCACCAAAGCCTTGATTCGCGCCTCGATGTGGCTGGACGCCGAAAACAACAAAAATCGAAAAGAAGCCATCGAAATGCTCTCGCAAAAACAATACGTCGGCGCGGATGTGGAGGTGTTGGCCGCCAGCATGAACGGTACCTTCGAATACGAAAAAGGCGATAAACGCTCCCTGCCCGACTTCAACACCTTTTTCCGCCACGGCGCCAGCTACCCTTCTTACAGCAGCGCGGTCTGGTATCTGACGCAACTGCGCCGCTGGGGCATGATCAACGAATACAAACCGGACAACTGGTACCTGGAAACCGCGAAAAAGGTCTATCGCCCCGACATCTACCTGGCTGCCGCGAAAGAACTGGTCGCCGAAGGTAAAGCCAAAGCCGAAGACTTCCCGGCCGACACCGGCATCAAACCTTCGCAAAACTTCTTCATCGACAAGATCCCGTTCGATGCCAACAAACCTAACGATTATCTGGCCAAATTTACTATCGGCTTGAAAGGCAAACAAACCGTCTCCGGCGGCAAGATTGTCGACTAACAAACTCTGGTGGGTGCTCTAAACAAGGATCGTATGTTGATGCAAGGACGCATCTTTTTTACCGACACCGTTAAGACAAGCGAGCAAAGACATGACTAATACACTGATCAAATTCTTCAACATCACCGGCCTGACCTGGTTCGTACCCTTGGTAAAAATCGCCGCCGGCGAAAATCCCGCCCAGCAAATGCGCCAATTATGGCTGGTCATGGGCGTTCCTATCATCGCTTTCATCTTATTTTTGGGTTTCTGGAGCGTCACCGCCGCGCGCATCAATACCAGTTTGGGCGCCATTCCCGGCCCGGTCGCGGTCTGGTCCGAAGTCAGCGGACTGGTGAGCGAACATGTCGCCGAAAAATCCAAAATGGCCGAGTTCTACCAACGCCAGGAATTGCGTAACAAGGAAAAACTGGCCGAAGACCCGAAAGCCGAAATCAAACCGCGTCCCTACACCGGTAAACCGACCTATCTGGACCAAATCTTCACCAGTCTGCGTACCGTGTTTGCGGGGTTTATCATCGCCACGCTGATCGCAGTCCCGTTGGGCATCATTTGCGGCATGAGTCCGGTGCTGAATACGGCGTTTAACCCGCTGATTCAAATATTCAAACCGGTATCGCCGCTGGCCTGGCTGCCCATCGTCACCTTGGTGGTCAGTGCGATGTACGTCACCGACGACGATTCCTGGTTTGCCAAGTCTTTTCTTACCTCGGCGATTACCGTGACGTTGTGTTCCTTGTGGCCGACGCTGATCAACACCGCAGTGGGCGTATCGTCGATAGATCGCGACCTGGTGAATGTCGGCAAAGTGTTAAGACTGGATTGGGCCACGCAAATCAAACGCATCATTTTGCCCTCGGCTTTGCCTTATATATTTACCGGCATGCGCCTATCCTTGGGTGTGGGCTGGATGGTATTGATCGCCGCCGAGATGCTGGCGCAAAACCCCGGTTTGGGCAAATTCGTCTGGGACGAATTTCAAAACGGCAGTTCCAATTCCTTGAGCAGGATCATGGTGGCGGTATTTACCATCGGTATCATCGACTTCATTCTCGACCGGGTAATGAACTCTCTGCAAAACCTGTTCTCGTTCCAAAAAATCTGAGGATGCCGTCATGAGCGCCGCCCAAGCCAAAATCATCGAACTTTCCATGCATAAACAATCAGCCATGTCTTCCATTCCAGCCAACGATGCCTATAAGCCGCTAGTGGAATTAAAAAATGTCTGCAAATCCTACGGAGAAGGCAAAGACAAAACCTCCATACTGAAAGACATTAATCTGGATATTCGCGAAGGCGAATTCATCGCCATCGTCGGCTTTTCCGGCAGCGGCAAAACCACCTTGGTATCGATGATCGCCGGCTTGATCCACGCCGATAGCGGCGAGTTGCTGAAACAAGGCCAACCGATCACCGAACCAGGACCGGATCGTGGCGTGGTATTTCAAAACTATTCCTTGATGCCTTGGCTGACCGTTTACGAAAACGTGGCGCTGGCGGTGGATGCGATTTTCAAGGACTGGACGCCGGCACAACGCCGCGCGCACACCGAAAAATACGTAAAAATGGTGAATCTGGGCCGGGCCATGGACAAAAAGCCGGGCGAATTGTCCGGCGGCATGCGCCAGCGCGTCAACGTGGCCCGCGCTTTGGCCGCCAATCCGGACATTTTATTGCTGGACGAACCGCTCAGCGCCTTGGACGCACTGACTCGGGGCAATTTGCAAGACGAAATTCTGCAAATCTGGGAGCAGGACAAAAAGACCGTCATCCTGATTACCAACGACGTCGACGAAGCCATTTACATGGCCGACCGGGTGATTCCGCTCAAGCCCGGCCCGGACGCCTGCTTCGGCCCGGCCTTTACTATCGACCTGGAACGGCCGCGCGACCGCACCGCGCTGAACCATAACGAAGAATTCAAACGCCTGCGCGCCGAAATCACTCGTTATCTGATGAATATCGGCATGAAAAAGTCGCAAGCCGAAACCAGCGACAAAATCAAACTACCGGATGTGCGTCCCAATACCAGCAACGATTGGAAACTGGATACCTCGGCATTAAAACCCACTGCCCGCGATCTGGGCAAAGCCCGTTACCTGGAATTTGCCAATCTCTCAAAAATCTACCCTACCCCGGACGGCAATAGCACCGTGAAAGTGGTGGACGGCTTTGATATGAAAATGAAGAAAGGCGAATTCATTTCCATCATCGGCCACTCCGGCTGCGGCAAATCCACGGTGTTGTCGATGACCGCCGGTCTTAACGAGATTTCCGAAGGCGGCATTATTTTGGATAACAAGGAAATCGACGGCGCCGGCCCGGATCGCGGCGTAGTGTTTCAGGCCCCCAGCCTGTTCCCGTGGCTGACCGCATTCGAAAACGTGATGCTGGGCGTGGATAAAGTGTACCCGCATGCCTCGCAAGACGAACGCGACGACATCGTCGAATATTATCTGACTCGGGTCGGCTTGGCCGATGCAATGTTCAAAAAAGCCGCCGACATGTCCAACGGCATGCGCCAACGCGTCGGTATCGCCCGCGCCTTCGCCCTGTCGCCCAAACTGCTGCTGCTCGACGAGCCGTTCGGCATGCTGGATTCGTTGACACGCTGGGAGTTGCAGGAAGTGTTGATGGAAGTGTGGGAACGCACCCACGTGACCGCGATTGTGGTGACCCACGACGTCGACGAAGCCATCTTGCTGGCTGACAGAGTGGTGATGATGACCAACGGCCCGCACGCCAAAATCGGCAAGATTCAGGAAATCGACCTGCCCCGGCCCCGCACCCGCAAAGCGCTGCTGGAACACCCCGATTACTACAAGTACCGGGAGAGCCTGTTGAGCTTTTTGTCCGAATGCGACCACACTCATTAATTCAAAACCGTTAATTTCCCTAGGGGGCCTTATGCCGCAAAAACTCAAACGTCCATCCGGCAAGTTACCGGCGACACTATTATCGCTAACCTTCGTCAGCCTGCCGGCCGCCGCCGACATTACCAAAGAAGTGGAAGATGCGTTGAATTTCTACCATTACGGCAGCAACGGCGCGGTAAAAATGGATTTGAACTACCGTTGGGAGAATGTCGATCAGGATAACTCCGTAAAAAGACCAGCGCCCAACGCAAGTAAACCGCTGGAAACGGCCAACGCCAACACCGCGCGCTTGCGTCTGGGCTTCCTGACGCCGACCTTCCACGATTTTCAAGGCTATGCGGAATACGAAGGGCTTTATGCGGCGCAAGCCGATTATGACCGGGGCGGTACCACCACAAACCGCGATCGAAACTATTCCGTTATCGCCGATCCGGCACGTAACGAGCTCAACCAGTTCTGGCTGAGCTACAAAGGCATCGCCGACACGCTGATCAAAGTCGGCCGGCAACGCATCAAGTTCGACGACGACCGCTTCATCGGCAACGTCGGCTGGCGGCAAATGGAATCGACTTACGATTCGGTATTGGTCACCCACAACAACCAAACGCTGTTCGGCCTGACCGTCAACGCCGGCTATTTGGACCATGTGCAGAACATTTTCGGCGAGACCGAAACCTTGAACGCGCCCATCCTTAACCTGAATTACAAAGTCAGCGATTGGGGTAATCTGATCGGTTACGGCTACTGGCTGGATTACCGGGAACGCGCCAATTACTTTAAATCCTCGCAAACCTACGGTTTGCGTTTCGACGGTAAATCGCCGCAGTTCTTCGATACCGTCAACTTCCTGTATACCGCCGAATGGGGCAAGCAATCCAATTACGCCGATAACCCCAATCATTACCAAGCCGACCGCATCAATCTGATGGGTGGTTTGACCGCGTTCAACGTGACCTTGCAAGGTGCGATGGAACAGTTGAACGGCTATGGTTTGAACAAAACCTTTAACACCCCGCTGGGCACCAACCATGCCTTCCAGGGCTGGGCAGACCTGTTCATCAATCCGGTTGGCGCAAGCTCTCCGGCAACCATTGCAATGGGCCAAGGTATCCGCGATGTGTTCGCCACCGCCAGTTACAAGGCGATGAACGATAGCCTGATCTTCACCGGCGTGTATCACGACTTCTCCGATGATACCGGCGGCGTCAAGTTCGGCACGGAATGGGATTTTTCGGTGCTGAAAAAATTCGGCAAGCATTATTCCCTGCTGGCCAAGTACGCGGACTTCAATACCAATAATCCGGCATTCCCCGATACGCAAAAAATCTGGCTGCAAGCTAACGTCAGCTTTTAGGCAAACCTAGTAGAGACGCAAAATTTTGCGTCTCTACTCAAACCGATTTTTCACAGCATAAGCCACCCAAAGCATCATGAAACTCAAATTGGTAGTGATAGGCAACGGCATGGCCGGCATGCGTACCGTTGACGAATTGATTCAAACCGCGCCGGACCGCTACGACATCACCGTATTCGGCGCCGAGCCGCACGGCAATTACAACCGCATTATGCTGACGCCGGTGTTGTTCGGCGCGAAAAGCATCGCCGACATCATGATTCACGATTTCGACTGGTATCTAAAAAACCGGGTCACGCTGCATTGCGGACCGGACAAAGCGGTTGTCAACGTCGACCGCGAGCACCGCTGCGTGATTGCCCAGGACGGCACCTGCGCGTTTTATGACAAACTGTTGATCGCCACCGGTTCCTTGCCGTTGATGCTGGATATACCGGGCCGCGACGTCGAAGGCGTACTGGGTTTTAGAGATATTGCCGACGTGGAAACCATGATAGAAAAAGCCGCCAGCAAACGCCACGCGGTGATTCTGGGCGGCGGCCTACTGGGTTTGGAAGCCGCGAACGGCTTGCTGCAACGCGGTATGCAAGTCAGCGTGATCAATCGCGCCGACCATTTATTGAATCGGCAATTGGACCGCAAGGCTGCGGCGTTCTTACAGCGGCAGCTGGCGGATAAAGGCATTCGGTTTCATCTCGGCACCACTATCCAACGCATAGACAGCCGGGACCGGCACATCAGTGCGGTAGAACTCAGCGACGGCAGCGCATTGCCGGCCGATATGCTGATTATGTCCACCGGCATCAAGCCCAATATCAGCCTGGCCAAACGCATCGGTCTGGAGTGCCAGCACGGCATCGTGGTCGACGACAGCATGCGCAGCAGCGACTCGGCGATTTATTCGGTCGGCGAATGCGTGCAACACCGAGGCGAATTGTTCGGCTTGGTCGCGCCGGTCTACGAACAAGCCAAAGTCTGCGCGCAACAATTGTCCGGCCAGGCCGACAGCCAATTTAAAACTTTATCGTCCGCGACGATGTTGAAAGTCACCGGCATCGATTTATTTTCGGTGGGCAATTTTGAAGGCGACAGCGACTGCCAGATCCTGCAACTGATAGACCACGAGCTGGGCGTTTATAAAAAAATCGTGCTGCGCGGCAATATCGTCGTCGGCGTCATTTTATACGGCGATACCAGCGATAGCGCCTGGTATTTGAACCTGGTCAAGGATAAGACCCCGATTGCCGCAATCCGCGACCGCCTGATGTTCGGCCAAACCCCGCTGGCCAACGCGGCCTAAACAGATTCAAACATGAACACCATCAAAACCACTTGCCCTTATTGCGGTGTCGGTTGCGGCATCGAAGCCACGGTAGAAGACAGCGCCGCGCATCGGCTTACGATCAAGGGCGACGCCAATCATCCGGCCAATTTCGGCAAACTCTGCTCGAAAGGCGCGACGCTGGGCGATACCGTGTCGCTGGAAAACCGCCTGCTCTACCCGCAAATCCGCGGCCAACGCGTAGACTGGGACAGTGCGTTAAACCATGTCGCCGAACGCTTTACTAAAATTATCGAGCAACACGGCCCCGAAGCAGTGGCGTTTTATGTCTCAGGGCAATTGTTGACCGAGGATTATTACGTCGCCAATAAGTTGATGAAAGGCTTTATCGGTACGGCCAATATCGACACCAATTCCCGTTTGTGCATGTCCTCGGCGGTGGTCGGTTACAAACGCGCATTCGGCGCCGATACCGTACCCTGCAATTACGAAGACCTGGAACAAGCCGAGTTGATATTACTGGTTGGCTCCAATGCCGCCTGGTGCCATCCGATCGCCTTCCAGCGCATCCGCAAGGCCAAGGAAAACAATCCTAATTTAAAGATTGTGGTGATCGATCCGCGTGCCACGGCCAGTTGCGACATCGCCGATTTGCACCTGCCCGTCAAACCGGGCATGGACGCATTGTTGTTCAACGGCATTCTGGCTTATTTGCAGCAAAATGGCCGTATTAATCAACCTTATATCGATATGCATACCGAAGGTTTCGAACTGGCGTTAAATGAGGCTGTGAAAACCGCCGGCAGCATCGCACAAGTCGCCGCCGGCTGCGGCTTGAGTAGCGAAGCAGTCGGCACGCTATTCGACTGGTTTGCCAGCACCGAAAATACCGTCACCGTCTATTCGCAAGGCATCAATCAATCCAGTTCCGGCTCGGATAAATGCAACGCGATCATCAATTGCCACTTGGCGACCGCTCGCATCGGCAAACCGGGCATGGGGCCTTTTTCCTTCACCGGCCAACCGAATGCAATGGGCGGCCGCGAAGTGGGCGGCTTGGCGAATACCTTGGCCGCGCATATGGATCTGGAAAACCCGGAACATGTCGATAGAGTCGGCCGCTTTTGGGGCAGCGACAAGGTTGCCGACAAACAAGGTTTAAAGGCCGTGGCGATGTTCGACGCCATCGCCGCCGGCCAAATCAAGGCGGTATGGATCATGGCCACCAACCCCGTGGTATCGATGCCGGATGCCGACAAGGTCAAACGCGCCTTGCAGCAATGCGAACTGGTGGTGGTCTCCGATTGCATCGCCAATACCGATACCGCCGAACTGGCGCATGTACTGTTGCCGGCCACCGGCTGGAGCGAGAAAGACGGTACCGTCACTAATCTGGAACGGCGCATCTCCCGGCAACGGCCCTTATTTCCGGCATCCGGCGCAGCCAAACACGACTGGTGGATCATCAGCCAAGTCGGGCAAAGAATGGGGTTTAAGGACGCTTTTAATTACCAATCCAGCGCCGAGATATTTCGCGAACATGCGCAGTTGTCGGCGTTCGAAAACGATGCCGAGCATCAAGTGCGCGATTTCAATCTATCGGCTTTTACCGGTATAGACCGGCAAGGGTTTGACGCGCTGCAACCGGTGCAATGGCCGGTCACTACAGAGCAAACAACAGGCACGGCCAGAATGTTCGCCGACGGCCGTTATTTCACTGCCAATCGCAAAGCCCGCTTCATCCCGATTACGCCGCGTCCACCGGTCAACGCGCCGGATGCCGACTACCCGTTCACGCTAAATACCGGCCGCCTGCGCGACCAATGGCACACGATGACGCGCACCGGTCTGGCCGCCAAGCTGAATGCGCATCGGCCGGAACCGTTCGTGGAGATGCATCCGATTGATGCGGATAAACTGGGCTTAAACGCCCATACCCTGGCGCAGGTCCAAAGCCGTTGGGGCAACATGCTGGCGCGCGTCGAGCTTAATCCTGGTCAGCAAATCGGCAGCCTGTTTGTGCCTATGCACTGGACCGGCCAAATCAGCAGTCACGGCCGGATGGGCGCCGTGGTCAATCCGGTGGTTGATCCACATTCCGGCCAGCCGGAGAGCAAGCAAACCCCGGTGAAAATCAAGGCCTGGCCGGCGCAATGGTATGCAACTATTTTATCTCGTCAGCCCTTGCAAATCACCGGTGCCGAGTATCGAGTCAGCGTGCGCGGCGACCGTTACTTTCGCTACGAATTGGCGTCTACCGAACCCGGTAAGGACTGGCGGGCGTGGAGCCGCGCATTGCTCGCCGATACAGGGCATCTCGACGACGATAGCTGCTGGCTGGAATACAGCGACCAGCAAGCCGGCTATTACCGCACCGCCTATTTACCGGGCCGCGAGCTACAAGCCTGTCTGTTCGTCGGACCGGATTGCGAACTGCCCGAGCCGGGCTGGTTGGGCAGTTTATTCGCTAAAACCGAGTTGAGCAGAGCCGAGCGCCTGAGTTTGCTGAGCGGCCTACCGCCGAAAGGCCAAGCCGATATTGGCCGAATCGTCTGTTCGTGTTTCAATGTCGGCGAAAAAACCATCCAACAAGCGGTGCAAACCCATCAATTCCAAAGCGTCGCCGACATCAGCGCCTGTTTAAGCGCCGGTAGCGGTTGCGGTTCCTGTGTTGCGGAGCTGAAGGAGTTTTTACCCAAACTCAGTTAAATTTGATAGCCCAAGGGACGATGCCAGCTAAAACTCCGTTATTTCCATATTTTCAACCCATAATTTCGGTGGCTAGCGGCAAAATTGTCGGCTACGAAGCGCTGGCCCGCCAATACGACGGTAAAGGCAAAGTGGTCTCCGCCGGTGCGCTATTCTCATCCGCCGACGTCGACGCCAAAACTCGTATCGAACTGGACAGGCAGGTACGTTGGCAAGCCCTGGAAAAGTTCTCGGAATTAGCCGATACGCAAAGCTACTTGGCATTGAATATCTCCGCGGCCTGGATTGAAAATCTGCGGCAGTTGAATACCCTGCCCACGCTACGCATGCTGGACGAGCTGAATATCGACAGGCGGCGCATCATCGTGGAAATTTCCGATGCGCATGTCGATCCGCAGAAATTGAAACAAATCGTGCAGCGCTACCGCAAACACGGTTTGAGCGTGGCCATCGGCGATTTCGGCGCCGGCTCGTCGCAACTGGAACGAGTGATCGCGATTCAGCCGGACATCATCAAAATCGACATGCGGCTGTTCAAACTGGCCACCAAGGGCGGCATCGCCGGCGACATCATTCATATGATTTCGCGTCTGGGCAAACGTACCGGTTGCCGGATCATTTGCGAAGGCGTGGAATCCGATGAAGCGTTTTTATTTAGCTTGAACTGCGGCGCGCAATTCATGCAGGGTTTTTTGTTTGCCAAAGCCGAAGCCGATTTCCAGCCGGCAGAACTATTCGAACAGCACATCTCCTCGTTACGCAGTAAATTTCTGAAAAACACCCTGGCAAAGGTGCAAAAGAAAGTCAGCTCCATTAACACCACTAAAACCCTGATCTACAAGCTGGCCGAAACCTTGCAGGACGATTTCAACCTGAACGAACTGGTCAGCTGGAATTTTACCGATAGCGGCGTGATTCGTTTTTATCTGTGCAACAACCAGGGCGACCAGATTTCGCCGGATTTCAATTTCAAGGAAAACCAATGGTTTACCGATCCGCGCAAAATCGGCTTTAACTGGTCCTGGCGACCCTATTTCTTTCAATTGCTGGCGCTGGAAAATTGCGGCGATAGCGAGCGCATCGTCACGTCGGAACGCTACCGCGATTTCGAAACCAGCCTGCTCTGTAAAACTCTGTCCCTGCGCCTGGATAGCGAACGAATTTTGCTGGTGGACACCGTCGCCGGCGATTGATTTATCCGACATACACCCCCCGCCTACTCTGATGACCAGAGTGGGCGCAGTACCCCCCTCACAGCAACAGCTTCTGTCCTAAATAAATTGATGACGATAGCGGCGTGACCGATGCAAGGCTTTACACGCTCCAGAATCGATTGAACTCAATCTCTTGAAACAACACACGCTGATAACACACCCTGGTTAAGAAAGCTGAATTTTGTTGCTTCAGCCTTCAGAGTCCGAGCCATGTAAAGTTCCGTTCCCGCCAAATTCCTCAAAGAACAAGTTTTTCAAAACTTCCCTTACAGATAATCTTAATCTTGAATTTAATTTAGTTATTAAAGTTTTCCAATTTGGCTTTACTACTTCTGTCCGTAATTTAGCTTCAATATTCGCCTCTATACGGTAATAACTTCAAACCCGGCTTCCTAACTAAAATCCGCGAATTAGAACGGTCATCATTGCTTCTTCAATAACAGACTCTGTTTCGTTGCTGATGAATAAACAGCAAAAATTAGCTCACATAGCCGAGCAGATTGAAAAACATTCAAAGATAAACGATTTCAGATGGAAATTATTAAACCAAATCAAACAGATAAACAGCCGCTTGAAAAATAACTTACCAAAAATATTTTTGGCACATTAGATGCTCTTAAAAACTTATCTATTTCCAAATTTAGCTTTGGAGGCATCTGATAAGAAAGCCATACAGTACAGCGAAAATTACTATTTATTATTCTATAAATACAGGTGGAAAAATAGACAAAAATACTTATAGCGTGCCGGGCTAATGTCCGAATACGCCATCGTTATCGCGCTTTAACTTTAAGGAGGAAATAAATGAAAAAAGCACGTTATCTCCAGCTATTATTAATACTCGCAGGTGTTGTAGCTGGAGGGGCAGTATTCGCGACTTTTAACGATCTATCGGCTGACGTAGCGCCAAAAGCCCCCATTCTTTCCTTAGATACTAAGCAGACCGAAACTAATCCAGAAGCACCGCAAGTTTCCGAATCGCAAACGCTACAGACCGCATCAACGGTCACCGAACAAAAACCAAACGGCGATACCTCCGGCAGCAAAAGCAAACTATGGTCTTATCAACCGGTAAACGCGCCGACCACACCGGTGGTTAAAAATCAAAATTGGGTACGCACACCGATAGATGCATTCGTACTGGCACCATTGGAGGCAAAAGGACTTGCGCCGTCCACGGATGCCGATCGCGCCACTTATATCCGTCGCGCAACCTTGGATGTATGGGGACTCATTCCCACGCCCGAAGAAGTCGCCAACTTCGTCAACGATAAAGCCCCCGACGCATACGAAAAAGTGGCCGATAGATTACTCGCGTCCCCTCATTACGGCGAACGCCAAGCCCGGCGCTGGCTGGACTTAGCACGCTATTCAGACAGCGCCGGCTTCACTCTCGATGATACGCGCCCCAACATGTGGCGTTATCGCGATTACGTCATTAACGCATTCAATCAAGACAAGCCCTATTCACGCTTCATCCAGGAACAATTAGCGGGCGATGAAATAGCGCCGGGAGATCAAGATGCCTTGATTGCTACCGGTTTTTTGCGCGGTTACCCCGACGATCCGTTTTCTCGCTTAGTCGTGGACAGAAAATACATCAGCACCACCGATATTACCGATACCGTAGGCGAAGTGTTTCTGGGCAGCACCGTCGGTTGCGCCCGCTGCCACAACCATAAGTTCGATAAGATCAGCCAAAAGGATTATTTTTCGCTGCAAGCTTTCTTCGCAAACCTCAGCGCCAGCGACAAGATTCCCGCCGCAATCGGCCCACAAGAGATTGAATATCGTAATAAATTGGCCAAATGGGAAGCGGCCAGCCAAGGTACGCGGGCAAAGCTGAAAGCCCTGCTCGACCCGATCAGGCAAAAAGCCACCGACTATTTCCGCGAACGATATACAAAGGATGTGCAAGCCTCTTTGAACAAGCCACGCCAGAAATGGAGCCCTCACGACCGCTGGGTAAACCATTGGTTTTCCGAAGCGTTTACCGAACGAAGCCTCCGCGAATGGCTGCAAGATACCGCCAAGGATAAAAATGCTCCCGGTTATGACCCAAAAAACCCGGAACGCTATAAACAATACCTTGCGCTGCAAGAAGAACTGAAAAAATTCGACGCTCTCAAACCTAACGGTTCCGACACCATTTCGGCGATGACTGAACTGGGCTATACAGACGCACCGCCGACGCGCGTCCTCTTCGGCGGCATCCTGGATCGTCCACAGGAAGAGGTGCAACCGGCATTCCCGGCAGCCTTATCCAGCGAAAAACCCGTGATCGTGCCCACGGCGTTTTCATCCGGCCGCCGTACCGCATTGGCTAATTGGATCGCCGACGAGAAAAACCCCTTAACGGCGCGCGTCTTCGTGAATCGGATCTGGGAACAGTATTTTGGCCGCGGCATTGTAGAGACCGTCAGCGATTTCGGTAAGGCGGGCACTAAACCGACCAATCCAAAGCTCCTGGATTATCTCGCGGACAGCTTCGTCAAACACAATTGGAGCGTAAAACAGCTACATCGCCAAGTTCTATTGTCCGGCGTTTACCGGCAATCCTCCGCGCATCGCGACGATGTCCACCAGGCCGATCCGGAAAACAAACTCTTAGCCGTTTTCCCGCGCAAACGCTTGGAGGCCGAAGAAATTCGCGATGCATTGTTGGTCGCATCCGGCAAACTCGAGGAAAAAGTGGGTGGACCTAGCGTTTTCCCACCCATCCCGGGCAACTTGGGAGTTGGCGACAAATGGATCGTATCCAAGGATGCCCAGGATCATAACCGCCGTAGCTTATACATATTTACCCGCAGCAGCGTGCCCTACCCATTGCTGGAATCTTTCGACATGGCTTCCGCGCAGCATGTACATCATAAACGCGAGGTAACGACCACCCCGCTCCAGGCGCTGACATTATTAAACAGCGATGTAGTCCTCGATTGGTCGCAAGCGTTGGCCGGACGGGTGATCCGTGAAACCGGCAACAACGAAGCGGCCCAATTGGACAGGCTATATCAAATCCTGTTATCCCGGACCCCGGACGACACCGAAAAGTCAGCACTGCAATCCTTCCTGAGCAGCCAAGAACAAGTCATCAAGGAAAAAGCATTGACGGGCAAATTTGAGATCAGTGTCCCCACCGGTCTGACGGAGATTAAAGAATTGGATCCGATTCGGGCTGCGGCGTTTGTCGACCTGGTACATACCGTCGCCAATTCCAACGATTTTGCTTACCGCTTTTAAATTGAATCCAAAGGAATATCTTATGAATAATTCATCGCGCCGCGACTTCCTGATTAAATCCGGCTATGGCCTGGGCGGACTTACCTTGAGCGCCTTACTACCCGGCGGCGGCGTTTTGGCGACTAACGTCATGGCAGCCGAGCTGATCGATCCCCTGGCCCCCAAACCTACGCATTTCCCCGCCAAGGTAAAAACGGTGATATGGCTGCATCAGGACGGAGCGCCCAGCAGTCTTGACCTGTTCGATTACAAACCGGAGTTAATAAAATTAGCCGGAAAAACCATACCCGCCTCCTTTTTGAAGGGGATTAAGCAAGGCATACGGGGAGGCAACGATGCCAAACTGTTTGTTTCGAATCGCACCTGGAAGCAACACGGCGAAAGCGGGGCCTGGTTTTCCGACTTGCTCCCCAATCTGGCCCAACACGCCGACAAAATGGCCTTTATCAAAAGCAGCGTGACTATCGGCGCCACCCATAATATTTCGGTGCAGAAACTGAACACCGGCGATGTCAACCCCGGCCGGCCTTCACTTGGCGCCTGGATCCAATACGCCTTGGGTTCAGCCAATCCGGATTTACCCGCCTATACGGTGCTTTACAACGACAAAAAGGTACCGAACGGCGGAGCCGCCACCCATTGGAGTGCCGGTTTCCTGCCGGCCGTTTACCAGGGTACGCCGTTCCGGCCTGGGGCATCGCCGATCCTGCATTTGGAGAGCCCGTCATTAATAGCCGCGAAACAACAACGAGGTGAATTGGACCTGTTAAAACGTCTGAATGAACACAGCGCAGCCTCTTATCCCGAAGATACCGAACTCAAAGCCCGCATTAATTCATACGAACTGGCGGCACGCATGCAAACCACTGCCCCGGAAGCCGTCGACATCAGTAAGGAATCGGACGCCACCAAAGCTTTATACGGTCTCGATGACGATGCCAGTAAGGACTTCGGCACCACCCTGCTGCGCGCGCGCCGTCTGACCGAACGAGGCGTAAGGTTCATTCAGGTGATCTCGGGTCCGTTGATGATCGATGGCGAGCCATTGAACTGGGACGCCCACCGCGATCTGGAAAAAAACCATCGTGCCCACGCAAATGCCGCCGATAAACCCATTGCCGGCCTGATTGCCGACTTGAAGGAGCGCGGTCTGTTGGATTCTACGTTGATTGTGTGGACCTCGGAATTCGGCCGCACGCCATACGGACAAAGCGGTAACGGCCGCGATCACAATCCTTGGGGTTACACCCAATGGCTAGCCGGAGGCGGTATCAAAGCCGGAACCACTTACGGACAGACTGATGACGTCGGCTTGCAAGCCGTGGGCGAAACAGTCGATACCTACGATCTGCACGCCACGATTCTACAATTGATGGGCTTGGATCACTTAAAAACAATTTTCCTGAATAATGGCCGCTCCGAACGTCCTACCGTCGTATATGGAAAAGTAGTCAAGGAACTGATTGCCTAAAATTTCTTTAAAAAAACATCGTATACACTCTTAACCCAGCACTTTATGTTTGTTGTGATTTACACAAGCAGCTTTAAAAATTTTTTTATTTTAATAAAATTTATTTATCGCTTACGCATATCGTCGCAAATCGCTTATTTTATAATTTAGAAAAATTTAATTTGGTTGTTTTTAGACATAGTATCCACAAATATTGTTTATATTTCACCAGGCCCACCTTTGCAAATTACCCGCAGTTACTATTCTGCGGGATTTTTCCTGGAAAAATCGTCCAAATAAAAATGGCACCTTATTTGCTGGAAGGAAATATCCAGATTATTGCTTTACATTATTATTTTTATCAACTACTGATATTAACTTTATCACCTTAGTTGACCGCAAATAATTCATGTTTTCGACGCAATAACTCGGGATGGAAACTTTAAAATAAGGAGAGTTTTTAAATCATGAAATATATATTGTCAGATCTTAGTTTAAATAGCAGAGTCCGCCAGGAAGTGCCTAGCGTAATTAGCTTGCGACGACAACTATCGTTAGGTATCGCCACTGTATTAGCTATTTCCTCCATGGTCAGCATCGATGTACAAGCCGCGTCTAAAAAAGCAGCAAAACCCAAAACTCCCAGCGCTAAGCTAAGCAATGAGGACGACTCTGAATTAACCCGGTTACGAGAACATTTACTGGCAATCGAGCAAAAAAATGAACAGTTGCAAAAAGAAAATGCGTTGCTTAAACAAGGCGCAACCGCAGCTCTCCCACCCACGACCGAAGGCGCCACTACGACCGCCGATTCAACTCCTCCTACCGAAACTGACACAGTCGTTGCCAAACAAGATGCCGATGAGCCCACCGAACTTGGCGAAGTGGTATTACGAGCGCGGCGGATTAGCAAACTGGAGAAGTTGAAGGATACGCCGAAATCCGTTTCCATCGTCGCCGGCGAAGAACTGGAAAAGCAAAACACCGTGGATTTTCGCGAAATCATTACCCGTGTCGGCAATGTCCGGCAGACTTACACCAATCCGCAAGCGGGTAGCTTGATGATCCGTGGCGTGGGTTGGGCGACCGGGGTCGGTCAGCTCGATCCCAGCGTAGGTATGACTGTGGACGGTGTCAGCTACGGCACCACCGCCATCGGCGCCACAGTAAACTTTATCGACATCGACAGCTTCGACGTTACCCGCGGCCCACAAGGCACCCAGGGCGGAAAAAACTCCAGCATCGGGCAAATTAACGTCAATACCCGAGCTCCCGGCTTTACACCCGACGCTTCCGCATCCCTGACTTTTGGCGAACGCAATACGATTAGAACCCAAGCGGCTGTGGGCGGTCCGATTTGGGACGGTTTGCTGGCCTGGCGCGGCACGTTTTACCGCGATCAGGCCGAAGGCCAGGAGGTCAATGTCAACGACAGGAATTTCAGTTACACCAATACCGACCGCACATACGGCCGTCTCCAATTTCTGCTCACACCGTCCGAAGACGTCACGGCTAAAGTGAGTCTGGAATACACGCCGGTCGGCCACGAAACATCCAACAATTACCTGAATTTTTTCCGCGCAACGCCGGATTTTTACGACTCGGTTAATGCGACCGGAAATCCCGTCGCCGTCAATCAGGCGCTCGAACCAACCGGCAGGCTCGGTCGGCGCTGGTTCGCGCAAGAAAAGAACTATACGGTCAACGGCGACTTCCTTGGAAACAAAATCAACCGGCTGAATCAGAATACCAATAACTACGGCACCAAAGGCGGAACCTTCAATCTGTCATGGAAGGCCTTCAATCACACGCTCACCTCGATTACCGCCTACAAAGACTTTTTTTTCGACTCCGGTGGCGGTCCGATCTCGGTTTTTGACATTGACCGCTCGCCATCGACCGGCCACGTCGAATACCAGCAGTTCAGCCAGGAACTGAAACTAAGCTCACAAACCGGCGGCTTCGTCGACTACCAGACAGGTCTGTATTTATTCAAGAATGAGATACCGGAGCGCTGGACGACTGCCAGATATGGGTCCGACGCGGGGGCTTACTATGCAAACGTCAATCAATACAATCGCTTGGACGCCAATGGTAACGGTCGTTACTTAATGTTGAATTCGATAGACCGCTTATTTACCAAAACCAAGGACGACATTCGCAATACCAGTGTAGCCGGCTACGGCAATCTGGATTTTCACTTTACCGACGCGCTGACAGTCAACACCGGCGTGCGCTTGACCAACGAAAATCGCAATACCACCTCGGAACGCCTGATCGAAGACCAGGGTTTCGGCGCTGAATTGAATCCGGCTTCCAGTAATAATGTGGCCTTGGGCGGCTTCAACAGCAATGCCAGTGGCGTCTTGACGACCAATTCGGCGGAACAGCTGGCACTGGCCAATTCGGTGGCGCAAAAATATTTCAACGCTGCCAACTATGCGGCACTGACTGACGCACAAAAACAGCAAGTCGCCGACGCCAAGGCGGTCCGCAATGCCCGGATCGGCGGTCTGTTCCAAGCTACCGAAGCCGAAGCGTATCAAAAGGTATTGCCAACGGCTACTTTCAGCCCGAGCTATAAAATCAATGACAACCACACGGTTTACTTTACCTATCAGCATGGCGAAAAAGCCGGGATTTCCCAAATCGTCGGCGCGACCGCCAACGGTGGTAAGTCGGCGCTGGCCAAGGAGGAAATAACCAATAGCTATGAAGTTGGGTTCAAGTCGTCTTTCCTGGATAAAACCTTGTTTGTCGCTGCGGACGTGTATTTAACCGACATCGACAACTACCTCCAACCAATGTATTTTGAGGACAAGGCCCAAACCATCCTCAACAACGACGGCAAAATTGCCTATACCAGCGGTCTCGGCAACGTGCCGGCGGTGCAATCAAAAGGCGTTGAACTTGACGTGACATATTCCGGCATCGACTACACCACCTTGCGATTTGCCGGCGCATACAACGACGCTCGTTACGTAGACTTTAAGTTTCTCGCTAATCCACTGGAACTCGGAGGTAATTCGACGCCTTACTACGATGCGAGCGGTAAAACCTTGCCGGGTACCGCCAAGTTTAGCTTCAACCTGAATGCCGATTATGTGCGGCCGATATTCGACAAGCTAAATTTCCATACCAACGTCAACTATCGCTTTACGACAAGCTATAACAACGATCCGTCGCTATCCCGCTATTCCGTGGTTGACGCCTTCGGTATTACCGATTTTGCGATCGGCGTGGGTAGAAGGGACAAACTGTTTGACGCCAGCGTCATCGTGAAAAACCTCTTCGATACCGATTACAGCTTTAATTCCAACTGGAATACCTACGTACCAAGTCTACCAAGATGGGTAGGGGTCATGGTCAGTACCAAGCTCTAAAAAAAGGCGATTTAGAGCCTTAGGCGACCTTGCGTATTTACGTTGGCTAACTGCGCCGGATCGAAATAGAATCTAACCGTAAACCGCCGAGTGCAGCGCAAACTCACTCGGCAACTCTACGAGCATTCATTGTCTATCTGACATATACCGTCGCTAACAGCAATAAGACCAAGCCGGCATAACGCCAACCGATATCGACATTCTGCTGACCGGGTTTGGCGAACTCGGCTTGTTGCAGTGCCTGATCCAGGCTGTCGGCATCGGTCAGGCGCCGATACTGCAAACCGCTCTCGGCGGCCAGTTGGCGTAGATAGCTTTCGTGCAGCCGGCTCATATGTTCGTCGCCTGTCGCCGCCTCGCTGCCGAACGGCGCGTTACGGGCGTTGTAGCCCTGGATTTTCTCGGGATTCAAATCCGATTCGCCAAACGATGAGCGGTGCGGGACGTCTTCGGGTTTATAAAAACCCTGGCGTTGGCCCTTGGCATCGAACTTAGGAATCGGCGACAGTTGCTCGCCACCGACGCCGACGATGACACCTTTTACCTGATCCTTGACTGCCAACAGTTCGGGTTTATAACGCGGGTTGGGTGGCGGCGCTTCCTGGCCGTCGCTGAAAAACACCAGGGTTTGGTCTTTGTCTTTCAACATCTCCAGCGTACTTAATAAGCCGTTGGCGATACGGCTGTCGGCGGCCCAGGCCATGCGCCAATCCAGTGCCGCAATCGCCGCGTCTATCTCGGCAAAACCCGAGCAAACTTCGATCGGTTCGAACAACAGGGTCGAGCGGCGTTCGGTGAATACCCCCAAGCCTACCTGCGAACCGCAAGGCAGTTTCAGCAACTCCTGCCGCAATGCCTGTTTGACATACTGCAAGCGGCCGACCGGCTGCTGATCCAGTTGGTAATCCTCGGTGTTCATGCTGCGGGTAATATCGACAATGAATGTCAGCCGATATAGTGACGCTTGCGCGCTGGTTTGCGGATGGAAAAACACCGCCGACAAGATCAGCAGCGCCGCCGCCAGCAGCCAGAAACGGTAATCCCTCAGATTGGGGGTGATGGTCATTTAGGGAGCTCGTAGGTCCGGGAGAATGGCGCTTGTAGGGCCGAATTCATTCGGCCTGTTGGCTTGTGTCGAAGTCTTCGGTCGAATGATTTCGACCCTACCCGTTTTAAGGCAAGCCACGCGGGAAGCCCGGCAAGGTGGTCCACAGTTGGGTCTTTTGATTCAGATCGTCCTGCTCGTCGCCGCTAGTGATTCTGTCCATCTCCGGCAGCAGCCGCATCGCCACTTCCAAATTGTACTTGGCATCCCAAAAATTGCTGTCCAGCATCAAGGCTTCCCGATAGGCTTGCTTGGCCAGACCGAGCAGGGGCATCGCTTCGTTGATATTGCCGGCCTGGGCTTTTTCCATGGCTTGCCGCAGATACAAATTGCCCAGGTTATAGCGAGTTTGCGCTTGGGCCACCGCGCCGGATTGCTGCAATAACAGGTTCAGCGTCGCCAAGGCTTCGTCATAGCGCTGGTGCCGGCTTAGATACACCGCCCTAGCCATGCGCACTTCCGGGGCCGAAGTCGCTAAATCATCGGCGCCGACATCCTTGCCGGCCAGCAATTGGCCGATCAACCGATTTTGACCGGCAAGCCCATACAGTTGCAGCAATTGCGTCAGTGTCACCAATAAGGCTATCGCCAATGTGGCCCATAGCAGCCAATGTTTTAGTTTGCGGATCACGGTCTGGCCTCGCAGAGTTTCACGCCCAGCAATAACAGCAACATAACCGCCGCAAAGGCATAACAGCGCGTCGATAAATCCTGCTTGGGAATCCGTTCGAAATAATGCAAGGGCCGGTTTTCCAGGCGGTTGATGTCGTCTACCGACTGTTGCAGGGCGCCGGGGGTTTCGGCTTCGTACGCTTTGTAAGGAATATGCAGACTATTGAAAAACAAATGCAGATAACGCTCCGGCATGGCCTGGGCATTGTCGTCGCGCGGATCGTCCGGGATTTCGAACAAGCCCGGACTATTGGCGGTGCGGAGAAACACCCAATACAAACTGACTTGGCGCTGCTTGAACAACTCGCGCAAGGCGGCTTCGCTATCGGGATCAATCACCGCCGCGCCGTCCGACACCAACAACACGATGCGCGAACCGGTCACCGGCCGGCTATCGAAGAATTCAAGCGCCATGCTCAAGCCCTTGCTGACGTTGGTATAAGCCAAGGCAGGCAAGGCGGTGGCGTCTATCGCGGCATGAATGGCGGCTTTATTTTCGGTCAGCGGCAGCACGAATAGCGGCGAGGTGCTGTATTCGGCGATACCGATCAGATCATGCTGGCGGTGATCGACAAACTGATTCAATAAGCGCCGCGCCGCGCTGGCTTTAGATTCCTCACCCTGAGCATGCGGCGCCTTGCCGGCGAAGGTGTTGTCCATGCTGTTACTGCGATCCAACAGCATGACGATATGCGCGCCATGGCCGATGCGCTCTACTTGCTGTTCTTGCAAATACGCGCCGGCCAGACCTAAGGTTAAACCGCTTATGGCCAGCACGCCGCACAGGCGGATCAATGCGTCGATGGCCAGCGAGAACGGATCGGGCGGCAGAATAGCCAGCCAGGGATAGGGATTGGCAACCGCTCCCAGCCTAAATATCGGCAACAAACAGAGCAATAAACCCGCCAAGACCCACGGATACTCCATGCCAAAATTCATCGGCTGCCTCGCTCGATTTCCCGGCAGTGCAGGCATACGGTTTTGATTTTTTGCAGATCGTTTTCTTGTGGCATGGTGGAAGCATCGCCGAAAAAGTAACGGTTGGAATAGTCGAAAAACCAAGCCAATTCATCTGCAATGCTGCGATATTCCGGGTGGCTTTGATAAAACTCGGCCAGTTTATGCAAAAACACCGGTTTGCCGTGCAAACCGTTAAACGCGGCGTGTAGCGCGCCTAGCGCTTGCGACAATTGTTGTAGGCCAAGATTTTGCAACTTACGCTGCGCACGCTTGAATACGCTGCGTTGCGGCAATCCGGGCAAATAGCCGTAAAGCCAGGCCAGCCGCAAAACGATGCTGATCGCCACAAACAGTGCCATAAACACGCGTTGCACAATTGCCCTGTCGTTCAGCAAGCTTGGCGCCTGGTCCGGACGCATATACTCGCCGTGCTGATCCTGCCTGACCACTAATTCCCGCAGCGGCGCCACGGTAAACGGCCAGGGCGCGACCGGCTGCTCCAGAGTTTGCCCGTGTTGCCGAAAACGCAAGGCAAAGCCTGGTATGCTCAGTTCCTTCACTTCCAGCGGCGCGTAAAATTGCTGATACAGCAGCTCGATTTGGTACTGCTTACCGTCGCCGCCGTCCTGCTCGGAGATGCTGATCTCGTTAAGTTGTAGCCAACGATTGAGTCGGCCCTGCGCCGGCAGGCTATTGCGTTCGAGTGCCATGCCCGAGCGGGTTTCGATCAAGATGCGGTGGCGTATGGTATCGCCGATTACATAGCCGAACGGACGCGGCGTTTGCACTTGAAAATCGCGCAGTGCCCGGTTGGACGCGCCGGAACAAGCTGCCAATAGCATCGTTACTATCACCAACGCCAAACTGAGGCGAATCCGCTGCAGCGCCTGCATCACCCTGCTCTCCGTAAAAAATATTGTGTTAGCTGCGCCGCACGATAGCCGTTCTCTATAAACAGCGGCTCGCATCCAAACGCCCGAAAATGGTGTTGCAATTGGCTGCGGCGCAGGGCAAAAGCTTGTTCCATCTTGCGCTTCAATCCGGGACGCAACCATAAGGTGCGGCGCTTGCCGGTTTCCATATCCTGAACCTGAAACAAGCCCCAATCCGGCAACCGGCTGTATTCGGCTTGATCCCAAAGCACCAGCGGAATCACATCGTGACGATTCAAGCGCTGCAAAACGGCCTTTAATTGCGCCAGCGGAAAATGGAAATCCGACACCAAAAACACCAAGGCCCGGTGATTGGGTAAATAGCGCTGAGCTTGCAGTAAGCCGGCCGATCCCGGCCGCAATACCAGCTTTTGCAGACGTTCGGCTAGTGCTTGAATCCGCCCCATGTGTTTACCGGCCGGCAAATAGCAATCGGTAAGCGCCCCCTCGTTACAAGCGATAAAGCCGAAACTATCGCCATACTCCAAGGCCGAAGCGGCAATGGATAACAACATATCGGCCAGCACCCGGCGCTTGTCGTGGTTGCCGACGAAACCCATCGAAGCCGACAAATCGGCCAGCACAAACACATCGACCGCGCTATGTTGCTGTTTTACCCGTACCTGATAATTGCCGAACGGGTCGAGCAAGCTGGCGCGTAGATCGATGCGCCTGGGATCCGGGCGGGCGATCAGGGTGTCATAACGTTTGAACAATTGGCCGTTACCGACCATTTGCCCCGGATGCGCGCCGGGAAACACGCCGACTACCGGGCGCGGCAGTCGGTATTGGAAGGGTTGGAGATGGGCCGACATCGTCTTAGCCTGCTATTCGTTATTGGCTGACGACTAAATTGGCCAGCACGGCGGTCACGATGAGGTATCCCGGAATGGAAAATCTCAGCGGTACTTTCATCAATAACGCTACCACGCCCGAGTAAGTTTGCGGATTGCGGCTGTGGATCGCTTCGCCGAACAGCCACAACAAAGAGTTCAGCAGACATAAGGCCAAAATCGTGAAAAAACCGACATCGCTGAACAAAAACGACTTGTTAGCCAACAACGAGATGCGCTCGCTGGTATCGATAAAATTGGCGGTCAAAATACCGATCATTAAGCCGCCCTCGTCGAAGGCCACCAAAAAAAAGGTATAGGTAAACCGCCGCAATCGCCGGCTGAAATCACTTAAGGCCGGAAAATGCAGCGATAGGTATAGCACCGGCAGGCTGAGGCAAAACAGCAAGGTGCCGACCACCGCCAATAAAATCCAAAACTTAAAACCCACAGCGTCGTTCAAGGCGCTGGTGTAATACGCGGCATACGGCACATCGGCATGTTTATCCAGACTACTGGCGATAAACGAGCAGATAAAGCCGACACCGGACCAAGTTAAATAGGTTTCCAATAGATGGCCAAGGCCGGCATGCGGCAGCATGGCGTGCAGGGTCGCTTTAATATTCATGGGTGTTACGGTGCGGCTATTTGGTTGAGGATGCTGTCTATCAGAGTGGGAATCAGTTCGTCTTTGCGATAGCTGTAAATCGGATTCAGAAATATCCGGTGCGACATCGTCACCGCATAGACAGCCTGCAAGTCTTCCGGCAATAGGCTGTCGCGATTCTCCAGCCAGGCTCGGACTTTGGCGGCGCGAATCAAATAGCTGATGCCGCGCGGACTGGCGCCGGCCTGCAGCAAGTGATCCATCTCCACATCGCTTAACTTGATGCCAAAGGCTAGCGGATCGGCGGTGGCTTTCCATAGGTCCAGCGCGTATTTGCGCAAGGCCGGTGTGGGCTGGATGCTGTGCTGAATCCCGGCGGCCCAGTCGTTGAGCTGGTAATAAGGAATCTGGCTGGCGGCCATTTCGCCGATCAAGGCATCGACATCGTGGTAACGCGGATTGAACATCAAATCGTCCAGCACTGCGTCGTCACCCGGCGTGTCGATAGTGATCTCCATGAAAAACCGGTCGCGGGCTGCGGCCGGCAACTCGAAGGTTTCTTCCTTTTCCACCCGATTCCGGTCGGCAAACACCTGAATGTGCGGCATCCGGTATTCGCGGTTGAATGCGCCGATGCTGCGCTCGGCCATCACCCGTAATAACAGCGAGTGTACTTGCGGCCGGGCGCGGTTGATTTCATTAAAGAAAAATACCGATAGTTGCTCGCCCTGCTTTAACAAGGGACCGGGATCGACGCAGGGGCGGCCCTCGTTGTTCAGATAGGTGTAATAAATCAGATCGGCGGGCATCAGGTCGATGGTGCCTTCGATACGTTGGTATTGACCGCCCAGACCTTGGGCGACAGCCCGCAATAAGGTGGTTTTACCGACACCCACCTGCCCTTCCAACAACACATGGCCACGGGCGAATACCGCTATCAAAAGATTGCGCACCGCCACCTGTTGGCCGACGACGACCCGGTTGATTTGTTGTTCCAACTGCAAGGCACTGGCGCGCCAATCGCTGAGGGTTTGCTTGCTTGTCATGGCTGGTTAAGCGCCGTTAATTAATTGGAGCGTGAGCTTGAATTGTTATCGAAAAGGTTGCCGCCATCCCTGGCGGCGTCCTAAGGGTTCGATTTGCTGGAAAATTGCCAGGGAACGCTGCGCGCATCCTGGCCTACCCATTTTTATTGACCTTCCACGTCGTAAACGAACTTGCCGGTTTTCGCCAGCACTTCAGTGCGTTTGGCGTTGCGCGCTTCCATTTCCTTGATCGACTGCGCCTGTTTGTTCAGTTCGTTCGGATCGTGTTTAGGATCGTATTTGCTGCCGGCCACTTGCGCCGGATAGCCGGGTTTCGGCTCCCAGCAGTTGCCCGCTTCCTTGCATTTGGTGCCGTCATAGGCTTTTGTCGCGCCGGATAGGCCCAAAGCCAGCAATACCGCGCCTAACATTACTAGTTTGTTCATATTGATCTCCTGATGAATTGTTGGATAAGAGTTTCCTAGCTGACTAGTCAAAAGCGGCGTCACTTCAACCAATCGGCTTTCTTCGGATCACCTTTGTAGATGTGGCGAATAAACGCCATGATGTGCAGCATGTCGTCGGTGCTGAAGTTGACGTACTGCGGGCCCATCATGCCGTTGGCGCCGCCGAACAACAGCTCGAACAAGCCTTGGTCGGTGGAGTTTCTGGGATAAGTCCAGTAATCGTCGGCCAAACCGGGCCCGAGTTTGCCTTCGGCTTCGTGGCCGTGGCAGCCGGAACAGCCGGTCATGTAAAGGCTTTCGCCTTTCTTGATGGCTTCTTCGTCGCTGTTGTAGGGGTTCTTACCGGTTTGCATGAATTGCTTAAACTTATCGGTGTGCCCGCCCTTCTTGGCAAAACTCAGGTCCAGCACTTCCCCGGTCAGAGCATGACGCAAGGTAATATCGGCTTGTGCCGTCTGGATGCTCATCACTGTCAGAGTCAGCGCCGCGCCGCTCAAAAGTGTTTTAAATTTCATTATTTATAAATTCCTGTTAGTTCATGGACAGAGCGGTATCGGGTTCATCCAAAAGCGGAATGCCGTCCGCTTCCAGGAGCGCCGCGATCTCGTCCTGTTGGTCTTTAATGATTTTGTTCAACTGCGCCAACAAAGCGGTATCGCCCTTACGCACGCCAATTGACGTGCTGTAATGGAAGCCTACTTTTTCGCCGTCGGCCCGCTGGTTGTTATCCGGGATCACCGTCATGGTCAACGGCGTACTGGAGGCTTTGACATACCGCGCCGCCGCCGGTCCCCACAACACCGCTATATCGGCCTTACCGGCCGCCACTTCGTTAACCAGTTTGTCGTTCTCGTACTTGATGTACTGATTGCGTCTGGATTTGAAGTCGACCAATTCCTGTTGGTAATTGAACATATCGTTGTAACGGCCTATCACCCGCAACATGGTTTCCGCCGGCGTACCGGGTACGAAAGCAATCCGTTGCGCTTTACGCAACGCTTCGCTATCCCAATTCTGCAAATCCAGATCGTCTTTGCTGCGGCTGATAAATACGTACCCTGAACGATAGTAAGGTGCCGTTGTGGACAGCCGTGGATCGCCTTGATCGACGCCCATCACTACATCGCACAAACCTTTATCGACATAGTCGCGGATGAAGTAACGCGGATCGGTCCAGGTGACGGCTTCCAATTTGCGACCTAGTTGTTCGGCCACATACTGCGCCAACTTGTTCTCGAAGCCTTCGCCGTTTTTATTGGAATAAGGCATTTCGTTTTCTGCGGTGCAGACTTTCAAGGTCGGCTGTTCGGCTTGGGCTGCGGAAAAACCAAAGCCCAGTGCCAACGCGGCCATAATGCGTGTGCTTGTTTTCATAGTGCTTCTAGGAATAAAATTGCCTCGTTCCCACGCGCTGCGTGGGAACGCCAAAGTAGCCGCGTTGCGACAGATCATCGCACCGCAGCGCGGTTAATCTGGGTTCCCACGCGGCGCGTGGGAACCAGTAACGCCTTCTACAAAGAAAACACCATCACACCGCCGCCCATTTGCGTGTAATGCGCCAATTCCTTGAACGCACCCACCGCACCCAGACCGGCTGTCGGATCGGCCAAATCGAATACCAAACCTACGCCGGGCCAGCCGCCGACACCGTAATAAATCGCCACATACTGTTTGTTGTTGTGTTTATAGGTAATCGGATGGCCGATGACGCCGGAAGGCAATTTAAACTTCCACAACTCTTCGCCGGTTTTGGAATGACGGGCCTTGATGTAGCCGTCCAAGGTGCCGTAGAACACCAAGTCGCCGGCGGTTGCGGTAGTTCCACCCCAGACCGCGAATTTCTCCTGAACTTCCCATTCCATTTTGCCGGTGACCGAGTTCATGGCCTTGACTTGGCCCAGGGTGCCTTTCGGACCCGGATACATGTTCAAAGTCGCACCCACGAAGAACTGACCCGCGCGGTAAGGCAACATGAACGGTTCCCAATCCATGCAGATATGGTTGGTGCCCATGAAAAACAATTGCTTGTTCGGATCGTAGGACTCGATGCCCTGGTTGTGGTAGCCCATAGCCGACGGGCAGATGCCGGTGGCCTGGTGGTCCATGTGTGTGGAATATTCCGGATCGCGGATCGGCAGACCGGTTTTAAGATCGACTTTTTTCACCCAGTTGACGGTATCGTCGATTTTGAATGCATTAACTAAAGTGCCGTTTTCGCGGTTCAAGGTGTAAACCAGACCATTACGATCCGGATGAGTCAGCAGCTTGGTTTTTTTACCATCGACCACTTGTTCGGACAGGCCCATGTAGTTAACACCGGCATAGTCCCACTCGTCGTGCGGGGTTTTTTGGTAACCGAACTTGGCTTCGCCGGTATTGACGTCGCGGCCCCAGATGGTCATGGTCCATTTGTTATCGCCTGGGCGCATGGTTTCGTTCCAGGGCGCCGGATTACCGGAACCGTAATACAGCATCTCCAGATCGCTGTCGTAGGCATACCAACCCCAGTTGGTACCGCCGCCGATTTTCCAGGCATCGCCTTCCCAGGTTTTCAGACCCAGACCGAATTGGCCGTAATGCGGATTGGCGCTATTAAAATCCTTGGACAATTTGATGTCTTCGTCCGGACCGGTCGCATAGACGCGCCAGGCTTGCTTGCCGTCCTTGATGTTGTAAGCGGTCGCATAACCTCGCACACCCAGCTCGGCACCCGAAGTACCGACGATGACTTTGTCTTTCACCACGAACGGAGCCACGGTTAACGTCGAACCCATCGCAATGTCGGAGTTTTCCATTTTCCATAGCAGTTCGCCGGTCTTGGCGTTAATCGCCACCACATGACCATCCAGCTGATTCAGGAAAATAGTAGCGGGATAGTCCTTACCGGCCGGCGCATAGGCCAAACCGCGGTTAACCACGTCGCAGCAAGCAACCGCGCGGGCCGCCGGGTTTTGCTTGGGCTTGAATTGCCATAAAATCTTGTCCGGCTCATCCAAGCTGATCGCGAATACATTGTTAGGGTAAGGCGTGTGTACATACATAATGCCGTCAACCACCAGCGGCCCGCCTTCGTGGCCGTTCAATACGCCGGTCGAAAACGACCACGCCACTTTCAGGTTTTTGACGTTGTTGGCGTTGATGTCGATCATTTCGCTGAAGTGCGTCGAACCGTAATCCTTGGTCTGCATCACCCAGTTGGTGTTTTGCTTGGATAGTTGTTCCAGTTCTTTATTCGCTTGCGCCGATGGCGACACGGACATGGCCGCGGCCGTCACTAAAGCCGTTGTCGTCACCTGCTTGGCAAACCGTGAAATTTGCATGAATCCTCCTATGTTGTTTATTAGGTTGCATGGCCCGGCAAATCGGTTGGTTAGGGGAGCCTTCCGTTAAAAGCGGATACGCCATCGGCATTTCCGGGCAAAATCAATCACACGCTGCGCTTAATTTTGGCGTCAATCCGTGACGCAAGATTTTGCTTTGCGGCGGAAATCTCCTTCACTTTTCACCTCAGCAACCTCGATCAAGTCGCACACAATATTGACTTAGACCTACCGGGCCATGCTGGCGCAAATGGTAAAGAAGGCGGCCTATCGGGCGTTACGGAATAATCCACGAATAGCCTGGGAAAACCGCGCAAAAAGCCCTGGAAGTTTTCCCGGCATTTCGCCGCAGGACTCAACACCAAAACGGGAAAAGCTCCCATGGTTTCCGGGCACAAAAATCGGCATCATGGCGGGGCAAGAAACGCCAGCCATGGATAGCCATCGGCTCTGCCGAAGGCGTTTCTTGCTCATCAACGCAACAGAGCAAGCAGGACACGTAGTTAGTGGCAAATAAAATCAGCGTTTTATTGGTGGACGACCACGCGGTAGTCAGAGCCGGTTATAAGACATATTTATCGTTGTCGGAACGGATCGGCGCGGTCTACGAAGCCGATAGAGGTGAGACCGCGTGCCAGGTATATGACAAGCAGACGCCGGATGTGGTGGTGATGGATTTATCGATGCCCGGTCTGGGCGGTTTGGAATCCGTGCGTCGCTTATTAGTCCGCTATCCCCACTGCAAGATCTTGGTATTCAGCATTCATAACGAGCTGGTCTACGTCACCAGAGCGATTAAAGCCGGCGCTAAGGGCTACATCACCAAGAATAACGAACCCGACACCTTGGTCACAGCTGTCTGCACGCTGGCCGAGGGCGGCACGTATATCGAGCCGGCCCTGGCTCAGCAATTGGCGGTAAATATGGCCATAGGCCAGGACGAGGCTTATAAGGTCAAATCGTTGTCGCCGCGCGAATTCGATATTTTTTGCTTGCTGGCCAACGGCCTGAGCACCCGCGAGGCGGCGGATAAATTATGTTTGAGTTATAAAACCGTCTGCAATCACAGCACCGCGATCAAGGAAAAATTGAGTGTGAAAACCATGTCGGAGTTAACTTTATTGGCCAGCCGGCAAGGCATCGTCAAAACCAGTGCTTAAGATTTCAGCCACCAGATGTAACAAAAGTATCAGTGGCAAATGTCCAACCAAAAGCAGACGTAGGTGTGGTGAGTTACGAACCGCACCAATCGCGAACGATGCGCTTCACGCTGTGAAGCACATCCTACAGCCCTGCCCCCTTTATAGTTAATTTCGGACAGTCTCTGAACTAATTTTGGATCACCGTGACTGTCTAGTTCGGGTCCAGACTGTGTAAAAACGCTCGATTTGGTAAAATAATCTCACGGCCAATCAACCGGGAGTGTAGATGAAACGCTTCATTCAGAGTACAGATCGAACTCAGGCAACTCTATTTCCCGAGCAGTTGGAGGATTATGTCGCCGAGGACAATCCGGTTCGAGTCGTTGACGTTTTTGTCGAACAACTCGATCTGGGCAAGTTAGGATTCGCTGGGGTTTCTCCCATGAAAACCGGACGCCCCGCTTATCATCCCGCTGTATTGCTAAAACTCTATATCTACGGTTATTTGAACCGGATTCAATCCAGTCGCCGACTAGAGCGTGAAAGCCAGCGTAATCTGGAGCTGATCTGGTTATTGGCGCGGTTGACGCCCGACTTCAAAACCATTGCCAATTTTCGCAAAGATAACGGCACAGCCATTCGTAAAGTCTGCAGTCAGTTCGTGGCACTGTGCCGGCACGCGGAATTATTTCTCCAGCTTGGTTTTCAAGCCGTTCAAGCCGTTCTTGAAAAACTGAGTCATCGCTTTGACCGCCGCTTCGTCGTTCAAATTGTCCGGCGGGGTGTTGCCGGTATCGCCACGGTAGAAGCGGCTTTTCAAGGTAACCACGCTGCTGTCGGCAGTCTCGCCCGCCGCGACTTTGACATCGACGGTGTGCGAACTGGTGGGGAAGGCTTTGCTGTTTTCGGTTTTCAGCCGATAGCTGTATTCATGTTCCGGCTCGCTGTAATAGTCCAGCTCTTCGACGATGGATTCATCGTTTTGAAATGTCAAGGTACGAACGCCGCCGGACTGATGTTTGCCGTCGCCCGCGCTTTTTTTCAAGTCCGGATGCCAGTTGGCAATGTCGTCGAAATTTTTCAGCTCGGCCCAAACCTTGGCGATGGGCGCTTGAATAGTCAAGGATTCCTTCGCTTTTTGCGGCGTCGGGCCGTGGGCATGCGCTTGCCAGGAAAGAAGCAGAAAGCAGAGTGAAAAAATGATGTGTCGCATGAGCAATACCGAAAGGTGGTGAAAAACCCGGTATTATCCTGACCCATCGGCCCTATTCCTTGGGAATATCCCCCGATCGACGCCGGGGAAACTTCACCAAATCCTGCCAAGCAGGCTGAGCCTTTAAGGCTCAGCCAACGCGCATCCTTGCAAAAACAAGCTCACGGCCTGCCGCACCCATTGCTCGATTTCCGCTTCGTCCGGTGCCGGTTCCAAACCCAGTTGCAATCTTTGCAGACGTTCGCTGCGCAACGCGCTGACGAATTGATCCGCCAGAAAATGCGGATCCAGTTTAACCATGGCCCCGGCTTGTTGATGGCGGCTGAAAAATTGGGCCAGCTTATCTAAAGTCCGTTGCGGACCCTGTTCGTAAAATTGCGTAGCCAAATCCGGAAATCGCGGTGATTCGCCGATCAATATCGCCCGCATCCGCATCACATCTGGCCGGGTAATCCTGAATAAAAATTGCCGGCCAAAGATCAATAACGCCTCTTCCAAAGCACAATCATCGGCCAGACTGGCGATGAACTGGTCGCTGCAACGTCGCATCAACGCCCCGAACAAGCCTGCCTTGCCGCCGAACTGGCTATAAATAGTGCGCAGCGAAACCCGCGCATCTCGGGCGATGGTTTCCATGCTGAGGTTTCCATAGCCGTGTTCCAGAAAAAGCTGCAACGCGGCATCGAGTAATCGATCCCGGCTTTGTTGCTCATCACCCTTACAAGGGCGTCCACATTTGACCATGCTGTGTTGTTCGCAAAATGAATTGACTTGGATAAAGATGATACCCTAGACTAAACGGTAATAGACATTACCATTTTAGTTAAACGACTTTTTAGGCAGTACGGCAATGGCAAAAAACGCGCACATGACGGTTGCAGACAAACGGGCAAACTCATCTCGAGAACTGACGAGGCCTAACGATATTCCAGCGCCGTTCGGACTGAAACTGGGGTTTGTCGGCATCGCGCTGCAACTGGTTTTGTTGGGCTGCGGCGGTTCGGGAGAATCCGCCGGCGCGCCGGCCGCGCCACCGCCGCCCGCCGTTAAAATCGCTCATCCCTTGAGCCGGGAAACGACCGAGTGGGACGAATACACCGGCCGAGTCGAAGCGATCAACTCCGTGGATATTCGTGCCCGCGTCGGCGGTTATTTGGAAAGCGTCAATTTCACGGCCGGCGCCAAAGTCAAAAAAGGCGACCTGCTGTTTCAGATCGACCCCAAGCCATTGAAAGCCCAGCTTAACTATGCCGTCGCTGAGCTGGAACGCGCCAAAACCAAACGCGAACTGGCGAAAAACGACTTGAGCCGCGCGGAAAACCTGTTCAAAGCCAAAGCTATTTCTGCAGAAGAATACGATATGCGCAACAAAGGCCTGCGCGAAGCCGCCGCTGCGGTGGAATCCGCGGAAGCCAACGTCTACACGGCCAAGCTCAATCTGGAATACACCGAAATTCGCGCCCCGATCAACGGCCGCGTCGGCCGGGAAATGGTCACCGCCGGCAATTTGGTCAAGGTCGACGACACGCTGCTGACCAACATCGTGTCCACCGATCCGGTTTATGTTTATGTCGACGCCGACGAACAATCGGTGCTGCGCTATCGCCGCCACGCCCAACAACACGGCACAGGTTCCGCCGACCTAAAAGGGACGCCGGTGGAGTTGGCTGTCGCCGACGAAACCGATTTTCCACATCAAGGCAAACTCGACTACATAGCCCCGCGTGAAGATGCCGCCACCGGCACGCTGACTTTGCGCGGCGTATTCGCCAATCCGGACGAATTGCTCAGCCCCGGATTTTTCGCACGTTTACGAGTGCAGGCCTCGGCGTCTTATCAGGCATTACTGCTGCCCGACCGCGCCATCGCCACCGATCAGGCGCAACGCTTTGTTTGGGTGATCAATCAGGATAATCAGGCGGAATACCGGCAAGTCACGCCGGGCTCGCGGATCGGTGATATGCGGGTAATTCGCAGCGGCTTGCAAGCGGACGATTGGGTCGTGGTGGAAGGTTTGCAAAAGCTCAAGCCGGGCGCCAAAGTCGATCCGGAACGCACCTCGCTTACCGCGCCGGGAGCGCAATAAACCATGGATAAATTCAGCCATTTTTTTATCGATCGGCCGATATTCGCGGCGGTATTGTCGATTGTGATCGTGTTGGTCGGCAGTCTGGCACTGATCGGCCTGCCGATTGCGCAGTACCCGGAAATTGCCCCGCCCACCGTAGTGGTCAGCACCAACTACCCCGGCGCTAACGCCAAGGTGGTTGCGGAAACCGTGGCCACGCCGATCGAACAGGAAGTGAACGGCGTGGAAGACATGCTGTATATGTCCTCGCAGTCCACCAACAGCGGCGCGATGTCATTGACCGTCACCTTCAAACCCGGCACCAATCTGGATAAAGCCCAAGTCTTGGTGCAAAACCGGGTGGCGCTGGCGGATCCTAAACTGCCGGAAGAGGTTCGCCGCCAAGGTATCAGCGTGAAAAAACGTAGCCCGGATTTAAGCCTGGTCGTTAACCTGGTGTCGCCGGACAAACGTTACGACAGCGTGTATATGAGCAACTACGCGCTGCTGCAAATCCGCGATACGCTGGCGCGTTTGCCCGGCGTCGGCGATATTCTGCTGTTCGGCGCCCGCGATTACAGTATGCGTTTATGGCTGAACCCGGAAGCCATCGCTGCCCGCAATCTGACCGCCGCCGAGGTAGTGAATGCGGTGCGCGAACAAAACGTGCAAGTGGCGGCCGGCGTAGTCGGTCAGCAACCCTCGCCCAATAACGCCGAGTACCAATACACCGTCAGCACACTGGGCCGCTTGACCGAGCCCGAGCAATTCGGCGACATCGTCATTAAGCAAGGCGAAAACGGCCAGGTCACCCGCCTGAAAGACGTGGCGCGCATCGAACTGGGCGCCAAGGACTATAACTCCGGCTTATATCTGGACGGCGAACAAACCGTGGGCTTGGCGATCTTCCAACTGCCCGGCTCCAATGCCATCGACACCAAGAAAGCGGTAGTCGATGCGATGGAAAAACTGAAGACCCGTTTCCCGGAAGGCCTGGATTACGTGCTGGTTTACGACACCGTGGTGTTCGTGCAGCAATCCATTGATGCGGTGGTGAAAACCCTGTTCGAAGCCTTACTGTTGGTGGTATTGGTGGTGATCGTCTTCCTGCAAAACTGGCGGGCGGCGGTCATTCCCTTGTTGGCGGTGCCGGTGTCCTTGATCGGTACGTTTGCGGTGATGTCGGGGCTAGGCATCTCCCTCAACACGCTGTCACTATTCGGTTTGGTGCTGGCCATCGGTATCGTGGTAGACGACGCCATCGTGGTGGTGGAAAACGTCGAGCGCCATATCGCCGACGGCATGCATGCCCGCGAAGCCACGCGGCTGGCGATGTCTGAAGTGGTCGGGCCGGTCGTGGCCACCGCGCTGGTGTTGGTGGCGGTATTCGTGCCGACCGCCTTCATCACCGGGGTATCCGGCGCGTTTTACAAACAGTTTGCGTTGACCATTGCCGTATCCACGGTGATTTCGGCGTTTAACTCGTTGACGCTGAGTCCGGCTTTGTGCGCGTTACTGCTGGATCGCGCCCACGACAATAAAGACGCTTTCACCAAATTATTCGACAAACTGTTCGGCTGGTTTTTCGGCGCATTTAACCGCTTTTTCGACCGTTTCAGCACGGGCTACTCGCGCCTGGTTGGCCGTTTGATCCGCATGACCGCCTTGGTGCTGGTGCTCTATGTCGGCCTGAACGGCTTGAATTTCCTGGCCTTCGAGAAAGTGCCGACCGGTTTCATTCCACAACAGGATCAAGGCTATCTGGTGCTGTACGCGCAATTGCCCGATGCCGCCTCGCTGGCCCGCACCCAGGACGTGGTGCAGCAAGCCAGCAAGATCGTACTGGAAACTAAAGGCGTGCAACATATTAATGCCTACGCCGGCTGGTCTATTTTGAGCGGCGCCAATCAGTCCAACGTTGCCACCATGTTCGCCCGTTTGGGGGCGTTTGAAGATAGGGCCGGCCATCCGGAGCTGCATGCCGATCAGGTGATCAAGGATTTGAGCCAGCGCCTGGCGAGTATTCCGAATGCCCGCATCGCGGTATTCCCGCCGCCGCCGATTCGCGGTATGAGTTCGGTCGGCGGTTTTAAACTGCAGATCGAGGACCGAAACAACGCCGGTATCGACGAATTACAACGGGTGACTAACGAGATGCTGGGCAAGGCCAATCAACAACCGGGTTTGGTGGGTTTGTTTACCACCTTCGCCTCCGGCGTGCCGCAACTGTTCGTGGATGTGGATAGAACCCGCGTCAAGGCTATGGATGTGCCTTTGAAAGACGTATTCGATACCTTACAGATTTACCTGGGTTCGTTGTACGTCAACGATTTCAACGCTTTCGGCCGGACCTATCAAGTCGTGGCGCAATCCGATGCCCAATTCAGGATGTTGCCGGGCGATATCAGCGAACTGAAAACCAAAAACCGCCAAGGTGGCATGGTGCCGCTGGGCGCGGTCAGCGATGTGAAAGAAACCGCCGGCGCGGACAAGATCACCCGTTACAACATGTACCCGGCCGCGGAAATCAACGGCAGTACCCTGCCCGGCGTCAGCTCCGGCCAGGCTATCGGCACGATGGACAAATTGCTGTCGGCAGAACTGCCGCCGGGTTTTGATTTCGAATGGACCGAACTGAGCTTGCAACAGGTATTGGCCGGTAACGTGGCAATGCTGGTGTTTCCGCTCAGCGTGATCTTCGTATTCCTGGCTTTGGCCGCGCAATACGAAAGCTGGTCGCTACCGTTCGCGGTGATCCTGATCGTGCCTATGTGTATTTTGTCGTCGATGACCGGGGTTTGGCTCAGCAATATGGACAACAATATTTTCACCCAAATCGGTTTTATCGTACTCGTGGGGCTAGCCAGTAAGAACGCGATTTTGATCGTCGAGTTTGCCAAGCAGCGCCAGGAAAGCGGCTTGAATCGCTTCGAGGCGGCAGTGGAAGCATCGCGGATCCGCTTACGGCCGATTCTGATGACTTCGTTTGCCTTCATCATGGGCGTGTTTCCGCTGGTTATTGCCCAGGGCGCCGGCGCCGAATCCCGGCGTCTGCTCGGGACGGCGGTATTCAGCGGCATGATAGGCGTAACAGTGTTCGGCTTATTACTGACGCCGGTGTTTTATGTGGTGGTGCAGGCCATCGCCCAACGACTAAGGCCGACGCGCAAACCAAACGATTTAACATCTCATCAACCTCCAGCGGAGGTATCGCCATGACTCAGCCAACATCCAAGCGCCGTGCTTACACCGTTTTCGGCTTACTGCTGTTGAGCGGTTGCGCGGTCGGCCCGGATTATGAATTACCGGCCACTGCCGATTTGCCTGCGAGTTTTGCCAACGCCCAACCCGCCGAATTTTCAGATCGCGGCATCGAAGAGCAATGGTGGAAATTGTTCAACGATCCGCAATTGAGTGCGTTGATCGAGAACACGATCAGCCATAACTACGAGCTAAAAATCGCCCGCGCCAATCTGGCCGAAGCCAGGGCCTTGTATTTGGAAACCGGGTTAAATCTGTTACCGACTGTAACCTCGCACGCCAATTACACCGAGCAAAAGCGCAGTACCGGCTCATTCAATAACCGCACCGGGGTTTTTCCGCGCGAATTGAAGCTGTACAACACCGGTTTCGATGCGTCCTGGGAAATCGATTTTTTCGGCCGTGTGCGCCGCAACGTCGAGGCCAGCAACGACGAAGTCGAAGCCCAGGAAGCCAGCCTGCGCGACATCGGCGTCAGCCTGATCGCCGAAGCAGCCCGGAATTATTTCGAATTGCGCGGCCTGCAAAACCAGTTGGCGGTCGCCCAAAAAAATGCCGAGAACCAGGCCCAAACCCTGGAGCTAACCAGAGTCAAATTGGAAAACGGTCGCGGCACCGAGCTGGATACCTCTAGAGCGTTGGCGCAGTTGGAAAGCACCAGAGCAACTATTCCGCGTCTGGAAAGCACAATAGCACAAGCCATCCATCGACTCGGCGTATTGACCGGGCAAATGCCGGACACTTTGACCACAAGCTTGGCTCAATCTGCACCGTTACCTAAAGCCCCGGATGCCATTCAGATTGGCAGCCCGGAACAACTGTTGCGCCGCCGCCCGGATATTCGTATCGCCGAACGTAGCCTGGCCGCCGCAACCGCCAGAATCGGAGTTGCTACCGCCGACCTGTTTCCCCGCGTGACTTTCGTGGGCAGCCTGTCGCTGGAGGCCAGTACCCTGTCCGGCATCGTCGCACCGGGATCGGAATCATATTCAGTCGGCCCGAAGATCAGCTGGGCGGCATTCGATCTGGGTCGGGTGTACGCCCGCATCAAAGCCGCCGACGCCCGCGCCGAAGCCAGCCTGGCACAATATGAACAAACCGTACTGAATGCGCTGGAAGAAACCGAAAACGCGCTGGTCAGCTATCGCCAGGAGCGCGCCCGCCGCAATTCTTTGCTGGCGGCGGCTCAGGCCAGCGAGAAAGCCTCGGAACTGGCGCATTTACGTTATCAGGAAGGTATAGCGGATTTTCTGACCGTGCTGGATAGCGAACTCCGGTTATTGCAGGATCAAAGCCAATTGGCCCAAAGCGAAACCGCCACGGCTACCGCCTTGACCGCCGTTTACAAGGCTTTGGGCGGTGGTTGGCTGGAGCCGCCCGAGACGGCGGACAAGCTGGAAGCCAGTCTTATCCAATAGCTTCATTCGATTAACACAGTTAACCCTCTAGCGCTTGTCGCGCCGCCTCTACCAAGCTCTTGGTAGGGGCGTTTTTTTATCCCATCGCGACCCTCTTAACCAATCCGGATACTCGACACTAAACAATTAGCCGGCTTGCTACTAGCAGCTTTGTGCAACGCCTGCCCAAGTCTACGTATGTCAATCTGCGCCAATCCGCCTATTCTTGTTAGATGTTTTTGGTTTCTGAAAACATAATTTGTTGTCTATGATGCAGTTCCGAAGCAGCTGCCTGCTGCCGGATTTGCGGTATTTTTATTTGACTACGATGATGCCACCATGACCCAGCCCAACTATTTCCACGCCGGCGAAAACTGTTTCGTCATTGAGCAGTACAACGACTGCGCGCCTTTCGCCAGCTTCTTGCCCGGCATTGCCGGCATGCGCGGGCGTCCGGCCTGGGTGTTTTATGTCAATCGCGGTCAGGCTATCGCCAGTTTCGGGGTACGGAATAAAGACGGCGCTTTTTTGGAATTTTTCCCGGCTGATAAAGCTTATCAGCTGACGCCGTCGCGCGGTTTTCGCACCTTTCTAAAAGTTGGCGATGGCAAGCACAGTCTGAATTACGAACCGTTTCAGCGCGGTGCCGGGCCAGAGGTTACACAACGCCTTTACGTCACACCGCACGAGGTAGGCGTGGAGGAAATTAATCCCAAGCTCGGCTTGCGCTTGCGTACCGACGTGTTCACCTTGGCCGAAGCGCCGGTGGCAGGCTTGCTGCGCCGCGTGGAGGTCGTCAACACCGCCGATAAAGCCATACACATCGAGATCGTCGATGGCTTGCCGCAAGTGCTGCCCTATGCGATGAATCAATGGATACTCAAATTCATGAGCCGCACCTCGGAAGCTTTTATGCGGGTGGAGGGCGTGGCGGAGAATCTGCCGTTTTACCGCTTGAAAGTCTGGCCCACCGACAGCCCGCAAGTGGAGCCGGTGATTGCCGGCAATTTCTTTATCGGCTTCTTGGACGGCCAGCACAGTCGCGCCATTGTCGATCCGGAGCGAATTTTTGGTTTGGCGGGCGATTTTTCTCAACCGGAACGGTTTTTCGCCGAGCAAGCGCTGGATTTTGCCGATCAGGTAAGCGGCAATCAGACGCCGGCGGCATTTCAACATCTAACGTTATCACTGCAACCCGGCGAAAGCCGGGTGTTTTATGGCGTTTACGGTCATGCCGGCTCCCGTGAGATTCTGGATCAATTCCTTATCGAAGCCGCTCAACCTGATTATTTCGAGGCAAAACGAGAGGCTAACCGCCGCCTAGTGGAAAACATCAGCCAACGCGCTTTTACCGCCACCGCCAAGCCGCTGTTCGACGCCCATGCCCGGCAATGTTATCTGGACAACGGCTTGCGCGGCGGCTTTTCGATGCCGGTACCCGGCGGCGCGCATTTGTATTTGTTTGGCCGCAAGCACGGCGATCTGGAGCGGGATTACAACGATTTTTTATTGCAAGACACGCCCTATTCGGAAGGTAACGGCGACTTTCGCGATGTGCTGCAAAATCGGCGCATGGACCTGTTCTTCGATCCGGCCCTGGATGCCAAAAACATTCGCTATTTTTTCAACCTGATTCAGCCGGACGGCTATAACCCCTGCTCCTTGCGCAACTCGCGTTTTGCCTTGGATGAACCGCGAAATTTTGCGCAGTATTACCCGTACTTTCCCGCCCTGGAATCCTTGCTGCACAAAGAATTTAAGTATGCGGAACTGGTGCAGGCGCTGGAAAGTGCGACCGATGCCGAAGCCATTCTGACCGCAATTTTGACCCAAACTCGGGAAGTGGAAGACGCCGAATTCGACCGCGGCTATTGGTCGGATCATTGGACCTATCTGGTGGATTTATTGATTAGTTATTCGGCGATTTTTCCGGATCGCCTGGCGGATTTATTTCAGGATAAAACCTACAGCTTTTTCGACCCTACCCACATTGTGGCGCCGCGCGCGCAAAAGTATGTGGTAACGGCAAACGGCGTTCGCCAATACAACGCGGTGCAATACCGCCCGGAGAAAAAGTCGCTAATCGACGCGCGCAGGCAGCGCCGCTATCAAGTGCGTTCGCAAGCCGGCCACGGTGAGATTGTTCACACCAGTTTATTGGGCAAGATTCTGACGCTGGTAGCCAACAAGCTGGCGACGCTCGATCCGGCCGGTGTGGGCATCGAGATGGAAGCGGACCGACCCGGCTGGTGCGACGCGTTGAACGGTCTGCCCGGCATCTTGGGCTCATCTGTGAACGAAACCATAGAGCTTGAGCGCTTGGTGGTGTTCACTCGCAGAGCGCTGAGCCAATTCAATGTCCCCTGCGCCTTACCAGTCGAATTGGCCCATTTTGTTATAGCGCTGCATAACTTGTTAACACGTTCTGATTTGACGCCAGAGCTGTTCTGGCAGGAAAGCGGCGCGCTGAAAGAAGCGTATCGGGAACAGGTATTCATGGGTTTTGCCGGTGCCGAACAAAAACTTGCGCTTGGCGAAATCCAAAACTTCCTGAGCTTGGCGGCAAATTATCTGGATGCGGCAATTGACAAAGCCCGCACGCCTATGGGCATAGCCACCTATTTTGCTTACGATGCGGAGCAGTATCGGGCGCTGGAAACGGGTGGCATTGCAGTAATGCGCTTTCGGCAAAAACAGCTGCCATTATTTCTGGAAGGCTTTGTACATGCCTTGCGCATCGCCGATCCGGCGCAGGCCCATACTCTTTACCAGGCCGTTCAAAACTCCGAGTTGTTCGATACCAAACTGGGTATGTATCGGGTCAATGAACCCCTGGGTGACAACGCGCTGGACTTGGGGCGCATCGGGGTTTTTAACTATGGCTGGCTGGAAAACGGCTCGATCTTTTTACACATGCATTACAAGTTTGTGCTGGAAATGGTGCGTGCCGGCTTGGTCGCTGAGTTTTACGCCAACATCGAAACTTTACTGCTGCCTTTTCACGAACCTGCTGAATATAAGCGTAACCCCATAGAAAATTCCAGCTTCCTGGTCAGTAGCGGTTTTACAGTCGATGCGCGCCAACACGGTCGCGGTTGCGTGGCCCGCTTATCCGGCGCCACGGTGGAGTTTTTGCATCTATGGATGCATCTCTTCCTGGGACCGACGCCTTTTGTGTTTGAGGCTGACAGCTTGGCCTTCAAACCGGCACCGCTATTGGCAGCGGCGTTTTTTACTACTCACGAACAATCTGTCACGCCATTTGCCGAGCTGAAAATATTGCCCGCCGATAGCGCGACCTGCACGCTGTTCGGCTCGACCTTGCTGGTTTACCTAAATCCGCAGCATCGAGATACCTTCGGCCCCAATGCCGTTAAACCGATTGAATACCGCTTATACGGTCGGGACGGCGGTAAGCAAACATTCGACGGTGATTGCATCGAGGGACAAACGGCGGAAGCGTTGCGTTTAGGTCAATTCCGCCGCGTCGATGTACTGCTTGGATGAACGCCGCTAGGCTGCCCAAACATAAGTAGCCACAGCCCTTGCCGGCAACGTGGCTACTGCGCTTTTGCCTAGATATTGAATGGCAAACTCTTGCGGTTCGGCCGTGTCGTTTAGCGCGATCAACACGATCGAGCCAGTTGGCGTGAGGAAGGCCACGTTTGGCAGATCGCTTTGCTCGCCCGAATTAATCCTGACAGAACCCGGCCGGACGAATTTCGCCGCGTGGGCAATCACGTAATAGGCGACATTACGAACTACTTCGTTGCCGTCCACTGTCAACGCCCCCACACAACGGGCTTCGCCGCCCGGCGTATGCGGGCCGCAAAACGGGTCGGAGGCCAAATTCCATTCCAACACCGCCCTGCTCCAATGCTGCATGGAGCCGATCAACACATGGCGGACGTGCCACATTAAATCCCCGCCGAATTCACCGTCCGAACCTACCCATTGCTCGGTGAAATACAGCTTCATGTCCGGGTAAGCCTGATGCACTTCCGATAACACCGAAATATCACCGCCGTACAGATGCCAGGCCGAGCCGCTGAGATACTGCCTGGCGTCGGCATCGGCGAATACCGTCAACGGGTATTCTTTGACATCGCAATTGTGATCCCAGCAAAACAACTCCACATCGGTTAAACCCGCGTCGCGCAAGGCCGGCCCAAGATGATCCTTTATAAATTCGGCCTGCTCACTGGCTTCCATAATCATGCTGGGTTCGTTTTTTTGATTCAGCGGCTCGTTCTGCGGAGTGATGGCATGGATCACGATGCCGCGCTCGCGCATGGCTTGCAGATATTTCACTAAATACGCGGCGTAGACACCATGGTATTCCGGCTTGAGTTTACCGCCGACAAAAGCCTGGTTGGTCTTCATCCAGCGCGGCGCCGACCAGGCGGTAGCGATGATTTTGATATTTGGATTGAGAGTCAGAATCTCCAGGAGCAGCGGGATAACGTCACTATCCCCGGCGTTCAAATCAAAATATGCAAGCTCGGGGTCGGTTTGTCCATCCGGCATATCGTCATAGCTAAAACAACGTTCGCTTAAATCCGAGGCACCGATGCTAAGGCGCAAAAAACTGACGCCGATACCGTCGCCATCAGGCAAAAACAATTCCCGTAATAAAGCCTGCCGTTCGAGATCGGGTAGCGCAGCAATCAGCATGGCGCTTCCCCCGGTTAAGGAGAATCCGAAGCCCTCCATGGTTTGATAAATATCGCCGGCATCGACTGTTATTGCCGGCAAATCGTCTAGGTTGTCGTTAAAACTAAATGGACTTGTCTGCGGTTGAAACAAAACACGCTGATCGGCGGTAGTCAACCAAACCTCCCGGCCTGGAGTGGATATTGCTTGGTAAGCATTGGTTTGCTCAGACATGAAAACCCTCATGGTTAGTGCGGAATCGGATCCGCCATGTTTAATACACACTATATTATCTGTGCTTTGCATACGCTAGCCAGCTTAATATTCACTGGGTGATTGACATGAAAAGCAAAGATTAAAAATCCAAACCAGTAAGCAAATAGTCTCTGGCTTTTTTGCCTACCGCTGTCATCAAACCGTCAAAATCACATATACTGCAGATTCTGTTTTAACGCATGGAGATTGGATATGAAAAAGTTGGTATCAATTCGCGCGCTAACGGCTCGGCTTAATCGTAAGCTGGCGAAAGAATCAAAAAAACTATTAAAGTACAAGCCGAGACTGCAGAGTGACGACCCGATTGTCGAGTACGCGATTGTCGATTTGAAGACAAACTCCATCCTTAACTATCACATGGCCAGTGAATTACAGGAATTTGCCAGAGGACTGGGCTGTTTAGCCAGTCTGGAAGAAGTTTCTTTCGAATAGCAGCCGTTTTACAGCTGTAATTCCAGAAAGCCGGGTACGCCCGGCTTTTTTGTGCGCAAAATTTTTGGGCAGCTTTCTACAATGACGACATACCCAGACCTAGGTCATCAGCTTCCTAAGCCTGGGTGTTTAACTGGTTAAGTAGGGCGCGTTCAGAAATTTCGTTGTACAGATTCGCTAATTCAGCGATCAATTTTTGATATTCAGGGTGATGTTTCAGCAGTGGCATCATAGTGCTGGCCTCGGAGAGCATTTGCTCGAAATGCATTATCTCAATCTCGTTTAGCGTGTCTCCATCTTCTACTCTTTTCTTAACGGCCAACGCGCGCGGGATAGACTGCTCTTCCAATTGCTCTACAAAGGCAGTAATAATGCCGATTTCATCATCTGACGAATACATTTGTATTTCCTGTTTGTCGCGATGAGAGTTCACCGCTACCGAATTATCCCATAGTCCTGGAGTTATGCTCCCACCTTCTGCGCGTCGTAACGATAAAGATGCAGATTCCATCCCGCCGAAAATCGTTCGGTTTAATGATAGGCAACTTCCAACAAGCGTTAAGTGTTGATTAGCATTTCTAATGATCTAGCTTACAAAACCGACAGACAACAAAAAAGGCCTAGGTGGTTAAACCTAAGCCTTTCATTTGTCTGGTAGCGGGGGCAGGATTTGAACCTACGACCTTCGGGTTATGAGCGCCAACCAATAACAGGCGAACACATCGGGACACGCTGAAACGTCCTTTAGATCAAAAGGATAACAGAAATCGCCCGAAGGTCAAGCGCGTTTCAATGCGTTTGGTTTGTGTCTGGTTGTGCCCTAATATGTGCCCTGCCCTGTGCCCTCGGGCAAAATAACCGATGGTCAAACTTTCTCAGATTACCGAGCTCGCCGATAGCAGACGGATGGTTTTTCTGACGAAGGTCTGTTGGTTGATCTACAGCTGCTAGACGTAATCCCAAAAAGATGCGACCACCTATAGGTTGTGCTGAGCCATGCGAGACGCAACGATCGCGAACGGTGTGTCTGACGGCGGCACACTATAGTCTGCGCACCTTATGGCCTTGCAAACATTTCCGGCGTATACGCATTTGAGCAATCAGGCTCTACCCTAACGATCGGTAATGATCTCTCGCTTAATAAGGCGTCCCATTGAATCATCGAATCCGACACGATATTCCGTATTCGACACGCCATATCGTGTCGATTAAAGATAAGCCGCTGACTGAACAGTCTTTGGTCGGCTCCGGCCAACTGCCCGGAAGCCCCGCTATCACTGCGATTTCCGTTTATCGCCGCCTATTGATTACATTTGGCACAGGAGTTGAAACGCCTTAGGGAACTTAACCTTGGTGTGGAGAACGCAACTATGAATATTTTAGGCGCAGCAGAAATCAAAGATCGAGTCAGAAGTTTTTTCAAGAAGGGCCATAAGTCCAACAATAAGCTTTACAAAGTAACGCATGACGGCCATGCCGAGGTTTGGCCGATGACCGCCAAGCACGAAAAACGCTGGAATGAATGTGACAACTCCGATCAGCACCGACTTAGCGGTGCAACATCCAATTACAATATTGCCGAACAATTAGTGAAGATGAATGTCGGCGATCGATCTGGCAATTGCGGGGAAATGGCTGCATTAAGCGGATATTACGCACTAAAAATTCACTTCATCAAGCCCGAACTTATTTATATAGGCACCGTTTATAAAAAGGGCGATCATGCTTTTTGCCTGATTTCAGAGGACACAATTAATAGCAAACATCTCAATTTTTCGAGCGTGGCCGAATTTACCCAATTGCAAGCCGCGAAAGCCTGGTTAATCGTCGATCCTTGGCTCAATACCGTTTGCAGAGCCGACCAATATCTATTGGAAAGCGGGAACAAATTGAATGAATGGACCACTGACGGCAAGCGCGTCAACTGGAATAGCGGTAGCCAAGGCCCGGGCTGGTACGTACCCAATGGCGAATATAAAACCGAATTCGGAAAAGCCCCGATAAAACTAATGCCGTTCTAGACAAACCGGAACATAAATGGGGTCAGAGTAGTATTTTCTTTAACTGTATTCTGACCCTAATATACTCCGTAGCTGCGAATAGCAACGCGTATCGGACGCATGTTATTAAACATGAAATTGTCCCCAATTCTAGCGATACTTGCGCTTACCGCTGCGACGGCAGGCAGCTATGCTAGTCCCGTAACAGTAACGGCGAACTTTACCCAATTCACTATGGGCGGCTTCGCTAGTGCAGCCGCGACCTTCAACAATCAACTGTCAGTCAATGGCACGCCGATTGATGTCTGTGGTGGCGATCCCACCTTTGCAGGTGCTATTAATAACCCCTCGAGTATAACTGTCGGACTATCAGGAAATTCTATCAGCTTCGGATATTGTCAAACGGCTTTGAAAA
>LUUF01000065.1 GCA_001644045.1 Methylomonas methanica | reverse complement strand
GCCCGGCGCTACGGCTATCGGGGACTAAAAATCTTCACTTCGCTCGCGCTCCGTTTCCAAGATTTTCAGCGGAGGTGAATGGCGAAGAAGTTGGCAACAAATGGCCAGTAACCCAATTAATATCCGTATAACAGCAATAGAGGCCATATTCATGCGCCAGAAAGCAAAAAACTCACCTGCCAGCTTCTGAAAAACCACGGCAATCAACCAAAACGCCGTTCCAACTTACTTTTTAAAATCCGGCTTTTTCAATACAATCGACTGATCTAAGGCGTTAAAAACCTGGCTGGATTTGTATCGGAATGCTTGGTGATTGTGACCGGAATAGGCGCAGGCCGCGCAGTTCCGTTCAGGCCTCTGATTCGAGTCGTTCCAGCAACTGCATTATTTGCAGATTAGCTTCGCGCAACTTGCCGAAATCCTCGTCGCCGCCCTTCCTGCCGTCCAAGCGATGACGCTGGAGTCTTTCCGCCAGCGATTGCTGCCGGGATTGCGCCCGCTCCAGTTGTTCCAGTAAACGCACATCGATGCGGCGTTCGTGTCTGAGCCGTTCCAGCCACCTGCCCAGATGCGATTTTTTCGAGTTCAGGATAGGCCAACGCGGATTGCTGTCGGCCATGGGTTGCAGGCAATGCTCCAGACGACGCAACCAATACTGCTGCTGAAGTTTCAGCAATTCCAATTGGCTCTGCCAATTACTAAGCGAAACCTTGCCGCAAGCCGCCCAGGCCGGATGGTTGCGATAGCTATTCACCCAGCCCAATACCGCATTGGCCGGCATGGCTTCGGCGATGGCGCAACCTTGGGCGACGCTGCAACCCAAGTCGATCAGAAAAATGCCGTGTTCTATATCTTCCACGCCTTCCGCAACCGCCTCGCGCTTGAACGCCTTGGCTAACGCAATCACACTTTCGACAATGGCCATGTCATCCGGGTCGTCTATCATGTTGCGTACGAAGCTCTGATCGATCTTCACGGTATTGATGGTCAAATGCCGCAAATGCGCCAGCGACGAATAACCGGTGCCGAAATCGTCGAGCGCGCAGGGCACTCCCAGGTCGTGATAGCATTGTTTCAGCGTTTCACCAACCGAGATCAAATCCTCCAGTACGCTACTTTCCAATACTTCCAGCTCCAATTGCTTGGAAGGGATTTGCGGATATTCCGCCAGCAAGGTCTCCAGGGTTTTGATGAAATCCGGCCATTGCAGATGGCGTGGCGATATGTTCACGCTGACTTGCAAATTCAGACCGAGATCGTGCCAGATTTGTAATTGCTTAAATGCTTGTCTCAGTACCCAGTTGCTGACGTCGATTTCCAAGGTGGTATTTTCAACTATCGGCAGAAATTCGGCCGGCGGCAATATGCCGCGTTCCGGATGATGCCAACGGATCAGGGCTTCCACGCCCACTACTTTGCCGGCTTTGATATTGACCCTGGGTTGGTAGTACATGCAAAACTGGTTATCCATCAGCGCCTGACCAACCTCTGCCAGCGCTTGCTCCAAACGGCTGGGGCGATGATTGATGCTGGTCGTTTGTCCGGCCAAATGATCGTAGATCCGATAGCGATTGCGACCGTCCAATTTGGCCTGATACATGGCCTGATCGGCGTGGCGCAACAGAATATCCGGATCTTCCAGATCCAAGGGATAGATGGTGACGCCGCTGCTGGCGGCAATCCGCACATACCGGTTTTCCAACTCGAACGGTTCGGCCATGGCCTGATGAATACGCGCCAATGCGTCTTCGCATTGCTGCACCGACTGCAGATTTTCGAACAACAACGCAAATTCGTCGCCGCCCAGCCGGCAAACCGTATCGCCTTCGCGCAGCTTTAACTTGATGCGTTTGGCAACTTCCACTAACAATTGATCGCCGGTTTCGTGGCCGAAGTTATCGTTGACCTGCTTGAAGCCGTCCAAATCCAGATAACACACAGCCAGCAGCGATTCGGCCCGTTTGCTGTGAGCGATAGCCTGGGCAAAGCGGTCGGCAAATAAGGCGCGATTGGGCAATTGGGTGAGCGGATCGAAATGCGCCAACACTTCCAGCGCTTGCTGCTGTTGCTTGCTTTCGGTGATGTCCGAGAACAAGCCCAGATAATTGATGATATTGCCGGCGTCGTCGCGCAAGGCCGAAACCGTTAATAATTCGGCATACAAATCGCCGTTTTTCTTTCGATTCCAGACTTCGCCTTGCCAATGCCCGGTCTGATTTATTATCTCCCACATCGCTTCGTAAAATTCGGGCGATTGCCGGCCGGATTTCAAAAAACTCGGATTGCGACCCAGCGCTTCCTCGCGGCTGTAGCCGGTGATGTCGGTGAAGGCGGCGTTGACATCGATGATCTTTGCGTTGATGTCGGTAATGATGATGCCTTCGTGAGCATCCGAAAATACCCGCGCCGATAACCGCAGTTTTTCCTCGGCCGCCTTGCGTTTGCTAACGTCATGGACAATGCCGCGCATGCGCACCGGCTTGCCTCCGCTGTCCCGCTCGACCTGGCCGACCGAGCGCATCCAGCGCTTTTCGCCGGCAGGCGTCTGGATACGGTATTCCACGTCGTAATTGGCACCGCATTCGAGATGCTGCCGGGTCGCCTCTATGATTAGAGGCCTGTCCTCCGGGCAAACCACTTCCAGGAAATCGTTCCAGGTATGCAGTGTGTTATGCGGGAAACCCAATTCGGTCGTGACGATTTCCGACCAGAATTGGCGGTTTTTCAATAAATCCGCTTCCCAAATACCGACGCCACCGTAGATTTGGCTGATACGAAAGCGTTCCTCGCTTTCTTTTAGCGCCAGTTCGGTCTGTTTGCGCGCGGTAATGTCCTGCACCAACACCACGAAACGATCGGGACCGGCTTTATAGCTATCGATGGCATACCAACGGCCCAGATCGGCCACGCAGTTTTCGAAATGCTGAGGCTCGCCGCTGGTATCCAGCCCGTCGAAGCTGGCGATCCAGGCTCCTTCGGTATTCGGCAACACCTGTTTTACGGTTTTGCCTATCCAGTTGCCACGGGCAATACCGGTCATTTTTTCAAAAGCCGGATTGATATCCAGATAGCGGTAATCGACGATTTTGCCCTTGTCATCGCGTATCACCTGGTGCAATGCAAAACCCAGCGACATATTGGTATAAAGCCTGGCCAGGTCAGCCTCGCTGCGCTTGCGGGCTTTGATTTCCTTACGCAGCCTGAACACCCAATAGACGAAAAACAACAAGGCCAGCAGAGCCACGGCGGCTGAGCGCAATAGGGCGTCCATCCGTATGCCTTGCTCGACCTTCAGGCCCATCCAGCGGTTAATAATGGCATCGTGTTCGGTTTGACTGATACTGGCCAGGGCTTTTTCCAACAGCGACAGCAATTGCGGATGGGATTTGAGCGCAGCCATCCGGGTTTCGTTGACATACCCGGGCTGGCCGGCAATATGCAGATTTAAGAAGCCTTGTTGCTTAATCGCATAACTGGCCGAAGCCGCATCGCCGATATACGCGTCCACTTTGCCTTCGGCCAGCAGATTCAGCGCTTCTTGTACCGAGGGTGCGGTCAGCAGCTGCATTCCCGGGTAGTCTCTGCTTAGCAATTCCTGCACAAAATAACCTTGTTCGATGGCGACACGCCCCCCCGTCAGCAGTTGCAGGGAATTAATATAACCACTGTTTTTATCGCCGATGATCACCGTCGGCGTGCTGATATAGGGCTGGGTGAAATTCAGATACTGTTCTCGATCGGGGGTTTTGGACGCCCCGGCTATCATATCCAGTTCGCCGCGCTTGGCCATGTCCAGCACTCCCTGCCAGGACTTGTCCATGATCAGAACAAACTTCACCCCCAAGCGCTGCTCGATTAGCTTTAAATGTTCGGCAATCATGCCTTGATGTTCGCCAGCCGCGTCCAGCCATTCGTAGGGCGGAAAATTCCGGTCTATGCCCACCCGAATTTCAGAATGCTCGGCCAGCCATTGCCGTTCCGCGTCGCTCAATTGCAAATCGCTGGATTTACCGCCGCCGTAGACAAAATCATTGAGCTGGCTGTCGTTTAAAGGCCGGGCCAATTTCAGGTTGGCATAAATACCGGCCACGCGGCGTAAACGGGCAGCTTCTATCTGGCCGAGCGGGATACTGTCCGGCATGATCAGTTTACGGATTTCTTCCGCTTCGTAACGCAATTGCTCCGGACTAAGTTTGCTTGGATAGTTTTTTTGGATCAGCTCGATAAGCGGATCGGGGTGAGCCAGTGCATATTCCCAGCCTTTCAGGCTGGCCCGGAGGAAGCGTTCGGCCCGGCCTGGATGTTGCAACAGTTCCTTGCGACTAGTGAAAAGCAAGTCGCCGTAAAAATCGATGCCGTAATTTTGCGGATTGATGATGTTGACTTTGATGCCCGCGGCGCGAAAGCTAAAAGGCCGGTCGGTGATATAGCCGGACATCACATCGACTTTATCCGCGATAAAGTCTGCGTCGTTAAAGGTTTCGGCAACTTTTTGATAACGGCTTTCGTTCAGATTGGCCTCGGCCAGCAAGGCGCGAACCTGAGCATTATTCTCGCCGACCACATCGTACATGATGCGCTTGCCGGCCATTTCGTAAGGACTGACGATGCCGGAAGCTTGTTTGCTGAACAGCACCAACGCATCGTGCTGAAAAATGGCGGCTAGGGCCGCGATGGGCTTGCCGTTGGCGTACTGGGCGATGATGCCGGAATCACCGATACCGTATTCGGCTTGCCCGGATGCCACTTGCTCGATGTAATCCTGATCGGGATTGCGTTCGCGTATCTCTACCCGCAGGCCTTCTTCGGCATAGTAGCCTTGCTCGATAGCGGCGTAATAACCCGCGAATTGGAACTGATGAAACCATTTTAATTGTAGCGCTACTGTTTCCAGCGGCCGATTTGCTGCGGGCGTGACAGCGACGCTGGACGTACAAAACAGTAAAAAAAATACCGCTGACAGCCCGAAAATGGTTTTTTTCATAAATGCCAGTCGTGGCCTGTTTTGAAAGTAGGGGTATTCTACATCCAAAGGCAAACGGGCTAAGCGGATTTAGTCGGCTGTCGCGGAAGTGAACAGCGATTGAAATTTATTTTTGCCCGCGTTGGATTTGCGCTGCTGGGTATTCGCCAATGCGAGTTTGGCTTCGTTTTGCAATTGGCTGTCGGCAAACACTTGCTGTTTACGCAGCGGAGCCTGGATGGCCTTGCGCAAATATTCCTCGGCTTCCGCACTACGATCCTGTTGGAGTAAGTAATCTGCGTAGAAATAATTGGCATCGATGCCGTTAGGATTAATTTTCAAGCTGGCTTTCAACATTTGCTCGGCAAGCTGATTATCCCCAAAAGATACCGGCCAGCCGGGCACCATATAATACAAGGTACCCAGTGTGACATACGCCGCGCCGTCCAACGCATTAGGGTTTTGGGCAATGGCTTCTTCCAGTAGAACCTTAGCAGTTTCCAGGCTGGATAAGGCGCTCAGCGAGGATTGAAACGCCGCATTGGTGGCGATGATAGTCGCTTGCCAGATTTTCGGTTCGGCGGCATTTGGGTAGCGCTTGGTCAATTCGGCGGCTTTTTCCAGCAATTGCGGATAAGTCTGCCTTTGCCGGGTTTCATCGCTTTGATAGTAAACGCTGGCCCAATCGCTTTCCAAATGGGAGATAGCCGTCGTCAGCTCCGTGGCTCGTAGCGGACCGGCAAAAAGTATCAAAAAAACAACACCAGTAGCTTTGCTCATACATTCAATATAGAGCATTGCATTCTGTATTTCAATATGCCTTTTAAATTATTGTTTTAACAACGCATTGCTTATCGCAAAAATCTGCTGCGTTCTAGATCTCACTTAGCCTATCCAGCTTTATGCTTGTAGCGCTGTAGCGACTCCGCCAATACACTGTCCCTGTTTTGCAACAATCGAGGCAAAAACCGGAAAACCGCATTTTTATCGCGCTACCTGCCTTGGCGCCGGTTATTTATCCCAGTCCTTGAACGGATGTTTGCAAAGATTATTGTTGTAGTACCGTAAATCGTCCGTGACTTCCTCGCCCACCCAGTCCGGCCTAACAAAAGCCTCACCGACTGCCGACAATTCGATTTCGGCGACAATCAAGCCTTGGTTGTCGCCCATGAACTCGTCAATTTCCCAAACATGCCGATCGCGGTAGACAAAATAGCGGATCTTTTCGACTAGCGGCTTGTGGCATAGCTCGTCGAGAATGCTATTGGCATCACTTAGCGGAATTTCATACTCAAATTCCTGACGATGGGTACCGATAGTGGCGCTCTTGATATTCAGCCAGGCCTTGCTGTCGGAAATCCGCACACGTACCGAACTAAGCGGACTGCTGCTTAAATAACCCTGTTTATAGTGTACGGAATGATCGATTTCACTTCGCCAGTCGTCGTTCGCCAGCAAAAATTTATGTTCAACCTCAAGCGCCATAGTTGTTTTCCTTAGATTAGTTAGTGTTAAGCAATAATTCTTTATTATAATGCTGGGTAATTAGGTTTGGGCCGTAAGTCCGTACCTAATAACTGCTGCTGTTCAATCAATCTGGAGAATAAAGATGGCTTTTGAATTACCTGCATTACCGTACGCAAAAGACGCATTGGCGCCGCACATTTCCGCAGAAACGATCGAGTACCACTACGGCAAACATCACCAAACCTATGTCACCAACCTGAACAATCTGGTTCCCGGCACCGAGTTTGAAGGCTTGTCTCTGGAAGAGATCGTGAAAAAATCCTCTGGTGGCGTATTCAACAACGCAGCGCAAATCTGGAACCACACTTTTTATTGGAACAGCCTGTCACCCAACGGTGGCGGTGAACCTACCGGCGGTTTGGCGAATGCCATCGAAAGAACTTTCGGTTCTTTCGAGAAATTCAAAGAAGAATTCACCAAAACCGCTGTTACCACTTTTGGTTCCGGCTGGGCGTGGTTAGTTAAAAATGACAAGGGCGGTCTGGAACTGGTTAGCACCAGCAACGCCGGCTGCCCACTGACAGCGGGTCAAACGCCCTTGTTGACTTGCGACGTTTGGGAACACGCTTATTACATCGATTTCCGTAATCTGCGTCCTAAATATCTGGAAGCATTCTGGGCATTGGTTAACTGGGAATTTGCCAGCGCCAATTACGAAGCTTAAGCATTAACAGGCGCGGGCCGGCGCCCTCACAGGCCCGTCCGCGCCGCTCTTACTTTCCCCGCACGGTTCAGCCGGCAAAACGCTTTGCCGATAAACCTTCATTCGCCAGGATTACCTGGATCATTCTTTTACCAAAATCTGTTGTAAGTTCGTTTGTAAAAAGTCGTCCGGACGTAGTACTTTTTTGCTGAAAAACAGGATGATTTGTTCGACCAGTTTGATGTCCACAAACGGACAAACGCAACGGTATATAAAATAGATAAACTCCGTGCAGCTAAAGCTTTTGTGGGTTTCAAAATCAAAGCCAAAATCGTAGGCATAACCCAAATGGGCCAACGCCAGCCGTTTGGCTTGCGTGATTGCGTTCGCACTGGCAACCGTATCGCCGCCTTTTAAAGCTTGATAAATCCGCTCTTCCTCAGGGTTAAACTCCGGCGCCTCGACGCTGCTTACCTGGACTTTCTGCTCGGTTTGTTTACCAAGCCGTTCCGGTAAACGCAGGATGGCGATCTTGTCGCAGCGGGTGAAGGTCAAGATGTCTTCCATGAATACCCCTTCCGCCATGGAATGCACCACCATTTGTTTGCCAGGCGTGAACCAGTCTTTGCCGTTTTCCTGCTGACCAACACGCGCCAGCGGCCTGTCAGACGCATCCGTGGCTTCGCCGTAATAAAATCCGGCGTGGCTAAATGTGCCGCCGATAAATTTGCCGTCCAGATAATTGTCGTAACCGCGCAGCAAGATATCGCCGGGCTGCAATGTGTCGAGAATCTCGCGCAAGTCCGGGCCTTTAATGCGGTAGGAGCCGGGATCGTAAACGATGAACATCGGGTGCGGATAAATTTTGATGTCGCCAAAAAAAGTTAAAAACTTTTCCCAGGGATTTTGCCGACGGGTTTTCGGGGCTGCACTCATGCTCGGTCTCCTTAATTATTGATTATTAGTAAAAGCGCGTGCATCGCCATCTTCCTCTCGCAGGCTTTTCGATGCAAGGTTGGCGCTGAGCGGGATATTGAAAAGATATGAAGGGAGATGACCGCCGGCATTGGTAATACCGACGGCTTAATGCAAGAGTGCTATCAAAGGAGTGGCCTGGCTAAACCAAGAGAGGTATAGCCGAGAGCGAATTATTTATTCCGAAAAAACGCCTCCAACGCCTTTGCCCGGTCGGCACCGACTATCTGTGCGTGGGGCCGGCTTTCGATCAGTTGTATATAAGCCTCAATGCCCGGAATATGCGTATTCACCAAATTTTCGCCGTAGATTTTTTGGGTGGCAAAACCGACCAATTGCAGATGCGGCCAAGCCACAATGTCTGCCGTACTAAATTTGTCTCCCAGCGCGTAGGGCGACAGTTTCAGCAGCTTGGCTAAACCCTTCAGACCGGCATCGAGCTTGGTCCGAACTTCATCCTTGGTTTCTTGCGATACGGTGTTGCCGAACAGGGCTTCTCCATACAGGCGGCGGGCGATCAGTTCGACGTTCAGTTCGAGATGCTGGATCAATTCCCGGCATTTGCCGCGCTCATAAGCATCGGCCGGATACAGCGGATTGGCCGGAAATGCATCTTCCAGATATTCCAGGATCGCTTGCGATTCGGATAGATAGCCGTCGCTGGTTTTAATGAACGGGATTTTTCCCAATGGCGAACGCTGCAACAAGTCTTCGCTCTGGCTGGGCGCGGTAAACTCTTCGATGAACGCTATATCCTTTTCCATCAACGCGAATTTGATTTTGTTGTAATAGTTGCTGATTGCTACGCCGTACAAAGTAATCATCGAATAATCTCCATTAGTTGAGTTGAGGACCGCCTTAAAACAGACCGGTCAGTCTGTTGAAATAATACATACCGGTCTGTATAGTTGCAACTTGTTTTTCCCGGTGCTTAATTATGGCTCGTAATCTCCAAGATCACATTTTGCAAACAGCTTCCGGGCTGTTTTATAGCCAGGGCATCAAGGCCACCGGCGTCGACGCGATAGTAAAAGCCGCCGGCACCACCAAGATGAGCCTGTATAAGTACTTTCCGTCAAAGGACGATCTGGTACTGGCCCATCTAAATAAAAGCAGGGATGCGATGCTGAATCGCATCCTGGCCGGCGTGGAACTGCGCGCCAGCGAACCGAAGCAAAAATTGCTGGCGGTATTTGCGGTATTCGATGAGTTATTAGCCAGCCCGGAGTTTCGCGGCTGCCCGTTCATCAACGCCTCCGCCGAATTTGCCGAAGCCGCCAATCCGGTGCAACTGGCCGCCGCTGAATTTTCCGACGCCTTCCGGGAAATATTAGCCGAATTGGCCCGGCAAGCCGGCTCGCCGGATCCGGAACAACTGTCCCAACAACTGGCGATGCTGATTTCCGGGGCCATCGTCAGCGAACAGATGCGCCGACAGTCCGGGGCAATGCGCATCGCCTCGGCGGCGGCAAAAATCCTGATCGAGCAAAGTTTAACCACTGCGGGATAATCGCTGCCGGCACTGTCCTATTACTCTGCAAGCCGGCAACTGACTTACAATACCGCCACCTTGGACCTCGCCGAGAGGTCTTATCATTATTCGGACTTAACCGCTTTTGAGCTCACTACGCCAACTCGTTTCCCAAACCGCCATCTACGGCCTCAGCAGTATCGTCGGCCGGTTTTTGAATTATCTGCTGGTGCCGCTGTACACCTACACCTTCAGCGCCGGCGAATACGGCGTGGTCTCCGAGTTTTACGCCTATGCCGGATTTTTTGCGGTGCTGTTGGTGCTGGGCCTGGAGACCGGTTATTTCCGGTTTCGGCAACGGCCGGAGTTTAGCGGCGACGAGGTTTACCGTAGCGCCTTGGGTTTCCTGCTAATCGCCAATCTCGGTTTCATCGCGGCAATCTACTATTGGCAACAGCCGCTCGCCGACTGGCTGCAGTATCCGCAACATCCTGAGTATCTACTGTGGTTCGGCTGGATTTTGGCACTGGATGCGCTGTCGGCGTTGCCGTTTGCCCGGTTGCGCGCCGAGAATCGGGCTTGGCGTTTTGCCGGCATTAAAATGACCGAGATTTTCATAGCCATCGCCTTGAATCTGCTGTTTTTGTTGGCTTGGCCCAAGTTGAATAACTTATGGCCGGATAACGAGTTGGCCGCTTATTACGACCCGACACTGGGCGTCGGTTATATCTTCCTGGCCAATCTCGCGGCCAGCGTCTGTAAACTGCTGCTGTTACTGCCGCAATTTCGCGCGGTACGTTTTCAACTCGACCCACGCGTGCTCGGGCCGATGCTGCGCTATTCCCTGCCCATGGTGATTATCGGCTTTGCCGGCATGGTTAACGAAATGCTGGACCGGGCGATTCTGAAAGTCTTGCTGCCTTACGATTTGCCCACCAACCTGAAGATGCTGGGCATCTACGGCGCCTGCTACAAGCTGTCGATTTTGATGAGTTTGTTCGTGCAGGCCTTTCGCTACGCCGGTGAACCATTTTTCTTTTCCTATGCCGGCCGCGCCGATGCCAAGCGGGCTTATGCGTTGGTGATGCAGTATTTCGTCATCGCCGGAGTGTTTATCTTTTTAGTGGTGATGCTGTTCATCGACCTGTTCAAGTATTTTATCGGCGAAGAGTACCGCGCCGGCCTGGAGGTGGTGCCGATTTTACTGATGGCCAATCTGCTGCTGGGGATTTATGTCAATCTATCCGTCTGGTACAAGCTGAGCGACCGCACCGGCCTGGGCGCCTGGGTCTCGCTGGCCGGAGCCGGTCTGACTATTGTTTTGAATATCTGTTGGATACCGGTATGGGGCTATGTCGGTTCCGCGTGGGCGACGCTGGCTTGTTACCTGTTTATGGTGGTTTTGTCGTGGGCTTTGGGCCGGCGCTATTATCCGGTGAGCTATCCGGTCGGCAAAATAGCCGGCTATTTTGCATTGGGTTTGGCCTTATATTTTGCCAACCGCTATGTACTGGATATTTATCAAATTAACGTCTGGTTGGCCGGTAGCCTGGGCTTGATTATTTATACCGGCATTGCCGCCTGGCTGGATGTCCGGCCGATGTTGCAAAAACGGCGCGTAACTAGCGCTTAAACTTCCGGCGATTGTTCGAAATAAATAGACCCCAGTCGGCCGGCTTGCGACATAGCGATACGCCGCTCGGCAGCGTGCCGTAAAAACAGTTCGCGCGTCTGAGTGTCCGCTGTAGACCACAGTCGGATTTCATCCAGGGAACGAAAGCAGCCCAGGCAAATATCGTCGTCGTTCAGACAACAATTTCTGACGCAGGGCGATGCCGGGAGGTTTTCGGAGTTAATCATTGCCTGTCCGCCGTTTGACTAAAAAATTGCTGGGCCTGTTCGACATCCCTGCTGATTTGCAGTTTCAACTCGCTCAGCGAGGCAAAACGGATTTCGTCGCGCAGCTTCTTTTTAAAATGTACTTCAACATAAAGCCCGTAAATATCTTGGTTGAAGTTGAATAAATGCGTTTCCAACACCACTTTGGCGCCGCCGTCGAACGTGGGCCGAGTGCCGACGTTGGCCACACCCTGGTATTCGTTACCGTCCACCCCGGTCATCGTTACCGCAAACACGCCCACGATAGGCGTGTTCTTCCTAAACATCCGCACATTGGCCGTCGGAAAGCCCAGTTCCCGGCCGCGCTTGTCGCCGTGCGCGACCCGGCCGCATACCGAATAATCCCGGCCCAGCATCAGTTTGGCTTGCTCCAGTTGACCTTCGCCCAGCGCATCGCGTATCAAAGTGCTGCTGACTCTTAGCCCGGCCAGTTCGAAGGAATGACTATCTTCCACCGCAAAACCGTATTCCTGACCGCGATGCTGCAACAGCGCAAAATTGCCGCGCCGCGCCTTGCCGAAGTGAAAATCGTCGCCCACCACCAAATGTTTGACCCGCAAACGCTTGACCAGAATATCGCGAATGAAATGTTCCGCATCGCAATCGGCCAGGCTGCGGTTGAACGGCAACACCAGCAATTCGTCGACCGGCAATTTCGCAAACTGGATGGCTTTCTCGCGCAAGCGGGTCAATCTGGACGGCGCATGGTCGCCGAGAAAATACTCCAAAGGCTGAGGTTCGAAGACCATCGCCACGGTCGGCAAATTCAACCGCCGACCATGTTCGGCCAGTTTTTCGATCACCAGCTTATGCCCAAGATGCAGGCCGTCGAAGTTGCCTATGGTCAACACGCAGCCGTCGCGTAACGGCTCAAGATGATTCAAACCCCGAATTAAGCGCATGATGGCTGTTTGGCTAAAAAGACCAATTCTATCAGTAACAGCGGTTGAGCAGCCATGAACGCTTTTACCCGGACTCGGCCTAACTGAAATTCGGCTTGCCGCATCAGCGCTTTCCGCCGAATATAAGCCACCCAAATTCTCCAGCAAACCGGACATGACAACGATAAACAGCATTTGCATCTACTGCGGTTCCAGTTCCGGCCGGCTTGAGGCATACGGCGCGGCCGCCCAGACACTGGCCACAGCGCTGGTCAGCCGCAACATCCGCTTGATTTATGGCGGTGCCGGCATCGGTATCATGGGCATGATCGCGGATCAGGTGTTACATCTCGGCGGCCAAGCTATTGGCGTTATTCCCAAAGCCTTGGCACACAAGGAAGTCGCCCATCCCAATCTCACCGAATTGCACGTCACCCAATCCATGCACGAACGGAAAATGCTGATGGCCGAACTGGCCGACGGCTTTATCGCGCTGCCCGGCGGTATCGGTACGCTGGAGGAATTATTCGAGATTTGGACCTGGGCGCAGCTGGGTTTTCACCAAAAGCCCTGCGGCGTGTTAAATGTGGCGGGTTATTACGATGCCTTGATCAGCTTTCTGGACCATGTCGCGGCGGAACAATTCGTCAAACCGCATCACCGCGCCATGTTAATGGTCGAGACCGATCCAAATTTATTGCTGGACCGCTATGTCAATTATCAGCCACCTGCCGTAAAACATTGGGTGAATAAGCACGAAACCTGAGCAAACGCGCCAATCTGCCTCCGGGTTATTTTTATGCGGATTGAGAGTTTGCGGTCTTGGACTATCATCGACAGTACGTAACAGGCGATTTTTAGGGTTTGATGAATATGGCTAAGGTAAACGGCAAGAAATTGAATCGCAGAGTGGCTTTTCGCATTTATGAGCAAGCCAATCTTTTCTATCGCAAGCTTGATCATGATGGGCAACTGCAAGCGCCGGAAAACTTCGATGATTTGCTAAGTAACGTTAATCCTCCCGATACCGTCTCGCCTCTAACACTACCCGATTCGCAAAGCAGGGAAAACGACACACTCAACGTCAATATCAGCGCCAGCGGTATCGCCTTCACCTCGAAAGATGCTCTGCAAGCCGGCGATTATCTGCTGCTGCGGATACTGCTGTTATCCAGTATGACCGCGATCATGACCTGCTGCAAGGTGGTGTATTGCAAGCCTAGCAACCCTTACGAAAACGACCGATATCCGTATTTGATCGGCGCCCAATTCGTCAATCTGACGTCTGAAGATACGGCGCTGTTAAACAAACATATCGACAGAACCAAAAAACAGCAGTGGGCCACGAACGGCCTGCTGCTAAGCCTGGCTTTATTGGCCCTGGCGATGCCGGATACCGCATTCGGCCTGTTAATGGGCTTGATCCATCATGTTTTCGAAGTGGTTTTGCATGTAGTGCACTTGATGTTCGAGTATGCCGAATACAATCTGGATCATGTCATCGAGCACGCCTTCCATACCGACACGCACACGACCCAGGTCATCGTCTTTTATATTCTGTGTACGGTCGGCCTGATCGGCCTGTACTTTCTTTGGCGCATTGTGCCGCGCAACTGTCGGCGGGCCGGCAATAGCCTGATAGCCTTCTGGTGTCGCAAAAAAGCCAGCTGCCTTTATTATTGGGGTGAGCAAAGTTTGGCCGACAAGATCAAGTTTGTCGGACTAACGCTAGTCGCCGTGGGCTGTTACGGATATTTCGCTATCTGAGTCTATGCGCGGCTAAAGCTGCCAAGCCACCACACCGTCAACAACATCTGTTTGTCTGGCAACAATATTGCGCCGATAAAATCCCGGCTTTGTTGTTAAAACAACACCTTAGGCTATGGCATATTAATTGACTGACAAAGGCTCTCTCGCCTCGGAAATAGGGATAGCCAATAATGCCAACTGATTTGACACAACTTAGCGCCAACGAATTGCTCAACCTGTATAAGCGCAAAGCCGCTTCGCCGGTGGAGGTAAGCAAAGCGGTTCTCAGCCACATCGAAACCTTACAGCCCTATTTCAATGTTTATCGCGCAGTAGACCCGGACAACGCATTGGCTCAAGCCAAAGCCTCCGAAGCGCGCTGGCACAAAGGTAAGCCTCAAGGCTTGCTCGATGGTGTGCCGGTCGGCTTTAAAGACTTGCTGCATGTGCAAGGCTTCCCCACCCGCAAAGGCAGTTTGGCGACGACGGACAAACCGCAAACCGAGGATAGCCCGGCCGCCGCCCGGCTACGCGAATCGGGAGCGATCCTGCTGGGAAAAACCCAGACCGCCGAATTCGGCTGGAAAGGTCTTACGGAAACCAAGCTGGCCGGGGTCACGCCCAACGCCTGGGACCGGCAACACGCCAGCGGCGGCAGTAGCGGCGGTGCGGCGGTGGCCGCGGCATTGGGTCTGGGTCCATTGCAGGTGGGTACCGATGGCGGCGGCTCGATTCGCCAGCCAGCGGCCGTGAATGGTGTGTACGGATTTAAACCCACATACGGCCGCGCAGCTGGATTTCCGGCCGCGCATAACGGCACCTTGTTTCATATCGGTCCGCTGACCCGCACCGTCACCGATGCGGCCCTGTTGCTTAACGTGATTGCCGCGCCGGATGTCCGCGACTGGACCAGCCTCCCCAGCGACGGCCGCGACTGGACCGACAAGCTGAATAACGGCATCAAAGGTTTGCGCATCGCCTACAGCCGGACGCTGGGTTATCTGACTGTCGATCCGGAAATTCAAACCCTGGTCGACAAAGCGGTGTCCGAGTTAGCCAAGCTGGGGGCGATTATTGAGAATGTAGATCCCGGCTTCGAAAACCCCGCGCCCATCCTGGACGCGCTGGCGGCGGAAAGAGCCATCCGCCTGCGGCGCGACATTGGCGACGCCGGCTTGGCGCTGCTCGATCCTGCCATTCAGGCCTCCATAGAAAAGGCCGAGAAGCATACCCTGGCCGAGGTCGTCGAAGCGCATGAACGCCGCGCCGCGCTGGGAGCGACGCTGCGCCGTTTTCACCAGCGCTACGATCTGCTGGTCACGCCGGTTACGTCAAAACCGGTGCCAGCTTTAGGGACCGCGCCGGAAGCGCCCTTTTTGTCGCCGTTTAATCTGACTCAGCAACCGGCGGCATCGGTGCCGATCGGCTTCGATAGTCATGGCCTGCCGGTGGCTTTGCATATCGTCGGCGCTCAATTCAACGACGCGCTGGTGCTACGCGCGTCGCGGGCATGCGAAACCGCGCATCCCTTCGCTACCCGACCTTTCGATAGCGCCGCTACTAAAACGCCTGCATAAAACTACCGACAAACGCCATTAACACTCAATAACCTATGAAAGTAGTACTACGCAATCTGCTCCTTTTCCTTGGCCTGCTAGCCAGCGATTGGGCTTTCGCCGAAAAAATCCGCATCGCCATCGGCACTCAAGACACCACCATCAACTGCGCCGCTGGCGGCCTGTTGATCCGCGAACTGCAACTGTTGGAAAAACATCTGCCACATGACGGCAAATACCAAAATGCCGAATACGACATCCAATGGCACAACTTTACCTCCGGCGCGCCGCTGACTAATGAAATGGTGGCCGGCAAACTGGATATTGGCTCGATGGCCGATTTTCCGGGCGCGTTCAACATCGAAGCGTTTCGGAAAGCCGGCAAGAAGAGCCTGTTTATCAACGTACTATCCGGCAGCCCGGCTGGTAGCGGCAATGGTGTGGTAGTGCCCAAGGATTCGGCGGTGCAATCCCTGGCCGAATTAAAGGGTAAAACCATTTCGGTGCCGTTCGCCTCCACCGCCCACGGCATGCTGCTCAGAGCCGTCGCCCAGCAAGGCTGGAATCCGGAAGAGGATGTCAACATCATTACCCAAGCGCCGGAAATCGCCGGTTCCGCGCTATTGACCCATAAAGTCGATGCCCATGCCGATTTCGTGCCGTTCGCCGAATTATTTCCGTATCGCGGTTTTGCCAGAAAAATCTACGACGGCGCTCAATCCAACACGCCCACTTTCCACGGCACGTTGGCCGATGCCGACTTCGCCGAAAAGTACCCCGAACTGGTCGTGGCCTTTCTGCGCGCCGCGCTGGAAGCCAATCAATTGCTTGCAGCGGAGCCGGAAAAATACAGCGAGCTGATTGCCAAACACACCGGCATCGAAGCGGAAGTGGCGTATCTGTTCCACGGCCCGCTGGGCGTGCAAACTCGGGATTTCACCTGGAAGCCGGAATACCGGCAAGCCGTGAAAACCGCTTTCGAAACCTTAAAATTACTGAAACGCACCAGCACCGACCTGGATGTCGAACAATACATCGACGACCGTCACCTGAGGACCGCGTTCAAACAAAACGGGCTGGATTACGACGCCAAGCTTAAAGATTATTCACCATCACCTATCGCCAACGCCGTTAGCGGCCAGCCGATAACCGACTTCAAGCAAGCCGTACAGATCTGGATTAACGGCGAACCGACAGTTCGAAACTACGCCTCTGCCGTATCGGCCTTTGCCGCGCTGAATGCGCTGCAAAAAGCAGGCAAAACGGCGCGCGCGGTGTATTTGCAGGATAAGCTAAGCGGCATCAAGCTGCTGGCAAACGACGCCTGGTTCGTGCTGGAGCAAAACCGCCTCAGCGCTTTTCTATCAAAAGAACAAGCGGATGCCCAGGCCGACCAGCAGGGCGGTCGGGTTTTGGATTTTGCCGGTGCGCAAACGGCTTTTGCCAACCCGTCAGCGTTAGCCACTGCGGTCCGGTAACATAAGCGTTGAAATATCCCAGATTTAAACGCCCGTTACTGCGCGCCGCATCGGTTGGGTTTTACCTGATCGCCTGGCATTTGCTGTCCACCCAGCATGTGGATTTGGGCATCGTCACCTTTCAAAACGTACCTACGCCCGGCGAAGTTTTCGCAGAAGGCTGGAATTTGTTGCAATCCAAGAAAACCCTGGCGCATTTGACCGCCAGTCTGTCGCGGGTATTTGGCGGTTTTGTATTGGCCGGCCTCGTCGGCATAGTGTTGGGGCTGTGCATAGGCAGTTACCACTTGGCCGCCGACCTGTTGCTGCCGCCGTTGGAACTACTGCGGCCCATTCCGGCCGTGGCCTGGATACCGTTGGCAATCCTGATGTTTCCATCCACTGAGTTGTCGATGACCTACATCACCTTCACCGGCGCCTTGTTCCCTATCCTGCTCAACACCATCCACGGTGTGGTCGGCGTCGACGCCCGCCTGCTGGCCTCGGCGCGCAGCCTGGGCGCCAGGCAACTTGCAGTGTTTCACGAAGTGATATTGCCAGGCGCGGCACAGAATATCTTCACCGGCTTGTCGATAGGCATGGGTACGGCCTGGTTTTGCCTGGTCACAGCGGAGATGATCGCCGGGCAATTCGGCATCGGCTACTACACCTGGTCGGCCTACACCATTCAAAACTATGCCGGCATCGTGGTCGGCATGCTGCTGATCGGCGGCTTGGGCCTGCTCAGCAGCCAATTGGTCAAAAGACTCGGCCAGGCCTTAACGCCCTGGCATCGGCCACCAGCAAAAGCCTTATGAGCCATACCGAGCTAGGCCGGGTCGACATCAAAGACCTGTCGATCACATTAGGCAGAGGCAAGCAAGCCTTCGAAGCGGTGCAGAACGTCAGCGTCTCGATAGCCCCCGGCGAATTTATTTGCCTATTGGGTCCGTCGGGCTGCGGAAAATCGACCTTGCTGGGCGCATTGGCCGGCCACTTGCCCGCCAGTAGCGGCAGCATCCGGGTCGATGCCAAGTCAATCAGCGGACCCGATTCGGAGCGCGGCATCGTCTTTCAGCAACACACGCTGTTTCCGTGGAAATCGGTGATCGACAATGTGGCGTTTGGCTTGAAAATGCAAGGCATCCCGCGCAACGTCCGCCATGAACAAGCGCGCGACTTGTTAAAACTGGTCGGATTGGCCGGTTTTGAAGAACATTATCCCGCTCAATTGTCGGGCGGCATGCAGCAGCGGGTCGAAATCGCCAGGGTGCTGATCAATTCACCCAAAGTGATACTGATGGACGAACCCTTCGGCGCACTGGACGCGCAGACCCGCATCATGATGCAGCAATTGCTGCTGCGGGTTTGGGAGCGCTTCAACACCACGATCGTGTTCGTCACCCACGACATCGACGAAGCCTTGTTTCTGGCCGATCGAATTTTGGTGATGAGTGCCCGGCCGGGGCGCATCATCGAAAACCTTGCTGTGGATTTTCAACGGCCTCGCGATGCCGAATTGCTTACATCGGAAGCTTTCATGCACCTGAAGAGGCATTGTTTGCAGCTATTGCATTTGCGGTGATTTTGTTAATTGCCTACCATTTAAGACGAGCAGATTAGATTCTGAATGTTTCGATGAAGGCAGTACATTTATCAACTTTATGCCTTATGCACATAAATCCTAATCAACCGGTTATTCTTCTCACCTCATCCCGGTCAAACGGAAACACTTTCGATCTTTCGCGCATCGTTCTTCCTGAAGATCGCGCGCCCCTCATCGATTTTTCTATACATAATATCGGGTGTTTTTCCTATTCATATGCCAATGCGGGCGATGATTTTTTACCGCTTGTCGAACAGCTTATGCCATCACCAGTTTGGGTTATCGCTACACCTCTGCACTGGTACACCATGAGTGCGCAAGCAAAAACTTTCTTCGATCGATTGAGCGATTTGCTTTCATTCCGTCAATCGCTTGGTCATCAGCTTCGTGGTAAAGCTCTGGCAGTGATTTCAACCGGCACAACCCCAAGTCTACCGTCAGCATTCAATCAACCATTTGAGCTAAGCTGCGAATATCTCGGTATGAACTTCCTCGGCTCGTACTATGCTCAATCGGGGAGTCGCTATTTTTGCCGAAAGATTTTTTCGAGCGTCCCAGCAGGAAAAAATCGGCAAAAATCACGCGACCGCTTATGCCTTCGGCGCCCCGATTCGTCCGCGTCACCTCGTTCCGACCCAACAAGGGGTCGAAACATGGGCTCTCGCATGACTTAACGCCGTGTCGCGATGCCTTGCAGGTTTTCTCCGCTTCGCTACGAAAACCCGCCCGGCGCTACGGCTATCGGGGACTAAAAATCTTCACTTCGCTACCGCTCCGTTTCCAAGATTTTCAGCGCACGATCTACCGATTGCGCCTAATCATTTGGATCGCCAGTTTACCGTTGATCAAGCAAACCGGGTCTATGCGGGTGATATTACCTATATCCAGACTCAGGATGGCTGGTCGTATTTGGCGGTGGTGATCGACTTGTTTTCCCGCCAGATCGTGGATTGGTCAATGGCCGAAACGATGAAAACGCAGTTGGTCAATGACGCCCTCTTAATGGCTATTTGGAAACGTAAGCCCGACAAAGGCTTGCTATGGCATACCAACCGGGGTAGCCAATATGCCTCAGAAAGTCATCGGACTTTGCTTAAACAACACGGCATTCGACAAAGCATGAGCCGAAAAGGGAATTGCTGGGATAACGCGGTTTCGGAGAGTTTCTTTCATTTATGCCCCGTGGGTACACACTAAAAACCGAGCTAATTCACCAGCAGACTTTCCAGACCCGCGATCAGGCCAAACAAGCGGTGTTCGAATATATCGAAGTGTTTTACAACCGGGAGCAGTTACGTTCCGCTAACGGCTACCTGTCACCGATTAATTACGAATTGCGGCACCAAGCCGCTTAATTATGTGTCCGGTTTAGTGTTGACACATCAATTTGGACAGCCATCTTATAACGATACTATCTAGAGACCGCTGCGGATAGGCTATGACACTATGGAAATATATTTTTGATGGACTGAATATCCTCAGTTAAGAGATGTTTAAGCCTGAGAGAGAACAATGAGCCGCAACTGAAAAATCCCGGATAAGGAGGATTTATGTTCAGGCTTACAACACTATTGGCAATGACCTTGTTCTTTTCGAGCGCAACATTTGCGCATGATGGCGACTGGGGCGGCAGACATCATCATAATTATCAGCGCGATAACTATGGGTATAACTATAACAATCCGTATTACCGCGCATACGTGCCGCCGCCCGCCGTGGGCTATTACCAGGCACCGGCAGAGTATTACGGGTTACCGCCAGTGAGAGGGTTTGTCTACCAACAACCTATCCATATACCACGTTGCGACCGGAATAACCGGCACGGGTGGTAGTCATGAGCACAAAAATACGCTCGGTGCTTATTTTGATTATGCTGACGATGCTGAGCGGGTGTGTGGCTTACGCGCCCTACGCTGACCCTTATCCCGCGACGTATACCCCATATGGTTATGGCAGTTACGGCTATAGCTACGGTTATTCAGCGCCCGTTGTACCGGTACCCGTACCGATGTTTCGCGGCGGGTGGGGATACGGGGGCTATAGAGGTTATGGCGGCCATGGTGGTCACGGGCATTTCGGTCACCATGGGCATCGTTAAGATGATGCAAAGATTAAGCGGCAACTTGACGTGTGACAGTATGTCGCATTCTTTGCATTAGAAAATACTGATATTATATTCACCATTGCAGAGACGTTCAGTGCAATAACTTCCTCCCTCAAATCCGGCCTCGTGTCGGATTTTTTTTGTCTGAAACACTAGATAGTGTCGTCAC
>LUUF01000064.1 GCA_001644045.1 Methylomonas methanica | reverse complement strand
TTTCAACGCCGGTTGACACTCTTTGACGATTCGGCGTTTGTTTTTTGGACCCCGCTTATTTTCTATTAAGGTAATGATAGAGCGATCCGCTTTAATCCAATTTTTCCACCACAAACGAACAGTGAATGGAGACGGTGGATGAGGATCATTGTTTTCATCCGCGACTAGCTTAATCACTTTTGGTAGCCTGACTCGATTGACATTTTCACCCAAAAGGTCGTCCGCTCTTTTCACATAGCTATATTTGTAATTCGCTTCCTGCTGCATCTTTTCGGAATAAGCGGATAAGTCGCTTTCCAGCCGCTGATTGTTTTCCACTGTTGCGGTAACAGTAATACTCTCCTGCCCACCTAAAATGACCACTCCAGAGCCGATAAACCCCAGAAGCTCATGCTTGGTATAACTGCTCAATGCCAAATCACTTTTGCGTTCTAACTGGCATTGACCATCCTCAAGCATGCGGATCAGTCGGTACGGCACATTGTTTAAAATCAGGTCCTGTCCGGTATGTAAAGAAGCAAGTTTCATGATGGTCTCCGATAACTGAGGTAAAAATCTGGGTGGTATTTTCGAGCGGCTGGTCGAAGTCAAAGCCGATATGCAGCTGAGCGAGTAAAGCGAAAGCGGTGGATTGCATACCCACAAAACGGCAGAGGGCTCCGATGGTTGGGTCGTTGGTTCCAGCAGCCCATGTTTTGGCCTGATCAGAAATGTAGGGTGGGATGTCGAATCGAAGATACGGCCGAAGAATTGAGAAATTCCGGATTCGAGTGGGAAAATTCAGTTCTTCGTCTGTCAAGACGATAAAGCTGTAGCCTTTTTCGGCCAGAAACTGGTTGGCAGCCTGTAGCCGCTCCAGTACTTTCGGAGAGAACAACTTAGATAAAGGCTTTACTTCGACATAACAAATTTCGCCGTTATGCAAGGTCAATTCAAAGTCCGGCGTATACCGGAACATTCCCTTTGATGCTGATAGGTAGAGGGTTTGCGGCTGCTCTCGAAATGCCTTGACCACTGGGGAAAACTCAAAGTGGTAACAAGCTTTTTGTTCCAGTTGCGATTCCCACGCAATCATGCAATTCATCTTGGTCGACGGGTGTTGACCTCGGACCAGTCCCCGAGACCGTGTCACGGGCTGTCTTGCCAGCTCGGCTTTGGGTTGCGGGGTAATATTCAGGCACAAATCGGCCCTCTGACCAGCGCTTTTACGCCGGTCATGATTATCGATAGACATAACGATTCCTTACCGATTCGGTAATAAATTTTTACGTTAGTGGTATTTGATGCCAGAGTCGGCTTGACGAGAGCTGTGGGCGAGGGGATACTTAGCGTTGCGACACGGCGGAGTATCTACTTCGCTTGCAGTGCGGGGCAAGCCATCTGGTTTGTTCCGTGCTGCACTTTACATATCTGTTCTCCTTGTTTTTAATTGCTTGTTGTCAGAGATATTCAGGGTAAGGAGATTCAACATGATTGTGATTCGCCCTTCATCTAAATTCCCTAGGTGTTTCCGTAATTCGTTGACCAACCGAAATTCTGACAACCGCATACCGTCAGGCAGTTGAATTGACCTTTGCGACTGCTCCGCACTCTCCCATAACGCAGCCTGCTCGTCATCGCTCAAATCCAAGGCGGTAATTAGTCTTTCTAAGATTTGCCTGGAGGGCGGTTCTTTTCGACCTGTTTCCAGGGCGCTGATATAGCTGGCATTAATCCCCAAATCCACAGCCAATTGCTTCTGTCTCAACTGCCGGCTAC
>LUUF01000063.1 GCA_001644045.1 Methylomonas methanica | reverse complement strand
ATTACCCCAGCCCCATGGCACACCGCTACAGCCTTTACTTGATTCTGGGCGCGCTGTATCTGTTGCTGGTCAGTTTGACCTTGCCGTTTCCGATTCCACCGCAAACCATCCCGGTGGGCGTCTTTGTCGTCGCCTACGCCGTCAACGTGCTGTTGGCCAATACGCAAAAGCGGGTTTAGACGCATGCCTTAGATTCAATTGGCTATCATCGCCAGGGGATCGAGATAACTACAAACTGCTTCGACTCCCGCTCAATCATCCAGACACGTTTAGAGCAAGGCAATATCAGTATTATCGGCATTGATCAAAAATAGTAGTGGTTCGATAATTCGCTCCAACTGCTGATATACCCGAATATTTGATTCGAGGCTGTTACGATCTTGGCCGCCTTTTCTTGGTTGGGTCAGTATCGACACATATTCGCACATCAGGTTTTTGACCTGCATGCTGCTTTGTTGCATAAATTTCAAAGATCGTAACTATCTCCTTACTCCAAATTGCTACATAGACTCATGGTAAAGCCAATAGAAACGGCATTCCTGATTGAATAAACCGATTTAATAGCGGGGTAAGAATTTAAAATTCGGCGACTTGGCTATAAAAAATACGCTGGATAGCTGCTGCAAATAATGAAATGGAGCTTGATGCAATAGATCAATTCTATATCCAGCTTTAGATTGCATCGCTTATAAATTTAATCCAAAGTCGTGGATGCAACATGAAACGCATCGGCGTATATATCTTTCAAATTTGCCCCATTCAAATAAGCTTGACGCTTAGTTTGGTTAACCATATCGGGATGACCGCATAAGTAAATTCGCCAAGACTTCAAATTAGGTAACTTCGATATGGCAACATCATTGGCTCGCCCCTTGGAGATGCCGATGAGGGCTTCTCCACGAGATACACAAGGCGTGTAATAAAAATTTTTGTATTCCAAGGCAAGCTGCTGCATTTCCTCAATCCAATACAAGCCACTCACACCTTGGCTACCATGAAAAAGGTGAATATCACCACGATGACCATGATGCAGGGCTTCTTCAATAATGCCCGCTAAAGGAGCCAACCCGCTACCGGTGCCAATTAACAATAGGTTTTGATCTAAATCATTCGGCAAGTAATAGCACAAGCCTTGAGGATCGGAGACTTCAATATTATCGCCAACAGCCAACTCCTCATGAGCCCATTCGCTGAAGCGACCACCCGATAGTCGGCGAATGTGAAAGCTCAATCGACGAGCATGACGGCGGCTATTCGAAATTGAATAGCTGCGGATCAGACCGTCGTCACGTTTTAAATTGACGAATTGGCCCGCGTAATAATCCATGGAATTTTGGCATTCGACGGTCAGTAATAAGGTTTCTGCATTGAGCAGTTGTTTATCGATCACCATGGCCTTCGTAAATCTATCTTCAGTCGAAGCCAGGCTGATTGTCATATCGTGCTCTGGATAGCATAAGCAAGCCAGGAAGTAGTTTTGATCGCGCAACACATCTTTCAAGCCATTTTGTGCTTCAACAGGCGGCTCTCCCTCTAAACTTCTTACCATACAGCTTTGGCAAGCACCTTGTCGGCAACCGTAAGGAATGTCGATCTTTTCTCGCAACAAGGCGTCCAATACCGTCTCGTGCTCTTGACAGTGCACTTGGTGCTCATTCAGCGCGATTGTTAAAGACATCCCTTACTCCTTAGGTTTAGCGATCTAAGACGTCGTTGCGGGTACTTTCGGCAATTGCAGCAACTTGATCGATCAGTGACTGCGGAACATTTAGTTCTTGAAGTGTTGATGCAAGATTTTCCACCACTGCATCAAAATGGGTATCGTTCAACCCTTGCTTAACCAAATGCGCATGCCCTTTGCGCATGTCTGCACCACTGTAATTATTGGGACCGCCAAAAGCCATGGTTAAAAAAGCCTTCTGTTTAGCCGCTTGTTTTTCCATGTCTGTGTGTTCAAAAAAACGGTTGATACGATCATCGGCCAACACTTTGCGGTAGAAAATGTCGACAGCCGCATTTACGGCCGCTTCGCCGCCCAGTTGATCATAAAGCGAGGCATTGTTTTCACTCATAGAGCTCTCCTTCGTTGCAGGTTAAGTAAAGTAAGCTGTTAAGCTCGAGTACAGGATAGGATACATACGAAAGTTATGCAATATAAATATGTCACAATTGGCAAAAATAATCTATTATGCCCTCTTGCTAGCGGACATTAGCCTTTCGAGTTGATTTTTAGGAGAATTTTATGAACGAGCAGCGTGAATCACGGCAACACCAACTCATGGCGTTATTGCTCGATTCAAAGTCTGGTTTGAGTGTGGATGAAATCGCTGATCATTTGCAGATTTCCAGGACGGCAGTCAATCAGCACTTAGCCACACTGGAAAAACAACATCTTATCCAAGAATCAGACTTGAATACCAATACAGGCGGCAGACCAGCCCGCAAATATGTGCTAACCACGCTGGGAGTCAATCGTTTTCCCAAACAATACTCATGGTTTTGCAATTTATTGCTCAGCGAGCTTGCCGAGGAAATGACTGCCGAGGCGATGGAGGCTTTGATGTGGAAAATGGGCGTTAAGTTAGCTAAAAGCCTGAGCATAAAGTTCGCTGATAAAGACTCTGCACAACGACTCCAACTTCTAGTCGAGATTATGCAAGATTTAGGTTACCGCGCGGACCTGGAGTATCAAGATAATCAACCCTACATTAAAGCCACGAATTGTGTCTATCATGACTTGGCACAACAACATCCGGCACTCTGCCTATTCGATAAAGCGTTAATTAGCTCATTATTATCTTCACCCATATTACAGACTGCGTGTATGGTAAAAAATGATTGTGCTTGTGCATTCCGTGTCATGACGAAAAACTAAAGCAATCCAGGATTAAATCATGCCAAAAGTCGTTGCTTTGTATCGTTATCCCGTAAAAGGTTTTACTGCTGAAACGTGCGATACCCTGCATGTGTTGAATACCGGCCGTATTGTGGGCGATCGAGTATTGGGGTTTCGCTTTGCCGATTCCACGGCAAGCGATGATGCCTGGAGCAAAAAGCACGAAATGTTGGCGTTGGTCAATACGCCAGGCTTAGCCCGTTTGCGATGCCAGTTTAACCATTATGCCTTACGGCTTCGCTTATATTTAGATGGGGATTTGTTGGTTGAGGCGGATCTAAAAAATGAAGCTGATCGTCAACACATGGCCGCCATTCTTGAAAAGTACGTACTTGAACTTGATGAAAACCCTTTAAATTTGTATTCAGAACGGTTGCCTTTGAAATTGGTAGGCGACGGTATAACGCCACGCTTTCATGATAATGAAAGGGGCATGGTGACTTTGCATAGTCGTGCCAGCCTTGCGGCGGTGGCTGATGCCATTGGTGCATTAGATTTTAGCGAACTTCGATTCCGCTCCAATCTTGTTGTCGATAGTTTATCAGCTTGGGAAGAACAGAACTGGATAGGCCATAAAGTACAAATTGGTGACATTTGTTTTGAGGTTGTCGAGAGTAAAACACGCTGCCTGGCAACTCACGTCAACCCTCAGACCGCCGAACGAGATTTACCGGTTCTGACAACATTGAAACATCACTTTGAGCAAAAAAAGCCAACCTTTGCAATCGCCATGCTGACAGATGGTTTGGGTGGCCAAATTCATGTCGGCGATACGGTGCGCCTAGTCTGAGTGATGACTCGGCGTTGAATATTTTTTGTTTATCCTAAGAGGTTAAAGATGACTGAGTATAAAAAATACCACTGTATGGAATGTGAACATTTTTATGACGAAGCCCAAGGCGACCCTGATAGCGGCATTGCACCAGGGACACGGTGGGAAGATATTTCCGATGACTGGTCGTGCCCGATTTGTGGCGCGCCGAAAAGTTTTTTCAAATTATTAGTCTATCCAGCTTAAGATTTAGAGCGACTCTGATAACCTTGCAAAATAATTTATTAATCAGGGTATTGCTAAAATGCGAATAACGATGGTGGTTGCCAACGTAGATATCAATATCACTACAAAAAAGTCGCCACTGGCATCCCGCGGAATCAGCAAAACGTAAGTGGCGCCAAGGTGCGTTGACGTTATCGGCGTCAACGCCGACCTCGCTTAGCGCCGTGTTTCTGCAAGATCAGACGGCAATTATGCGATTGGGCCGTCTATCAGGTTTAAGATCGCAATCTCGTGTAACTCTTCCTTTACATTCAACAACATCCGTTTCCAATCGACCGGATACGCTCAATTATCACCAAAAGGAAAGGCGCATCTGCTAATTCCCCGACTGCTTACCTGCATCTAATGGATATTAAGATGAACAATTCAAAGGTAGCGGGGAAAGCAACGATCAAATAATAAAGAAGCCTCGTGAGCAGGTAAATGGCTGAAATACCAGCACGCGCTACGCTGTCATAAAAACTTGTAACAATTTTGTATTTGAAATCAGCGTAGATGGCTTCTATACTTCATAAAAACAAGTATTTCAAATACATGTTTAATCAGTTTCTTAGATCATCTCTCTAAAGTACTTGAAAGATTTTTTAAGTTTCTTAATTTACGCCAGTATCTATAAACATTAGGCGTACTCTGAAAATTGATCTAAACGTTGATGCTTCTAACATCATTGGTCTTAACCTGACAACATTTAGCAATTAACCGAGTTCGCTGACAAGAAAGGAAGTTCGACCTTGAATAGCACAGCAGACCCTGAATCAACGCGCGCATTAACCGCGAGCACACTAGCATTTACCGTTTGCTTCGCAGTCTGGACCATTTTTTCGATTATCGGTTTACAGATTCGCCAGGAATTACAACTGAGCGAAACCGAGTTTGGCTTGCTGGTCGGCACGCCGATTTTGACTGGTTCGCTGATCAGACTGGTTTTGGGCATTTGGACAGATCAATATGGTGGTCGACTGGTGCTGGTGTCGGTCATGCTATCTGCGGCGTTGGCGACTTTTCTGCTAACAACCGTCGATACCTACCAGATGTATTTAGTCGCCGCGCTGGGCATAGGCATAGCCGGTGGTTCGTTTGCGGTGGGGATTGCCTATGTGTCGCGCTGGTTTCCGCGGGAGAAGCAAGGCTTTGCACTCGGTATATTTGGCTTGGGCAACGTTGGCGCGGCTGTGACCAAATTTACCGCCCCCTTTGTTATGGTGGCTTTTGGCTGGCATGCGGTGGCGCAGATCTGGGCTAGTGCTTTGGTGGTGATGGCGATTGTCTTCTGGTTTACAACAGATGACGATCCGGTTTTGAAATCACGTCTGCAAACCGGTGCAGCGCCGGAACCGTTTATGAAACAGCTTGAGCCTCTGAAAAACCTACAGGTCTGGCGTTTCTCGCTGTATTACTTTTTTGTATTCGGCGCTTTTGTGGCGTTGGCGTTATGGCTGCCGCGTTACATGGTCGGCGCTTATGGTTTTGATGTAAAAACCGCTGGTTTGATGGGGGCGATATATTCCATCCCCGGCAGTTTGTTCCGCGCTTTGGGTGGCTGGCTGTCCGACCGTATCGGTGCGCGACGAGTTATGTACTGGACTTTCAGCGTCTCTGCCATCTGTACCTTTATCCTCTCCTATCCGCCCACTGAGTACATTGTGCATAGCGCACATGGCGACATTAACTTTAATCTGTCGACTGGCCCGGTCGCTTTCGTATTGATCTTGTTTGTACTCGGCGTATTCATGTCGCTGGGTAAAGCAGCCGTCTACAAACACATCCCCGAATACTATCCCAACAATGTCGGCGCAGTTGGCGGTGTAGTCGGTATGATCGGTGGTCTGGGCGGTTTTTTGCTGCCGTTGACTTTCGGCATGTTGCTGGATTTGACCGGCTTATGGAGCAGCTGTTTCATGCTGCTGTTTGTGCTGGTCGCCGTCTCACTAGCCTGGATGCATTACGCCATTTTACAGTCGTATCACCATGCAGCCCCTCAAATCGATAGCATCAGTCGCGATCTACCTGAACTGGCCGATCCGTCGCCGCTACTGCTAACCGAATGGAACCCTGAAGACGAAAGTTTCTGGGCCAGTACCGGCAAGCGTATCGCCAATCGCAACCTGTGGATCAGTATCCCTTGCTTGCTGCTGGCCTTTGCGATGTGGATGGTCTGGAGCGTGGTGGTAATCAATCTGCCTAACATAGGTTTCAGATTCACTACCAACCAGTTGTTCTGGCTGACCGCGCTACCCGGGCTTTCCGGCGCTACTTTGCGGATTTTTTATTCGTTCATGGTGCCGATTTTCGGCGGCAGGCGCTGGACCACATTTAGCACTGCATCGTTATTGTTACCGGCGATCTGGATCGGTTACGCGGTACAAAATCCCGACACACCGTATTTGCTGATGCTGGTGCTGGCTTTATTATGCGGTTTCGGCGGCGGCAATTTTGCTTCCAGCATGGCCAATATCAGCTTCTTCTTCCCGCAAGCAAAAAAGGGCGCCGCACTGGGATTGAATGCCGGCCTGGGCAATCTTGGTGTCAGTACCGTGCAGTTCGTGGTGCCGCTGGTGATTACAGCAGGTGTGTTCGGTGCTTTGGGCGGCGAGCCGCAAACTTGGCTCAAGGACGGTGTGACCAAGGAAATGTGGCTGCAAAACGCAGGATTCATCTGGGTGCCGTTTATCATCGCCGCTACCATTGCGGCTTGGTTTGGCATGAACGACATTGCTTCCGCCAAAGCCTCCTTCAAAGATCAGGCGGTCATCTTCAAACGCAAACACAACTGGCTAATGTGTTGGCTGTATACCGGTACTTTCGGTTCTTTCATCGGCTATTCAGCCGGATTGCCGATGTTGATCAAAACCTTGTTTCCCGATCTAAATCCTACCCAATATGCCTTTTTAGGGCCGTTAGTGGGCGCATTGAGTCGTCCGTTAGGCGGCTGGCTAGCCGATAAATTAGGAGGTGCCCGAGTTACCTTGTGGAATTTTATGGTGATGACGGTGGCGGTGTTTGGTGTGTTGCATTTCATGCCACGCGGCGGCGTGGGCGGCGATTTCGCAGGTTTTCTGTCCATGTTCCTACTGCTGTTTCTGACCACCGGTATCGGTAACGGCTCGACCTTTCGGATGATTCCGGTGATTTTTTTGACCGAACGCCAACGGGCCTCGCCGGATCAAAGTGAAGCCGCCATGACGCAGGCTCGGCGCGATGCCGCCAAGGAATCGGCTGCCGTACTAGGGTTTAGCTCGGCAATTGCCGCTTATGGTGCGTTTTTTATTCCCAAAAGTTACGGTACCGCGATCAGTCTAACCGGTTACCCTGATGCGGCTTTGTATTGTTTTATCGGCTTTTATCTGAGCTGCATGCTTATGACTTGGTGGTGGTACGCCAGAAAACAGGCTGAAATGCCGTGTTGATATGCGCCATCTCAGCCAAACCCAAGCAGGGTGTAACCCTATATTTTGACCAGGAGATTAAATTGAACAAACTATTATTTATGCTGATTTTAGGCGTATTTGCTAACGCCGTCGTCGCAGAAGAGACCGATAAACGTCAGATACTCAAACTCAGTGAGCCCCAACGCGAGCATGTGTTGCAGGAGATGCGGGCCTTACTATCCGGTACTCAAAGCATACTTGACGCGCTTGCCAAGGATGATATGGCTGCCGTAGCCCAACAAGCGAGACTCTTGGGTATGACGATGGCGCACAAAGCCGAGGATCATCTCAAGGGCGCATTGCCACAAGAATTCATGAAGTTGGGGATGACTGTGCATCAAGACTTTGACCAAATCGCGGCAGATGCGGAATCTATGAAAGACTCGAAACACAGCCTAAGCCAGCTAAGCGCCTCAATGACTAAATGTGTTGCCTGCCACGCCAGCTATCAAATCCGTACCCAGCATTAAAACCCAGCTCATGGTAGGCATCGCACCCATGCCACACGATAAAACATTTAAAAACAACGGACACTTGCAATGAGCCATTTCCTAGATCGCCTGATGTTTTTCAAGAAAAAAGTCGGCGCCTTTTCCGGCGATCACGGCATCGTAACCAACGAAGATAGAAGTTGGGAGGACAGCTATCGCCAGCGCTGGCAACATGACAAAGTGGTGCGCTCGACGCACGGCGTCAACTGTACCGGTTCCTGCAGCTGGAAAATCTATGTCAAAAACGGCTTGGTGACCTGGGAAACCCAGCAAACCGATTATCCGCGTACTCGCCCGGAACTGCCCAACCATGAACCGCGCGGCTGCCCTCGTGGCGCCAGTTATTCCTGGTATTTGTACAGTGCCAATCGCTTGAAATACCCGCTGATTCGCAGCCGACTGGTTCGATTGTGGCGAGAAGTCCGCAAAACCCTGGAACCAATTGAAGCCTGGGCCAGCATCGTCGAAGATCCCGCCAAAGCCCATGAATACAAAAGCAAGCGCGGTATGGGCGGTTTGGTGCGCACCAGCTGGGACGAAGTCAACGAGATCATCGCCGCCTCCAATGTATACACCGCCAAAACCTATGGTCCGGATCGCATCATCGGCTTCTCGCCGATTCCGGCCATGTCCATGGTGTCTTACGCGGCCGGTAGCCGCTATCTGTCGTTGATTGGCGGCGTCAGCATGAGTTTTTACGACTGGTATTGCGATTTGCCGCCTGCCTCGCCCCAAACCTGGGGCGAACAGACCGACGTACCGGAATCGGCCGACTGGTATAACGCCGGTTTCTTGATGATGTGGGGTTCCAACGTTCCGCAAACCCGCACCCCCGACGCCCATTTCATGACCGAAGCCCGCTATCGTGGCGCCAAAGTGGTGGTGGTCAGCCCGGATTATTCCGAAGCCAGTAAATTTGCCGATTTGTGGCTGCATCCCAAACAGGGCACCGATGCTGCGCTGGCCATGGCTTTGGGTCATGTCATTCTCAAAGAATTTCACGTGCAGCGACAAAGCGAGTATTTCACTAACTACGTGCGCGAAAACACCGACCTGCCGATGCTGGTGATGTTGAAGAAAAAAGGCCGTTTTTATGTACAGGATCGGTTTTTTCGGGCCTCAGACTTTTCCAGCCAGTTGGGCCAGGACAACAATCCCGATTGGAAAACGGTGGCTTACGACGAGATCGGCGGCCAGATCATCCCGCCTGATGGCGCCATTGGTTTTCGCTGGGGCGAAAGCGGGCGTTGGAATATCGAACAAAAAGTCGATACCGCTGAAGTCAAACTCCGGCTCAGCCTGATCGACACCCGCGATGAGGTGGCAACCGTCGGCTTCCCATATTTCGGTGGTTCAGAGCATCCGCATTTCACTCATTCCACCCACGACACGATTCAAAAACGCAACGTACCCGTCAAGAAAATCACTCTGGCTGATGGCAGCGAAGTACTGGCAACCACGGTATTTGATTTGTTGATTGCTAACTACGGGATAGACCGCGACTTGGGCGGAAGTAATGTCGCCGACAGCTACGACGCCGACATTCCGTACACCCCGGCTTGGCAAGAAAAAATCACCGGCGTCAAACGCCAGAACGTGATTGCGGTGGCGCGCGCTTTTGCCGACAACGCCGAGAAAACCCAGGGCCGTTCGATGGTGATTTTGGGTGCGGGTTTGAATCATTGGTATCACATGGATATGAATTACCGTGGCATCATCAATCTGTTGATGATGTGCGGCTGTATCGGCCAGTCCGGCGGCGGTTGGGCGCATTATGTCGGCCAGGAAAAACTGCGCCCTCAAACCGGCTGGCTACCGCTGGCCTTTGGCCTGGACTGGAAACGTCCGCCCCGGCAAATGAACAGCACCTCGTTTTTCTACAGCCACACCAATCAATGGCGTTACGAAAAACTCAAAGTGAAAGAAATTCTGTCGCCGTTGGCCGACCCGAAAGACTGGCAAGGCAGCCTGATCGACTTCAACGTCCGCGCCGAACGTATGGGTTGGTTACCTTCCGCGCCGCAGTTGCAGACAAATCCGCTGCAAGTGTGCAAGGACGCCGAGCAGGCCGGACAAAATCCGGTCGATTTTGTCGTTGAAGGCCTAAAAAAGGGCAGTTTGAAAATGTCCTGCGAAGACCCGGACAACCCGCTTAACTTCCCGCGCAATCTATTCGTCTGGCGCTCCAATTTGCTGGGCTCGTCCGGTAAGGGCCACGAATATTTTCTGAAATATTTGCTCGGCACCCAGAATGGCGTGCAAGGCAAGGATTTGGGCGTCGAGGGCGGCGAAAAACCGCTGGATGTAAAATGGCATGAGCAAGGCGCGGAAGGCAAATTGGACTTATTAGTCACGTTGGATTTTCGCCTGTCCACCACCTGTTTGTATTCCGACATCGTGTTGCCGACCGCCACCTGGTACGAGAAAAACGATCTGAATACCTCGGACATGCATCCCTTCATTCATCCCTTATCTCAAGCTGTTGACCCGGCCTGGGAATCGCGTTCGGACTGGGAAATCTACAAAGGTATCGCTCGTAAATTTTCGGAGTTGAGCGTAGGCCATCTGGGTATTGAAAAAGACATCGTCGCCGTCCCGACCCTGCACGATACCCCCAGCGAACTGGCGCAAGCCATGGATGTGAAGGACTGGAAAAAAGGCCAGTGCGAAGCCATACCCGGAAAAACCATGCCGAATCTGGTGGTGGTGGAGCGCGATTATCCCAATACCTACAAAATGTACACCGCGCTCGGTCCGTTAATGAACAAGATCGGCAACGGTGGCAAAGGCATCGCCTGGAATACCGAAGACGAAGTGAAACTTTTAGGCGAATTGAACCGGAGGGTGACTGAACAGGGCATTAGCGAAGGCTTGCCGCGCATCGAATCGGATATCGAAGCCGCAGAAGTGATTCTGACGCTAGCCCCGGAAACCAACGGCCATGTTGCGGTTAAAGCCTGGGCGGCGCTGAGTAAGGCCACCGGCAGGGATCATACCCATCTGGCGCTACCACGCGAGGACGACAAAATTCGTTTCCGCGATATTGTGGCGCAACCGCGCAAGATTCTCTCATCGCCGACCTGGAGCGGCCTGGAATCGGAAAAAGTTTGCTACAACGCCGGTTATACCAATGTCCACGAACGTATCCCTTGGCGCACCTTAACTGGCCGCCAGCAGTTTTATCAGGATCACAATTGGATGCGGGCTTTCGGCGAGACCTTGTGCGTCTACAAACCGCCTGTCGATATGCAAACGATCAAGCCGTTGCTCGGCGCTAAAAGCAATGGCAATCCTGAATTAGTGCTGAATTTTTTGACCCCACATCAAAAATGGGGCATCCATAGCACCTACAGCGACAATTTGCTGATGCTGACCTTGTCCCGCGGCGGTCCTATCGTCTGGATCAGTGAAATTGATGCGGTAAAAATGAATGTTAAGGATAACGACTGGCTCGAGGCATTCAACGTCAATGGTGCGTTGAGCGCTCGCGCCGTGGTTAGCCAGCGGGTGCCGGAAGGCATGACCATGATGTATCACGCTCAGGAAAAAATCGTCAACACTCCCGGCTCGGAAATCACCGGCGCCCGTGGCGGCATCCACAACTCTGTGACACGGGTAACCTTGAAACCGACCCACATGATCGGCGGTTATGCGCAGCAGAGCTATGGTTTTAACTATTACGGCACGGTGGGCAGCAATCGCGACGAGTTTGTGATTGTAAGAAAAATGAACAAAATTGACTGGATGGATGAACCCGGTGTGGCGAATCAGCAGGAGAACGCATAATGACCAATACCACCTCAACCCAACCTCCCAAAAAGGCGCGCAACATCCGCGCCCAAATCGGCATGGTGCTGAATCTAGATAAATGTATCGGTTGCCACACCTGTTCCATCACCTGCAAAAACGTCTGGACCTCGCGTAGCGGCGTCGAATACGCCTGGTTCAATAATGTCGAAAGCAAACCCGGTGTCGGCTTTCCGCAGCAATGGGAAAATCAGGACAAATGGCAAGGCGGCTGGTTGCGCAAGATCAACGGCAAGATCGAGCCGCGCCAAGGCGGCAAGCGTGAGATCCTGCGTAATATTTTCGCTAATCCCAATATGCCGTCGATTGACGACTATTACGAGCCGTTTGATTTCGACTATCAGCATTTACATAACGCCCCGGAAACCAAAACCCCACCAACCGCACGACCACGTTCCTTGTTGACTGGGCAGCGCATGGAAAAAATCGAAAACGGCCCGAATTGGGAAGAAATTCTCGGCACCGAGTTTGCTTCGCGCTCCCGCGATGTCAATTTCGAGCAAGTGCAGAAAGACATCTACGGTGAATTTGAAAATACCTTCATGATGTATCTGCCACGCCTGTGCGAACACTGTTTGAATCCCACTTGCGTTGCCGCCTGTCCCAGTGGCTCGATATACAAACGCGAAGAAGATGGCATTGTTTTGATCGATCAGGATAAATGCCGGGGCTGGCGAATGTGCGTGTCAGCGTGTCCGTATAAAAAAATCTATTACAACTGGCAAACCGGTAAATCTGAAAAATGCGTCTTTTGCTACCCGCGTATTGAAGCTGGCGAACCGACGGTGTGTTCTGAAACCTGCGTCGGCCGTATCCGTTATCTGGGCGTGCTGCTGTACGATGCCGACCGTATCGAAGCGGCTGCCAGTTGTGAAAATGAGCAGGATTTGTATCAGCAACAGCTGGATATTTTTCTCGATCCTTACGATAAAGAAGTGCAAGCCGAAGCCCGTGCAGCCGGTATTCCGGAATCCTGGCTGACGGCTGCTCAGGCTTCGCCGGTTTACAAAATGGCGATGGACTGGAAGGTGGCGTTCCCATTGCATCCGGAATTCCGCACCCTACCGATGGTTTGGTACGTGCCACCGCTGTCGCCGATTCAGGCTGCAGCAGAAAATGATCAAATCGGCATGGATGGCGATATTCCGGATGTGCATTCGTTAAGAATTCCGGTGCGCTATCTGGCCAATCTGCTCACCGCCGGCAAGGAGCAGCCGGTCGAACTGGCCTTACAACGCATGCTGGCGATGCGCAGTTACATGCGCGGCAAAACCGTCGACGGGGTGGTCAATACCGCCGTGCTGGAACAGGTGGATTTGAGCCAGGCGCAGGTGGAAGACATGTACCACACCATGGCAATCGCCAATTACGAAGACCGTTTCGTGATTCCGACCAGCCACCGCGAGTACGCCAGTTCGACTTTCGATGCGTATACCGAGCAGGGCGGTTGCGGTTTTAGCGATGGCAACGGTTGTTCGTCTGGCAACAACAAGGTCAATCTGTTTGGCGGCGGCCCTTTGAAACCGCGAGGCAGGGTGCAGATCAAAATTCCGGTAACCGTCGAAAAAAACTAAGGACATAATGATGCTGATATTTAAAGTGTTATCGCTACTGCTCAGTTACCCGCAAGCCGAGATGTTGGAAGCCTTGGATGAAATGGCCGAAGTCGTCGACCAGGAGCTGCGGCTATCGCAACCCTGCAAACGGTCTTTACAGGCCTTGCAGGCCAGTTACCACGGCGTCGATTTGCTGGATGTACAGGAAGACTATGTCGCGCTTTTCGATCGCGGCCGGTTTTTATCGCTGCATATTTTCGAGCACGTGCATGGTGAATCCCGAGATCGCGGGCAAGCCATGGTCAATCTATTACAGATGTATCAAAGCCACGGTTTTGAAATGGATAGTCGCGAGTTACCGGATTATCTGCCGCTGTTTCTGGAGTTTTTGTCGCAACTGCCATCGGAGCACGAAGCATTGCAACTGTTGCAAGACGCCATGCCGGTGCTGAGTTTGTTGGGTGCGCGACTGAACGAGCGTGGCAGCCAGTTTGCTGCCATCTTTGACGCACTAGCCGATCTGGCCGGTGAACCGGAGGAGATAGAGACGATTAGGCAACAGGCCGCCAGCGAAGGCGATGACGAAACCTTGCTACATATCGATGAAATATGGGAAGAGGAAGCCGTCAGTTTTATGGCTAACGGCAGCGACACTTGCAAGTCCCAAACTACCGTTTCCAACCCGATCATAATTACCCCACGTGAGCAGTTTACTCAACTGCGTAACCAATCCCAGCATGGAGGATGAACTTGTGGATTTTCTAAATACCTTGTTGTTCGGTTATTACCCTTACGTGGCGATCACGGTTTTTCTGGTGGGCAGCTTAGCGCGTTTTGAGCGCGATCAATACGGCTGGCGCACCGGTTCCAGCCAATTGCTACGCGCCGACGAATTGCGCAAAGGCAGCAACCTATTCCACATTGGCATCTTGCTATTGTTCTTCGGCCATTTCGTCGGCCTATTGACACCACCCGCGATCTACCACAGCTTAGGATTATCGACATCGGCCAAACAAATTCTGGCCGTGGTCGCCGGCGGCATCTTCGGCAGCATCTGCATGATGGGACTGTTGATCCTGATTCGCCGCCGCCTCACCGATCCACGCATTCGCGCCACCAGCAGCCGGATGGATATTTTCATTCTGCTGTTGATTGCGCTGCAGTTGGCTTTGGGATTACTGACTCTGCCGGTATCGCTTTACCACTATGACGGTTCCAGCATGTTGCTGCTGTCGGAATGGGCGCAACGCATCGTCACTTTCCGTAGCGGCGCCGCTGATCAGTTGGTCGAGATTAATTTCCTGTTTAAGCTGCATTTGTTTTTCGGCATCACCTTGTTTTTGGTGTTTCCATTCAGCCGACTGGTGCATGTCTGGAGTGTGCCGCTGGGCTATGTGGTCCGGCCGTACCAGGTGGTACGAAAGCGTTGAGTTCAACGCGAAATGATTTAAAGCAACCATAACATCGGGGGATTTATGTTGAAAAACCATTTATTGATACTGGCGTTACTGATGCCCTGGTGCGAGGTAATCGCCAATGAGCAAGCGCATCAATCACCCACTGTCGGCACGGGCGTTATGGCCCGCAAGACCGATACCGCCGAAATTGGCCGCCCGGCCAATGATCTGAACGCACCATTGACCCGCAAGGATGACAAAGTCAGCGTCGATTTATATAGCGATGAATTGGTGGCAGAGATCATGCCCGGCGTGACCTATGAATACTGGACCTACAACGGCCAAGTGCCGGGGCCATTTATTCGGGTTAAGGAAGGCGAGCTGGTCGAAATTCGCCTGACGCATGGCAAGCCCGGTAGCGGGCAAGCGCACGGCCATCACGGTGGCGCTGTTCCAGGGCAACATGCGGCTGCCGGCCATGCCACCCATTCGATCGATCTGCATGCCGTTGTCGGCCCCGGTGGCGGCGCGCCTTTGATGCAGGTCGCGCAGGGCGAAAACAAAAGCTTTCAGTTTCTGGCCAGCCGTCCCGGACTCTATGTATACCACTGCGCCAGCCCACATATTCCAACCCATATTGCCAATGGCATGTATGGCTTGATTTTGGTCGAGCCCAAAGGCGGGCTACCGAAAGTCGATAAAGAGTTTTACATCATGCAGGGTGAGTTTTATACCGCCGGCAAATTCAGCGAGCCGGGCCATCAGTCCTTTAGCAAGGAAAAGTTATTAGCCGAACATGCCGAATATTTTTTATTCAACGGCCGAGTCGGATCGATCGGCGGCGAACGGGCGCTGAAAGCCAAAGTGGGTGACAAGATACGGCTGTTCGTCGGCGTTGGTTCGCATATCGCAGCGAATTTTCACATCATAGGCGGCATTCTGGACAAGCTTTATCCGGACGGCGCCATTACCAATGTACCGCTGAAAAATGTACAAACCACCAGCATTGCTCCGGGCGGTGCCGTGATGATCGAGTTTACCGCCGAAGTAGCCGGCAAATATCAATTGGTCGACCACAGCCTATCGCGAGCGATTGACAAGGGTGCCTTGGCTGAATTAATTGTGGCCGGTTCTTGATGGGGCTGCCTGAAGAATAGATCTGTGTGTTGACGGAGAAATTTTAGCTGGTATTCGTAGGCGGTATTGTCAGTGCAATTAATACAGGACGTTTTTACGAAAAAGGTGGGCAGCTTCTTTAAAAAACCTAAAGATTCTATTTTTATATACTGTATATTTTTACTGAAGGCTTGCAAATGTCGGTAACAAACACATTAAAATCCGAACATCAATTCATCCTGCAATATATTGACTTAATGGAGCAGTATGCGAGGTACGATGCCGCATCATCCAGCGAAGCGAGCACCTCGCTTTTATTAGCAAAGTCGGCGGAATTTATCGAGTTTATCCATGACTTTGCCGACACCTTTCATCACGCCAAAGAAGAAGATGTGTTGTTCAGATACCTGGCCTAGCCCGGAATTTTGAACGAATGCAATCCATTACCGGTAATGTTGCGGGAACATGCGCAAGCAAGAGACCTGCTTAAGCAGATGCAATATGCTGCGTCGCTTAATAATGTTGCCGACCTGATTAGTTGCGTACAAGGCTATGCCAGTCTTTTAAAACAGCATATTTTTAAAGAAGACAATATCTTGTATGCGATGGCCGAGAGAAATATTGATGAACAGGCGAAATTAAAATTACTTACGGAATATAAAAATATCGAAGAAATTCAAGACGGCCACGGCAAAACCGTGAAATTTCAAAACCAGCTATCAAAGTTACAAAGCTACTTTGAAAATCATGCATCCTGAACGAAAAAGCACATTATGTTAGAAAGCCCGCCTCTGATTGCCATCGAGAGAGCGATACGGCTTCTAAAACCGTGGCATTAAATTAACCGTGGTTTCCTCCCGTGAAACTCTAAAATACACCTAATGAAACCAAGCTCTTATCTACGCCAACGAGCAGGCAAGCCGGTTAAACTCAATGATTGGGTTAAAACCATGGCGGCATTGACGTCTTTGGTCGCAATCTTTTCAACTGTGGTTATTAGCCAATTCACATTTGGCCACGCGCCTCTATTGCTGGCATCCATGGGCGCATCGGCTGTGATTTTGTTTGTGGTTTACAGTAGTCCATTGGCTCAACCCTGGTCTTTTCTGGGTGGACACATGCTGTCGGGATTAGTTGGCGTCTTGGTGGCGTTTTATGTTCAAGATCCCGCATTGGCGTCTGCACTAGCGGTCAGTTTGTCGGTACTTGCCATGCTGACCGGTCGTTGCCTGCACCCGCCCGGCGCCGCAACGGCATTAGTGCCGGTACTGAACGCTACTCACGAGGCGACGCCGGATTTTGCGTTTCTGTTGGCTCCCTTGGGACTGAATGTCATATCGATGCTGTTTTTTACCCTCATCATCAATCGAATCGTTTTACGGCGCCCCTACCCCACTAGTATTCACTTGTCTGCAGCAGAGCGGGACAGTAGGCTCGTACCGGATACCCTGAACGGCATCAGCCCAGCCGATATCGAACAAGCCACCAAGGATTTCAAACAATTCATCGACGTGGGCGTGGACGACTTAAGCCAGATTTTTACTCGCCTGCAATTGCTGCATTTCGAGAAACAGCAAGGTTCGATAAGCTGCGGCGAAATCATGCAAACCAGTATCGCGACAGCCGAATATGCAACAGAGGTGGAAAGCGCCTGGATAATGATGCACGAGCAAAATCTGAAAGTTCTGCCGGTATTGGATAAGGCAAGGCGAGTGATTGGTATCGTCACCCGTTATGACTTTCTGAAAAATCTGAAAATGACGCCGTACGATAGCTTCGAGGACAAATGGCTGGCTTTCATCAAACGCTCTTCATCGACCAGCACCGACAAGCCCGAAGCCATCGGCCATATTATGACGCGCAAGGTCAAAACTCTTCCCGCCACCGCGCATATTGCAGAACTGATACCGTTAGTCGTCAGGGAAGGCCACCATCACGTACCGATCGTCGATCACGAAGACCGTTTCGTGGGCTTGGTGTTTCAAAATAGCCTGATAGCCGCTTTGTTCAATCAGCAGCTACTAAACCAATCGGTAATGTCTGAACAGCAAAACTCTGCTTCCTAGTACCAATAATTACCGCTCCTCCGGAAAAGTTGCAATTAGGTATTCCTTACTGCTGTTCCAGCTCAGTCAGATTTTTTCGTAATCTAGCATCAAACGGAGGTGTTATCCCGCCGATCCCGCCTCTGTTTTGCCAAAAATCATCGTACTACGAATTTGGCTTATATCGCTCTTTTGCTCCATTAATCGCTGATACCAAATCCCATCTTGCGTATCGCCGTAGAGCACGGCCCCCTGAATTTGATTATCTTTTACTACCAGCTTTTTATAAACGCCAAGAGTGGGATCGTTGAACAAAATGTAACCGCAGTACTCATCGCCCACAAAGTCGCCTACCGAAAACAGATTGATCCCCGTGACTTTCAGCTTGGTCGCGGTTGGCAGGGTGACGTATTCAGCGACACCGTGCGCGGCCAGATGGTTGGCGCAAACCTTGGCTTGTTCAAACAACGGAGCCACCAAACCGAACGTGGCGCCGCGATGCTGAATACATTCACCGACCGCATATACGCGGGGATCGTAGGTTTGCAAAGTGTCGTTGACGACAATACCGCGCTCGCAATACAAACCGGCTTGCTTGGCCAGCGCGATGTTGGGACGAACCCCAATCGCCACAACAAACAAATCACAGGCCAGTTCGCTGCCATCCTGGAAACGGACGCTCGCAATATGGCCGTTTTCATCTCCCAGTAGTTCTTGGGGTTGCGCGGCCATCTTGAATCTCAAACCCCGCTGCTCCAACTCGGCCTGCAGCATTTTCCCGGCTTGCTGATCCATTTGCCGATTCAGCAGCACCGCATTATTGTGGACCACCGTCACGTCCATGCCTCGCTGCAATAATCCGTGACCGGCTTCCAATCCCAGTAAACCGCCACCCAAAACCACGGCATGCTTATGGTTCTGGCTGTAAGCCAACATGGTGTTCACATCCATAATATCGCGAAAACCGATTACACCAGTCAGGTCTTTGCCAGGGATATCGGGCACTACCGGTTTGGATCCGGTAGCGATCAACAAACGATCATATTCTGCCACCGTACCATCCTGGGCAATCACCTTTTGATAACCGCGCTCAATTCTGGCCACCGTTTTCGCTGGCCCTGCATGCAGCATGATGCGGTTGTCGGCGTACCATTGCCGGTCATTTATAACAATATCCTCGATGGTTTTTTCGCCGCACAACACCGCCGATAACATAACGCGGTTGTAATTGCCGTAAGGTTCGGCGCCGAACACGGTAATCTGGTATTCATCCGGGGCCGACTGCAATAATTCTTCCACGGTGCGCATACCGGCCATGCCGTTACCAATGACTACCAAGCGTTGCCGTGTCATGGCTGACCAAGCTCCAACTCGCCTTGCGCGACCAAGACAGCATGACCGCCAATCCGTACCGTTAACGATTCTTCGCGTTTGTTATCCATTTCCAGACTGATGACGCTACGGCGAGTATCGGCCTGACCACGATCAACGTTGAACGTATGCGTGCCTTTCAAGGTATGTTCGAACGAACACAAATAGCCACAGAATGCCGGCATCGCGCTACCCACCGGTGGATCATCATGTAAACCGATGCGTGGACCGAGCAATCTGACATTGAAATCGGCGTCGGCAAACGGCGACTTGGGCGCGAACAGCAATATTTCCTGAGCGGCGGTTTGCGGCGCGATCGATTGACTCCAGGCCGCATAATCGAAACGCGCCTTGCGGACTGAGTCGTAATTCCACACCGGCACCACCAAGTAGGGGAAACCGCAAGACACCAGTCTGGGAGAATATTTTTTGTGATCCAGCTCGGACTGAGTAATATTCAGAATCTGCGCCAATTCCTCATCGCTGGGGGCAAAATGATCGACTAGAGGTTTGACGCTACGCGAAAATTGCACAAAGCTGGGCTGGCCATTTTCGACGGAAATGTTAGCTTTGATAACACCGGCATTTTGTTCGAATACCACCGGCGTGATCGGATTGGTCAGCGCAACATCGCCGCATATTCCCAGCACGTAACCGGCGGCGATCAACGGATGGCCGGCGAAATCGATTTCCGCCAGCGGCGAGAAAATTCGCATCTGCCGCTGGTTATCGGCCTCCATGCCATGAAAAATGAATACGGTTTCGGATAGATTCAGTTCCCGAGCAATCATCGCCATGGTCTCGGCGCTCAAGCCATCGGCACGCGGTAACACCGCAATCTGCGCGCCGTTGAAAATCTGCCGGCTAAACACGTCGGCTATATAGTAAGTATATTTCATGGGCTATTCTGCCTCCAGCTTGATCGCGATGCGGTGATTGTCGATACGCACCGGGTAGGTCTTGAGTTTGACGTCCGGATACTCAAAACAAACGCCGGTTTTCAGGTTGAAATGCTGCTTATACATAGGCGAGGCCACCATCGGCTCACCGCCCAGATCGCCAATCATCCCCCGCGACATCACATTGGCCTTGGCGATCGGGTCAAAATTTCCGACCGCATAAATTGCCTGAGTCTTGGCCATCAAAAACAGCGCCACCTGTTGGCCCTCTAACAGCGCGCAAACCCCAGAATCGGGTTGCAGGTCGTCGATGTGGCAAACGTCTATCCAGACTGTCATTAGGCGGCCTCCTCGACCAGTTTGAAATGTTTGCGTTCGTCGGCGTTGGCCGGGCGAATCTGGCCGCGCTCTTCCACGAACACCACGTTGTCGTCTCCTTGCTCGCTGTTGACGAAATGGCGAAAGCGTTTCAAGGCCTCCGGACTGTCGATGGTGGTTTTCCATTCGCATTGGTAGGTATCGACCACATGGCGCATTTGCTGTTCCAATTCGGCGTTGATACCGAGCTTGTCGTCTATCACCACTGATTTCAGATACTCCAGACCGCCTTCCATATTCTCCATCCACACCGAGGTGCGTTGCATGCGGTCGGCGGTGCGCACGTAGAAAATCAATACCCTGTCGATCAGTTTGATCAGCGTTTCCTTGTCCAGATTGGTGGTGAACAGGTCCGCGTGGCGCGGTTTCATACCGCCGTTGCCGCAAACATACAGGTTCCAGCCGCCCTCGGTGGCGATCACGCCGATGTCCTTGCCTTGCGCCTCCGCGCACTCGCGGGTACAGCCGGACACCGCGAACTTGATCTTGTGCGGCGCTCGCAGGCCTTTGTACCGGTTTTCTAGTTCAATGGCCAGACCGACGCTGTCGTCCACCCCGTAGCGGCACCAGGTGCTGCCGACGCAGGATTTGACGGTGCGCAGTGATTTGCCGTAGGCGTGGCCGGATTCGAAGCCGGCATCGACCAGTTCCTGCCAGATCAGCGGCAATTGTTCCAGGCGGGCACCGAAAAAGTCCACACGCTGGCCACCGGTGATTTTGGTGTACAACTGGTATTTCTTGCCAATCCGGCCCAGCGCGATCAGCGCGTCCGGGGTGATTTCGCCGCCGGCGATGCGCGGTACCACCGAATAGGTGCCATCCTTTTGCATGTTGGCCAGATAGGTGTCGTTGGTGTCTTGTAGACCGACATGGGCTTTTCCCAGGATATAGTCGTTCCAGTGCGAGGCCAGAATCGAACCGACCGCCTGTTTGCAGACCTCACAGCCTAGGCCGCGACCGTGCTTGTCCAGCAGTTCGTCGAAGGTTTTGATCTGCCCGACTCGGATCAGATTGTACAGATCTTGGCGGGTGTGCGGGAAGTGTTCGCAAATGTCGGTGTTGACCTCGACGCCGGATTTTTTCAATTCGCAGTCCAGCACCGATTTGAGCAGCGCCGCGCAGCCGCCACAACCGGTGGCAGCCTTGGTTTCGGCTTTCAATGCCGGCAAGCTTTTGCAGCCGCCGGCGATGGCAGCGCAGACGTCGCCCTTGGAGACCGCGTAACAGGAACAGATTTGCGCCGCATCCGGCAGCGCGTCCGGCCCCAGGCCGACCGACTGATCGGAACGCGGCGGTAGAATCAGCGAATCCGGGTTTTCCGGCAGGTCGATGCCATTCAGGCAATATTGCAAAAGTGTGCTGTAGCCGTTGGCGTCACCGACCAGCACCGCGCCCAGCAGTTTTTTATTGTCGGCGCTGACTACCAAGCGCTTGTAGATTTCCGAGCGGCCGTCCTGATAGGTGTAAACCAGTGCACCCGACGATTTGGCGTGGGCATCGCCGATGCTGGCCACGTCCACGCCCATCAATTTCAATTTGGTGCTCATGTCGGCGCCGGTAAATGATTGACCGCCGCCGGCCAGATGCGCCACCACGCTGCGGGCCATCGCATAACCCGGCGCCACTAAACCGTAGATCATGCCGTTCCACAACGCGCATTCACCGATGGCGTAAATGTCCGGGTCAGAGGTCAGGCAATCGTTGTTAATCACGATGCCGCCGCGCGGGCCGACCTCCAGGCCACAAGCGCGGGCCAAATCGTCGCGAGGGCGGATCCCGGCCGAGAACAAAATCAAATCGGTTTCCAGTGCCTCGCCGTCGGCGAAGTTCATTTTATGCAAACAGCGCTCACCGTTATCGATCAGCGCGGTGTTCTTGCTCAGATGCACTTTGACGCCCAAATCCTCGATCTTGCGTTTCAGCATCTGACCGCCGCCTTCGTCGAGTTGCACCGCCATCAGGCGCGGCGCGAATTCAACCACATGGGTTTCCAGGCCCAAATCGCGCAAGGCCTTGGCCGCTTCCAACCCCAACAGGCCGCCGCCGACCACCGTACCAATTTTGGAGTTGGCGGCTGCGTCGCGAATTCGCTCCAGGTCTTCGATGGTGCGGTACACCAAGCATTGGGCGCGGTCGTGGCCTGGCACCGGAGGCACGAACGGATAAGAACCGGTCGCCAGCACCAGTTTGTCGTAATCGATAACGATACCGTTGGCCGAAGTGACGCGCTTGGCGGCGCGATCGATACCGGCCGCCTTATCGTTCAGGTAAATTTCGATGCCGTTGGCTGCAAAAAAACCTTCCGGCACCAACGACAGGTCGTCGGCGCATTTGCCGGTAAAAAACTCCGACAAATGCACGCGGTCATACGCAGCGCGCGGCTCCTCACAAAAGGTGACGACGCGGTAGTGCTCGGCCACCCCGCTTTCCGCCAACCCAGCCAAAAAATGCTGACCGACCATGCCGTTGCCGACCACCACCAGGGTTTGTTTGTTGCTCATAATCCACCTCAATCACTTTTACACTAAGCCAAACGCACTCGCCGCGAAACTTTTCTCCCGGCCAAAAAAAAGGCGTCCGAAACTGAAATGAAGAACTCATTCAATTCGGGACGCCTTTGTCCAAAAATTACCGCGCCGACTTATAGCGGACACGCTCGCAATAAAAGCAATATAGATGCCAATATTTAACTTTCAGAATTCTTGCCGATCTTTACGCTATTGGGCATAAAATCGCACCAAGACAAGGAATCACCATCGCACCATAATGGCTCTAACGCACCGCCAATCGCACCAAGTTAAAGCAGAGCTTGCGCACCAATATACCTTTCAGCTATCACCAAAACGGTTCACCAACCCAAAAACCCGGATATATCTGCTCATATATGCGTTTCAGTACACCATCAATCCAAGGCGCTCAGCGTTGTTGGACAAAGCAAAAGCCCTATCGAACAACCCATCGAGCTTAGAAATTGGCATACTCCGTGCTTAGCATTCGAATAGTGCAGCGACGCACTCACGGTTATCTCCAACAACGGCGTTGGAAAATTGCTGGATTTTCAGCAACACAATTTTGACTCGCCTGTTGTTCCTACCTCTCGATCTTCGAGACATCCGCTTCAGCGAGTAAATCCGCCGTTTCCTGGATCCTAAGCCTACTTATCGGGCCAATTAATTGTGTTCCAAGCAAACCGATATTCAATTTGTTCCAACTCTTTTAAAGGTGAATTATGTCCTATTTGATCCCAGCCGAATTTGTCACAAAGATGGTTGACGCGGGCGAATCCAAAATATTTATGTCCACCCGCGACACCTTAATCCGAGCCTACATGGCCGGCGCCATCCTGGCACTGGCGGCGGTATTTGCGGTCAGCATCACGGTACAGACCGGTTCGCCAATTTTTGGCGCGATCTTGTTTCCGGTCGGCTTTTGCATGCTTTATTTATTAGGTTTCGATCTGTTGACCGGGGTATTCGTGTTATCGCCTCTGGCATGGCTGGACAAACGCCCCGGCGTCACCCTGAAAGGTATTTTGCGTAACTGGGGATTGGTGTTTGTCGGTAATTTTCTCGGCGCGTTGACCGTGGCGGTGATGATGTCGGTCGTATTTACCTACGGCTTTTCCGTGCCGCCCGATGCGGTGGGCCAAAAGCTGGCCAGCGTGGGCGAAGCCCGGACCTTAGGTTATGCCAAGTACGGTTTCGCAGGCTGGATGACGATTTTTATTCGCGGCATGCTGTGCAACTGGATGGTGTCGACCGGCGTTGTTGGCGCGATGATTTCGACTTCTGTGAGCGGCAAGGTCATCGCGATGTGGATGCCGATCATGCTGTTCTTCGGCATGACTTTCGAGCATTCGGTAGTCAATATGTTCTTGTTCCCGTCCGGCCTGATCATGGGCGGCAACTTTTCGATCATGGATTATTTCATCTGGAATGAAATCCCCACCGTGCTGGGCAATCTGATAGGTGGACTGGCTTTCACGGGGTTGACGCTGTATTCGACTCATATCAGAACGGCACCCAAACGTACGTTTTGATTCGACAAAATAACGGGAATACGAAAAGCGTCCGCCGAAGCCAATGCACCATCAATTGAGCGTTGCGATCGGCCAATGCTCGGACAAAGGCCTTAAAGACATCAACCAAGATTTCTACGGAATTTACATTCCGAAGGAACCGCAGTTGAGCTCGAAAGGCATAGCCATTGCAGTGGCCGACGGTATCAGTAGCAGCGACGTCAGCCATATCGCCAGTCAGGCCGCGGTGACCGGGTTTCTGGAGGACTATTACTGCACTTCGGAAGCCTGGTCGGTAAAAAAATCGGTGCATCGGGTGCTGACCGCCACTAATTCCTGGCTACATGCCCAGACCCGGCAAAACCGCCACTGCTACGACAAAGACCGGGGCTACGTCTGCACCTTAAGCGCAATGATAGTCAAATCCACTACCGCGCATCTGTTTCATGTCGGCGACACCCGCATCTACCGGCTACGTGGGCGAGAATTGGAACAATTGACCGACGACCATCGCTTGTGGATTTCGCCGCAGAAAAGCTACCTGAGCCGGGCCATGGGCATCGACTCCCATTTGGAACTCGATTATCGGACCGTTACCGTCGAAACCGGCGATGTATTTGTGTTGGCTACCGACGGGATTTACGAATTCGTCTGCTCGCAGTATTTGATTGACCGTATCGATGCGAGCGAAACTGATTTGGATGCCACGGCCGCCGCCATCGTCGCCGAGGCCTTAGATCGAGGTAGCGACGACAATCTGACGATACAAATCGTCCGTATCGACAACCTGCCATCGCCGGCATCCGGGGAAGTGTTGTCGGGATTGGCCGAACTGCCGTTTCCGCCGTTATTGGAAGCGCGGATGCAGTTCGACGGCTACACCATTGTCAGAGCGCTGCATGCCAGCAGCCGCAGCCATCTGTTTCTGGCCGTCGACAACGACACCGGCCACCAGGTGGCCATCAAAACACCGTCCATCGATCTGCGCGGCGACCCGGCTTATCTGGAACGCTTTATGATGGAAGACTGGATTGCTCGGCGAATCAACAGCGCCCATGTGCTGAAACCGTGCGCGCAATCGCGGCGGCGCAATTTTTTGTACGTGGTAACCGAATTTGTCGACGGCCAGACCTTGGCCCAATGGATGATCGACCATCCCCAACCCGATCTGGAGACGGTGCGCGGCATCGTCGAACAAATCGGCAAGGGCCTGCGGGCGTTTCACCGTTTGGAAATGCTGCATCAGGATTTGCGCCCGGAGAACATCATGATAGACACCACCGGCACGGTAAAAATCATCGATTTCGGCGCCACGCGCGTCGCCGGAATTGTGGAAATAAACCCGGCGGAAGCGCCAAGCCAGCGCCTCGGCACCGCCCAATATTCCGCGCCGGAATATTTTTTGGGAGACGAAGGCAGCCAACGCTCAGATTTGTTTTCCTTGGCGGTGATTACTTATCAAATGCTCGGCGGCCGATTGCCCTACGGCGCCGACGTCGCCAAATGCCGGTCCAGAGCCGACCAAAACAAATTACACTACGACGAACTGCATTACGACCATCCGCAAATTCCGAGTTGGATCGATGCCGCGATACGCAGGGCGGTCCATCCCGATCCCTACCAACGGCACGGCGATGTGGCGGAGTTTCTATTTGATTTGCGCCACCCCAATCAAGGGTTTCTAAATAAAACCCGCGCACCGCTACTGGAACGTAACCCGGCCATATTCTGGAAAAGCGTTGCAGCGATGCTGGCCTTCACTGTCATTGCGCTAGCGCTCGCCTTAGGAACCAGTCAACAACGGCTTGCCATGGAATCCTCAAGGTTACTAAATCAGCGCGGCGATACAAATAGTCCAGCAATGCACGTTGACCGAATGGCGCCGCCATTGCCCACACCAGCTCCGGTGCACTGATTTCATCACTTTACCCAACCATCTTATGTCATCGACCACACTCAACCTATTTAGCTTTACCGGCAAGATGAAAATTTTGCACATGAGCTGGCTGGCTTTTTTCATCAGTTTTGTGGTGTGGTTTAACCATGCGCCGCTGATGCTGGTCATTGCCGAGGCATTGAAATTGAGTCCGGCGGAAGTCAAAACCCTCTTGATTCTCAATGTGGCATTGACCATTCCATCGCGAATTGCCATTGGCATACTGGTGGATAAATTCGGCCCCAAGCGCACCTACTCAACCTTGTTGGCAGTGGGCAGCATTCCCTGTTTTATGTTTGCGGCCGCCGCCGACTTTCAGCAATTGGCCTTGGCACGGTTTTTAATGGGATTCGTCGGCGCCGGGTTTGTGATCGGCATTCGCATGGTGGGCGAATGGTTTCCGGCCAAACAACTCGGCATTGCCGAAGGCATTTACGGAGGCTGGGGCAACTTCGGTTCGGCGGCGGCGGCCATCGTCCTGCCGTCGCTGGCGTTGGCGTTTGGCGGCGAAAATGGCTGGCGCTTGGCAATCACCAGCACCGGCGCGTTGGCGTTGGGGTATGCGGTGATTTATTTCTTTAGCGTCAGCGATACGCCGAAAGGCTCCACCTATTTCAAACCCAAGAAAGCCGGGGCGATGGAAGTCACCAGCATTTGGGATTTATTTTTCTACATTCTGATGACCGTACCGTTATACGCGGCTTTGACGCTGCTGACCTGGAAGTTGTCATCCACCGGCATGACATTACTGTCGGATACTACCGCGACTGCTATCCACGTCGCTATTTGGTTACTGTTTGCTTATAACGTTTACAAGATCGTCCATATCAACGAAGCGCATCTGAGCCAACCGATCGAAGCGCTCCACAAGTACAAATTCAAACAGGTAGCCATCCTCGATCTGTCCTATCTGGTGACGTTTGGCTCCGAGCTGGCGGTGGTTTCCATGCTGCCGATGTTTTTCCACGACACCTTCAAACATACCGGCATCACCACTGTGCAAGCTGGTTTGCTGGCCTCCAGTTTTGCCTTTATGAATTTGGTGGCGCGGCCCGGCGGCGGCTGGTTGAGCGATAAATACGGGCGCAGGCTGTCCTTGAGTATATGCGTGATTGGTTGCGCGGTTGGCTATGCGGTCATGTCGCAAATTAATTCGCAGTGGCCTATCGCGCTGGCCTTTGCGGTGACCTTTTTGTGCTCTTTCTTCGTGCAGGCCGGTTGCGGCGCGGTATATGCGATGGTGCCGTTGATCAAACGGCGCATGACCGGCCAGATTGCCGGCATGGTTGGCGCTTATGGCAATGTCGGCGGCGTGACTTTTCTGACCGTGCTGTCGTTCGTCACCCCGGAACTGTTTTTCCTTACCATCGCCGGCACGGCATTGCTGGTGGCGGTTACCGTGCAATTCATCGAAGAACCCCAGGGCCATATGGTGGAAATCATGGAGGATGGCTCGGTAGCTATGATTGAAGTGAATTGATGTATTGCTTATGCCTTTTTTGTCTTAACCTTTGGAGAGAAATCATGAATGAAATGTTATTGGCCGCGTTCGCGCTATTTGTTGCTTATTTGTATTTACCGACCGCTTGGCTTTCCGGACTCCGGCCGGCGAAGCCTATGACCCGCCAAGCAAATCATCTGCATTGCCCGGAAAACAAGTTCTATATTCCGGAAGACGCGGTATTGCGGCGGCATTTTGTTAGCCAGTTGCGTTGGGAAATCGAGGCAGCTCTGCATCCACGCCCCACCGATTCGATATTGCAGCGCCATTATGATGCTTTGGTTACGATCAAGTTGGAACAACGCTTGGCAGACATGGGCTGCCTCAAACCCTGCTAAGATTAGACCGTGGCGAAACCGTTAAAAGTCAGCATCGGCGGTTGCAGCGATAGAGGCATTAAAGCCGACAACGAAGATTTTTTCGGTGCTATGGTGCCCAAGGAGCCGCAACTGACCCTGAAAGGAGTCGCCGTGGCCATAGCCGACGGCATGAGCGGTAGCGAGGCCGGCAAGGACGCCAGCCGGTGCTGCGTTATTTCTTTTCTGGAAGATTACTACAGCACCCCTGATTCCTGGTCCGTCGTCAAGGCAGGGCAAAAAATTCTTTCAGCCACCAACTCCTGGCTGCACAGTCAGGGACAAGCCCGCTATGGATCGGCAAAAGGCATGGTCAGCACCCTGAGTGTACTGGTCGTCAAATCCAACACCGCGCATATTTTTCATGTCGGCGATGCGCGTATTTACTTGCTACGCCAGAACAACCTGGAACAATTAACCCGTGATCATCGGCTATGGGTCAGCAACGACAAGAGCTATCTGAGCCGGGCGATGGGTATCGAGCCGCATCTGGAAGTCGATTACAAATGTTTACCAATGGAAACCGGTGATCGTTTTCTTTTGACCACCGACGGCCTGCACGATTTTCTCGAGGATAAAAGCCTAAAAAACCAAGTGGCCGACGGCGACGATCTCGACGCCATAGCGGCACGTTTGGTGCAATCCGCGCTTGGCAATCGTAGCAACGACAACGTCAGCTGCCAGATTGTGCGCATCGACAGCCTGCCGTTGTTGCACGAGGATGAAATATTACGCCAGCAGGCAAACCTGCCGTTTCCGCCGCCTCTGGAGACAGGCATGGTGCTGGACGGCTATCGTATCGATGCCGAATTGCACGCCAGCAAACGCACCCAGATTTATCGGGCCTTCGATACCGTGCACCAGCGGCCGGTGATTTTGAAAACGCCGTCGGTGCTATACGACGACGACACGCATTACATCGAACATTTTTTACACGAAGAGTGGGCCGGCAAACGCATCAATCACCAAAATGTACTGAAAATCCTGGAATCGGATCGCAACAAAAGTTGTCTTTACTACGTCACCGAATTCATTGATGGACTGACTTTACGGGAATGGATCAACCAAAATCCCCAACCGGACATCAAATTAGTCCGCGGACTGGTCGAGCAAATCGCCAAAGGTTTACGGGCGTTTCATCGCATGGAAATGCTGCACCAGGATTTAAAGCCGGAAAACATCATGGTCACGACGGCTGGGTTAATCAAAATCATTGATTTCGGCTCGGTGAAAATTGCCGGCATCGCTGAAATCACGCCGCTGGATCACGGCACGCAGGAGCAGATTCTCGGCACCTTGAACTACACCGCACCGGAATACCATCTCGGCCAACGTGGCACGGTCAAATCCGATTTGTATTCGTTGGGCGTGATCTGCTATGAAATGCTCAATGGTTGTTTGCCGTTCGGCGAGATGCCGGAAAAGCCCAATCGCCACAGTCTCCATCGTTTGGTCTACACACCAAGCATTCAGCGCAACGAAATGGTACCCATCTGGATTGACGGCGCCTTGAAAAAAGCCACTCAACTCACGCCACAGCGCCGGTACGACGAGTTGTCAGAATTTATCTACGATCTTTCTACGCCCAATCCGCTGTTTCTAAAAACAGAAGACAAAATTCCGCTGATAGACCGCAATCCCTTGCTCTTTTGGAAGTGTACAACCCTGTTTTTTTTCCTCTGCTTCGTAGCGTCATTGATACTACTAAAATTCAAGTAGGCTATGACTTAGAATCAAGATTTGTAACCGGCTTCGATAGAGTTCATATGAAAATGCTCAGATTCAAACCGCAAAGGCGGAAAGCGATTTTTTACAGCCAATAAAACCTAACCCCAGCGCTTTCAATGAGCTAATCCAAGGTGGGATGCACTTTGGTAAACAGTGCATCGATAGCTTTTTAATAGGATACAGCACCTATTAAACCGATCCGTTGTAAGAAACTGCTTAGTTAAAATGCATTTCTGCAGCTGAACGCGAATTCGTCATCAGCTGCAAAAGCTCTCTTCAAATATCCCTTCACAATAATGGCTATCCCAACCGGAGGTCATTATGGAACCCGTTGCCATCCCCCAATCGATCGACGATCCGATCCACATTTTATTGTGGAGTGCGGACGAGATCGTGCCCTTCATGGTGAGCATGCTGACCGGCATGTTGATCGATCAGTTCATTCCAGGCTTAGCGCTCGGGTTGATTGCGGTCAAGTTTTACCGGCGATTCCGCGATAACCGGCCTGACGGTTATACCTTGCATGCGTTGTATTGGCTGGGTTTGTTGCCCAGTCGTGCGCAGACCATCCCTAATCCCTACATCCGCAGGTTCCTGCCATGAGATGGTCGGATTTTCTGCAAACCTGGGACGGCCACGAGACCGAGAATCGGTTTAGCCGCGTCATCATTATTGGCTTGCTGGTGATTTGCGTGATTACTTCGCTAGCCGCCTGGCGCACCGAACGCAGCATCATTCTGGTGCCGCCGACCTTAACGCAGGAAGTCGAAGTCACCCGCGGCCAAGCGTCCAGCGAGTTCAAAGAGTCCTGGGGCTTGTTCCTGGCCGAGCTCCTCGGCAACACCACGCCGGCCAATGCCGACTTTCTGAAAACCGCGGTCGAGCCGCTTTTGGCGCCGGATATTTACCGCAGTGTCCTGGATGCCATGAGCGATCAAATCAAGGCCATCAAAATGGACCGGGTCGTGATCAGTTTTACGCCGTGTCATGTCGATTACGAAGCCGAGACCAACAAAGTCTTCGTCAGCGGCGAACTCAAAAGCCAGGGCCCCAGTTCCAAACCGGACGTCAAACCCCGTACCTACGAATTCATCATCGCCATTAAAAACTATCGTCCCCGGCTGGAGTACATCGACGTGTATCCGGATTCCCCCAGAACCCTGGCCCGATTGAAAGGCACTCAAGGCCAACCGCATGAGGCTCAACCATGAAACGATTGATGCACCCCTGGTTATTGCTTTCGCTCGCCAACGGCGCTTGGGCCAGCGATGATTTACCGGTGACGGTATTACCACCGGTCACCACCGTGGCCGAAGAGTCATCCGCATCGCCATCACCGACAGTTAGCCCGTCGCATCCCGATTTAGGCATCGAATTGCCGCCAGTCGATGCCAGTGTCTTGAAAGCCGCACAACTTCAAGCGGCAGCGTCAAACGCAGTGTCAACCACTTCCATCGGCCCCCAACACATCTTGGTAAAACCCGGCATCAACGAACTGATGCCGATTGCGGTCGGCCATTTGAATCGGCTGGTCACGCCATTCGAGCATCCGGTGGTCACGACCACCAGTCAAGCGACTACCAGTACCAAAGGCAAAATCGTTTACGTCGCCACCGCCGACGAAACGCCAGTGACCTTATACATCACCCCCGGCGACAACCAGGATATTGCGCTTTCGCTCACCCTGATCCCCAAACGCATTCCGGCGCGGGAAATACATCTCGATTTAGATAAGGACAGTTACCAGTTACTAAACCAATGGCAGCGAGCCGATTCCGCAAGCCGAACCACTAGCCAACAGGAACAAGCCTACATTAGCCAACTGAAAACCTTGTTTCAGGATTTGGGTTTGCAAAAGACCCCAGCCGGATATTCCCTGCGCGCACCGAAACCGCAGGAACAGATTCGCTGCCTGCAGGACCGCGTGCAGATTAAAACCGGCCAAGTCCTGGAAGGCCAGGACAGGCTGATTCTGGTGGGACTAGCCAAAAATACCGGCGGCGCCATGCTCGAGTTCGACGAACGCAGTTGCGCGACCACCCAACAGGACGTGCTGGCCATTTCAGTCTGGCCCAACGTGGTGTTGAAGCCGCAGGAAGCCACCGAGCTGTATGTCGTGGTCCGACAAGCGCCTGAGGCGTCGGTCAGTTTGCGTCCCTCATTATTGAACGGAGGGCAACGGTAATGGCCAGCGTCGAGTCCTGGTGGACACGCTTGAGTCCGGCTGCCAAACGCAATCTGGCCGTCGGCAGCATTGGTACCGTGCTGTTGGCCGTCATCATCGCGTTAGCCACTGTCACCCCGGACGTCAGTAAACCGTTGAGTAAACAGGCGACCATCCAACACATCCTGACCGATAGCGATCCACGTTCACTGGGCATCGACGGCATTTCTGCGCAATTACGCGATCTTCTGCAGAAAAATGACGAGCAAGCCCGCCGGCTGGCAGCGATCGAAGAACAACAAAAGCGAGAACAGCTATCCGATGAAATCCGCTTCAAACAATGGACCAGCGCAGAGCGGGAAGCCTATGAAGCCAAACTGCAAGCCGTCACCGGTGAAGTCGAGTCTCTGAAGAACAAAGCCTCCACACCGTCAACGACCGGGACCCCAGGCGAGGTCACTCAATCCACCCTAGAACCATCTACACTCGGAAGACCATCAAACCGTCGCCCAAACAACCCTCCATTCGACAACAGCCAAGACGATCTCAACCGCGTCTTCGAGCAAGCGGCTATTCCGGGACCGACATCGGGCAATACCGGCGTTTCAGGAAGCCGAGCCAACAGCCAAGCGCCGGCGGCAATGCAGATTCGCGTCATCCAGGAAGGCGCTGAGCACTCCAACGGTAAAGATAAAGACGCCGCGCAGACCCCAGCTCACGACCAGTCTCAGCCAGGCCACGCAAACAGCGACGTCTTCATCCCGGCCGGCAGCATTTTAACCGGCGTATTGCTGAATGGTCTGGATGCCCCGACTGGCCGCAAAGCCAAGAAAGAACCCATGCCGGTGCTGTTTCGCATCAAGAAGGAAGCCATTTTGCCCAACCGTTTCCACGCAGATGTCCGAGAGTGTTTTCTGCTGGCCGCAGGCTTCGGTGACTTGAGTGCCGAGCGCGCCTACTTTCGCGGCGAGACGTTTTCCTGCGTTCGCCAGGACGGCGGCGTGATCGAAGTGCCGATGAATGCCTACGCTACCGGCGAAGACGGCAAAAACGGAGTGCGTGGCCGAGTGGTGTCCAAGCAAGGTGCGTTACTCGCCCAGTCCATGATGGCCGGTTTTCTGCGCGGCTTTTCCGATGCCTTTGGTCGTAACCAGATTCCGGTGTTGATGACCGGCGGAATAGGTGCGCTGTCAGGTACCACACCGTTCCAAAGCGCCTTTTCCTCGCAGTCGATGGAAGGCGGTGCGCTTAAAGGCGCGGGCTACGCCATGGAGCGACTGTCGCACTTTTACATGGACATGGCCGAAGAGATTTACCCGGTCATCGAAGTCGATGCCACCCGCCAGGTCAACTTCATCGTGCAAAAAGGCACGGCATTGAAGTTGAAAACCCCAAGCTGATTCCTTAATCCCAACCCAAAGGTCGTTATGACATTCCGCCACATACCTTTATTACTGGCCGCGCTATTCGGCTCATCGACTGTCCTAGCCGCCAATCTGCCAAAACCACCGGTGTCTGACATTGCCGCAGGTCTTTTATCAATCAAGATCGATGGCATGCAGGATTTGCCGATCTCGGGCCTGAAGATGGTCAAGTCCGGTGAGCAGACGGTGTTTATCTCCAGCAACGGTCGCTTTGCCTTTTATGGCGGCAAATTGATGGACATCTGGACCCAACAGGAGATTAAGGAGTTGGCGGATATCGACAACATCGCCAACCGCATTGACCTGTCGAGGATGAAGCTCAAGGCTGACGATCTGGGTGCGGTAACGGTCGGTCACGGCAAAGCCCAAGTGCTGGTGTTCATCGACCCGCGCTGCCCTTACTGCGGCAAGGTCATGAAAGACCTGCAAGCCTTACAAGACCAGTACACCTTCAAACTGGTAATGGTCCCCATCCTCGGCCCCGAATCGCAAAACATCGTCGTGCAACTGGCGTGTCAGTTGGAAACCAACGAGACAAAAGCCAAAGACACCGTGCGCGACCGACTGTTGAAACAGGATTACGCGGGCTTGCCGACCGAACCACCGGTTCAGTGCAACAAAGAGCCGCTGCAAAAAGCCGTGGTTACTGCCAAGTTGTTCGATTTGAAGGGCGTGCCATTCCTGATCGCTCCGGACGGCCGCACTCACAGTGGCGCACCCGAGGTATTAGCCGATTGGTTGGCCGATAAACCTAAACCGTCGCCCAGTCTGGCAACAACGCCCGATACAAACGCACAAAACACAAACGCTACGGAGAAAAAGCCATGAAACGCTTTCATCAGTTTTCTATTTATAGCCTCAGTGTACTACTGATCGCCATCACCACCGGCTGCGCCACTGACTACGGTTGTAAAGGCATGCCGGACGAACCCAGCTGTCTGTCGACGACGCAGGCTTACCAAGTCACTAATACGGCGATAACGGAAGCGCCTCCGGAAAATAACCCCAGCTCGGAGTCAACCTCAACACCGGCAATCGTTCCGCAGTTACAACAACCCGTACCCAAGATCGAAGATCCCACACCGATTCGCACACCCTCACAGGTGATGCGCATCTGGATCGCGCCTTGGGAAGATGCCGACGGTGATTTGATGGTGTCCAATTATGTCTACACCGAACTGGAACCTCGGCGTTGGATGATCGGCAAGTCGGCACCAACCGCCAGTTCGTCGTTGATTCCATTACAAGTCGAGCAACGTCCACCGGAGAAACGATCCAGCGTCGATACCACTGATGACGAGAGTCCAGTGAATCGATTAGGCAAACAATTGCCCTGATCCTTGATCCTATTTCACCGCAGGTCACACCCCCTGCGAGAGCGAGCGGGCAACCGCTTAACACACGCCGGACTGAGCGTCCGAGATTCGACGGGCAACCGTCTTTTAACCTGAATGAGGATATTTTTGATGAAAACGTCATATCGAAGCGGGGTCTTGGTGGCCCTGGCATCGTTATTTTTTATGTTGATGGCATCCGACGCCATGGCCGGTACCGGCGGTACCGAGTTCAACAACGTCTGGACCTTGCTGACCGGCTGGGTGGAAGGCTTGCTCGGCCGGATCATCGCTATCGTGTTCGTTATCGTCGGCCTGGTCGCCGGTGTCGTGCGTGGCAGCATCATGGGCTTCGTGCTGGGAATTGCCAGCGGGGTCGGCCTGTTTGCGGCACCGACCATCATCACCAACATCGTGACGGCAACCATTTAGGCATACGACCACTATGACCGGATCACGTATTGATACCGAGAACACGGCGGGCAACCGCCGCCCTTGCACATTGGCGAAGGATAAGCGGACCGTCAAGGTCCAAGCCGCCAATGGTCAGCCGATCAACCCCTGTCATCCGGCCAGAGCCCGGCAGTTGAAACGAAAAAAGCGCGTGGTACGAGTTTGCCGCCAGCCGTTCACGATCCGATTGCAGCCGGAACAAGAATCAAAATCCGAAACTGTCGTCGTGCCGCCGGGTAAATTCGAGGAGACCACCCCATGACCACCGCGCAACGCCCCCGTGCCGATCAGTTATTCACGGTACTGGCTTATGAATATGACCATCACCTGTTTCTGATGGCCGATAGCAGCATTGGTTTTGGCTTTCTGTGCCGACCTCTGACCGGCGCCGATGCCAGCGTCTCCGCGCGGGTCAACGTGTTGCTAAACCAGGACTGGCCGACCGAAACGCTATTGCAAGTGTCGCTCTGGACATCACCGGATATTGAAGAATCGCTGGCAATCATGCAGACCCGGCGCTTGAAACAGCAAAAGCCAACCTATAAAACCATGACTCAAGCCAGTATCGAGTTTCTGCGACAAGGCACCACCAAACCGCCGGAATCGATCTCGGGGGCTCGCTTGCGGCGCAGTCACATTTTCGTGACCGTGAAATTGCCCATGGGGCATCCCCGGCCGAGTGAAAGTGACATCCGCCGGGCAACCGAATTGCAACTCGCTACGCAGCAGTCGTTGTCGACCATTGGCTTGTATCCGGAGGTATTGGGGGCTGATCAATATGTGCGCATCCTGAACACACTACTCAACTGGCAGCCCGATGCCGGCTGGAAAGACCGGGTGGTACCCGAGTGCGATCCTACCCAATTGATACGGGATCAATTGCTGGATTTCGACAATGCGATTCGGACCGACGAAAAAGGCATTTGGCTTGGATCAAAACGGGTAAAAACCCTGTCGGCCAAACGCACACCGGATCATTTTTACTTCGGCAGCGCCAAGAGTTATCTGGGCGACATTTTGTCCGGCACCCGCGGCATTCGTCAAAACACCTTGCTCAGTTTGACCCTGCATTACCCGGACGCTGAATCGACCCGTACCCACCAGGAAGGTGTGCGGCAATTCATTACCAACCAGGTCAATACGCCGATTGCCCGATTTTTGCCGGTGCTGGTGCAACGCAAACACCATTTCGACGTGTTGTTCGATGCCTACCGTGACGGCGACCGCCCCATTCGGGCATATTTCGGTGTACTGCTTTTTTGCGACGAACAGGAAGAAGCCGCAGCGGTTTCCAATGCGCGGGTGTATTTTCGGGAATTGGGCTTTCAGCTTTTGGAAGACAAGTATTTCTGCCTGCCGTTTTTCCTGAATTGTTTGCCGTTTGGGCCGGAACGTTCGGCGATTGCCGACCTGAAACGCTATCGCACCCTGGCCACCCGGCATGCCATTCCGCTATTGCCGCTATTCGGCGATTGGGCGGGCACTGGCACGCCGACTTTGAATTTCGTCTCAAGGAACGGTGAGCACATGGCGGTATCGCTGTTTGATACCACCGGAAATTACAACCTGTGTATTGCTGCCGAATCCGGCAAAGGCAAATCCTTTCTGACCAACGAGATCATCGTCAGCTACCTGACCGAAGGCGCGCAAATCTGGGCGATCGATGTCGGTCGCTCGTATGAAAACCTCTGCGAAGTGCTGGAAGGCGATTTCGTGAAATTCACTCACGGTTCCAACATCTGCATGAACCCGTTTGAGATCGTGCAAAACTTCGAGGAAGAAGCCGATATGTTAGCGGGATTGGTCAGCCAGATGGCGGCGCCCACTGAAAAACTGACCGATTTCCAAACCGCGGGTCTTAAGCGCATATTGAAGCAACTTTGGACTGAAAAATCGCAGGCTATGTCCGTGGACGACATTGCCAGACAACTCTGCGCCGAAACCGATCAACGTTTAAAAGATGTCGGCGAGCAGTTGTTTCCCTTTACCACAAAAGGCGAATACGGCCGTTACTTCAATGGCCGCAACAACGCCAAATTCACCAATGACTTTACCGTCCTGGAACTGGAAGAACTCAAAGGCCGCAAACATCTGCAGCAGGTGGTGTTACTACAACTGATCTATCAAATCCAGCAGGAAATGTATCTCGGTGAACGCAACCGGCCCAAGATCGTCATCATCGACGAAGCCTGGGATCTGCTCACCGAAGGCGATGTGGCCAAGTTCATGGAACACGGCTACCGGCGGTTTCGTAAATACGGCGGCGCGGCAGTAACTATCACCCAATCGGTGAACGACTTGTACCGCAATGCCGCTGGGCGCGCCATTGTCGAGAACTCGGCCAATATGTACCTATTGGGCCAGAAAGCTGAAGTTATTGAAGGCATGAAGCAGGATCGCCGTCTGCCGTTGTCCGATGGCGGCTACGAGTTACTGAAAACCGTGCATACCTTGCCCGGTGCCTATTCCGAGATTTTCTTCATCACCGAAATGGATTCCGGTATTGGCCGGCTGATCGTCGATCCGTTCAAACGCATTCTGTTCTCCACCAAACCCGAAGACGTCAACGCCTTGAAGCAGTTGCGCCGGCAAGGCTTGAGCCTGGGTGACGCCATTCAACAACTCATCGACAGTCGCAGCAGCAAACCCAGGGAGACTTCCTATGGATCCTAAATCGCAATGGCTCAGCACCGTTGTCATCGCAGTCTGTCTGGGCGGCATCGGCGGTTGGCTGGCTGCGCAACAGCAATTACAACAGCCCATGGCTCGTTTAAATATGGTTACACCGGTGTTCGTCCTTGATCGCGCTAAGCTGATTCAAACGATACCGCCCAACGCAAACCAGGAACAAATGGCCAAGATCGTCGATGACTGGCAGGGCCAGGCAAAAAAGCTCAGTGATGCCGGTTATCTGGTGATCGATTCAACGGCGGTGGTGGCTGCTCCGGAGGATGTCTATGTTCGACACGCCGGACGCTAAAGGTATGAATAAACCACTGATCCATAAGCGACCGCGTTTGCGTTTAGGCCAGTTTCTACTCAAGGCGGTACCGATCTTGTTGCTGGTGTTAGCGGTGGAGCGCTATATCGGCCAACGTTTTCTGATCGGTGGCGACGACCAGGTCGACCGTTGTCTGCCGGACAAATGGATTTACCTGATCGATACCCACAACAAAGACATCTGGCGCGGTGATTTGATCGCCTTTCGCGCCGAGCGTATGACGCCCTTTTTCAAGGATGGCCAGATCATCGTCAAAATCGCCGCCGGCGTCACCGGCGATACCATACACGTCGATCCGCAGCACACCACGATTAATGGCGAACAGGTTATCGATGGATTACCACTCACGGAGAAACTGAACAAAGCCCCCTCCTCTTTCAAACGCCATGAAACCATCCCACCAGCCGCCTATTGGGTCACGGGGGAAACCGACAAAAGCTTCGATTCGCGTTACTGGGGCTATGTCTACGATCATCAAGTAATTGGACGGGCCTATGCGTTGTTTTGAGCGTCTCCAAAATCCTTGGCGGCAAGCGGCGGTCTGTTTGCTCTGGTGGGTCAGTCTGCATACGGTTCAGGCAGAAGAAGCATGGCTGCAACGCTCTCAGGCTATTTTGCAGGCCTTGGAAAGCCAACCGCGTCCTGACTGGTTGAACGGTCAATCTGAACAGTTGGACGTGAAACGCCAGGCGCAACAATTGTTGGAAGCTTCACAGGCGAACCAAACAGAGGCGCTATCGACACGATCGGCAACAGTAGCAAGCGGTGTACGGACAAATCCTTCGAACAAACCAGTCACGCTATTGTTTGTGTCCTTCTCGCTGGGTGAGTCAGCACTGAAAAGCATCTTCGAAGAGGCCGCAGGCCGGGATGATGTATTGCTGGTGTTTCGCGGAACAAAGCCCGGTCAAAAACTACCGGCATTGATGGCCGACCTCAAACGCTTGCTGAAAGGTGTCGATCCGCTGCCGAACATCGTGATCGATCCCACTCGTTTTCAGCGTTGGTCGGTGACGTCAGTGCCGGACATCGTCGTCGAACAGGATGGTAAAACCCGTTTACACGTTCTAGGTGTCAGCAGTCTGTCCTGGCTAGACGAGCAGCTAAAAGCCGGCAAACAAGGTGATTTGGGCGTCTTGGGCGATGTTGGCGAAATTGCCGAAGTCGACTTGCTCGAAGAGGTCAAACGCCGGATGGCCGCCATCGACTGGAAACAAAAGCAACAACAAGCCATCGCTCGGTTCTGGGAACAGCAAAAATTTGAAGTGCTGCCGGTGACTCAGGAAGATCGTGATCGGAGCGTGGATCTGACCATCACCGCCCCGCGCGATCTGACAGCGCCCAACGGTCAGCTGGTCATCCGTGCCGGACAAACCGTCAATCCGTTGGAAAAAATGCCGTTTGGCTTATGCCTGATGGTGTTCGATGCCACGGTACCGGCACAAGTTGAGCTGATTCAGCATCAGTCCTGCCACGACAAACAGGCCCGCGTGATGTATCTGGCCACGTCGTTGCCGCGTCAGTCCGGGTGGGACAGCTTGCAGCGTTTGGAAACTGCGCTTCAGGCACCGGTGTATTTACTGACGCCGGATGTGCGAAGTCGTTTTCAATTACAGCAAGTACCGGCGATTGTCGAACAAGTCGGCAACCAGTTAGTGGTTCGCGAACGCAAGCTGCCTGTTTCAACAGGAGAGCGGTCATGAAACGATTCGTTTTCATTTGGGTGTTGGGAAGCTTCATAACGCTGGCAACTCCGCTATATGCCGAAACCACCACCAATAGCGTCGACCCGTTGTGCTCGGACGCCGAACTGTGGTCCGGCAAACTGATCACTGATATTTGCTGGAGCTGTTTGTTTCCTATTCGTGCAGCCGGGGCATCGCTGGGTGGCGGCAATGTGCCCAGTATCGCTACCGACGAGAAGTTTTGCTTTTGTACCGACAGCATGAACATTCCGGAACTCGGTATGACCATGGGCTTATGGAATCCAGCTCGATTGATCGAGATCGTTCGTAATCCCTGGTGCTCGCCGGCACTGGGCGGCCATAAGTTCAGTGCTTCAAATGTGCGATTGATCGCCACCACCGGCAAGGCGGACTTCGATGCCAGTGAGATGTCGTTTTTCAATTATCACTATTTCGCGTTTCCCTTGACCATTTTGCTGGATCTGTTCTGGGATAGTCGCTGCAACAGTGATGGCTACCGGGATTTTGATCTGCTGTATGTATCCGAGCTCGATCCCACCTGGAATAGCGACTTATTGGCGTTTTTTACCAGTCCGGAGACGGCGTTGTTTGCCAATCCGGTGGCGATTTCAGCGTGTGTGGCTGATGCGGCAGCGGCAGCCACCGGCAATCCCTTGGATGCGTTGTTCTGGTGTGCCGGTGCCTGGGGGCATATGTATCCCTTATCCGGCATTTCGCCGACCAGTTACGGGACCGATCCCAGAATTACCAGTTTATTAGCCACGCGGGCGACGGCCTCGTTGCATCGGCGCGGGCTGGCCTGGAAAACCTCGGGCAATGATGCTTTATGCGGCGGCTATATCTATCCCTTCATCCCCAAATCGCAATACCGGTTATCGATGTTTTATCCGGTCGCGGAAACCGACTCCAACCACGCCATTGGCGAGACTACCTTCAAGTGGGGCGCGGGTCGCACGTATCCGGGGCCGGGTGAAGATCATCTCTACCTGCTGTGGCGTTGGCAGGACTGTTGTGTGGGGTTGTGATGGGCGTTAGGGCGTTATTCGAACCGCAACGTTGCTTGACGCAGATACTATCAGCGATTTTATGCGTGACACTGGCCTGGACCCCGTTTGGCGTTTCATGGGCCGATGCGATTCAGGCAGCTGGGCGCGATGGTCAACAACTCGGACAGCAAGTTCTGGGCGGTTTTGCGTTTCCGGTGGATACCGGCACCGGCACGCTGACCTTGAATCCAGGGACGGCTCAGGAGAGCGCCATTTCAATCGGCACGCTGTTTCCGGATACCAATAGCGCATCAACCACGACCAGCGATTTTGCCAATCTTTATGGTAACAACCCCGGCACACTGGCGGCGGGTCTGGATGCACAGACAGCCTTAAACGGCGAAACCAGCTTCACCGGTGAAGCCTATCGCACTTTGATCGACAATGCCCACCAGTCGCACCCGGACTTACAAGCCGATCAGATCTGGCAAAACGGCGATCAGGTGTTTGCCGATTTTACCCCATGGGCACAGTCATTCTCAGACTGCACGACCACCACGACCCAAACCGAAACCCAGCAAACGGTGCGCGTGCCGGATTATCAGCTCTGTCTGCGGCAACCGACGGTACCGCAAAGTTGCACCGCTAACCACCAAGTCAATGTACAGCCCTTGATCCGTTTTGTCAGTGGGGATGGCGGATTTTCCAGTTGTGGGCCGGGCTGTATGGATTTGTATGTCGGCCGGGTCGGTGATGATTATTGGGAATCGGATTGTGGCTTGTTTACCTGGCAGGTCAAATACGAGGTCTTGCATCCCGAAGCCATCACCAGTGCCACGCTGGAATACGTCAAATACGATGACCACACCCGTGTCTATTACGACAATCAATTGATCTATACCGGTGCCAGCGGCTGGTTCGGGGACTGCGAGCTTTACACCAGCTGGAACGAATATCCCAACACCAATGTGCTGTATGCCTTCAACAGCAGCGGCATCAAAGTGTTCAAGGAAGAAACCCGCGTGTCCGGACGTGGCGAAGGCTATTCGCGGATTCGGCTGCGCTATGACCTGTCAAAACTGATCACCCAGGACGAATGGAGCTGGAGCGGTCCCAATTGCCAAAACTTGGCCAATGCGATTACCGATGGCATTTGCCAAGCCGGCAGCCAATTGAGTTGCACGAACGATCCCGCCAATGCGTCGGGTTGTTACGTCGATCCCACCTCGCAAGTCATGGTCTGCGGCTCGGATTTGGCTCAAGCCCCGGTGGCAAGTTCGTCAGGGATTCGCAATACCTGTATGAGCATCCAGGCCGCCGGTAACTGCGATCTGAATCAGTACGGCCAATGCTGGACCGATACCGCCGGCACCCATTGCTTGGAGCCACCCGCGAATGGTATACCCAACAAGACCTGCGCATCGTTGGAAACCCAAGGCTGCTCATTCATCAAAAGCCAATGTACCAGTGTACTGGCCTCAGGCACTTGCTGGGACAGCGTCGATACTTACGACTGCGGCCAAACAGTGGGCATTCCCGGCATTCAAAGTAATACCCAGCAGCAATGTGCCGGGCCGATCCGCTGCATGGGCGAAGAGTGCATTACCGTGAATCGCACCCAGAGCCAGGACTTCAGCAAGGCGGTCGCGTTATTGAATAGCGCGCAGCAAATGGCGATGGATTTGCAGTGTGACTACGCCAATGCCGATCTCCAGCAAAAGGATCCTACTACCTGCCAGGTATTTCAAGGCAAACCGGCCAGTTGCAAAATGGTCGGTGGCGCACTCAGTCTGGTGGATTGTTGCGAAACGCCTTCGGGTGCGATGGGGCTGGGACGTTACATTGATTTGCTGATCGCCACCAGTCAGATGGACAGCGCGGTGATGGCCATGGACAGTACCTCGGCGATTCGAGGTGCTTGGGAAACCATGCGCACCCCGTTCACGTTGGCCGGCGATGCCTGGAACAGTTTTCAGGCGGATTTTGCCTCGACGGTGAATGACTTGGTCGGCACCGACATGCTCAGTACCAGTGATATTGCCTCGCAAGGTTTACTCGATTCGCTAAAGGGCGAATTGATGAAATCCGTGGCGGAATGGATTGGCCAGACCTTCGGCCAAGCGGCCGGTAATGCCTTGTTCAGTGCAGGTGGTCAGGCTGCCTTTGATGCAGCGGGCAATCTCACACCCGCCGCGCAATCCGGTGGTGTGCAATTAGGCGGCGGCGCGGCAGTAGCCGGGCAACTGCTCAGCACCTTGATGACGGCTTATACCGTGGTGATGATCATCATCATGATAATCCAGATCGTCTATTCCTGTGAGGAGCCGGAGTACGAGCTTGCCGCCAAGAAACAACTGAAGGTCTGCACGGATCTGGGCACCTATTGCGAAAGCAAGGTGGCTGGCGTGTGTTGGGTGCGCAAGGAAAGTTATTGCTGCTATAACTCGCCGCTAGCACGCATTCTCAACGAACAAATCAAACCGCAATTAGGGATGGATTTTGGCACGCCGGAAAGTCCCAGTTGTACTGGGATTAAAGTTGCGGACCTGGATCGTGTAGACTGGACACAAGTCAATCTGGACGAATGGTTGGCGATTCTGGCGCAAACCGGGCATCTGCCTAGCGCTGCCAATGCCGCGTCCATGCTCAATCTGGATCAACTTACAGGTACCGGTAGTCGCCTCAATCCGCAGAAATACGGTGCAGCCTCCAGCGGACGACAAGACACCTTAACCCGCACCCAAGGCCGGATGACCGACCTGGATGTACCTACGGTCAAACGGCAGTCGGAACTGGAAGGCTGGGACATGGGGCCGCAATGATGCGGCCTAAACCTTACTGAACCGCGCCTTTCAGGCCTTTGCCGGCTTTGAATGATGGCAATTTCGCGGCGGAAATGGTAATGGCTTCGCCGGTTTGCGGATTGCGGCCGGCGCGCTCTGCACGTTCTTTCACTTCAAATGTACCGAAGCCCACCAACGCCACGGAATCACCCGCTTTCAGTGCAGTTTGGATGGATTGGGTAATGCCATCCAATGCACGTCCGGCGTCGGCTTTGGTCAGGTTGGCGTGGCTGGCGATGGCGTCGATAAGGTCGGATTTATTCATTTTTATATCCTTTTTAAAAAACCTAAAGATTATCTGGATTTTCCATTTGAGCAACTAATAATTGAGCAATAACTCGGCCATTCCATCCAACTTAGCCTTGACCTGTTTCCAGTCCGGCATTTGTAGGCTCAATAATCGATAAAACTCAGGACTGTGATTATGTTCCTTCAAGTGACAAAGCTCATGGATGATCACATAGTCGATACATTCGCGGGGTGCTTTGACCAAATGCGGGTTCAGCAAGATATGTCCTTGCGGCGAACAACTGCCCCATTGTTTCTTCATGGTCAAAAGCTTAATGGTTGGTAGCGACTCATCCAGCCACAACACGCCTGGCGCCATTGCTTGCAAGCGGCGATGAAAAACTTGATGGGCGTGGGATGTGTACCAGTCTTTCAATAACTGACTGATTTTTTCTGTGGAACGATCAGCCGTGACAACCTGTAATTGCCCGCGCAACAGTTTGACGGTTGGTCGATGGCTGTTGGTTAAATCCAGCACTTTTAGTGGGTAGCGCTTCCCTAAGTAGAAATGGCTTTCGCCACTGATGTATTGCCTGGGCAGCACTTCAGCTTGCGCTTCCCTTATACGGGTCAGATTCTGCAATAACCAGCGCGCACGTTTCTGCACGGCGTGCTTGATTTTAGGCAGTTCGACACCCGCGGGCGCATCGACCTGAACAACACCATTAGGATGGATATGAATGGCTATCTTGGTCGTTTTACTGGTCAGAAAAGTGACTTGGTAGTTTATTTCCTCGTCGCCATAGTGAATGGATTGTTGGGTCATCGTTCTTTGGACAATCCGACTCGGGTGATTTGGACGATATGCTCAATCACTTCCTTGGCCTTATCCATACCGATCATTTTGAACAGACGCGGCAACAAACCTTTACGAATTTCAGCTTCGATGTTTTGCGGATTCACTGAATTCTCCGCGACGGCCTTATCGACCAATTCATCAATAGCAAAAGCCTGTTCGACATAGCTTTGCCTGTCCGTCTCGGACAAAGCGTTAAACGCGTCCTCGCCAAACACCAATTTGAATACCCCAAAGTAAGCTTTGGCATGGGGATTGGACGCCAAGGGATCCGGTGTATCTGGCACCTCACGTTCGGTCAGCTTTTCTTCCAAGTCCTTAAACAGAACGTATTGCTTGAACGGATGCTCGAACATCGCTTCTGCGTCGCGAATAGCCTGGTCCAGCAATTCCGAAAACACCTTTTGCGCATAGGGATCATCTTGCAAATCCTGCTCAATGGTTTTCTTCAGGCGAGTGCGAATAATGTCGGTTTCATTGCGGGTTTTTTCATCAGTCCAATCTTCGGGTTTTTGCTTTCCGAGTTCATTGACGATGAATATGCCTTCCGGCTCGCGAATGCCTTCACCGACCACATGTTTATCGATCAGCTTTTTGATGCGCGCGGCGTAATCGGAATAATCTATGGTTTCGCCGGCATCCTGGCGGGCAATTTGCCGTAGCTGGCTAAAAAACCGTACATCGCGCTTATAAGTGCGAATATCGTCTTCGGAAAAGCTGCGGTCTTCATAGAAACTGCTCGAGCCCAGCGCTATTTCCAGACACAAACTAAACGCCGTCAAAGCCTCGTAAAAGTCTTCCCGCACCTTTTGTTTGGCATCGTAACTGTCGCCGGCATCGTCGGTCTGGTAATGCGGAATCAAAACCTGCCGAAACTGCTCCAGGTCGGCGCGATTTTTAACGTTTTTGAATATCGACCATAACGCGTCATGCAAAACCGGCAATTTTTTATATTCGGTGTTCACCTGACGATACAAACCGATCAGATCATCGATGTCGTAACCGTCTTGAGTGCGTTCGGCCAAATTTTGATAGGCCTCCAGAGTCGTATCCAGCTCTTTCAATATCCCCCGGTAATCGATCAGCAAGCCAAACTTCTTTAATTCATGCAGACGATTGACGCGGGCGATAGCCTGAATCAAGTTGTGCTGTTTCAGTGGCTTGTCGATATACAGTACTGCGTTGCGGGGTTCATCGAACCCCGTCAGCAACTTATCCACCACAATCAGAATTTGCGGATCGTCTTCGTCGGCAAAGCGACGAATCACTTCCTTGGTATAAACCTCTTCGCTTTGGTTGCCGATATGCGCTAGCCACCATTGCTGCAATTCCGGTGACTGGCTTTCGTCCACTTCCTCGTGACCTTCACGGGTGTCGGGTGGCGACATGATGATGGCGCTGGAAACCACGCCGGTCTCATCGAGATATTTTTTATAACGGATCGCCGACAGCTTGCTGTCGGTCGCCAATTGCGCCTTTAAACCATCGGCCACGTTCTTGACGAAATGGTCGGCAATATCGTGCGCAATCAGCTCGATGCGGCTTTCGGATTGGTAAATCTGACCTTTTTGCGCAAATTTCTTTTTCAAATCGGCGCGCTGTTTGTCGGTCAAACCCTCTGTAATACGCTCGAACCAGTTGTCTATGGCCTTGGCGTTGGTACCCAGCTCCGGCACCCGTTCTTCGTACAGTAAGGGCGTGACCGTGCCATCTTCCACCGCGCGCTGCATGGTGTAGGCATGGATGATAGGGCCGAATTTATTGGTGGTTTTATCGTTTTTCAGCAGCGGCGTGCCGGTAAAGGCAATGTAGGCCGCATTCGGCAAGGCCTGGCGCATACGCTCGTGAGTTTCCCCGCCATGGCTGCGATGGCCTTCATCGACCAACACGATAATGTCGGAGCTGGGATTATGGCATTCCGGCTGTTTGGAAGCCGTAGCAAACTTATTGATGATCGAGAACAGAATCCGCTCATTACCCTGGCTGATGCGCTGTGCCAGATCCTTGCCCGACGTGGCCTTGGCTTTTTCCACGTCCCGCGGCGAAGCCAAAGCACCGGCATTGGCGAATACCTTGCTCAACTGCGTTTCCAGATCGATTCGATCAGTCACCACGAAAAAACGGCAGGGTTTTAGCTGCTCATGCAAAATCAAGGCCTTGGCCATGAACACCATCGTAAATGACTTGCCGGAACCGGTGGTATGCCAAATCACCCCACCCTGGCGGGCATCACGGCTGTCCTTGCGTGTGACCTGATCGACCAGTTTTTTGATGCCGAAATACTGCTGATAGCGCGCGGCAATCTTGCCGCTTTTCTTATCGAACAGGATAAAAAAGCGCATGAATTCCAGTAACCGGTCAGGCTGCAGCAAGCTGACAATCAGCTTGTCCTGGCCGGTTACTAATAGTTTGCCTTGCACCACTTGGCTATCGAAATACTGCCGCATCCAAGCCGGTCGGTGTGCGAACAACTGCGCGGCCTGACTCTCCGATAACGCCGTGTTCTTGATCGCGTCGAAGCTGCCGTCTTGTAACAATTCTTCCCTCCATAGCGCCCAAAATTTGGCCGGTGTCCGGGTAGTCCCATAACGACCATCCAGACCATTCACCGATAGCAATAATTGGCTATAGGCAAACAAATGCGGAATCTCGGCGACGCCTTGATTTCTGAGGTGCTGTGAGATGCCCTCCTTGAGCATATCCTTATGCGGATTATGCGGATCGGGCCGTTTGGCTTCGATGCACACCAAGGGAATGCCATTCACGAAACAAACGATGTCCGGCCGGCGCGGACCGGTACCGCCAGCATTCAACACCTCAAATTCATCGGTAACCTGAAAGCAATTGTTGGCCGGGTTTTCCCAATCGATGAGGGCTATGGTGGGCTGGGCTTTTTTGCCGTCGATGAATTCGGTAACGGTCAGCCCTAAGGTCAAGTGGTCATACAGCCGCTCGTTGGCGGACAATAAGCCTTCGCCCAAACCGGGCGAGGCCAACTGCCGCACGATGTCGTCGATGGCATTATTTGAGAGTGGATATTCCTGGCCTTTCCAGTTAAACCGGCGTTTGCGCAGTTCAGCAATCAGCACTGGACGCAACAACACTTCGGAGGTTTGTCCACCACGATAGGCAAGCGCTTGCGTCGGCGACAGGTACTCATAGCCCATCGTCATCAGCACCTGCAAGGCAGGGATTTGCGAACTGAAGACTTCCTTGGTTTCAGGGATGACGCTCATAGCATTACTCCCTCTCCCTCAGGGACAAATCCGTCTGGAACGGATTTGCACTCGCCCGCAGGGTGCCGGGCAGGATAGCCCGGCATGATTGGGCCGGGGTGAGGGAATTGAATGACAACCAATCGAATCGTCTCTAACACCGACTCAATATCCCTGATTACATCATGATTCCAAAACCGCAACACCCGATACCCCAGAGACTCCAAAAATCGAGTGCGCTGTTCATCCTGATCCTGCTGTGTAGCATGCTGACCACCGTCCAATTCGATGATTAACTTTGGCTCCAAACACAGAAAATCGGCAATATAAGGACCAATCACCTGTTGTCTACGAAACTTGCAGCCGGCCAATTGCCGATTACGCAATCGATACCACAACAGTTTTTCCGCATCGGTTTGATTTTTTCTTAAGGCTCGGGCGAGTTGTTTCATGTTAATCCCCTCACCCTAGCCCTCTCCCGGAGGGAGAGGGGACGGAGTTATCACCTTGTACTATCCGCAGATAACGTTCCAAGGCGGCTTGCTCCAGGCTGGCCACTAGTTCGATAAACAGACTGTAATCTCCGCGGGTATGCGCGGTGTCCAAGGCATCGTAATAGGCCAAACGATTTTCGACCGGAATGATCACCGGCAAAAAGCCGCGCCGCATCAGTTCAAAGTTCATCAATAACCGCGAGGTACGGCCATTGCCGTCGACAAACGGATGGATGCCGACGAAATCGACGTGCAAGCGGGCGGCGCATTCCACCGGGTGCATTGGTAAAACTCCCTCTTCAGCGGGAGAGGGTTGGGGTGAGGGGGAATCTAAACCAGTCGCTTTCTGATACCAATCCACCAACCCCGCCATCGCTTCCGGCACCTTAATATAATCCGGCGGCAGATGCTCGGCGCCGGCGATCACCACGTTTTCCTGCCGGTATTGGCCGGCGTTGCGATCATCGATATTTTTCAGCACCAGATGATGAATAGATTTGATTTGCCATTCGCTCAAGGCTTCCTGGTTATGCACGATGGCTTCGACATAATCGATGGCTTCCTTGTGATTGATCACCTCGAAATGCTCGCGCAACGGCTTGCCGCCGATGGTAATGCCTTCCAGCACCACCTTAGTTTCCTTCAGGGTTAAGGTATTACCCTCGATGGCATTGGAATGGTAAGTCCATTCCAGCACTTGCTGTTCATGCAGGGTGCGGACGGTGTGTTCCGGCAATGGCCTCAGGCTGTCCAGGAGGGATTTGAGGCGGTCGATTTCGGCGAAGTGGGTGGCAGCGTTCATGACTCATCGACCTTCACGCGGCGTTTACCGGTGAGTAGTTGTTGCATTAGGGCTTTTTTCTCTTGCTTCAGGCAAGCGAGTTTTTGTTGTAGAGTTGCGATTTCGCGGTCGGCGATATTAAGGACGGCGGCAATTTTCTCTTGTTCTTCTAACTCAGGTACTAGAACATAAACTTTTGACAACGTTGATAACTGTAATGCTGGAAGGCTTGTACCTGCTGAGTAACTATTAAAGTCAATTGAAGACATCAAAAAATATATAAAATCATCGCAGCATTTATTCTTTGCTTTTGCATAACCAATATGACTAACGATATATGCTGGATTTTTAAGTTGGGCTCGTTGATTTAATAAAAGTGATGCTCCGCTTTTAGTGAAAAGTGTTGCGCCTTGAGGGATTAACTTCATTCCACAGTCTTGAATGGCCATTTTATTAATTTTGTCTCTTGACTGTGTAAGCCATCTGGCAGAAGAACCTCCCATGTCAGAGACCCTAAAGAAACTATATTTACCTTGAGTAAAATACTTATCTTCTTGCGGAGCCGAATAGCCTGCACCAATTTCACAAATATCTGATAAGTGAACCTTAAGCCACTTTTTATTGCTCCCCGAAAGTCTAACTTTTCCAGTAATCAATTGTCGCATTAACGCTAATTTTTGCTGTTGGGAGTTAGTAAGCAATTTCTCAGTAATTGAAATGGCTCTATCCCAAGCCAATAGTATTTTTCCAATTTTTCTTTGCTCGGATAGCGACGGGATATTGACCGGAATACGTTTGAAATCGTTGAAATACAGACGCAACCTATCGGAGGTTAGTCCATAGGAATAGGCCCAAAGCAAATAAATGAGCCGAGAGCTTTTAAATAAATAGGAAGCATATAAAGGATCGATGCCTTTCTTGGGCGCCAGTACGACATAGGCCGGACTTAATAAACCATCCCTATCGGACAAACCGGATGCACCCTGCCACATGCGCATCATGTTGTAGACAATATCGTCTTCGCGCACCAACAAATGCTCTTCGTCGGATAAATTGGTTTCCATCTTTCTATCCAGCGATTCCCGCGTCACCACACCGTTATTCATGGTGACCGAAAGCATCGGCAAGCCTGGCGTTCCGCGTTCCCGACGGCTGGTAAAAAAATCCCCAAGTTTATGGTTACCTTTATAAATCATAGCTTGGCCCCTTAAGATGCTTCATCATCGTCCTGTTGCAGGAGCTTTTGCTGTTGCTCAATTTTGCTTATGCCTTGTTTGGGTGTTGGCAGATTTTCAGGCATGGTGCCCCCCAAAGACTGTATGGTTTGCCTTACCTTTTGACCGACCTCAAAGTGGGTCTGGTTCGCTTGACGTTTTCCCTGAATGTTATCCCGTTTAAGTTTTTCCTCGGTTTGGGTGGCGCGAAACAAATTGGCTGCCAATTCTGTACTGCCCATGTGATCGAGAATTTTTTGAGATTTTTTCAGGCTTTTTTTGGCGTGGATGCCCTTTGCATCCAAACCGCCGTATAGTCCTTTGTAACCGTGATTTTGGAAGACAGCGAAATCAAGCGTACTTTCCACACCCGCATTCGCGGCGGCTTCCACGAGGTGTTTGTTATGCTCTTTGAGCTCATTACGCAAAAACAGCCTCTTTTCATCTTCTTTAAGCTGATTAAAGGCATCATCATTTTGCAATTCCTGTTTCCGGGTCTGAATCGCAAAATAGGTCTGACCGTTGGCAATTACGGGTTTGGACGGATCGGCGTTTTGTACGATCAGATAACAGGCATAACGCGAGAGAGCGTAAGATTCCATCTCCCTCTCTGCACCAGAACCAATGCTAACCATCTCGTGCATATCCACGAAATGGTCTTGCAGCGGTTGGCCACTGTTTTCGCAAGCAATTTTGGCTCGTTCGATGACCGGCAGAAAGTTGCGGTATTCGGCATAACCCAGAATTTTAGCTAACGCTCTGGCGAGCCAATATTCGCCACCATTCGCGTCAGTGTGCTTGATCGCTTCAAAAGTTTGATGGTGCTTTTGTTCGATGTTAGTTGTCATAAACCCCTCTTTATCAGTAACGATCTAGTTCTGAGTAATTCGTGACGCAGTGCGTCTCAAATTGGACATATCAAGCGTCATAACCCAACTCTTTCAAGTAGTGGTTCATTTCGATTTCCAACTCAGCCAATTGCGCCTTTAACTGCTCGCGTTCCTTGCGCACTGCCAGCAAGTCGATTTCCGCCTCTTCCTCAAAAGTATCGACGTAGCGCGGAATGTTCAGGTTGAAGTCGTTTTCCTGAATGTCTTCCAGGCTAGCCAAGTAGGCGTATTTATCCACCGATAGGCGCTGGCGATAGGTAGCGACGATCTTCTGAATGTCTTCCATGCGCAGGAAATTCTGGTTTTTGCCGTCGCGGTAATCGCGACTGGCGTCGATGAACAATACCTTGTCATCGGTTTTCCGTTTTTTGAAAATCAAAATCGCCGCAGGAATGCCGGTGCCGTAAAACAGTTTTTCCGGCAGGCCAATGACGGCATCCAGCAAGTTTTCTTCAATCAGTTTTTTGCGGATCTGGCCTTCGGCAGCGCCACGGAACAACACGCCGTGCGGCACGACCACACCCATGCGCCCGGTGCCGGGCTTGAGGGTTTCGATCATGTGCAGGATAAAGGCATAGTCGCCCTTGGTTTTGGGCGGAAAGCCACGGCGGTAACGACCGAATCGATCATGCTGGGCCTCTTCGTAACCCCATTTTTCCAGCGAGAACGGCGGATTGGCGGTCACGATGTCGAAATGCTTGAGCGTCTCATCCGGATTGAGCAATTTGGGGTTGCGCAAGGTGTCGCCCCATTCGATGCGGTGATTGTCTTCGCCGTGCAGGAACATGTTCATTTTGGCCAGCGCCCAGGTGGAACCGATGGCTTCCTGGCCGAACAGTGCATATTTTTTGGAGCCGTTGAAGTTTTCCCGAATTTTACGGCCGCATTTCATTAACAAAGACCCGGAACCACAGGCTGGATCGCCAATTTCATCGCCTTCGCGCGGCTCCAGAATTTCGGCGATCAGGTCGGACACTTCCGGTGGGGTATAAAACTCGCCGGCTTTCTTGCCGGCGCTGGCGGCAAAGTTTTTGATTAAAAACTCGTAAGCACCGCCAATGATGTCCAGCTTGCCGATCCGCGAAGGACGCAGATCCAAGCTGGATTTATTAAAGTCTTCCAGCAGATGACGCAGAATGTTGTTTTTCTGTTTGTCGTCGCCCAGCTTATTGGAATTGAAGCTGATGTCTTGGAATACGTCGCGCAGCTTGGTGATGTTGGCTTCTTCGATGGCATGCAAGGCCTGGTCGATGCGCTCGCCATTGCCGGGTTCATGCCGACGATCAAATAGATTGTAAAAACCAGCAGATTTGGGAAGGACAAATCGCTCGCTTTTAAGCAGCTCTTCTATCAATTCAGGCTCGTCGCCATGTTCTTTTTGGTATTGGTCGTAGTGATCCTGCCAGACATCCGAGATGTATTTCAGAAATAGCATGGTTAGGACGTAGTCCTTGTAAATACTGGGGTCGACGGTGCCTCGAAAGCTGTCGCAAGCGGCCCATACGGCTTTATTGATGTCGTCCTGTTTGATTGGATCCATGGTTTCGTTCATAGCGGGTTCTCTTGTTTTTCTAGTTATCACGCAGCAACTGGCGAGTAATGCCGGTCATCGTACGCTGCATATTGTCGGTTAAGGCGACCATCACCCGCAGCTGTTGCTGCCAAGTTTTGTTCAACGCCACGATGGCATGCTGCTTTTCAAGCGGCGGTATCGCCAGCGCCATGTTTTCCAATTCTTGCCGACCAATCGCCTGCACCTGGCTGCCGTGCGACGATTTTTGCAAATATTGCTGGATCGGTTCCTGATTGACCTGCCAAGCCAAAAAGCCAGGCAGAACCTTGGCCTCGCGTTTCACAGTAAGGTGAAAAAAATGCGGGGACAACACCGTGTCGAACGGCACTTCCTCCAATAGCAGAGCAAAGTTGCGATTGCCTCTGGCCGCAAACAGCAAATCGCCGGGCTTCAACCAATCCGGTTGTTTCTTCCCCGGCAAATCGGTTACCACCAAGCTGTCCCAGTTAACACCACGCTCGGCGTCAACATCTTTCATCTGAATCACGCGCGCGTTTCCATTGGGATCTTCCTCGATCTTGCCGCGAAAAGGATGACCCGCGCGGATGGTGGCGATTTGTTTTAGGAGCTTCATGTCTTACTTACAACCTTGAGTGCATTGATGCATATCTTAGTCATAATTACTGCATCACACAAGTTGATGCAAAAATATACTTGACGACCAGCAAAATGGTGCTAGCATAAAAATGCGTCAATTGCATTGATGCAATAGATTTATTTTAAGGAGGGGCTTGAAATGAAAATAGGCAACCCTATATTGACACTAGCCACTAGATGTTGTGATGTTTTTGTTAAATTATTAGAACATATAGTGTTTATTCATCCTTTTTAGGAGACTCAGCTTGAGTACACAAATTACATTTTTTCCGGTTGGTAACGGCGATATGACGCTGATTGAGCTTGACGACGCCAGCCAAACCAAGATTTTGATCGACATGAACATCCGCGATAGCGCTGACGACGAAGCCAATGAAGATTATTTCGACGTCGCCAGCGAGCTGAGAAGTCGCCTTAAAAACGATTCGAAAGGACGCCCCTACATAGATGTTTTCCTGCAAACACATCCTGACCAAGATCATGTGAGAGGTTTGGCCAAACATTTCCATCTTGGCGCTGTTGATGACTACAAGGAGCCCAAGGAAGGCGAACAAGCAAAAATCATTATTCAAGAAATTTGGTCGTCCCCGATCGTGTGGCGGCGCGCAGACAAACGCACTGGTCACACCTTGTGCGAAGATGCAAAAGACTTTAATACAGAAGCGAAACGCCGCGTCAACTTGTATAAAAACGCCAAAAAAATCGGCGAAGCTGGTGATCGCATCCGCATTATCGGCAAGGATGAAGATGGCAAAACCGATGGCCTGGAAGCGATTTTGACTGAGGTTGATATAACCTTTACCAAAATTAATGAACGAGAAACGCAAATGGTCGAAGTCTATGTACTTGGCCCGTTGCAGGCTAAGGATGTTGAAGATGAAGATCGACTATCCAAGAATCACTCAAGCGTCATCTTGCAATTTAAAATTGCCGCACAGCCCTACGGCTCTAAAACCAACATTTTTTTGTGTGGAGGCGACGCGGAAGTCGCAATCTGGCGCGAACTGTGGCGCAAACACCAAAATGCACCGCACTGTTTAAGCTACGACATCTTATTAACACCACATCATTGTTCCTGGCACACTCTGTCGGAAGACAGTTGGAGCCGTTCAAAGAACCCAAAAGTGGACGAAGACGCAAAATCGGCGCTGTCTCAAGCAAAACGCTACGCCCAACTTATCGCCAGCAGCAATGTCATCAAAGACGATGATAACGATCCGCCGTGCTGGGGCGCCAAAAAAGAATACGAAGCGATCGCGGCTAATGTCAGCGGTGAATTTGTCTGCACTAGCACCAAAGACCAAGAGGTCATGGAAATCACTCTAACTTCTGGCGGCCCCCAAAAAAGCCCCAAAAGGGCAAGCAACATTACCTTAGGCGCTGGTCTTGCCTCAAGCGCAACCCCAAAACCACACGGTTGATCGCATGGGATTTCTGTCACAGGAACTACCAATCGCTGTGAAAGCAGCGATTGACCAAATTTCAGTTCATCCTTCTGTCAACGGGGTAACCACCACTCCCAGCAAGGACAAGCAGGATAACTGGGCAATCGAAATCAACATAGACGTTCCATTGCCTCGCGATGCAAGGGATAAAGGCATAACGGCAACAGGCGTCAAGGCAACGGAATGGGTAAAAATTGTGTTTCCAACCTCTTTTCCAGCCCATGCACCCAGGCTTTTTTTACGCGCCGATTTCAACCGTGCTCACCCGCATATCAATCCGGGCAGGCCAGGGGAGTTAGTTTCGCCTTGCATTTATGAAGGCAGACTTGACGACTTATTGCATGAACCGGATTGGATGAATGGCATTATCAACCAACTCGCCGATTGGTTAGGCAAGGCTGCGACCGGCGAGTTGCTTGATTGCTCAGGTCAAGGGTGGGAGCCCATTCGAAGGGATAGCGTCGATGGGACTATTGTTACCAATATCGCTATCATTCGCGAGCGCATGGCCAACGCGAAGAACCCAATAAGTCAATATCTCAGATATGAATATTGGCAGTCTATCGTCGGACATTCGGGTCGGATCATTGATGAAAACACCTTATACGCCAACATCAGTGAAGCCATTCGAAAATTTAGGATAGGAAACGATGAGCGCTCGTCGTTTAAAAGCTATTTTTCGCTGGCAATCGTTATTTCAGGCGGTACCAAGAAAACGATTGATATTTACCAGCCGGATGATGTCGACAACCTAGAGCAGCTGCTACTCAGAGCCGAAAGCTATGGCTGTCGATCGGGATTGGAAAACCGCCTGAAGGAGATTACCGAAAATATTACCCTACCTCTGATAGAGCAAACGCTGGAAGTAACAGTCCTATTTGCCGTGAAACGTCCCTGCAATCTGATTGGCGAAGGCAGTGATATTGAAGTCATCCCTTATGGAATTAGTTTTACTGCGGATGAAAACCGCCGACTGCAATTGACTCGAACATCGGTATTCCCATTAGTGCTGATTCAGAAAGTGAGCCAACAGTTACTAGCCGAAACGTCGGATCGTAATTTCGATGAATCCGACCGCCGCAAGGAAATTGCCATGATCGGCTGTGGCAGTCTAGGCTCAAAAATTGCCATGCATCTAGCTCGCTCTGGGCATGGTCCGTTTAGGCTTTATGATAAGGATTGTTTTTCGCCACATAACACCGCTAGGCATGCAGTGGCGAATTCTGCCGCTGCCGAATTCATGCTCCCCAAAGTTTGGTTAACTAAAAACCTGCTAAGGCAAATTGGCGCCAACGTTACTCCAGTCAAAAATTCCCTCGAAGATGTCATTTCACTTTTGCAAAACAAGCCCGATCTATTTGCAAAATGTAGCGGGCTAATTATCGACGCGACGGCTTCTAGCTCTGTCCAAGATGCTCTTAGCATGATTAGCCCAAAACATTTCGGCGCACCACTGCTGCAAGTTGCTCTGTATGGTCGCGGGAAGATTGGTTTTTTTGGCCTTGAAGGAAAAGAGCGAAATCCCAGAGTCGACGATTTGGTTGCCCAACTGTATCAACTAGGCTTGGATTCCAGCCCTGTTGGAAACGCATTATATCAAGCCACTAATTTCGATCGCATCAACACCGGTCAGGGGTGCGCATCGTTTTCGATGAAAATGTCTGACGCAAAAATCTCATTGTTTTCAGCCGGCATTTCCGAACGAGCATCGGAGCTACTCGACAACGGTAGCCCAAAGGTCGGAGAGCTTCTGGTCGGATTGCTTACGGAAGATGGACTTGGAGTTAACTGGCTACGTCAACCTACGTCCAAAATTGAAATTCTCTCTATCGTTGGCCAATCAAAATGGGAACTAAGGATTCCTGTTGCCTTAAAAGATCAGATGCGCATGGAGACCGAGCAGCGCAGACCGTTGGAAACCGGAGGCGTCTTAATCGGGCATATCAATTGGGGAAGACGGACTATTTATGTCACTGGCCTGATTCCGCCTCCTTCAGATAGTGAATTTCGAACCGACGAATTCTTGCTTGGTATTCAAGGCCTGAAAAAGCAAGTCAGGGTCATTGAAAAAAACACAAGCCATACGCTTAGCTATCTGGGTACTTGGCACAGCCATCCGAATGGGGGCGGTGCGTCCGGGAAAGACCGAAACACATTGGCGGAACTGACGAGAGAACGAGGCAACGTTCCAAGCGTCTGTTTAGTTTATCGGCCACAAGGGTTGATAGCAGTACCTGGTCCAGTCACAAATCCATAGGAGAATATCGAATGCCATCGTTAAAAACGCTCAATATGCCAAGTATCGTACCCGTTACATTGATTAACTCTGGGCTTTTGTATTTTTTTTCTCAGGGGGTCGAAATAGATACTCAAATCGTTGCTTCATTTCTGACCAACTGGAAACTCTCTGGACTTGCCGCAGCTGGATCGACAGCAGTCATCGGAGCATTGAGCCTAATGCTTCCAAGACAGGTTAAAGATGCACTGGTTTATTTACGCTGGCCCTATGCAGCACCAGGTCACCGAGCATTTTCAATCTATGCCCAACGCGACATGCGAGTAGATTATGATCGATTAAAGGCAGAAATCCCTGAGTTGCAAGATCAATGGTCTTTAACGCCAGAAATTGAAAACAAGGTTTGGTATCGAATATTCAAGAAACACGAAAAAGTCCCAGCGGTTTCCCATGCGCATCGCATGTGGTTAATGTTCAGAGATCTGACATCACTAGCTTATCTATTCCTCGGGGCATTTATTATTGCTGGGCTGTACTTCAAACCTGATGTCAACTGGGCATTTTATTGGAGTATTGTTCTGACGGAACTATTGGTTTTTTGGAGCGCTGCCAGGAATTCTGGTGGGCAGCTTGTTTGCAATGCATTGGCATCGGCATCTACCAGCAACTAATCTATTTTGGCTAAATACGCACCGAACCTGCAGCCATAAGGTCAAATGAAATCTGTGATCCATTTGAGTTGGTATTGAATTGAATCATGGTTTCTTATCGCCGTATGTTCAGCTTAATTAGAGATTCGCATCCAAATTAGCATCCGTTGCCTTGACTAATTCTTTGATGAAACGAATGACTTTTTCGAGTTCGTCTCGTCGTATCAAATGTGCTTGCGGTGAGCCGTTGTTAATGGGTTTCGACCGATGAACGGCATCGCCTCGTTTAGAGATCCAGTCGTTCAAGGACTTTCGAGCACGCTCAGGATCGGTATTGGCCCATGTCCAACCCAAGGTTACGTCGATTCCGACATACTCTTGGAAGAGGCGTTTGGTTTTGTCCGAGCTAGGATTATGGAATTGCTTTAGGTCTTGATGGAGCTTTTTGTGTATGAAGTCGCCGACATAGCTGCCAGCCACAGCCCCCAAACGGATATTCATCGCTTCAGTTATGCGATCTTCGACATAAGTTTCCCAGGCAGTAAGTGCCATTACCAGACCTGCTCGTTTTAAAACCTCAGCGTTTGCCGGTGGCGGATTGGTGTTGATTGCGTCAAAATGAGCTAGCAGCTCCTCAGCATCCTTAATTGAATAATCGAAAGCCAGCTTTGCTTGGGACATCCTTGATCTCGAGAATAAAATAATAATAAAGCACTGATAGTACTGTATTGATCGAAATTCTAACAACTAAGTAATTACCGACATGGCTTGCTAGCATGGGCTATAGCCAATTGCCGCCAAGTTACTTTCGAGCTTTTCCGCAGCCGCTATCATGCTATAAGCCTCCTCATCATCGACTGCGTTACTACGAAAATCAGCAAATCCAGCTCGCTTTAGAAATTGCGGCTAGTCCCAATCCTCCTGTTCGGATAACGAAACGCTCATGCATATTTCACACGGATTAACGCTCATTGCGCACCGCACTTATATAAGTCGGCCTCATCAACCAATGAGTCATCATCTTTGGAAAGTTTCACTGGCTCATCCAACAGTCCAGATTCCTGACGGGCCAGTCGCACTTCTTCCCCATGTCCTTGCTCATACGCTGCCCGGTGCGCATGCCGTTCCATCGTCACAATTTTATTGGCTAGTCGCTGCAACCGCTGCTGCCACTCTAGGCGTGCCGCAATGCAATGTTTGTTAGAGATAACTTGGCACAGCCACAAAGTGTCCATCACGATCATCAAATGATCCAGCAACCGAATCAACTCGACGAATTGCGCAATCTGCGGTGAGGCAATTTTCGCCACAAATTCCCTGGGGTGCGTGTAGGTCGGCGTTTCATTGATGCCGTTGTCAGCCTTGAGTTTTTCCAGTCGACTTTTTTCCTGCTGCAGTTGCTCCGCGCATTCGGCAATCATCTGACTGACGAGGCTTTCGATTTCATCAACGGTTTCCTCCCGACCAATGATGCGCAGGATAACGTCGATTGCGTACAAGGACACCATCAACCGGTGGTAACTGTTCCGAATGACGCGAATAGCTTGTTCACTGTTGATGCTAAACGTGCGCTCGAAAATCGGCCGACTGATAGCGCGGCGCGGGACTGGTTTAGGCTGTGGAGCTGTTTCGGACATGACTGTTTCCTGATGTGGACGAATGGGCAGTGATCGTAAGCCAGATTTTTTTTAACCTGTCCGCAGCTGATGGCGAATTCGGCGTCAGCTGCAAAAGCTCTTCAAAATAATTCTGCTTCAATACCCGCCAACTGAAATGGTTGGCCATCAGCCTTCCGCTTCACCCCAGACTTTCTCGGCTGGTCTTTCATGGCCGCCTTGATCCGACTTTGGTCGGCGTTCCGTTTTTAAGCGGCGACGGTGGTTTTCCATCGGCGTGTCAGGTGCGTCAAGCCTGATGTGAGTATTAATTGTTTAACCCTGCCGGGCGCCTCGATTCCCCCAGGGATTCGAGGCGCCGGCATGCCCATCGCCGCGCCGCTGGGTATTGTTTTCGTTGAGTTGGGCGCGGCCGACAGGAGGAATGTCATCATGGCCAATCGCGGCGTGAACAAAGTCATCTTGCTGGGCCGGCTCGGCGCCGATCCGGATGTTCGCTTTATGCCCAATAACGGCGGCAAAGTAGTCGCCGTCCGTTTGGCAACCAGCGAAGTCTGGAGCGATCCAAAAAACGGCAAACAGGAGCGGACCGAATGGCATCGAGTGGTGTTTTTCAAAAAACTCGCCGATACCGCCGAGCAGTATTTGCACAAAGGTAGCCAGATCTACATCGAAGGCCGTTTGCGTACCCAGCAATGGGGCCAAGCAAATGACAAGCGGTACCGTACCGAAATCGCCGCCTTTGAATTGCAGATGCTGGATCGCCCAAACGCATCGGCAGCCGCCAACGGTTCGTCATCATCGCCAGCGGCACCCGAGGACTACGATTGGGATGACGAATACAGCGATATGCCCATCCATTAAACCCCGGCGCGCCGATTATAGGCGTTCATTGGTTTAACGGTTACACCGCCGACCCTTTTCAGGTTTCGGTATTTCAACCCCCTGGGGAACTCCATTCCCTGGCGGGCGATGGCGTTCCCTTTTTTTATTGAAGGAGACTCACCATGAGCCAAAACAACCGCAACAATTTACCCAAAACCCGTGACTTGCCGATGCCGGCAGTTGTCCAGCAAAGCTACGGTCTGTCGGAGCAATCCTGGAAAGTGTTGACCGAAGTCACTTTTCCCACGGCCAAAACCCCGGAAGCCATTCTGATGGCGCTGGATTATTGCAAGGCCCGCAAGCTCGACATCTTCAAAAAACCGGTGCATATCGTTCCGATGTGGAGTGCCGCTTTAGGCCGCAATGTCGAAACCGTCTGGCCGTCCATCATGGAAATCCAGACTACCGCATCCCGAACCGGTGTTTGGGCAGGCATGGACAGACCCGTCTGGGGCCCTGATGTTACCAAGACTTTTACCGGTCGCTACAAGGATGACAACGAACAATGGCAAGAGTCCAGCGTCACCGTGACTTTTCCCGAATGGGTGGCGGTCACCGTGTACCGGATCGTCGGCGGCAAACGTTGTGCTTTTACCGAGGAAGTCTATTGGCTGGAGGCTTATAGCACGGCTGGTGGTAAAAACTCGCAAGTCCCAACCGCCATGTGGATCAAGCGCCCCAAGGGGCAATTGTCCAAATGCGGTAAAGCGGCGTCTTTACGTGCAGCCTTTCCGGAGGAATGCGGTTATGCCGCCGAGGAAATGGATGGCAAAACGCTCGATGATGTTGTCGACGGTTCGGTGATCGATGGCGAGGCGACGCATTGGGAAACCGATGTTGGCCAAGCGGGTGATTGGTTTTCTGGATCATCCGAGCAAACGCCGCACGTGATCGACGTGTCGCAAATCCATCCCAAGGTGCAAAAAGCCGTCGCTGAGCTGGTACGTCGTACCGCTGCAGCCGGTGCCTGGAAAGCAGCCTACGACTATGCCCACCAAAAGTTTAAAGGCATCGATCTGACCTTTGCCTTGGTCGAGTTGGACAAAGTATCGCAAGTTGAACCCAAGGCAACACCAGCCCAGGAACAAACCGACAACACTGGCAGGCCGTCATTGACCGCGAAAGACATGGCGATGAATCAGGCTCGTCAAACTCTGGGGCACGCAGCTTAAAACACTGTCATCCCTAATTCTTTAACCACCCACGAGGGCGTCATGATTCGCCCACGGGGTAGGACATGACGCTCTTCATTTTTCAGGAGAGGTCATGAACACAAACGATCAATCATTAAACCGCGTGCCCTGTCATACCGACTGGCAACGTTACGATTCACCCACGGTGTTACGCCGTCATGGCCGGGGCTTTCTGGAACGTCTGTGGCGACCCCAGTGCAATGAACCCAATCCGCAAACCTTGAGCCAACCGGAACTGACGTCACTGGCCGAGAGTTTTGGCGGCGTGTGTCTGCCGGCGCAAGACGAACTGCTGTTGCTGTTCGGCGATGGCCATTGGGCACGGCGTTGCCAGAACCAGTTGCACAAGCTCGGTATCGAGACGGTGCGCTTCGGTTGTCAGGTGCAGTTGACCGGATTTTCACGATGAAGGTCATCGACGTTTCGCAACGGTCCACCGCATGGCGGCACTGGCGTTCACAAGGCGTCAGTGCCAGTGAAGCGGCCATCGTCATGAACCACTCGCCGTACAAAAAACCCTGGAGGTTGTGGGCAGAAAAGATCGGACTGGTGCTGGAAGCCAGCCTGGACAACAACCCGTTGATCCGCGCCGGTATCCAGCAAGAACCCGAGGCTTTGCAACGCTTCGAGGATAAACACGAGCTGATGTTGTTGCCGCTGTGCGGCGAGTCGGAACAGTACCCCTTGATGCGGGCATCGTTCGACGGCTTGTCCGACGCGAATGAGCCCGTGGAAATCAAATGTCCGCACGAGACCACGTTTTTGGATGTGCTGTTGAATCGGGAAGCGTCCGAGGCCTATCAACTCTATTGGTGCCAGGTGCAACAGCAACTGCTGGTGTCCGAAGCGCAACGCGGCTTTTTGTTTTTCTACCACCAAGGCCAGGACATCGAGTTTGAAATTCAGCGGGATGAGATTTTTCTTACCCAACTGGTCGATACAGCGATGGATTTCTGGTCAGCGGTCAAGTCCAAAAAGGAGCCGTCTAAGGATCCTGAACGCGATTTGTATTTACCCAAAGGTCATGCGGAGCAGCAATGGCAACAACTGGCGGCGAGTTATCGCAATCGTGCCGTGAAAATCGCGGATTTGAAAGCGGAGCTAGCCACCTTGGAGGCTAATCAGGCGGCCATTGAAAACTCGTTGGTGTTGCTAATGGCTGATTACGTGGCCGCAGAGCATTCCGGGTTGCGGATCAGCCGTTTTCAAAGCCAGGGTTCTATCGATTACAAGGCAGCACTTCACGCCTTGCAACCGGATGTTCAGGCTGCGGCACTGGAACTCTATCGTAAACCGTCTGCCACGCGAGTTCGCGTGACCTGCCGGGATGACGACGGTAAACATGCCGAAGTGCCGTTCGATGCCCAAGCCTTGAAAGACCTGGCGGGTGTGGACTTTTGGTTTTGAGGGTTCGTTTCAAGACATCCTGTAACCCTGGTGGTTACGGGATGTTCATTGATTGACGACCGGCCAAGAGTGTTGACGCCGGACACCTCATGGAATCCTTCAGTTTAGGCATGTCGGTTTTAGGCTGGGCTTTTAAAAGTCCAACCCAAAACCCGCATCGTTCAGGTATTCCCTTCCTGGAATCCCGAATCCGGTTTCGACCGGCGTTCCGTTGTTAAGCGGCATGAGCCTTTGCCTCGTGTGCCAGGTGCGTCAAGCCTGGTGTGTTTAGTTTGTCCCGTTGGGGTTCATCACCTTTACGGGACTCGATGACCCCTTTTAATCATTGAAGGAGGTCATTATGAATCACGACTTTTGGAAAACCTTGCACGGCTGGTTGAACGTTGCGCATAGCAATGACATTCAGGCCAAAAAGCGTTTGTTGCTGGATCTGCACGGTCAACTTTCAGACCCCGGTTTGAGAAGTGACATTCAGCGCATCCTGCGCTTGATGGATCGGGAGCTGTTGGCCCGTGCCGAATGGGCGATGTACTGCGTCATGCAGTTACGTTAATTTTCTATCTACCCTGGTTTGCCAGGGTTTTAACACCCGTTGGGGCTCATTACCCCTCGGGGCTGGTGCGCCCCTTGTTTTTCTGAGGCTAGTCCTCGAGGAGCTCACCATGTATCAATCCTATTCCATCGCCGACACCTTCGGCATTCAGGCCCCTGCTTCCATGAAAGTGGAAGGTTTCAAACGAGGACAAAACGCCTATGTACCGGCGCAAAAACCCTATGTGTTTCGCAAGGATCACTTACGCGATGTGTTGGCGTTTTTAGGCGCCCACAATGGCGATGGTTTATACCTGACCGGCCCCACCGGTTCCGGTAAAACCTCGTTGTTGGAGCAAGTCGCGGCGCGTCTCCATTGGGGCGTGCATTCGGTCACCGGTCACGGTCGATTGGAACTCAACGACCTTTTGGGTCAGTACATGCTGGTCGACGGCGGTGCGATGAAGTGGATCGACGGCCCGTTGACCCTGGCGGTTCGCTTAGGCCATGTGCTGTTGATCAACGAAATCGATGCCATCGATCCGGCCGAACTGATTGGCTTGAATGAAATTGTTGAAGGGAAACCTCTAACAATTCCGCAGACCGGCGACGTGATTGTCCCGCATCCGAAGTTTCGTTTGGTCGCCACCGGCAATAGTGCTGGATCGGGCGATCAGTCGGGATTGTATCAAGGTGTATTACGTCAGAACCTGGCGTTTTTAGACAGGTTTCGCTTGATGGAAATCGGTTACCCCGAACCCGAAGACGAAATGAAACTGTTGGCCGATGTGGTGCCAAGCATGCCGGAAACGGTACGCGAAAGCATGATTAAAGTCGCCAACCAGATTCGCAAGGTGTTTATCGGCGGTGCGGATGGCGGTGGCATGTTGTCGGTGACTTTATCCACGCGTGGTTTAGTACGCTGGGCGTCATTGGTAGCCACCTTCAAAAGTGCGCCGAATGCCTTGGCCTATTCGCTGGATAGGGCCTTGACCTTTAGAGCCGAACCCGCCGAACGCGAAGCGATTCATCGCATCGCCAAAGATGTGTTTGGCGATGATTGGACGGTTTAAGCATGGCCGCATGGAATCTCTATCGTCATCGTAATACTGACGGCAGTTCCAAAGACTGGGCAGTTACAACAAACACGGATGGCAGTATCACCACCCGTTGGGGGAAAACGGCATCCAAATTACCGGGTGTCAGGCACCGACGAGGCGTTAGGCAATTCGACATCGAAACTCAAAAACAGGCCAAGGGCTATGTGTTTGTCGCAGAGGTCGATATTGATGGTGACGGCAATGTGGTGTTTCCGGGTAAGACTCCGGCAACCCAATCACAAGGTTTTGATCCTAATCCCGAACCCCTGCCAACACCATCAGTCGAGTCGCTGTATTGGACTATCGAATGTCGGGCAAAACAGGCCGTTCGAGTGGATATAGGCTTAGAGGTCAGACGACTGATCGGGGTTATTCAAGCCTTGTCGGATGGCCATGCTACGCCTGAACTGGAGTGGAATGGCTGGCAACAATTCATTGATGCCACCCTCAATGCCGAAACCTTTGAACTCAGTGGTCAGATCAAATCAGTACATGGCGTTTTGCCTTGGCTGTTTTTACTGGCGTTGAAAGCAAAAGGCTTTAAAGGCGTCGAGATTGATATTGCCACCGAAACCGCCCGAGACCTCTCGGTCGATCTGAAAGTTGAACAGGACGTGCTGGAATTTTTTGGCACCGATCTGGACAGCATTCGTGAAACCGCAGAAGTTTTAGGCCTGCTCAAACCTCGATTAAATCTGGCAGCGGCCATGTCCGACATGGACGACTGTTGGTTTTAAACGTATTGTAATTTTCATTTAACCCGAAAGGGGCACATCGGCCCCAGCGGGATGGGTGTGCCTCTCATTTTAGGAGGTTCCCATGTCTCATGAAACGCAAATCATCTTAGACCGTGTGGTCTTGGTAAAAGTGGATGCCAATATTTACGGCGCCCGCAAGAAACTGAAAAAAGAAGATCTGGTGCTGGCCGATGGTAGCAAATTGCCGCCAGAGGATTTAGCCAGTTTAGGGTCTAAACGGTTGCTCGATCCCGATAAGTTGACGGTGTTCAACCGTCTGAAGAAGGAAGCCGAACGCATTTGTCTGCGCGTCGGTACCCGCTTTTTGGGTGGCTTTGCCGTGCCGGTTGAATCGGCCGCCAGTATTACCGCGGAACTTGAGCGTATCGGGCTGGATTTTGCTGCGGCGAAAACCGAGTTTATTGCCGGTTACGATGCGGCGGTGACGGACTGGGTGGTTCGCCATCCGGAATTTGCCGGCATTATCGAGCAGGCGGTGGATTCGGTGGAGTTTGTCTCGACGCGGTTGTCATTTGATTTTCTGGTGGTCAGTGTCGGATTACCCGATAGCTTGGCGCCGGCAGATGTCGCGCGCCTGGAAAGCAAAATCGGTTCACTCAGTGAGCAGATGTTCTACGAAATCTCCGTGGAAGCCAATCAGCTCATCGAGCAGTCGTTGCTGGGCAAGGAGCAAGTGACGCGAAATGCGTTACGGCCGATTCGCCGCATGCGTGACAAGCTAGATGGCCTGGGTTTTCTGGATCATCGAGTGGCGCCGGTCGTCAGCACCATTGATGATCTACTGGCGAGAATTCCCAACAAAGGCGCCATTGAAGGCGGTCTTTTGCAGGAAATTCTGGCGACGGCGATGCTGTTGTCCGATCCGGATAAAACCCGGCGGCACGGTGAAGGCTTGTTGGCGACTCAACTGCCCGTTATTGATGATGAGACTGAAGAAGTCATCGAATACGCGAAGTCCGAGCCACCAGCAGTACTCGTCGTACCAACCGCGCCGACACCCGTCATCACTGAAAGCGCTGCAGACAGCCCCGATTTTACCGATCTGTTTGACGGCATCTTTGATGATGAACTCGAAGCGGAAACAGTGACAACATCGGATGACTGGGCGCTGGATATATTGCTGGAGAAATGTCAGACCGATCTAAAAACCGGTAACGATACCGATGAATCCAACCCTTCTGAGCATTCAGCAGAACCGGCAACGGTGACGGCTGGAGACGATGAGGAGGCGGACGATTCCGACCAGGATTACTGGTTCTGATCCTACGCCATTTAACTATTCACCCACTGGGGCAAATTCATGTCCCGCTGGGGTCGTGGTTTGCCCTTTATTTAGGAGCACACCATGAAAAATAGAACCTTACATAACGCATTCCCCATCGTCGCGGCCGCCATAGGCAATCGCTTTTGCATTAATGTCAGCGTCGGCGGGGATCAAGCCTATACCGATGGCCAATCGATTCAACTGCCGGCCTATGAAGGCGATGATCCTGATTACCAGGATTATGCCTGGGGCCTGTTGGCCCACGAGGCGGCGCATATTCGTTATTCGGATTTTACGCTGCGCTTTGGGCATTCGGTATTACGCAGGCGCTTATGCGGTGCCATCGAAGATGTCCGCATCGAGCACGAACTGGCCAAGGACTTTCCGGGAACGCGACTAACCATTCGCACCGTGATTGAAAAGATGATTGTCAAAGGCGACTTTGTGGCCAGCAGTATTGATGATCATCCTGCCAATATTCTGTACAGCTTTGTGTTGAAAAGTTTGCGGGCAAAGGTATTAGGTCAATCGGCCCTGCAACCTTTGGTTGAGCAAACCGAACTGGCACTCAAAGCTAAGTTTCCGAAAGGTGCTGTAACGCGGCTGAAAGGCTTGTTGTCAGAAGTGCCGGAGGGCTTGCAATCGGAGAGTGATTGTCTGCAATTGACGGAGCGCATCCTGACCATGATTGAGCAGGAGTTCGAGCAACAACGGCAGCGCAATCAGACTCAGCCATCGGAAGATGTGGAAAACACACCTGAGCCGGATGATACGGATCAGGATGGTGAATCAACCGATTCGGATGATTCGAACGGTTCAGATTCCCAGGATGAAGTAAATTCCGATGAACAGTTACCCACCGACACTGATGACGAATTGTCGTCAGAACCAGCGGGTAATGATGCGTCTGATCCAGAAAATCCTGACGATGAACCGGCAACGCCATCCGACAGTTCGACATCCAACCCGCAAGGTGAAGATGAAGAAAACGCGGAGATTGCCGATTCGATGTGCGTCTTGCAAACCCTTTTGTCAGCTGCTGACAGTGATATCGACCAAGACCTTTTCGAGTCGCTGAAATTGGCATTGTCGCTGGCGTCAGAAAATGTATCGGAATTGCTGATGCCCAGTGGCAACGAACCGCCCATGGACGAGCGCGCCGGTGCGTTTTTACTACGCAAGGTGCAAGGCGAATCGGGAAAAATCCGTGCCGCGTTGCAAGGCTTGGTGCAGTCACAAACCCTTAGCCACTCGCAACACGCGTGCCGTGGACGGCGGATGGATGGTAAGCGTTTACACCGTTTACCACTCGGCGAAACCAAGCTGTTTCAGCGTAAACAGATCAAGGCGTCACCCAATACGGCCATTCATCTGTTACTCGATAAATCCGAAAGCATGGGTTATCAGGTCACCGATAGCCAAGGGCAACCGATTGGATCGCGAATGCCGATAGCATTGGAAGCCACCTTGGCATTGGCATTGGCCTTTGAAGGGATTCCGGGGGTTAATCCTGGAGTGACAGCGTTTCCTGGGCATCAGGATGATTCGGTGTTTCGATTACTGGAACATGGCCAACGCGTGAATGCCCGTACCGGTGCCTTTTCGCTGGCCGCCACCGGCAGTACGCCGATGACTGAAGCGATTTGGTTTGGTGCGGCGTCACTACTGCGTTGCCGGGAACCGCGCAAGGTATTGATGGTGATGACCGATGGGCAGCCCAACGACACTTTGAGCACGCTGGAACTGTTACAGCGTTGCCGTGATAGTGGTATTGAAACGGTCGGCATCGGTTTGGGACTGGATGTCAGTCATCTGTTCCCAATTGCCATCACTATTAACGATCTTTCAGAGCTGAGAGCGCAATTGTTCGAACTCTCGAAAGCGGTGTTGTTGGCGGCGTAAGTCTCGGCCAGTCAATTATCCGTAGCCCAATCCTTAGGTATTAACCTGGCGATTGTGGCTATGGGTAGCTGATTGCAACCGCAGTTTATCGAATGCACTCACTTACTGGAGCCCATTCGACAAACAGACATTTCATGCGTTCTTTTATGAATGCTGAATCCGACTTCGGTCGGCGTTCCGTCTTTAGACGGCGAGCACGTTAAACCGTGATCGTGTCGGGTGCGTTAAGCCCGATGTAAAACGCAGTGGTACAACCCACTGCAAATCAAAACCCGCTTCGGGCGACCATCGCCCGGCCGGGTGCTGTTCATTCGAAGTGTTTTCTTAAATTTTTAAAGGAGAACTTCAATGAACTTTATTTTCGGCATAATCCTACTGGCTATGTTCATCCTCGCCTTGCGGGTGATTTGGGCAACGGCCTTGCAACTGCTGAGCGCATTGAAACACGCCGCTCAAACGTTTCACCGCTATCGTGCGCAGCGATTGGCACGACACCGGCTACCGGTCATCATGCCATGTAGCCGCGAGGGCATGGATTGGTTGGCGATATCGGATTCGGTGCGCCAAGAAATCCAGACGCGCAATCACGGTGTCAATCGTGAGGCGGTCAGACTGGAAGCGCAATTACAGGCCAAGTTAAAAACGATCGAGATCTACGAGGCGGATATTCAAATCGCCAAACTGGAGCGGGAGTTGTTGAAAATCAAACCGGTGATCGACAGTCCCGAGCCTGAAGTCAATAAACCTCGGCGCTCGAAAAAGCAATCGGTTGCTGACTCAGCGACCCAGAAAATTCCGCATCAGGTCTCCCAATTACGGGCAGCACTGAAAGGCAACGGTTTATCCGTGCCGGTCAGCGAATCTGTCCGCCATTGAAAACCGCAAGAGTCGCGCCGGTTTGTGTCATCACGGTGCGTACCGGCCTGGCCAACTCAAGCTTGGGTTCGTCGAAAAGAAAGCCATCCGGCAGCAGCGATTGGAGATCCACAAAGGTTTCCCGTCTCAATTGCCGGATATTGCTCAACAACTCCCAGGCTCGCTTCGGATCGTCGATATTTTGCAAAACATCGGCTTCCGCGGCGTCCAACTTGGTCAAAATGGTTTTGCAAAGATTTAACGCATTCAGTCTGGGATCGAGTGGTATTGCCATCGATTTTCGTACTGGTTGCGTGCTCTCAGTCTGCTTAGGACTGAGGAAATCAAAAATGCGCAAAATATCGTCAATCATGGCTTTTTCTCTGCTTTTTAATGAGTTTTAGCCACCATATACCGATTTTTATGCGAATTCAACCCCGCTGAACGAGCCGATTTTCGGCTTTAATCAGCGTTATTTACCTGCAGGAACCTCATCCTGCCGGGTGGTCGTTCCTGCGTTTTTTGGAGGACATGACCATGAAAACAATCAACCAACCCAGCGTTGGTGCAACCCCTGCCGAAATCAGCGCGGTTCGCTATCTGAATCAGTACCGCTGCCCTTACTGCCAGACCGAATGGGAGGATAGTTGGGATTGCGGGTGTAACGATCGCTGCCCGGATTGCAATAAAGAGATCGAGCCTTATGAAAGCGCATTGATCGAGAGTGAATCGTCGGAAACCGAATTGCCAGTCGACGAACCTACCTCAGCCAATGTCACGGTGGCGATGGTGAATCGGCTCTTCGTAGTGTCCTACGAAATCGATTATGTACACCGGGTGTCGGTAGGCGTCACCGCGGATAGTCCCAAAGCGGCACAACAGATTGCCGAGCAGGCATTCAATGATGGCACGATTTGGGATGACACCGCTGCCATGCCGCTATTGTCCGATGAATACCATGAAGTGGAGGATGAAAGCTTAGTCTGGGAAAGCGTTACCGTTGAACAACTGCCGGAACCGGATTATTCGGTACGGCAATTGAAGAAGGAACAAGCAGCCATGCGGGTTTGCCGCGGATTAGTTGAAGCCTATCAACAAGGCGAAGCCAACGGCGGCAGTATCGATTGGGAGGATTTGGATCAGTTAATCCCTCTGGCATTTCAAGCCTTGGGAAAACCTGTACTGGAAATCCAATCCTGAAACCTGTGCGCTGAAATTTTTATGCGCACAATTTGTACAAGCCTGAGTTAGCCAAGTCATTCGATTCGGCGCCCATTTTTATCCACCCACACGGGAATGTCCTATTCCCGCTGGGGATGCGTGATGTTTCCGTTTTAATTGAGGACAACATCATGAATCAAATCTTTGAACACTCCTTCAGCACGGGTCATTGCATCCAGTATCAGCGTTTGCCATCGGGCACCTGTTACCACGCCGATACACCAGAATCGGTGGTCGAGTTGCTGGAACAGTTGCGGTACAGCCGACGCAAAATCCGACTGTATTACGGCGATCAAACTACCGGTCAATCCTGGCTGGATGAGCATGACGTCATCGGCTGGATTGGTAGGTCGACCGGCACGATCAAAGTGCCGTTGTTGATCGAATCCGGCGAGATTGGTGGGCCGGCATTACTGGATCACTGCATTGTTCGTGTCGATAGTCCGCGCCAGGTGCTTTACCAACACGATGAATTTCGAGTTGGCACGGTGGAACTGGTCAGAGGCGAGCTAAAACGCTTGCCTTGGGAAATTTGGATCGACAGTGTAGTACATGCCCGATTCAAGGCAAAAACCGAAGCCCGGCAGTACCAGGACTTCATTCAAGGTAAGCGGTTCGCGTTGATCTGACGCGCCGTTTTCATTTTTGACACTCGGTTAAGCCGAGTTTTTCACTGTACCCCTGCGGGATGATTCTATCCCGCCAGGGAAAAATCGGTCGCCAGGGGCTTTTTTGGAGAATACCATGACAGACCCTTATCAATATTACCCCACGCCAGAAGCACTGAGCCGTAAAGCTTGGGCGATGTTCAAGAACCAGCAATTCGCTCGGGTATTAGAGCCCTCAGCAGGCGAAGGGCATTTGCTGCGTCCAGGCCCCTACCAGTACGGTAAACGTTTGCCGATCGATTGCATTGAAATCGATATCCGCAAACACGCGGTTCTGCGCGATGAAGGCTTTGCTGTGGTGGGGATGGATTTTCTGCAGTTTCAAAGCGGCAGTGTCTATTCGCACATCATCATGAATCCCCCGTTTGCCGAAGGCGCCAAACATGTGTTGAAGGCTTGGGAGATATTGTTTGACGGTGAAATCGTCGCCATTCTCAATGCCGAAACTGTGCGCAATCCGTTTTCGAAAGAACGCCAGTTGTTATTAAGGTTGATCGAGCAGCACGGCGAGGTCGAGTTTCTGCAAGAAATGTTCGCCGGCGAGGATGCCGAACGCAAAACGCCGGTCGACGTGGCCCTGATCTGGTTGAAAAAAACTTCGACGTTCGAACAGGACATCCTCGGCAGTATTCTGGACGATTTGCGCCAGGATCGCCAGGATCGCCGGGAGGCCGACGATGTGGCGGGCGAGTTTCAATTGCCCCATGAGTTGGCCTTGACGAATGCCTTCATCGATAACGCGGTGTTGATGTTCAACGCCGCAGTCGAAGCAGCGCGACAGGCCGTGGTCAGTGAAGCCCGTGCCAGCCGTTATCGGACCATGCTGGGCAAAACCCTCGGCGAACTAAGCGGTGGCGGTATCAGCAGTGAAGACGACTCGTCATCGGATGCGGTGAAGCGGATGCTGTTCAAACGCTATCACGATCTGAAGAATCGGGCCTGGGCCAGCATTTTACGCTCTACGCAGGTGACTTCACGCTTGTCATCGACGGCGCAGAAACGCTTGGAATCGGATTTCGAAACGGTGAAGTCCTTGGAATTTACCGTGCCGAATATCTATGGCTTTTTGCAAGGCATCATCGATCAGCAAGGTGAAATTCAACTGAGCATGGTGTGCGATGTGTTTGATCTGATCACCCGCTATTACAGTGAAAATGCGGTGTTTTACATGGGCTGGAAAAGCAATGACAAACATCGCACCTTGGGCATGCGGATCAAGACCACGCGTTTCGTTCTACCAGGGCACAAAGTCGAGTCCTATCATAATAGCCTGAACTGGGAGTCAGAACGTCTGCTAGCCGACTTCGACAAGGTGTTTGCCTTGCTCGATGGTAAGACCGAAGCGGACGTGAGTTTGGTGTCGGTGTTTCGGCAGCATTTTCACGCGCTTCGGGTCGGCAAGCGGATCGGTGGCAGTTATTTCGATGTTCGCTACTATCCAGGGGTCGGCACCATTCACTTTTTTCCGAAGAGCAAAACCTTGATCGACCGGATGAATCGTTGGGTTGGCCGCCAGCGCCGCTGGTTGCCACCGGTGGAAAGTCAAGCCGGACAAGGTTTCTGGCAGCAGTACGAACAGGCAGAGACCTTAGATCGGGCGTTTCACACCGAAGTGAACAAGCAGTATCCACGCAGTAGCCGGCATGTCCATTTCGATCCCTTTTGGGCGATCAAGCACGGCGGCGACTCGGAACGGGAAAAAGGCCATCATCTGTTAACCCAGGCGATGAGCACGGTACTTGCCAGCCGAGGCATCGATCCCGATGCGCAATTGGAAAACGAACCATCCAGCTTGTTGGAATGGACGGGTTCTCTACCATCGGCTACCGACCTGGCTTTGGCATCGTAATTCGGTGTTTGACTGGTCTTTAACTTAACCACTGGCCTAGCCAGTATCACCCGCTTCGGGGAGATGATACGTTCTCCCCGTCGGGGTTGGACTGTGTCGTTTCCTCGGGGCTTTTTAATTTGAGGAACTCACATGAAAACCACACAATTATCGGTAAACCCCGAAAAATTGATTAACAGCCTGCGTTTCAGCTTTACCCAGTCCACCACGGTACTGGGCGAACTGATGCAGAATGCCCGCCGCGCCGGCGCCACCTTCGTCAGCTTCGAGTATTCGCAAGACACTCGAACCTTGACGGTGTGTGACGATGGCTGCGGCATTGCCTGTTTGGAAACGTTACTGACCGTAGCCGAGTCCGGCTGGGATATTGAGGTCATCGAACGGGAATATCCGTTTGGACTGGGAGTGCGACGTGAAGTCGCATAAGTAACTGTTTCGGCCGCTTCGGCGGCAATGAAACCTGCCATTCCCTTGGCAGTAGCCTACCGCCACATGCGGCCTTGGTAACAGGACGGTGTGAAGCTGGCGGAACAATGTAACCCATCCTCAATATGAGGTAAACCGAGCCCTCGAGGGGGAAGTGTATCCGCTGCGAGCACAACGCGGAAGGGGGCTAGGCTTGGTGGTATGGTTAACACATGTGAACTGTTGATAAACTCCGTGACGAATATAAGCCAAATGTGCTGATAGGCTTTGAACCAAAAGGGTATGTGGCTGGCTGATCTGCTTCCGAGTCAGATCACAGGGACATCAAGCCATCGGAGAAAAGACAGAACCTAACCCACTGTTGTTACTTATGCGGAACACGGTAAACCCGACCCTTCGCCAGCGATGGCAAGCCAACCGCAAGGAAGGCCGATGAAGGGCGGGCATAGGATGGCGGAAAAAGCGAACGCTGCCCTGTAACGGGGTGGATAGTGATTGAACTGAAAAGCAACATCATCCCGACCGGCAACGGTGCAGACTTCCGCTTGGTCTCTCGTCACGAGAGAGTTTGTAGAACCTTATTATAAAGGAGGAAAAGCAAATGAACGTCGTTACATCAGCGTGTGCAGCCTCCGGCTTTGAAGTGGACTGGCACAGTATCAATTGGGGCCAATGCCATCAACAAGTCAGAAGGCTGCAAGCGCGTATCGTGAAGGCAATACAGGAAGGCCGCTGGGGCAAGGTGAAAGCTTTGCAATGGTTGCTGACCCACTCGTTCAGCGGCAAGGCCATTGCCGTCAAGCGGGTGACTGAAAACAAAGGTAAGAAAACTTCGGGTGTGGATGGAAAAACCTGGTCAACTCCGAAAGCCAAATCTCAGGCGATGTTATCTCTCAGAAGACGTGGTTACCAACCGCTTCCACTGAGACGGAGAGGAAGCTTTCATAGTCGGCCGTTCAAGTTTTGCTTCATGAGAATGTCACCACGATTTTCTATCAATGATAAAACGCGCAAGGCAAACCAGCTTGCCTTTTCTAATCCATCAGTCGTAAGGGGTGGGTATTTCCTTACAAAGGGCTTGTAAGAAGTTGAGTTTGGGAGAATAAGGGCGCTTTGGTGGTTAAGCATACAGGTCTGCATTAAAGCGGCGAGAATAAAAATCTCAATACATAGGCGAGCTTGCGGTTCGGATAGCGTTCTTTTCACTTTCCATTAGTCAAGCGAAGGGCTTTATTGACGTAGCAATGGTAATCGCATAAGATAGTAATTAGTTACTATCTTATGCGGAGCTTTCAATGCACAGTAAATCCAAAAACCTTTCCGCGGATCAACGTCGAGCTATAACAGTGGAAGCGGTCATTGAACTGGCAGGAAAACAAAATCCAGGCGACATCACTACTGCGGCAATTGCCAAGCATATGAACCTGACACAGGGGGCATTATTTCGTCATTTTCCCAGTAAAGACGCTGTCTGGCAGGCTGTTATGGAATGGGTGGCAGAACGCTTGCTGGCTCGGATAGATCAAGCCATCCGACAGGCGCCTGAGTCGCCTCTATTGGCTTTAGAGTCGGTATTTATTACCCATATCGAATTCGTAGTCGCTCACCCCGGTGTACCGCGTATGTTATTTGGTGAATTGCAACGCGCAGAAGATACGCAGGCCAAGCAAATGGTTCGTACCTTATTGGCAAGCTACGGTGAGCGATTGGTTACTCTGATCGAGAGTGGCAAAACAGTGGGCGAACTGGTTCCCGAGGTTGACACTGTCGCGGCGGCCACCTTGTTTATCGGTACGATTCAAGGACTGGTGATGCAATCGTTGCTGGCCGGTAAGCCACAAAGTATGCTCAGTCAGGCAGCCGGTGTGTTTGCCATTTATCGTCGTGGTATTGAGCGCGTCGTATGAAGGCGCGCACGCTCGCATTAATCAGCGTAGTGGTTGCGCTGCTTGCCGTATTTGTTTTTGTCAATTTTCGTTCGGGTCCCTTTGCCGCTATTCGGGTAACCGTGGCTAGTGTAGAGAAACGCGCGATAGCGCCGGCACTGTTTGGTATTGGCACAGTTGAAGCCCAATACACCTATAAAATCGGTCCCACAGTTGCCAGCAGAGTTAAGCATATCGCTGTGCAGGTGGGCGATTTGATTCATGCAGGCCAGGTTTTGGGTGAAATGGACCCGGTGGATCTGGATGACCGTATCAACGCCCAGAAAGCGAATCGCCAACGGGTTGCATCTGCGGTGCAGGCAGCCGAAGCTCAAGTACAAGACGGCATTGCCCGTCTTCAGCACGCCAATGCGCAACTGCAGCGCTATCAAAAGCTGCTGACAACCCATGCCATAAGTCAGGAAACTGTCGATATCAAGCGACAGGAACAACGCATTGCCCAGGCCGGGCTTGCTGCTGACCGCGCCAATCTGGATGTTGCGCATCGGGATTTGGCTCGGGTAGAGGCCGATGTCAAAGGCGCCCTACAACAGCGCTCCAACCAGCAGTTAATTGCTCCGGCTGACGGTTTGGTCGTGGCCCGCGATGCCGATCCAGGCACTACCTTGGTGGCGGGCCAAGCCGTGCTGATTGTTATCGATCCGAACAGTCTTTGGATCAATGCACGATTCGATCAATTACGTGCATCGGGTTTACGCGCCGGACTTTCGGCTCGCATTGCGCTGCGTTCGCAAGCAGAGCAAACGTTCGCCGGAAGCGTGTTGCGTCTGGAGCCATTGGCGGACGCTGTGACAGAGGAGACTTTGGCTAAAGTGGTATTCGATGATATCCCTGATCCATTACCTCTGGTTGGTGAACTGGCCGAAGTAACCGTAGCCTTGCCGATGCATTCCGCCGTGCCGGTCATCAATAAAGCCAGTGTGCAGCGAATCGATAACCGGCTTGGCGTTTGGCGGGTCGACGATGGCGAATTACGTTTTGCCCCCGTCACCCTGGGCGCAGAAGACCTTGAGGGTAGCGTGGAGATACTGACAGGCCTCAATCAAGGCGATCAGGTCGTCGTTTACAGCGAACGTGCCTTAAACACCCGTAGCAGGATCGCCATTGTCGAACAGTTGGCAGGTGTATCGCCATGATTAGTCTTGCAGGCAGGGATATCATTCATAGCTGGGGTAAATTCGTTCTCACAGGCTTCGGACTAGGTTTATTGATTGGTGTCACGCTGAGTATGGCGGGTATCTATCGCGGCATGGTAGACGATGCCAAGGTCATGCTGGACAACACCGGGGCGGATTTATGGGTGGTGCAGCAAGGCACACAGGGGCCTTATGCCGAATCATCCAGTCTATATGATGACATCTACCGTAGCTTGCTGGATATGCCAGGGGTGTTGCGTGCGGCCAATGTCACCTATCTGAATATGCAGGTGAATCATGGCGGGCATGATGTCAGCGCCATGGTGGTTGGGGTTATGCCTGGTGAACCTGGTACGCCGGGGCATCCCCTCTACTTGATTGCGGGGCGGCACATAACCCGCAGCCACTATGAAGCCGTAGCCGATATCAACACGGGATTTCAGCTGGGGGAACACATTCAGATTCGCCGGAATCTCTATACCGTGGTTGGCTTGACTCGGCGTATGGTGTCCTATAATGGTGATCCGATGGTATTCATTCCGCTTAAAGATGCGCAACAGGCGCAATTTTTAAAAGACAACGATGCGCTGATTCAACAGCGGCGCCGCAACGCTGACAACCCCGCGTTCAACCGACCTCAGACTCCCGATCTAGTTGATGCACTCAACGCGTCGCAAAGCACCAACACCTATGTCAATGCCGTTTTACTGCAAACCAAGCCTGATGTCTTTCCTGAAGAAGTAGCCGAGAGCATACGGCGCTGGAAGCGGTTACAGGTTTACACCCGTCCGCAGATGGAAGCGATCATGTTTAATAAATTGATCGACAAATCCGCGAAGCAAATTGCCTTGTTTTTAGTCATTCTTGCCATCGTTAGCGCCACCATCGTGGCGTTTATTATTTATACCCTGACCATGGGTAAAACCCGAGAAATCGCGGTGCTTAAATTAATCGGCACCCCAAACCGCACAATAGCCGGGATGATTATGCAGCAGTCCATCGGGCTTGGTGTCATCGGTTTCGTGGTAGGAAAAATCACCGCGACCTTTTGGGCGCCCATCTTTCCTAAATATGTGTTACTGGAACCGGCAGACGCTTTACGCGGATTTATCGCCGTAGTACTGATTTGCGCATTAGCTAGTTTGTTAGCGATTCGCGCCGCGCTCAAGATCGATCCGGCGGAGGCGATCAGTGGCTGAATCCAATTCAATCGGTATCAAAATTCAAAATTTACGTAAGCGTTATGGTGAAGGCGACACGGCGGTTGATGCGCTGAAAGGTGTCGATATGCAAGTCGGGCCTGGTGAAGTTGTCGGATTAGTGGGTCCATCCGGCTCCGGCAAGAGCACCTTACTCAAGTGCTTGGGCGCAGTTATCGAACCAACAGCCGGTAAAATGACCTTGGGTCACGATGTTATTTATGACGATGGTTGGAAAATTCCTGATTTACGGGCCTTGCGGCGAGACAAGATTGGTTTTGTCTTCCAGGCCCCCTACCTGATTCCTTTTCTGGATATTACCGATAATGTTGCCTTACTCCCCATGCTGGCGGGACGGCCTAACGCTGAAGCTCGCAAGCGGGCACTGGCGTTGTTGCACGAACTTGACATCGGACATCGGGCTAACGCCATGCCGTCGCAGTTATCCGGTGGTGAACAGCAGCGTGTCTCCATTGCGCGGGCACTGATCAATCAACCGCCCGTCATTCTCGCCGATGAACCCACCGCACCGCTAGACAGTAATCGTGCCTTGGCAGTCATCCGTATTCTAAATCAAATGGCCCAGCAATACCAAACTGCGATTATCGTGGTTACCCACGATGAAAAGATTATTCCAACCTTTAAACGGATCTACCATATTCGCGACGGCAAAACTTACGAAGAACCCGGTGAGGGAAAGTCATTCCTCTAGCCTGAATCGATGCCGCCTCCTTGTTTGCGGCATCGTGAGCCGAGTCCGCACTAAACTATTTTTGCTCGTTAATCTGTGAGTTTTAAGATGCGTGTTGTTTCACCCAAGTATCGACACCCCAGCCGTCGCTGCCAGTCAACAGCAATGAGCGCAGCATGAACAGAAAAATCAACGGTAATTAGTAGTTGCCAAAGCCTTTGTCACAAGTTGCAACAGCAGCATTGTTGGATAGTAGCGATTTAAATATAATGACCCTTGCTTATTATATTTAAATATATCTACTATGCATTCCAAATTCGGCTTTCTTAGCTACGAAATCAGCCATATCATCCGCCAGCGCTTCAATAAGGCGGCCGAACCTACCGGTTTCACTCACGCCCAGTGGCGTGCTTTGGTACATCTATCTGAAAACCAAAATTGTCGGCAAATCGACCTCGCCGAGATTTTGGAAATCAAACCGATTACCTTGGTCAAACAAATTGACTTGCTTGAAGAAGCGGGGCTGGTTCGACGCAATAAAGACAGCGAAGACCGCCGCGCGTATCGTTTGGAACTGTTGCCTAAAGCACATGCTGTGATGCAGCAACTCTGGGAAATTGCTGATGCGGTTGAAGCTCAGGTACTGAAAGCACTGGCTGTCGAAGAGCAACATACGCTCAATGCGCTGCTCGAACGCATCAAAACCGACATCAACGCCAAGTCATCTTCCGAAGAGTTACTGGGTTCGATGGTGCCACCATAGCCGATTCATTGTAAACACTCTTTTTTCGATCTTTTAGCCGGGATGTCGCTGGTTTAGGTTAGTTTAAAACCCCATCGCATCGATAGTCAAAATCGTCCATAGATTTAAAAATTTTCAGGATTTTCATGCTTTTTTTATCAAAGAAACAAGACTGGCTAGGCAACGTCCGTGGTGACGTATTGGCCGGTACCGTGGTGGCGCTGGCGCTGATCCCGGAGGCCATCGCCTTTTCCATCATCGCCGGGGTCGATCCCAAAGTAGGCTTGTATGCCTCATTTTGTATCGCGGTGATCACTGCTTTTGTTGGCGGCCGGCCCGGCATGATCTCGGCGGCGACCGGGGCAATGGCTTTGCTGATGGTGACATTGGTCAAAGATCACGGCTTGCAGTATCTGTTGGCAGCCACTTTGTTGACCGGCGTTTTTCAAATCATCGCTGGCTATCTGAAGCTCGGCAGTTTAATGAGTTTTGTGTCGCGCTCGGTAGTCACAGGCTTTGTTAATGCCCTGGCGATTTTGATTTTCATGGCGCAGTTGCCGGAATTGACTGGCGTGACTTGGCATGTCTACGCCATGACCGCCGGTGGCTTGGCGATTATCTATTTATTTCCCTACTTGCCGGTCATCGGTAAATCCGTACCTTCGCCACTGGTTTGCATCGTCAGCATGACCTTGGTGGCCATGTATTGGCAAATCGACATTCGTACCGTCGGCGATATGGGACAACTGCCCGATACCCTCCCGGTGTTTTTATGGCCCGATGTGCCGTTGACCTTAGAAACGCTGACAATCATTCTGCCCTACTCGCTACCGTTGGCGGTGGTGGGCATGCTGGAATCCTTGATGACCGCCACCATCGTCGATGAGTTGACCGATACCTGCAGTGACAAGAACCGCGAATGCAAGGGCCAGGGTCTGGCCAATATCGGAGCGGGTTTACTGGGTGGCATGGCCGGTTGCGCCATGATTGGTCAGTCGGTGATCAACGTCAAATCCGGTGGCCGTGGGCGCTTGTCCACCTTGGTGGCAGGCACGTTCCTGTTAATCATGGTGGTGTTTCTGGATGAATGGATTTCCAAAATTCCGATGGCCGCGCTGGTAGCGGTGATGATCATGGTCTCGATTGGCACCTTTAGCTGGCGTTCGCTAGTCAATTTAAAGCAGCATCCGCTATCGACCAATATCGTCATGATCTCAACCGTAGTGGTCGTGGTTTGGACGCATAATTTGGCATTGGGTGTTTTCGTCGGTGTATTGTTGGCATCGTTATTCTTTGCCAACAAAATCAGCCACTTCATGTATGTGGAATCGAAACTGGACGAAGACCACAGCACTCGCACGTATAAGGTCGTCGGACAGGTGTTTTTCAACTCGGCCGACAAATTCGTCGCCAGCTTCGATTTCAAGGAAGCGGTGGACAAAGTAGTCATCGATCTCAATCGCGCGCACTTTTGGGACCTGACTTCAGTCGGCGCACTGGATAAAGTCGTAATCAAATTTCGCCGCGAAGGCGCCGAGGTCGAGGTTATCGGCATGAACGCGGCAACAAGTACGATAGTCGATCGCTTCGGCGTTCACGATAAGCCCGAAGAAATCGAAAAAATCATGGGGGGACACTAATGAACACATTGAATAATCTGGTGCTGGCCGGCATCGACGGCTCATCCTTAACCCATGCGGTCTGTGACTATGCCGCCTGGATCGCCAGCCGCGTCGAAGCGCCGTTGAAATTACTGCATACTATCGACCATCACCCGGAAACCGCAGCCAGCACTGATCTGACCGGTAACATCGGCGTTGATACTCGCGATCATCTGTTGGAAGACATCATCGAACTTGACCAACAGCGAAGCAAACTCCGAATGCAACAAGGTAAGCAGATATTACAGGCGGCCAAGGAACGGGTCATGCAAGCCGGTATCCTCGACCCCATCATCAATCAACGCCATGGCAGTTTGGTCGAATCGTTGATCGAACTGGAAAATGCTCTACGTATTTTGGTGATTGGTGTGCGTGGCAAAGTCCATGAGAGTCAACCTGATAAAATCGGCAGGAAGCTGGAATCGATTATCCGTTCGTTGCACAAGCCGATTTTGGTAGTCAACGCCGAATTCAAGGCGCCTGAGCGAATCATGATTGCATATGATGATAGTCAGGCAGCAGAAAAGGCGGTGAATATGGTCGCCAATAGCCCACTTTACAAAGGCTTAACGTGTCATCTGCTCTGTGTCGGCAAAGACGAAGCTGCAATGGAAAAACGACTTAAAGCAGCAGCGGACAAACTGGTCAATGTCGGGAATATTGAAGTCATCGCCAAAACATTACCGGGTAAACCCGAACAAGTGCTGTGCGACTATCAGGAACAGCACGCTATAGACATGACCGTCATGGGCGCTTTTAGCCATACTCGGATGCATGATTGGTTGCAGGGTAGCCTTACCGTAAAGATGCTGACGCACAGCCATAAGCCGCTGTTGCTGCTGCGTTGATGTCTCTAAAAAAATTGAAGGCGAAATCTAATAGTCTTGGTGCGATTATGAATGCAGGACTACGTAGCTTATTACCCAGAAGGCTTGGCACACAACTGAATAAGATGGCTGGCATCAGTTGGCATGATCTCGGTTTTGCTGTTCTAGCAAAGGGGGCAGGTCAACGTAGACTCCAAAATGACTTCGTTGATAGCCATAACAAGGCCCTATGCTTTTTTATCCAACCGCTTTGGCAAGTGCTCCGTATAACCAAGCGCGGCTTTCCGGATGAACTGGGACTGGTTTTGAAAGTTTCTGCAGCGGGAACACATCATCACATGCACTCCAATCGCCAGGCGTTCGCCTAAACTGAGCTGCTTGTCCATACCCTGTGATACCAGGGCGGTAATATCGCGACAACTACGCATGATTATTCTCCTTTTTTGTTTTCGTTTGATTGAACCAACGGGTTTCCAGGAATTCACGTAGCCTTAATCTGGCACGATGCATAGTGACCCAATAATTGGCGTCGCTTAAACCGGTTTCCCGGCAGACTTCCTCGGCTTCCAAACCGACTAGTTCGCGTAGCATGAATACCTTGGCCATTTTGGGCGGTAGATTGTTTTGACAAGTTTAATAGATGGCCCAGAACTCCTGTTGCTTGAGGGCCGCCTCGGGGTCGTTCCAGGTGGTCGGGCCACCAATCCAATGCCCATTACTCATGAAAAAATCGTCTTCGTCGACTTCATCTGCGTCGTTATTCATTTGATCGAAATCAGCTGTAGTGACTTCACGGCTACTACGCCGCCAGTGGTCGGCGATCTTGTGTTTCAAAATGCCGATGAGCCAGGTGCGTAAACCAGCCTTACCTTCAAAATTGGCGGACGCTTGCCAAGCGGCCAGCAAGGTTTCTTGCACGGCGTCGTCGGCCAATTCAGTATCTTTTAGTTGCAGCAAGGCATAGCGAAACAGCACCGGCCGATGTTCGGCCAATAATGCTTCACTCAGTTGATGGGATGTGTTCATCTCGGTGCTTAACAACACGCACTATCAGCCTTGGCCGATTCGCTGCCGGGGCCGGGCGAACAATCGAATAAACCAAAATGCCGGGATTTATCGCCCAATACCTGGAAGTGATCACCATAGCGGCTGCCCGCCAGCATGTCGGCGGTGTTGCCGCATACTCTTAACGGCCGGCCGGTCTCGAAATGATGATGGTCGTCCAGATTGAAACTGTGCGGGTGTTGGTCCAGGCTGTGTAAAAA
>LUUF01000070.1 GCA_001644045.1 Methylomonas methanica | reverse complement strand
AAATAGCGACTCCCCGATATTTCCCGGCAAAAAGCCAACGAAGCCGAGCTGGAAGAAAACAAGGCCTTGTTCCAGCGCTTGTTCGAACGGCTGCCGATGCCGTTGGGCGTGGTTAATCGTCATGGGCGTATCGTCGAGCTCAATAGCCGTTTCATCCAAACCTTCGGCTACAACAATGCGGAAGTGGTTACCCTCGACGATTGGTGGCCGTTGGCTTTTCCGGACCCGGTGTATCGGCAACAGGCGATGACTATTTGGGAGGATGCCTTAAGCAATGCACAGGAAAACGGCAGCGATATTCAGGGGCTGGAATATCGGATAACTGACAAGCGCGGTAAAGTTCGCACGATGGTCGTCTCCGGTATTACGCTTGACGACGGATTTTTAGCCACGTTTTTCGATGTTACGGAACGTAAGGAAGCCGAACAAACCCTACAGGCCAGCGAAAGCCGCTTCCGGCAGTTGGTGGAAAATTCGCCGGTCGCTTATCTGGCCCTGGACATTAGCGGTTACATTCTCGATGCCAACGATAAACTCTGCCAAATGCTCGGCTATCACCGAGAGCAGCTATTGGATCGGCATTTTAACGAGGTCGACGACCCGGGCCATCCTATCGGCTTTATCGATCATTTTATCGATTTACAACAGATGGGATCCTTACCCACGGGACAGGAATTGCACCTGCGGCATCAAGACGGCAGAGCCATCATCGCGTTGTTGGAGTGGGGGATTCAGCTGGACGTCGAGGGCCAGTTCGTGCAATGTCACTGCGTATTGCATGACATCAGCGAGCGCAAGCAGATGGAAAATGCGTTATTGGAAGCCAAAATGACTGCCGAAAACGCCAATTCGGCGAAATCGATGTTTCTGGCCAGTATGAGTCACGAACTGCGTACCCCGTTGAATGTGATTATCGGCTTTGCGGAGCTGCTGAATAGTGGCGAGCCGGAGCCTTTGTCGGAGGAGCAAAAAGAGTCGGTTACATATATCTTGAAGGCCGGCCGGCAGTTGTTGACTTTGGTAAACGATGTGCTGGATTTGGCGCGTATCGAGTCTGGCAAGTTGGAATTGCTTATCGAGCCGGTGAACTTACAGGGCATCCTGGATGATGTGCTGGCAACCTTTAAGCGGCAGGCCGCGCAACGGCATATCGAATTGTTGGTCGCGGATGGCGCCCAACTCTCGGTGCTGGCCGATGCTGCCCGGCTGCGGCAAATCATACAAAACTTGGTGTCCAATGCCATTAAATACAATCGCGAAAACGGGCGAGTGACGATTTGCTGCCAAAAAACGGACGACAGAGTGCGGATTTGTGTGGAAGACACTGGCCCAGGTATTGCCGAAAATTTGCAATCCGAGCTGTTTCAACCCTTCCAACGTTTGGGTGCGGAAACTACCAATATCGAAGGCACCGGTATCGGCCTGGTGCTTTGCCGATATTTACTGGAAGCCATGCACGGCAATATCGGCTTTAGCAGCCAGCTAGGCGTCGGTAGTCAATTTTGGCTGGAGTTGCCTAGTGCGCTGGCGGTCCCGGAAGCATTGCCGGCACCAACCGATACGCGTTTTGATTTAAGCATCCAAGGCCGAGTGCTATATGTGGAAGATAATCCGGTGCATATCAGTTTGCTTAAGCAATTGTTCCACCGAATTCCGAAGGTCGAGTTATTGACCGCCGGTTCAGCCCACGAGGGGCTGCGCATGATTCGAGAATTTGCGCCGGATTTGGTCTTAATGGATATTTCCCTACCCGGCATGAGTGGGCTGGCTGCCCTGAAGGCACTGAAGGCCGACCCGCTTACCGCTCACATTCCGGTGGTTGCCGTCAGTGCCGCGGCCATGGCCGATGACATAAAACAAGGGCTGGAAACCGGGTTTTTGGCGTATCTGACCAAGCCGCTGGACATTGCACAGTTGCTGGATTTGATCGCGAAGGTGTTGTTGAAATAATGTCCGGATTAGCAGGCTGATTCAGCAGACTTTTTGGGTTTAGCCTAAGCAGCTAAATAGTCAGGAATAATTGTGATTATCCAGCCTACACTTCACACATTTGCCGAATAGATACAAATAATATTGCTGAGGTTCTAAACGATGCTGGCGATGACGTGCCTCAATTCCGTTTCTTGCCGCGCGATGTTCTCGCATAGCGCAAATTGATCCATAGCGCGCTGTAGATTTTCGCGCGGCTGATTGACTTTGAAGTAGCGGTTGCCTTGCAGGTAATCGCTAAAAAAGCGCAGACCAAGCTCGAATGGAATCAGCTGGATGGCCGCATACAGATAGTCGTAATCGGCCGGCTCGAAAAACTGCCCGGCTTCGGCCAAATAGCTGGCCAAAATAGTTTTACAACGCGGGACGTCGAATTGATTGCCGGGCCGAATGTGGCAGCAGGAACGCAAGCAGTCGCCAATGTCGTAATGTACCAAGCCCGGCTTGACGGTATCCAGATCGATCAGACTGATGATCCGGTCGCTGCCCGGCTCGAATAAAAAGTTGTTCAATTTTGGGTCGCCGTGTATCACTCGCTCCTGCAATTCACCTCGCTGTTTGGCTTGTTCCAGCATCGCGATCCGTTCTCGAAAGCCTTCGATAAACTGTTGGCATTGCCGAAACTCGTCATCCAGTGTCACCGGCAGTGGCCGATCAAGAATATCCAGATAACTTTGATAATACGCGGGGGCGATGTGGAAGCCGGGTAGCGTGTCATGCAGCAATTCCGGCGCTAGTGTGCCGCACAAACGATGAAAATGCGCCAGCGCAAAGCCGACTTGACTGGCTTCCGCCTGATTGCCGAGTTGTTCGCGGCTCTCGGCCGGACTGATCAACTCCAAAGCCCGCCAGATTTGGCCATCGCCATCACGGTAAAACGCCTCGCCATCGTTGGCTGGCAGTAGCGATGGAATCAGTAGCCGCACGTTCGCCGGGTCTTGTTGCGCGATATGGCGGTTCAGCTGCTGCAAATTGGTGACGACCTGCTCCGGCTGCGGAAACACCCGGCTATTGATACCTTGCAGCACAAATTGGGTGTCGCCGGCATTCACTAAGAAAGTGTCGTTGATTAAACCGTTGCCGAGCGGGCGAATATTGCCAACGTATTGCCCGCCGGCAAAATGTCCGGCAATCCCTTGCAGTTTGTTCACAGTCCGGCTAGTTGCTGACTAAGCGCCCGCAGCGCTTGGCCTCTGTGGCTGAGGGCGTTTTTCAGATCCGGCGTTAATTGTGCCGAAGAGCATTGGTATTGTTCTACCCAAAATATCGGATCGTAGCCAAAACCATTTTCACCGACCTCCTGTCGCAGAATCCGGCCTTCCCAGACGCCTTGAGCGACGATGGGCGTGGGGTCCAAAGCGTGGCGCAGATAAACCATCACGCAAATGAAGCGCGCCGAGCGTTGGGCGTCCGGCACCTCGCGCATGTCTGCCAGTAATTTGTCCAGATTAGCTTGATCCGAAGCGCCGATCCCGGCATAACGCGCCGAGATCACGCCGGGCGCGCCGTCCAGCGCATCCACCGCCAGACCGGAGTCGTCGGCAATGGCCGGCAAGTTGCAATGGGCGGCGGCGTTACGGGCCTTGATGATGGCGTTTTCGATGAAGGTCGCGCCGGTTTCTTCCGGCTCGACCACATTGAATTGCGATTGCGGCAGGATTTTATCGTTTTGCAGGATGGCTTGAATCTCGCGGATTTTACCGGGATTGCCGCTGGCTAAAACTATCGAACTCATATTCCTGCTTACAGTACGACTCTGAGCGGGGCAGGCTTTTTGGCTTCGCGTAACGCGGCCTGTTGTTTTTCCAGCAGCTGATTGATACCGAACTCGGCCAGTTCCAGCATTGCGTTCAATTCGTCTTTTCTAAACGCGTGGCCTTCGGCGGTACCTTGTACTTCGATGAAGTGGCCGGCTTCGTTCATCACCACATTCATATCGGTTTCGGCTTGATGATCTTCGGCATAATCCAGATCCAGCACCGGCACGCCGTTATAAATGCCTACCGACACCGAAGCGACTTGCCCATGCAGCGGGTTTTTCTTGATTTTGTGGGTTTTTAATAGATGCTCGATCGCAATCGACAGCGCGACGAAGCCGCCGGTGATGGACGCGGTGCGGGTGCCGCCGTCGGCTTGAATCACGTCGCAATCGATGGTGATGGTGTTTTCGCCCAGGGCTTTCAAATCGATAGCGGCGCGCAAGGAACGGCCGATTAAACGTTGAATTTCCAAAGTGCGGCCACCCTGCTTACCACGACCGGCTTCGCGATCCATCCGGCTGTGGGTGGAGCGCGGCAACATGCCGTATTCGGCGGTGACCCAGCCTTCGCCTTTACCCTTCAAGAAGCGCGGAACGCTGTTATCGACGCTGGCGGTGCATAAAACCCGGGTGTCGCCAAACTCGACTAATACCGAACCTTCGGCGTGTTTGGTGTAATTACAGGTAAAGCGTATTTCTCGTAATTGATCGGGATTGCGTCCGCTTGGTCTCATATTCATCTCGTTGGTATATAAATTGCCGGCATTATACTGGCTTTACCGGGCGGATTTTTAACTATTGCCGGGACTTAGGGCTTGCTGCAGCTCCGCGACGCTTTGCGGTCTGTTCTCCGGAAAAACCGCCATGGCCCAATCGATGGCTTTTAGTAAATACTCTGGGAAATGCCGTTTATGCGCCTTCACGGCCGGCGCTAAATCGTCCTGTTTGATGCGATCCGGCGAGGGCTGCGGGATTTTGTAATCCAGGCAGGCGCGCATGCTGGCGCCTACCGCATAAATGTCCGACCAGGGTCCGAGATTGCCGTTATTGTCGTATTGCTCGATCGGCGAATAGCCGTTGGTCAGCACCTTGGCGCGATTGCGTTGCGGGTCCAGGGTGATTTTGCGGATGGCGCCGAAATCCAGCAGCAAGGGATCGTTCTCGCTACGGATCAAAATATTGGCGGGCTTGATATCAAGATGCACCAGACCTTTTTGATGCACCGCCTCGACACCGGTCAACAATAACTTGAATACTGTTAGCAGGAAGGCTTCGTTAATCGGCAGGCTGCGCTTATGCAGGATTTTGTCCAGGGTGATGCCGTAATCGTAAGTCATCACCATGTAGACCGTGTCATTGGCCTGGAAGAAATTGATCACGTCGACGATATTGTGATGCTTCAACATCGCTAGTACCTTGGCTTCCTCAAAAAACAAAGCCCGGCCGCGCATGAACAACACTTTGGCCTCGTCGTTATTGGGTACTACCAGATTATTCCAGGTGCGGTGCGCCAGTTTGCGAGGTAGGTACTCCTTGATCGCCACCTGAATCTGGTCGGCCATCTGCCTGGCCAGATACACGGAACTAAAGCCGCCGTGCGCCAATTCCCGCTCGATCATGTACTGATCTATAATGGTCCCCGATTGAAGGTAGTTCCATTCCTTGGGATAAGTTTCTGGATCGTAGTATTCGGCCATGTGCGAAGCTGGGCGGGTTAAGCGTAACGATTATAGGTGAAAAATGATAAGAAGCATGACCGCTTTCGCGGACGGCGAAATAAGCGCCGACAATCTGACCATCCTTTGCGAGTTACGTTCGGTCAATCATCGTTACAGCGATGTCAGCGTCAAGTTGCCGGAGCGACTGCGCTTTGTCGAAGCCGACGCCCGACGCATGATTGCGGACAAGCTGAAGCGCGGCAAAATCGAATGTGCCTTGAGTTACAAAAAACAAGCCAGCGAGAACAGCTTCAATATCAATCGGGAAATAGTCGAAAAGTTACTGACCGCTACCGCAGGTATCGAAGCGTTGATGAGTAATCCGCAGCCTTTTTCCGCATTAGAGGTGTTGGCGTTCCCGGGTGTGCAACAAGAAACCGAAACCGATAAAGAGGCACTACGCGAAAAAATCGTCCAATTGCTGGACTTAACCTTGGACAAAATGCTGGAAACCCGTGCCCGCGAAGGTGCGCAGCTGGCGCAATTATTGGAAGACCGCTGTCAAAAAATTAATTTGCTGGTCGAAGCGGCCCACAAACGCATGCCGGATGTGCTGCATAATCTGCGTAGCAAGCTTACCAGTCGGGTCCTGGAAATGGTCGCCGAGCCCAATTTCGATCGCTTGGAACAGGAGCTGGTACTGCTGGCGCAAAAGCTCGATGTAGCAGAAGAGCTGGATCGCTTGGAAACCCATGTTGCCGAGGTACAGCGCACCTTGAAACAACCGGAACCCACCGGCCGCCGCCTGGATTTTTTAATGCAGGAAATGAACCGCGAAGCCAACACCCTGGGCTCCAAGTCCGCAGACCGGGAAATGACCCAAATTTCCATCGATCTGAAAGTGTTGATAGAACAGATGCGCGAGCAAATTCAGAACATTGAATGATGTTTCAGGCTGTCCCGGCCAATCTCACGAACTAAACGAAGCCCGGTAAATTCGGGCTTTTTTATGCCTACTCATTCCCGTTCAATCCCAAAAAGCGCAATATTTAGGTGCACCACCGGGGGGTATCCGACGTAATTATTCAAAATTTGGTGGTACACCCTGTAGGGAGCGCGAATCATGGCAAAACGCACTGATATACATAAGGTCATGGATTAAAAACGGCGAACGCTTTGAAGGTAAAAGTGATGGCGATGGGCTTTATCTGAGCTATCGTGAAAATTTTGCCGAACCTATCTGGAGACATCGCTACAAAATCAAAGAAATCTCCAGATGGGTGACAATGGGCGGCTATGCCGACCTATCATTGGCCGAAGCCCGCAGACAGGCTAAAGAGCTACGGGCGCGCGTGGCGCTGGGTGCAGAGTGCAGAGTGCAGAGTGCAGAGAAACAGGAATGCAAAGCCGAAGCCCTGGAAAAAGTCGAGGCCGCTAAAAATGCCTACGCCGTCGTCCAACTGGCCAATGAATACTTTACCAAGATCATTCTTGGCCGCTGGAAGCAGCCCAACATCGTTAGATCAAGGATCGAGAAAGACATTAAGCCCAATATCGGCAAGATACCGGTAGAGGATGTAAAGCCGATGGACATTTCCGGGATGTTGGAAGCCATTGTGGAGCGTGGCTCCCCCACCGTAGCCAATGAGGTGTTAAATGCATGTTCGACTATGCCATCAAGCGCCATGTTATCCAGTTCAACCCGGCGTCGGCGTTTGACGTGACCGACGCCGGCGGCGAGGAAGAAGCCAGAGAGCTGGCATTATCTCGTGATGAACTGGTAACCCTTTCCTGTGTTCAGGGCTGGCGGCAACAAATCAACTTGGATGGTCGATGCTGCCGTGTTTGCTGAGTACCTTGGTGAAGTGAAGGCAGAAGCTGAAAAGCAGTACAAGCTAGCAAATGCTAATCAAATAGGTGCGGTGGAAACCGCAAAATCTGGAGGTGCGGCATGAATTGTCGGATGGCCAAATTACTACGCAAGCTTTACGACCATACCGCAGAGTCACTCCTGATGAAAAATTGGCGAAGTGCTGGCATCAGATGCCGAAAATATCGGGTACACGTTAGCGGTTTTGGCTTCGGTATCAATTCCAGCGACGCGGATTATCAAACTAGGGAACGACAAAGCAAGGCGAGCGGTCACCAGTCAAAATCGGCGTAATTCAACTAAAACAGAGACGATAGCCTTCGCGGGTTATCGGCTCTTTTGGGTTCGCGCCTGTGAACAATTACCTCAAGACCGGCAACGGTGATCCTTAACTGAGGGTGTAGCCGATCCCGCTATAAAAAGCCGGCAACCTTTTCAGATTTGCCGGCTTTTTTGTGGCCCCGGTTTATTAGCAAGACCTTTCGATCCTGAGTTATTTTTTATTACCAGCCTCGATATGTTTTATCGCATCTTCAACGGAGTGGGTAGCTTTGTCAGCGTGCTCCAATTTTCCGTGTTCGATACCTTCTTTTAGCGAAGTTACAGCTTCATGCATGTGGTGCTTCGCATCAGTGTCTTTGGCGGCCTCCACGGCTTTGTTTGCATGTTCTAGCGCGGTTTCCGCATGCTCTACAAGTACCACGGAATGACCGGCCTTACCATGTTCAACAGCCTCTTTGGCGTGCGTTATCGCTGCATCGGCGTGAGGTTCAGCAAATGCTTGGCTTCCTAAAAGTAGTAAGACACTACCTGTTAAAACGGCTAGCTTTTTCATAAATCCCCCTGTGATAGTTCTTAATGCCAATTGGCTATTTGATTCTAAACCTAACCAGAAAAAAGTGGTTGAGTGATTGTTATTTTTGACTCATCAATTTGTCAAAAAACCGGTTGGCGTAATTTGGCGATAGTCTCTACCAATCCCATGTAAGCCAACAAAAAAGGTGTACCAATGGGGGGCGCCAGTAGCAAAAGCACATTGAGTTCTGTTGTTGCAAATTAGTCGCTTAAATAGTCAATATAGATTCAAATTCAAACGAATGATGTTGCAGGCTGTCCCGGCCAATCCCGTGAATTAATCAAAGCCCGGTAAATCCGGGCTTTTTTATGCCGTAGCTTTTGTATGCAATCCCGTAACGGCCTATATGGGAAAAATGCCATTTTTATTGGCGCCCTATTAAGAAAGGGGCTTCGGGTGGGCCATTGAAAGAGGCATTTGAAATGTGCCGGTTTCATCGAAATACCTGGCTGGATAGTGTGTTGTAAGGTAAAACAGCTACGAATTGCATTTAATACGGAGACCACATGAGCAATCTGTTTGACCCCATCAAAGTTGGCGACATTAATTTACCTAACCGCATCGTGTTAGCGCCTTTAACGCGTTGCCGGGCCAGTGCCGGCCGCGTGCCTAACGAGCTGATGGCCGAATACTACGCGCAGCGAGCGGATGCCGGGCTGATCTTAAGCGAGGCCACCAGCGTGTCCGCACAAGGGGTAGGTTACCCCGATACACCAGGCATCTGGTCGGATGAGCAAGTGGCAGGCTGGACCAAGGTTACTCAAGCGGTTCACTCTGCCGGCGGGCGAATTTTCCTGCAACTTTGGCACGTCGGTCGGGTGTCTCATCCGGATTACCTAAGCGGCGAGCTGCCCGTCGCCCCCAGTGCGATTGCGCCCTTGGGGCATGTCAGCCTACTGCGGCCAATGCGCGACTACGTGACACCCAGAGCCTTGGACATCAGCGAAATCCCAGGCATTGTCGAAACTTACCGCAAAGGTGCGGAAAATGCCAAACGCGCCGGTTTTGACGGCGTGGAGATTCACGGCGCCAATGGCTATTTGCTAGACCAGTTTTTGCAGGACAGCACCAACAAAAGAACCGATGCCTACGGCGGATCAGTGGAAAACCGCGCCCGTCTAATGCTGGAAGTGACGGATGCCGCCATTTCGGTATGGGGTGCTGGTCGAGTCGGCGTGCATCTTGCCCCCAGGGGCGACTCGCATACCATGGGTGATTCCTATCCGTTAAATACATTTGGCTATTTAGCCGAGCAATTAGGCAAACGCGGCATTGCGTTCATTTTTACCCGCGAATCGCTCGGAGAAAACCGTATCAGCCCGGCGTTAAAAAAGCGTTTTGGCGGTGTGCTGATTGCCAACGAAGGTTTTAATCGGGAAACCGCTCAGCAAGTCATTGCCGCCGGCGAAGCGGATGCTGTCTCGTTTGGTAAGGATTACATTGCCAATCCCGATTTGGTCCGCCGCCTGCAACTGAATGTGGCTCTGAATCCCTACCATGCCGAGACCTTTTATGGTGCGGCGGGGCAGGACCCGAAAATTGGCTATACCGATTACCCCAGCTTGGTCGCGGAAGAGGGTTAATAAGACCTGATTTACAAATTGCTTCAGCGAATGCCTGACACGCTCAAAATCGTCATTTCGGCATACCTTATTGGGGCATAATAGGTATGCCGAATCCAGACTGCACGGATATAGCTCGAAGCTCACCAGCCAGTGCTATGGGCGAATCTGACAAAATAGACTAATCGCTATCAGGAAATCCCGACAAAGCCTTGTCCTGCAATGACTCCAACCAAATTTGGTGGTATTTGGACATCCTGTTCGGTAAAAACAGCTGGCCAAGACGCGCCAGCCAGCCATGTTGGGTTTCTTCGGTAAGTACATCGCAACCGTTTGCGCTCGGCCGCAATAGCCAGGCATGATAAGCGTCAACGCCTAAGCCCTTCGCATCCCAAGCCAGTCTTTCATTCGGCACATACTCCAACACGGTGGAGGTAATGGTGACGCCAAACGTTTTCCAACGAAACCGCGTGCCCGGCTTAAGCTCCGTGCCGGCACTTTCCAGGATGCGCAGATTGGCCGAATTGACATACCAGGCCGGCCACAAAGGCGCCCGCACCAACCAAGCCCAAACCCGTTCCGGTTGTGCCGCCATATCCAGTTCATTGCGCACATGCACCGGGCAATTTTGCGGATGGTAATGCTCCGGCCATTGGATGCTTGATTGATCTTTCATACGTTAACTCCTCCTGATGCGCAATTTTTTGCTTATCGGTTCAATCCGCTGCATAAATAATGCGTACTCCACGGCCTAAACAAAGCTATTGATTTGCTTGATTGTCGTTATAAGTCATATGATCGTCGAGGACTCACACGGCAACAAGATATTTTAGATATGACTGAATTTGTAATAAGCGAACAAAGCATTTTAGAAGGATTGGATAAGGACGAGTTTGTTTACTATTACCAACCTAAAGTATCGTTAATTACCGGCAAGGTCATCGGCGCGGAAGCCTTGATTCGCTGGCTGAAACCCGATGGCAGCATCATACCGCCCGATAGTTTCATTCCGCAGGCCGAGCAGTCCGGCCAAATCAGAGACATCACTTACCGGATGTTCAGCAAGCTGGCGCGGGATCTGTTGATCTTCTCGGATATAGACAGCGAGCTGGTGACCTCTTTCAATGCGACCGCCCAGGATTTCGCCGACGATACATTCAGCAAAATGGTCCTGGAAACCCTGGAACAATTACACATTCCACCCCAAAATCTGCAGATCGAAATCACCGAAACCACGGTGCTGAACGCCAGCCCCGCCGTAAAAAAACATATTCAATCGCTGTGCGAAGCGGGTATAGGTCTGGCGATGGACGATTACGGCACCGGTTATGCCTCCTTGGAAACCCTAAGCCATTGGCCGTTTACCACCATCAAACTCGACCGCAGCATCGTCAACCGCATGCTGGACACTCAAAAAAATCAAACGATTGCGGAAACCTCGATTCGCATGGCGCACGAACTGGATATCGGCATCGTCGCGGAAGGCGTGGAGTCCGACCTGCAATATCAAATGCTGTTGGAATCCGGTTGCACCAAAGTGCAAGGCTATTGGTTGAGCCGGCCATTGCCGCTGAGCGATTTCATTTATTTCATCCAGCAGGATTTGCGCTGGTCCGGCTTGCCGATCGGCTTGATCCATATGGCCATCGTCGATCATATCCAATGGCGGAAAAGATTGGTCAGCGACATCGTCCGCATTGCCGCCAACCCGCAGCATGCCAACGACCGCAACGCCTACCAACTACCGTTGGATTATCACGATTGCCGGCTGGGCAAGTGGTATTACGGTGCCGGCCAACATTTTCGCGGCTGTTCCGATTTCGACGCTATCGAACTGCCGCATCAAAAATTTCACGCGCTCGGCGGCAAATTGATTGAGATAGTCAACAGCGGCGGCACCATGCATGAACTAACTCCCACGCTGACCGAATTTTCCGACCTATCCGCGATTATTCTGGATTGTTTGCAAAAACTGGAACACAGAGGCCTGATGGACATGCACGCCGCACATCATGCTTGGGAAGGGCACCATTTGTATCCCGGTCTGTAGCGGCCCTTCCCGTCAATAAACCATATCAGCGATAGCGAAAGTTACCCCGGTAGTAATAGCTCTCGCCCCACCAGGGGTGACGGATGCTGAAGTCCAGATAAAACTCGTCGTCAGACACGGCACGTTCGCTGATGCTGGCCGAACCGAGTAACAGCCAATCCGGAATGTTCATGCGTAGCGAACCGCATTGCCAGAAATGGCCGTTGCTGCGATACAGCAACTCGCCGTTTTCGACGCTGACGTTCAAGCGCAAACCAAAGCCGAAACCGATTGTTTCGATCAATTCGTGGTCGGCTGCATAGCTCATCCTGGAACTGAAACAATCGGTTTTGCCGTCCGGGTATGTCATCGTCCGTTGCCAATCCAACAGTTCGCCGTCGGCAGTCTTGTCGACTTCGGCCTGTGCCGCCTGCCCTCGCCACAACAACAAACCACCAAACAAATGAATCACCCAGATCAATGGAAACAAATAGCTGGGATAACCTATCGCCATCTCACCCACCAGCCGACTTTGTTGGCCGTCGCTGATTCGGTAATGTCTTTGAATAACCGCCGGCAATTGTTGCCAGTCGTCGCCCAACACTTTTTGCATTAATGACACGGACATGGCTTAGCTCCAGAGTGAATTGTGAAATACCATCAAGGTGGTGATGCCGATCATGCCGAAGAAGGCCGGCACGCCCAGCCACAGCCAGATTTTGGCGTAATAGTGGTACAGGTAGGGCAAGGCCCGGCCTTGGGCCAGCGACTGGACGGCAATATCCCGCATGCGGATCTGCAAGATCACCACCGGCAACCAGCATAAGCCGGTGATTAAATACAGCAGCAGCGTCCACCATAACCAGCCGTCGCCGAACGAGGCCGACAATTGCTCGGCCAATAACACGCCGGTCGCCGGCTGGATAATCACAGTCGGCGTGGTGAACCACCAATCGGCCAGCATCACGTGTTTGCTGGTCGTGGCGATTGCCGCGTGATCCCCGCTTTTATCGGCCATTACCTTATAAAACACCGTGCCGGAACCCAAGCCGAACAGCACAATGGCGCTTAGGATGTGGATCAGTTTTAAAGATAAATACATCATGACTGCTCTCCTTCCAATTCTTTGAGTATCAACAAGCACATTAAAAACGGCAGATTTTTCAGTAGCGGGCCGAACGGGTGGAATAAAAATTCCGGTAAACACGCCACCACTGCCAGGCTATAGCTCAATACGATCCAGAATTGCCAAAGCATGAGGCTTCTGAACCTGAATCGCGCCAAGGTCGCCAAACCCAAGGCAATATCCATTGCCGCCAAGCCGTATAAAGCTATTGGCGCGCCGACGCCGGTGATGCCGAGCGGCACCAATAACTGGTAGCTGAGCTGATGCGGATAGAAAAATAGCGAGGTGATGCCGCTCCATAGCCAGACGATGGCAATCGTGTATCGCAGCAAAGGCTTGAGAAAATACAAGCCGGCATGCCAACGCTCGGCCTGGCTGGCCGGTTGCTCGAATAAAGCCTCGCTGACGCTGACCGGACTGCGGCCCAATAACGCGCTGATTGGACCGGAATCGGCGCTATTGCCTCGATTCAGCATAGCTACGTTGTCTTTACTCAAAATCGGCTCGCCCATCCATTTTCCAAAACCAGCGATAACCAATGCATAGCGGTAATGCACCGAGCAAGTACTGGCCTTGGGTTTGCCCAATCGCCGCCTAAGCCCTTGCAGCCAGTCAGCATAACTTATCGGACTGGGGCCGACCAAGGTCAGGGTCTTGCGGTCGGACACAGCCGGTTCAAGACAACGGCTGACGGCGGCGGTTACATCGTCGATATGTATCGGCTGCAACAACTGCTGCCCGCCATCCGGGAGCAGATGTACAGGCAAAGTCGCCAAGGCATGAAACAAGCTATTACTTTGCCCGCCGGGGCCGTAAACCAGCGAGGGTTGCAACACAAACCAGTCCATCGCTAATTCACGCAAGACATCGTCGGCGGCTCTTTTGCTGAGGTGGTAAGACGACTCGGCGTTCGCGTCGGCACCCAGAGCCGAAAGTTGCACGATTTTTTTTACGCCGGCGCGTGCACCCGCCTGGAACAAGGCTATTGGTACTTGGGTATGCAATTGGGCAAAGCTTTGGCTTTTGTTCTCGGCAATGATGCCCACGCAATTGACTATTGCGTCGATGTTTTGCAGATGCGGCAGCCAGGAATCGATCGTGGTTGCCTTGGCAAAATCCAAGGTTAGTGGCGTCAGATTTGGATTATCGACCAGCAGGCGTTCGGGATGGCGGCAACAGGCCGTGATCAGGTGACCCTGTCGCAGCAATTCGCACAGCACAGCGCTGCCGATAAAACCGGTCGCACCAGTTAATAGAATATTCATGGTTCTGCTCCAAAAGTTGAGAGGCGGGAGCAGGTTAACGACAGCAACTTGGACGAACTTCCAAATTGATAGGACAGGAATATAAATAATTTACGCTGGAGATAAAGCCATAAACTTCAAATATTTACGGAATTACAAAATTATAAAAATGGAGTTTTTGGTTTAGGAATCGTGTGTTTTTCGATATTGTCCGGGTGCCACGCCGACGATGTCGCGAAACGCTGCGTAGAAATTGGACTGCGTGCTGAAGCCTACTGTCAGGCCTATCGACAGTACCGACGTATTGGGTTCCACCAATAACAGTTTTTTCGCTGCGGCTATGCGCTGCTCGCGAATGTAACGGGAAAAGCCTTGTTGAAACTCGGTATTGATCAGCTCGGATAATTGATGTTGGCTCAACGCCAATTGCTCGGCCAGCAGGGCCAAATTTAGGGTTTCCAGGGTGTAAAGTTTGTCCTGCTTCATCAGCTCGTCGAGCTTGGCCAGCACCGCCGGCTTATCGATATTTTTTAATGTCGATTCCGCATAAACCGCTTGCACAGCTTCCGACACGTCGGCGGCGATGCCGGGGAAGCGCAGCAAAGTCAGCGTCACCGCAAAGAACGCCAAACCGATCAAGATGCTGTACGCGCCAATAAAGTCGGCTTCGTTAAGCAAGGGCCAAATAAAACCTAGCACCAACACAGCCAACGCTATGGCGAACAATGTCCCCAGCGCCAATAGTTCCAGATGAAAACGCCGGCGCTGTTCGCGCAACCCATAGACCGCTTTTGCCAGCCACAACAAGTAGCCGCTGCCGACTAAAAATGCACCGGGCAAGGCCATTTGATAAGGCAAAATCAGGCATAGCGCAAACGGCAAGATATGCAGCGTGTCGCACCAGCGACAGCCGGTTTCGGCGCGCAAGAGTTGCCGGGCGTAGAAATAGAAACTGGGGGCGATGCTGTAAAGTAGCAGTAAATACAGCGGGGCATGCAGGTAATCGAATCGGTTTAATGACCAGCCCAAATGCAGCATTTGAATACTCGCCAGGCCTGCGATCAACAGAAATCCGGCCCATTGCCCGGAGCTGGGTTGCAGTTCCTGACGTTGCAAGAGGTTGCCGACGATTAATAACATTGCCGCGCCTAAAGAAAACCCGATGAATATTAAAGAAGCGATTTGCATGGTCAACCAAACGGAAAAGGCGTTTTGAGTTTAGCCATTATTTTTCAAGTCGGCCAATCGATAGCGGAATACAACCCACGGTTTTGGCTAGACGCTATCGCTTAACGCCAGTAGCCGCTAAAATCGTCGGTAGGCGAACACGAGGAAACGTAGATGGCTTTAGCGGAAAAATTATCGATCAGCGTCGCGGATTATCTGCAAGGCGAACTGGTCAGCGACATCAAGCATGAATATATTAATGGCGATGTTTATGCGATGGCAGGCGCGAAAAGGGCTCACAACATCATCAGCATGAACCTGGCGGGATTGGTTTTCGCGCATTTACGCGGCTCGCCGTGCCGGGTGTTCAATTCGGATATGAAAGTACACGTCCAATCTGCCCGCGACGACTGCTTCTTTTACCCGGATCTACACGTGACTTGTTCCGCCGCCGACACCGCCGAGCATTACAACAGCCAGCCGAAGTTGATCGTCGAAGTGCTATCCGATGCCACCGAACGCTACGACCGCGCCGAAAAATTTCATCAATACCGCAAATTGACCAGCCTGGAAGAGTACGTGTTGATCGCGCAGGATACGCAGCGTGTCGAATGCTATAGCCGCGACGCGCAATGGGATTTGCGGCTGTATCAAGCCGGCGAGCCGGCGGTGTTGCAATCTATCGGCCTGGAATTGGCCGTTGCCGAGATTTATGAGGGGATAGTGTTCGAAGACGTGGCTTAGAGACGCAACCCCGGCGTCTCTATTTTGCCGATCGATTTAAAGTTTACGCCAACACCACCGGAATTTTGCCGATTTTCGACTGCCATTCTTTGGGCGCAGTGTTATGAATCGATTCCCCGCGACTATCCACCGCCACAGTCACCGGCATGTCCTCGACGACAAACTCGTGAATCGCTTCCATGCCCAGTTCTGGAAAGGCCACGACCCGCGCCTGCTTGATGGCCTTGGAGACTAAATAGGCCGCGCCGCCAATCGCGATCAAGTAAACCGCCTTGTGTTTGGCGATGGCCTCTATCGCTTTCGGGCCGCGTTCTGATTTGCCGATCATGCCCAATAGACCGGTTTTTTCCAGCACGATATCCGTGAAACTATCCATCCGCGTCGCGGTGGTCGGGCCGGCCGGACCGACCACTTCGTCGCGTACTGGGTCGACCGGGCCGACGTAATAAATAAATTTGTCTGTTAAATCCACGCCGTCCGGTAACGGTTCACCCTTTTTCAGCAGATCGACGATGCGCTTGTGTGCAGCGTCGCGGCCGGTCAGCAAGGTGCCGCTGAGCAACAAGGTCTCACCGGGTTTCCAGCCGGCGACGTCCTGTTTAGTCAGGCCATCGATATTGACCCGGCGGGCCGTGCTGGCCGATTGGGCAATTTCCGGCCAGTCCGATAATTTGGGCGGCGTCAAAATGGCCGGACCGGAGCCGTCCAACACAAAATGCGCGTGGCGGGTGGCGGCGCAGTTGGGGATCATCGCCACCGGCTTGTTGGCGGCATGGGTTGGGTAATCGAGGATTTTGACATCCAGCACTGTGGTCAAACCGCCCAAACCTTGGGCACCGATGCCCAGCGCGTTGACTTTGTCGTACAACTCCAGCCGCAGTTCTTCCAACGCATTGCTTGGGCCGCGGGCCAGCAAATCCTGAATGTCGATAGAGCCCATGCAAGCCTGCTTGGCCAAAATCATGGCTTTCTCGGCGGTGCCGCCGATGCCTATGCCCAAAATGCCGGGCGGACACCAACCGGCGCCCATGGTCGGCACGGTTTTTAACACCCAATCGACGATATTGTCGGCCGGATTGAGCATCACGAATTTGGACTTGGCTTCCGAGCCGCCGCCTTTCGCGGCTACTTCCACGTCTACCTTGTCGCCCGGTACCAGTTCCATGTGCACCACCGCCGGCGTGTTGTCCTTGGTATTGATACGCTTGCCGGCCGGATCGGACAGGATAGACGCGCGCAATACATTGTCCGGATGCAGATAAGCTCTACGCACGCCTTCGTTGACCATCTCGCTGACGCCCAGCTGGGTATCCCAGCGCACGTCCATGCCTATCTTCAAAAACACCGTGACGATACCGGTGTCCTGGCAAATCGGCCGTTGGCCTTCCGCACACATCCGCGAGTTAATCAGAATCTGCGCCATCGCATCCCGCGCCGCCGGGCTTTCTTCCTTTATATACGCGGCATACAGCGCGTCAATGAAATCTTTGGGGTGGTAATAGGAAATAAACTGCAACGCATCGGCGATGCTTTGGATGAAATCGTCTTGGCGGATGGTGGTCATGGCGGGTCTCGGGTTATCTCTTTGTGGTAATCGGCTTCGTGTTGATGCGAATGGCCAATGCCGTTACGGTACTATCGTTCTTGATTTCAAACAACGCAGCATAACCGGTAGCTAGAAAAATCAGCAACTTGCGGCTGCGCTACATTATGGCGTATTTTGTGAGTAGAACTGGTTCCGAAAAATTGAACAGCCTGCTACTTTCGAGTAATCCGCAAGAACACAGAACTGAAGTGTAAGCTGTCCACAAAACCGAGAAGAAAACATTCCCCACTTGACCGGCGACCGAAGTTGACACTATTTCTTCGCCCTATGTGTGATTACGAGATAGTGAGTAATTGGCTAAAGCAATAAAATTACTCACAAACCTCCACTTCAAACACCGTCCCCTTAACCGCCACGACCTTTACCTTAGCCCCCATCGGACTATCCTTCCCGTGCACCTTCCAAAACGTATCATCAACCTTGATCTTGCCCTGACCATTTTCGATAGGCGCGATCAGAAAAAAGGTGCGGCCGATGTACTGCGCCCCGCGCTGGTTTAACAAGGGATGATCGGTGGCTTCCACGGCGCGGGTGCGGGCGTATTTACGCCAGGCCAGCACCGACAACACCGCCAGCAAGGAAAACAACAGCAACTGCACGTTAAACGGTGTAGCCGGAATTAACAGTACAGCCGCGCCGACGATAAACGCCGACACCGCCAGCCACAGGAAAAAGAAGCCGGTGACGACGATTTCCAAGGCTAAAAAGCCGACGGCCAACACCCACCAGTACCAAAACACGATGTCTTGCTCCCCCATAATCAGGCCTTTTTATTCAAGGCTTCTTTAGCCAGTTCGCCGATGCCGCCCAGCGCGCCGATCACGCTAGAGGCTTCCAGTGGCATGAAAATCAGCTTGCTGTTGTTGGCCGAAGCGACTTCTTTCAAAGACTCGATGTATTTTTGCGCCACGAAATAATTGATCGCCTGTACGTCGCCCTTGGCAATGGCTTCCGAAACCATCATCGTGGCGCGGGCTTCCGCTTCGGCCAGACGTTCGCGGGCCTCAGCGTCGCGGAACGCGGCTTCTTTACGGCCCTCGGCGTCCAGAATCGCGCCTTGTTTCAGACCTTCGGCCTTCAGGATTTCCGCTTGGCGCAAGCCTTCCGCTTCTAGAATCTGCGCGCGTTTTTCCCGCTCCGCTTTCATTTGCCGAGCCATGGAATCGACCAAGTCCTTGGGCGGGGCGATGTCTTTGATTTCGATACGGGTGACTTTAATGCCCCAAGGCGAGGTGGCCTCGTCAACCACGTTCAGCAGGCGGGCGTTGATCTCGTCGCGGCGCGACAATAATTCGTCCAGGTCCATGGAACCCATCACGGTGCGGATATTAGTCATCACCAGATTGATGATGGCCATATCCAGATACGTGATTTCGTAGGCGGCCTTGGCGGCATCCATGATCTGGTAAAACACCACGCCATCGACCCGGACCATTGCGTTGTCCTTGGTAATTACCTCCTGCGACGGTACGTCCAGCACCTGTTCCATCATGTTAAGCTTGCGGCCGATGCGGTCGATGATCGGCATGATGATATTTAAGCCAGGCGTTAAAGTCGCGGTATATTTACCGAAGCGCTCGACGGTGTACTCCATGCCTTGCGGCACGGATTTGACGCTCATGAACACCATTAAGATGGCGAACACCAACAACACGGTTACAAATAAGCCAAAGCCGCCCATAGCGCCTCCTAAAATATGAATTTAATTTGTTTATTGCCAACGGTCACGCGGCTAATAATAATGTATGTCTCTTTAACTTGCTGGAAACAGGGTTCCGATTCATGAATACTTTGATCTACTACAGTTTTAACGTGATGATTTTGGCGGTGATTATATTGATCGTCGGCATGATCAAGCCCAAGTGGATACTGCTGTGGATGGATAAACCCGGCCGTCTGCCTATCATGGCTATCGCCGGCGCGATATTTATGGCAGGTGCGGTGATGTTCGGCGAAGGCAATAAACAAAAACAACAGGAACAAGCCGCGGCGGCTGCCAAGCAACCCGCGCAAAAAGCGGTTGAAGAAGTGCCGGATTTACATTAATCCGTTGGGTCGAATGAATTCGCACCTCAAATTTCGCTTTTTTGCTTCCCTCATCCCAGTCCTCTCCCGGAGGGCGGGCGAGGGAGCAGATGTGTCGAAATTTGAAGCGGGAAAGTTATAGTTAAACCCGAAAGCTCGCGACCAGCGTTTTTAAAACCTGCAAATCGCTGGTTTTGCTGTCGGCTTGGTAGCGCAAACGAATAAAAATCGCGGTAATCCGTCCTATAGACTCCGCCAAATCCGGGCGTCGGTGTGCGGCACGTTCCGCCAGGGTTTTGGGGCCATCGCCAGCATCGACTTCAATCCCCGCTTTACTCAGCTTGGCGCAAAACTGCCGGTACAGCACTAGGGCCGGATCTTGGCGGCGGCGGTTTGGCCGCAACAAGCGCCAAGCCAATATGCCGCCGATACCCGCGATGCTAATCAAGAGCCAATAACCCAGCTTGACGAAATCATTTATCCCCAGGCTTTGTAAAAACGCTTTCTGATTGACCGTGTCGTAATTGATGATCCAACGTTGCCAGTTGTAATCGACGCTTTGCCACAGTTGCCGGCCGCGTTGCAGCCAGGACAAGGTCTTTGCGTCGAGTTGCACAGGGCTGAAATTCACCGCGCCGCTGGCAATCTGTAAATCAACATTCACACCGCGTTCTATCCGTTCCGGGGCGATGGCAGCGGTCGGATCGAATCTGACCCAGCCCCGGCCTTCCAGCCAGGCTTCCGCCCAGGCATGCGCATCGGCTTGCCTGATCTCCAGAAAGCCGCCGACTTCATTGATCTGCCCGCCCTGATAACCGCCCACCACCCGTGCCGGAATCTCCGCCACGCGCAGCAAATACACGAAGGCCGTGGCGTAATGGCTGCAAAAACCGGCGCGGCGTTCGAATAAAAAGGTCTCGATAGGCTGGTCCGGCATGGGATCAGGGCTAAGGGTGTAATGAAAATTTTCCTGCCGAAAATGTTGTAACAAATTGCCGATAAACAATTCAGGCCGGGCTTGCTTGTCTTGTAGCTGCCGGACCAGCTCGACGATTCTTACCGACGGTTTACCGGGTACTTGCAAGTTTTCCCTGCGCTCGGTTTTGCTGATGCCGCCGGTGTTATAAGCAGGCGACGAGCTAAGCCGATACTCGGCGCGGTCGCCGGGATTTTTATTGCTTATCAGCTGATATAAGCCATTACGGCGTAAACCGCCGGCAAACTGCGTAGGCATCTCCAACGCAAACACCCAATTCTGCTTTTGCGGCTCCATCATCAGCGTGTAATCGTAAGCCGTGCCAGTAAAAGCGGGTTGATCCGGGTTGTTTTCGCGGCCCAACACCGGCGGCGCTCGCCAGCGCACGCCATCGGTACTGGCATAAACCGGACCGCGCCAATAACGCTGCGCGGGCGGCGGTAGCTCGCCGTCGAATTTGACCCTGAACACCAGCTCCGGCGAGAGACTTAATTCGGCAATGGAGCCGGGTTCCAAGGTGTTGCTGAGGCCGCTCCTCGCCTGGGTATCATCGTCCAGCCAGCTCCAATGCGGCGCCTCCAGACGCGGAAACAACACAAACAACACCAAGGCCAGCGGCAGGCTTTGCAGAATAAGCGCCGCCGACGTTTTTAAGGCCGGCAGGGTTTGCGGCGCCTGGCTGTTTTGCGTGATTAAAGTGGCCAGCAACACCCCACACACCAGCAGGATGTAAAGCGCCATCAAGATGCTTTCTTCGTATAAAAACTGCGTGACCGCCACGATGAAAGCCAGATAAACGATCACATACACATCGCGCTTGCCGTGAATTTCCAGCAACTTCAAGCCCAGCGCCACCACGAACAAACCGGTACCGGCATCGCGGCCGAATACCGAATGCTGCTGGCTGTAAAGCAAACCAATGCCCGCCAACATCAATAAAAATACTGTAAGCCGATTCGGTAAATAGCTTGGCCGCCACACACCGAATAGGCGCCACAACAGCATGAGCGTAAAGAATCCGAACAATACGGGCGGAATATGCCAGGCATGCGGCAGCGTGATCAGCCCTATCGAGCCGAGCATAAACAACATCAATCGCGTGGAGGGCAGAAACGGCATGCTCAGAACAGCGCCAGGGCTTGCAGACATTGTCGGTAATGCGCGGCGCCGTTGTCCGGCGGCAGACGCAAGCCGGGCAGCACCAAACCGTAGCGCAAACCGGCCTGTTCGGCATCCACCAGCCAGCGGCATAGCTGACTGAGGCGTTCTTCCAGATGATGGCCGGGCGTATGTTGATAATCCAGCCACAATTCGCTGGAACTGGCGCCACTGTAGTATTTGCTGTGCACACCCTGACCTTTGGCGAAGGCTTTCCAATGGATTTGCCGAATCGCGTCGCCCCGCTGATAGGCCCTTACCCCGTCAAACTCATCGCCGCTGCGGCGGTTTTGACCGGGCTTATCCTGACCGTCGTCGCTGTCTGGAAACGGCAGTTGCTGGCTGGCTGGCTTGGGATACACCAGCAAGGGGCTATCGAAACGTAAGGGCGCCCAGGCTCGAAATAAACCCAAGGGGTAGGTGCTGGAAATGGTCAGCGTACCCGGCAATTGCCAACCGCGCTGCCGGGTGGGTTGATATAGCGTGACGATTTGAGCTTGCTCGGCGGCCAAGCTAATAGCTAACTCGGACTGCAAAACCAGGTCGATAGCAAAGCGCGGCTGCGAACCGGGATTGCTGATCTGGAAACTAAACGGCCCGGCTTGGCCGGCGAACACCGCTTGTTGCCGGGCCGGCTGTATCGTTAACCCCGCCAGTGCTTTGAAGCTGTGCAGGATGGTCACGAAAAAAATGCTGGCTAGTAAGAACCCGAGTAAATACGCCAGATTGTTGTTGTAGACAAAGCCGATCAGCACCAGCAACAAAATCAACAACACAAATGCCAAGCCGCGTTGCGTCGGCAGAATGAATACCCGCCGCTGCGTTAACACAATCGGCCCGGCGGCCGGCGCCTCGCCGCTAAAAAAACGCGACAGTTTCAGGCGCTGTTTTAAGGATAATGCCGCTGCGCTCAAAGTACCGGCACATGCTTGAGAATGGGCGCGACGATGGCGACCGAATCGTTGGTGCCAACGTTCAAACGATGCCCGGCCACCGCCGGTAACACCGCTTGTAAGTCTTCCGGCAACACGGCCTTGCGTTTGTCGATAAGTGCCCAAGCCTTGGCGGCGGCCAGCAAACCCAAGCCCGCGCGCGGCGACAGGCCGCTGGCAAAATCGTTGGATTGGCGGCTAAAGGCCAGAATGGCTTGCAGATAATCAAGCAAGGCCGGCGACACGTGCACTTCGGCTGCCGCCTGTTGCAAGCCTGCCAATTGTTCGGGCAGCAAAGCCACCGGCAATTGGTCGATCAGCACATGTCTTGGTTGACCGCTCAGCAACTCCCGTTCGGCCTGGCGGCTGGGGTAGCCCAGCTCGATACGCATCAAAAACCGGTCGACTTGCGACTCCGGCAGCGGAAAGGTGCCGATCTGATGGGCCGGATTTTGGGTGGCGATGACGAAAAACGGCTGCGGCAAGGGATAGGTGCGGCCTTCGACGGTCACCTGCCGCTCTTCCATCGCTTCCAATAACGCACTTTGCGCCTTGGGCGTGGCGCGGTTGATTTCGTCGGCCAGGATCATTTGTTTGAAAATCGGCCCGGGATGAAAACTGAATAGCTGCTGATGGGCGTCGAATACCGAGGAACCGACGATGTCGGCCGGCAAAATATCGCTGGTGAATTGAATCCGCTGATAGTCCAGGCCAAACAATCGCGCCAGAGTGTGCGATAGGGTAGTCTTGCCCACGCCGGGTATGTCCTCTATGAGTAAATGCCCCCTGGCCAGCAAGCAGCAGACCGCCAGTCGAATTTGTGGTTGTTTACCGAGAATGATTTGATTGGCGGCGGTGAGTAAGCGATCGAGTGCAAGGTCCATTGTGCAAAAGTCAAAAAATGTCGATGACTCGAGTATAGATCAGCTTAGTTGCACCTGCTATCGGCTTCATTGTATAAACCAGGGATTAAACTCCGGCTGGATGAGCCGGTGATAACACTATGCAGCTCTGCTGCGGAGATTGCCATGAAAGAATATGCAGAAGTACGCGACCAGTTATTGAATATGCTGGAAGACCTGGACGATAGACTGGGGAAAATCACCGACGATGTCAGACACACCGATAAACCGCTGGCCCAGGATTTTTCCGAACAGGCCGTCGAAACCGAAAACGACGAAGTGTTGGACGCGCTCGGCAACGCCGCTCGCGACGAAGTGGAAAAAATCAAACAAGCCATTTCCCGCATCGATGCCGGCACCTACGGTATTTGTCTGAGCTGCGGCGAACCCATTAAAAAAGAACGTTTGGCCGCCTTGCCCTATGCCAATCAATGCATTCGTTGCGCGGAAAAAAGCCAGCACCGCTAAGCCTATATACCTCTCGCCCGCATAAGGGTTGACGCCATGGACGAATAAGCCGGCCGGTTTTGAATTGTGTACTATCCTTGCCGACGATCATTCCTTTTATTGCTGGGACATAAATCATGGATATCGCCGAACTATTGACCTTTTCCGTCAAAAACAAAGCCTCCGACTTGCATCTTTCCGCCGGCTTACCGCCGATGATCCGGGTGGACGGCGACATCCGCCGCATCAATATCCCCTCCTTAAACCACAAGGAAGTTCATGCGCTGATTTACGACATCATGAACGACAAGCAGCGCCGCGATTACGAAGAATTTCTGGAAACCGACTTTTCTTTCGCGCTGCCCGGCGTGGCCCGCTTCCGGGTGAATGCTTTCAATCAGGATAGAGGCGCCGGCGCGGTGTTCCGGACCATTCCGTCTAAAGTGTTAACGCTGGAAGACCTGGACGCGCCAAAGTTTTTTGCGGAATTGTGTACCAAACCGCGCGGCCTGATTCTGGTCACCGGGCCGACCGGTTCCGGTAAATCCACCACGCTGGCGGCGATGGTGAATCATATAAACTCCAACGATTACGCGCACATTCTGACCGTGGAAGACCCCATCGAGTTTGTCCACGAAAGCCAGAAGTGCTTGATCAACCAGCGTGAAGTACATCGCGATACCCTGGGTTTTAATGAAGCCTTGCGCTCGGCACTGCGGGAAGACCCGGACATTATTCTGGTGGGCGAGATGCGGGACTTGGAAACCATCCGCCTGGCCTTGACCGCCGCGGAAACCGGCCACTTGGTATTCGGCACCTTACACACCACTTCGGCCGCAAAAACCATAGACCGGATTATCGACGTGTTCCCCGCCGCCGAAAAAGACATGATACGGGCCATGCTCTCCGAATCCTTGCAGGCGGTTATTTCGCAAACCCTATTAAAAAAAGTCGGCGGCGGCCGGATTGCTGCGCACGAAATCATGGTCGGCACCCCGGCCATCCGCAACCTGATCCGCGAAGCCAAGGTGGCACAAATGTATTCGGCCATTCAAACCGGCCGCAAAGACGGTATGCAAACCCTGGATCAGAATCTGAAGGAATTGGTCGATAAAGGCCTGATCACCGCAAAAGGCGCAATGGTCAAGGCCGTCAACAAAGACATGTTCCGTTAATTTTTAGGAGGCGTCATGGACTTTAAAGCTCTATTGGCCCTGATGGTGGAAAAGAAAGCGTCCGACTTATTCATCACCGCCGGCCGGCCACCGTCGATGAAAGTCAACGGCAAAGTTGTCGAAGTGTCCAAAACTATTTTAAACAGCGAGCAGACCATGATGCTGGTCCTCAGCATCATGTCGCAACGCCAACGCGACGAATTTGAAAATACCCGCGAATGCCAGTTTGCCTTGAGCGTCCATGATTTGGGTCGGTTCCGGGTCAGCGCCTTTACCCAGCGCGACTCGGCCGGCATGGTGTTGCGCCGCATCGAAACCACCATCCCCAGCGCCGAGGACTTGCATCTGCCGCCGGTGTTGAAAGAACTGATCATGTACAAACGCGGTCTGGTGATGTTCGTCGGCGCCACCGGTACCGGTAAATCAACCTCGTTGGCGGCGTTGATTCGGCATCGCAACGAGAATAGCAGCGGCCATATCATTTCCATCGAAGACCCTATCGAGTTTATCCATCCGCACAAGGGCTGCATCATCACGCAGCGCGAAGTGGGCCTGGATACCGAGTCGTTTGAAGTGGCGTTAAAAAACACCTTGAGGCAAGCGCCGGATGTGATTCTGATCGGCGAGGTCAGAAGTCGGGACACCATGCAGCACGCCATCACCTTCGCCGAAACCGGCCATTTGTGCGTCTGCACCTTGCACGCGAACAACGCCAACCAGGCGATAGACCGCATTCTGCATTTTTTCCCGGAAGAAATGCACAGCCAGCTATTTATGGACTTGTCGCTGAACCTGCGCGGCATCGTCGCCCAACAATTGATTCAGCGCGCCGACGGCAAGGGCCGCACCCGGCCATCGAGATTCTGCTTAATACGCCCTTGGTGTCGGACATGGTCCGCAAAGGCGAAGTACACAAATTAAAAGAACTGATGAAAAGCTCGCGCGAGCACGGCATGCAGACTTTCGACCAAGCGCTTTACGATCTGTATACAGCGGGTAAAATTGGTTACGATGACGCCTTGCACGCTGCCGACTCCCGGAACGAGGTGCGCCTGATGATTAAACTGGGCGCCGAAAACGTGAATTTCGAAACCGCCGGCATGACCCTGGCCGAAAACGACGACGAGGGAGGCAGTCTTTTTAAATAGCCCTGGATATAGCTCGCTTGTATACATTTAGTACTAGTAAAGTCTCTCTACAAAACGCCGGTTCGGCACTGTTAATTGCATTGTTGGCGGGCTGCGCCTCGCAGCCGCCGGCCGGCGATAAAGCAAATAATCGCGTCCACACGCCCACCCAACAAACCGCGCCCAGCCAGTCGCGCCAAGCCACGCCGGACTTGCGGCCGTTCGCCAGCGTCGGCGGTTATCATGCCACGGCAGTCAGCGGCGATTACGCCGGCTATCCGGCCCTGAACCAGTTCATCGAACAGATGGTGCAGAAACACGGTTTCAACCGCGAATACCTGCAAGGCCTGTTCTCGCAAGCCAAACGCAAACAATGGACGCTGGATTATCTGGCCAAATCCGACCAGGGCATGAAAGGCAAGCCCAGCAAAGGTGGCTGGACCCGCTATCGCGCGCAATTTCTGGACGACCGGCATATCAACGCCGGCATCAGTTTCTGGCAACAGCATCATGCAGCCCTGCAGCGCGCCAGCCAGCAATACGGCGTGCCGGCCGAATACATCCTGGGCATCATGGCGGTGGAAACCACTTTCGGCAGCTTCGTCGGCAACCATAGAATCATCGACGCCTTGACTACCTTGGGCTTTGACTATCAGCGGCGCGGCGAATATTTCCGCAGCGAACTGGAAAACTTTCTGGTAATGAGCCGCAGCGAAGGCCTGGACCCCGGCAAACCGGTCGGCTCCTTCGCCGGTGCGATGGGCCTGGGCCAATTCATGCCCAGCAGCTTTCTGCAATGGGCGGTGGACTTTAACGGCGACGGCCGCCGCGACCTGTGGAACCCGGAAGACGTGATAGGCAGCGTAGCCAATTATTTCGCGCAGCACGGCTGGCAAGCCGGCAAACCCATCGTCTCGGCCACGCGCGGCAGTTTCAGCGGCATCGACAGCCTGGAGCCCGGCGCGGACCACGCTTATCCCTTGGATACATTGGTCAAAGCCGGCATAGAGCCGGACGGTACTTGCAATTGCGATTATCCGTTGCGGCTGTTGTTGCTTAGGCATCAAAGCAAGGATGAGTATTTACTCGGTCACCCCAACTTCTACGCGATCACCCGGTACAACCAGAGTACGCATTATGCGATGGCGGTGCATGAGTTGGCGTTGGCGATTAAGCGGGGGTATCAGAGGGTGGCGGGGTCGCGCGATATTGCTGGCTAGTTTGTGTTTGATCCCCACCATCAAAAACGGACAGATCAAGAAGCGAGGGACTGTTTAAAACGGGCTTCCGCTGAAAATCTTGGGAGCGGAACGATAGTGAAGCGAAGAAAACCTGCCCTGCGCTACGACGTCAAGTCATGCGAGAGCAGATGCTTCGACCCCTTGTTGGGTAGGAGAGAGGTGACGCGGACGAATCGGGGCGCCGCAGGCATAAGCGGTCGCGTAGTTTTTGCCGATTTTTTCCTGCTGGGAAGCTCGAAAAAATCTTTCGGCAAAAATAGCGACTCCCCGACCGCTCACTGTCTATAGGGAATTACTATTGAACAGCTCGCAACAGTCAAGTCTCATTCATTAATAATCGAGGTGTTGCACTTCGGTTTTGAATCCGCCACCTTTATTGATGGCAGTATTGTGAAAGCCCATCAACATATTAGCGGCGCGGCCCGTGAGCAGGCAACGGCGATCGGAAAATCGGTCGCGGGTAACACCACCAAAAAAGAAACTAAAGCGCAGTGAATTACTGGCGTTTGTCGCCAACTTGCCGGTGAGCTTGATGGGCATTGAAGCGTGTGGCGGTTCGCATTATTGGGCACGCGAATTTACCAAGCTTGGCCACGAAGTCATATTGCTAAACGCCCGCTTCGTAAAGGCCTTTGTGGTGGGTAACAAGAACGATTTTAACGATGCCGACCGAGGCTATTTTCACGGCAGTGACCCGCCCAAACAAGCGGACGGTTGCGGTGAAAAACCAGACGCAGCAAGACATTCAGATGTGACATCGCCTGCGCCAGCAACGGGTGGCTGAACGCACCGGGCTCGTCAATCAAATTCGTGGCTTTCTGAGCGAACGTGGCATTACGTTACCTCAAGGCGTTAATCAGGTGAGACGGCACCTACCGCTCATTTTGGAAGATGCTGAGAATACGTTGTCAGCCTTAAGCCGAGAACTGTTTGCTGAACAATATGAACAACTAAAATTGCTGGATGACGATATCAAATTACAGGACAGTCGTATCCATCGACTCTGTCAGCAAAATACGCTCAGTCGTCGCTTTCTTGATGTGCCAGGTATCGGCCCACTCACCGCCACCATCATGGCTTCCGAAATCGGAGAAGGCAAAGGTTACGCCAAAAGCCGTGACTATGCCGCGAGCCTAGGCTTGGTGCCGCGTCAACATAGCAGTGGCGACAAGCAAGTGCTATTGGGAATCAGTAAACGCGGCAATAGCTATCTGCGAACGTTACTGATCCACGGTGCCCGAGCGGTGGTGAAATGTTGCAGTCGTAAAAGCGATCCTTTGAGCCGATGGCTACAAGCCTTGGTAGAACGACGCGGTTTTAATAAAGTCGCCGTGGCATTGGCTAACAAAAATTCTCGGACTTTATGGGCAATGGCTAGCCAGGGTCGGGCTTATGAAGCAGTGACTGCATAGGTTAAAACCGGGTTATACCCACAAACCGGCTAACTTAGGCCTAAATCAGATTGCGGAGGCAAGTAAACCAACATTGATGACATCAACAGGTCAGACCGGTGCTTTTAAACCCCGCCATCCCCTTAGGCTCTTAAGGATCCATCAACATGATAGTGGTAAAAGTGCGCGAATAGCTTCATCAGGGTCCGAAGCGAAATACTGCTACCAAGAGACCGAATATATGGCTGCAATCTCGATCATTGCTGAAGACATCAATTTGTAATACTTGGCTTACAATTGAGGAGGAGTTCATATATAGGGTCGGAACATCGGCTATCGGGGACTAAAAATCTTCGCTTCACTATCGTTCCGCTTCCAAGATTTTCAGCGTTGGGATGTTCCAAATTACGAGTATTGACCAAAAAATCAGAACTCATGATTTGCAACGCGCCTCGTGATTCGGGGGGGCTTAATTCGCGCCTCATCAGCTATTAAGCAGGTATCTTCCAATCGCAATGGAAATTGCTCTCGAATGTCTACCGTATCTGTATGCCATTCAAGTATAAAAATACTGCCCGTTCAAGGTCGGACAGAAGATGATGGGTACCTGGAGTCTAGACTTAATAGCATCATACTGGCCTAAACGGCACGGCAATCGACCATTGCAATTTCATACCGCTCTATTTAATCGTCCTAGCTAATCACTAATATTGCCCCGGAGCCGCCATAGTCAATGGTGCCGATGATAAAATTGGCTGTGCAAATGCTGACGGAGCATTTAAACCTATCGCTCCCGCAAACTTTCCCCGACATGCTCGATCAGTGGGGACAGGAAGTATTCAATCACTCGTCGTTGCCCGGTTTTGACTTCCACCGTCACCGCCATGCCCGGCGTCAGGTTGACGGTCTTGTTTTCGACGGCCATGGTGGTGCGCGGCAATTTGACTCGGGATGAATAAATCAGGCCACGTTTCTCGTCGTTGATGGCGTCGCTGGATACATGGGTGACTGCGCCGTGCAGGGTGCCGTATTTGGTGTAAGGGAAGGTTTCGATTTTGATTTCGGCTGCCTGGCCGGGATTGACGAAGCCGATGTCTTTGTTTTCGACAAAGGCTTCGATTTCCATCGCTTGATCGGCGGGGACCACGATCAGTAGCGGTTGCGCCGGGGTGACCACGCCGCCGACGGTGTGGATCGCCAGTTGCTGGACGATGCCGTCCACCGGTGCGGTCAGAGTCAGCAGTTGGCCGCGCTGGCGGGCCTTGATGCCGGCCTGGGTATAGGTTTCGATTTTCTGTTCGCTATCGTGCAGCCGGTCCAACGCTGTGCGCCGGGCGGCGGCTAACAGTTCGCTTTGTTGTTTGGCGGCTTCCTGAATCGCCGCACTGAGTTCCTGTTGCTTTTCCCGTTGCGTCGCCAGTTCGCCTTCCTGTTCGATCCTGGCCTGTTCGCGTTCCAGGTAGTTGTGGCTGGAGACAAACTTTTTGGCTTGTAGTTGCTGATAATCCTCGGCCAGCCGGCGGGCAATCGGTGCGGACTGCGCCAATTTGGCCACGGTGGCCTGCACCGAACGCAAAGCCGCCTGCCGGCTGGACTTGTCGGCTTCCAGGCGTTCCAGTTTGCTGGTCAGTTCCTGCCATTCGCCATCCAGCAGGCGTTGTTCGTGTTGGACTTGTTCCATAGGCATCGTTTCCGGCGCCTGGAGCTGCGGCTTTTGGGGTTTACCGTTTTGCAGCGCCGCCAGGCTCTGTAAAAAGGCGCTGTCTCGGGCCGCCGTCAGTTGCGCGGTGCGTAAATCGTTGGCGATACTGGCGGTATCGGCATCGGCGGCGGTCGCGTCCAGTTCGATCAACACATCGCCAGCCTTGACCGCTTGGCCATCGTTGACATGGATGGCTTTGACCGTGGCGGTTTCCAGCGGCTGAAGGGTCTTGACCCTGTCGTTGGGGACAATCTTGCCCTGGGCAGTAGCGACGATGTCGATCCGGCCGAAACAGGCCCACAGCACCGCCAACAACGCAAAGCCGATCAGCAACCAGATCGCCACGCGCGGCGCGGGTGACACCGGGGTTTCCTGTAAGGCCAGCGCAGCCGGCAGAAAAGCGCTTTCGTGCGCTAAGCGGGGTACACTGTCCAATTCCGCGCGCCGTGACCAGGCGTGCCGGAAGGCTTGTCGGTAGCGGTGTAACAGATCTAGGCTTGCTTGAAGTTTCAACATCGTATTATCCCATCTGCAACCGATGCAGCCGGCTGTAATGGCCCAACTCGTGGGTCAACAGTTCACTATGGCTACCGGCTTCGACGATCTGGCCTTTGTCCATCACCACGATGCGGTTGGCATCGCGTACCGCACTCAAGCGGTGGGCAATGATGATGACGGTGCGGCCCTGGCAGATGGCTTTCATATTGTTCTGGATGATGCGTTCGGATTCGTAGTCCAACGCACTGGTGGCCTCGTCGAAGATCAGGATGCGCGGGTTGCTGATCAAGGCTCTGGCGATGGCGATACGCTGGCGTTGGCCACCGGACAGGGTGGAGCCGTGTTCGCCGACCATGGTGTCGTAGGCTTCCGGTAGTTCCAGGATAAAGTCGTGGGCGCCGGCCAGTTTGGCGGCGGCGATCACTTGCGGTAACGGCGCGCCGGGATCGGTCAAGGCAATGTTGTCGCGAATGCTGCGGTTGAATAGCACGTTTTCTTGCAATACTACGCCGATCTGCCGGCGTAAGGACGAGACGTCGGCCAAGGCCAAATCCATGCCGTCCACCAACACCCGCCCACGTTCCGGTACGTATAGGCGTTGCAGCAATTTGGTCAAGGTACTCTTGCCGGAACCGGAACGGCCGACGATACCGATTACTTCGCCGGCGGCGATGTCCAGCGTAATGCCGCGCAGCACTTCCGAGCCGTCCGGGTTGTAGCGGAACACCACCTGTTCGAAACCGATTTTGCCCTGTATCGGCGGCAAGCTGCTCTTGTTGCCGGCGGCTTCGCCACGGGTATTGAGAATATCGCCCAGCCGTTGCATGGAGATGCCGGTCTGCTGAAAGTCGGTCCACAGCTGCGATAGCCGCATCACCGGTTGCGCGACATGGCCGGCCAGCATGTTAAAGGCGATCAATTGACCGACGCTGAGTTCACCAGCTATCACCAAGCGAGCCCCCAGCCACATGGTGGCGACGGTGACCAGCTTGCCGATCAAGGTGACGCCGGCGTTGGCGAACAGGCCAACACTGGCGGTACGAAAGCCGGCCGAGACATAACCGGCCAGTTGCTTGTCCCAATGCCGGGTCAATTGCGGCTCTACGGCCATGGCTTTGACGGTGCCGATGCCGGAGATGGCTTCCACCAGAAAGGCCTGGTTCTCGGCGCCGCGATTGAATTTCTCGTGCAAGCGGCCGCGCAATAGCGGGGTGTATAGCACCGACAGCAAGACGTAACAGGGCAAGGACACCAACACGATCAGGGTCAGATCGACGCTGTAATAGGCCATCACCGCCAGAAACACTACCGAGAACAACAAGTCCAATACCACCGTCACCGCATTGCCGGTCAGAAAGGCCCGAATGTTTTCCAGCTCGCGGACCCGCGCCACCGAATCGCCGACCCGCCGCGCTTCGAAATAGGCCATCGGCAGATTCAACAAATGTCGGAACAGCCGCGCCCCCAGTTCGACATCGATGCGGCTGGTAGTGTGGGCAAACACATAGCCGCGCAAACCGGTCAGCAGCACTTCGAACAAGGTCACCACCAGCAGACCGATGGCAATGACATCCAAGGTGGTAAAACCTCTATGCACCAATACCTTGTCCATCACCACCTGAAAGAACAAGGGCGTGACCAAGGCAAACAACTGCAAGACCAGACTGACCAGCAACACTTCCAGCAACAGCTTGCGGTATTTGACGATGGCCGGGATGAACCAGGTGAAATCGAACTTGCCCAGCTCGGCAGCCAATGAGGCCCGCGAGGTAAACAAGATCAGGGCGCCTGACCAACGCTCGGCGAAAGCCTCTAACGGCATTTGTTCGGGGCGGGCGGCGGCCGGGTCGTGGATCAGGACTTGGCCGTTATCGACGCGGGCCAGGACGAAAAAGCTTCCGTCGCCTGAAACCGCAATAGCCGGTAGCGGCGTTTTATCCAAGCGGGCCACACTAGCCTTGACCCGTTTGGCCTGCAAGCCCAGCGTTTTGGCGGCCAGCAGAATATCGTCCCCACCCAGTACTTGACCGCTAGGTCGAAACTGGTGAGCCAGCTGGTCGGGATCGACGGCAACGCCGTGCAGACGGGCCAGCATGGCCAGACAGGCCAGGCCGGTATCGAGGGTAGCGGCGGGGGCACCGCTAGCGGGAGAGATAGTTGTCATTGCACGCGAAAATAGCTTGAAAGGAGAGTAAGAATATTAAGTGGGTTATTAACGACCGGGAACGCCGAGTAAAATCCAAAGCCGCATCGAGTCAGACTAACTAATCCGAGCGGCTTTTACCTGATCCCTGCGCCTTGCCTATAGTTTATTTCCAGTTAGCCGCAATCACCGGTGCCAACGCAGCTTGGTAATCGGTTGGCAAGGTGGTTTGACCGGCGGCCGGCGGGGCAAATGCGGCCATCGCGGAGACCAGGTTTTCCACTTGACTGTCCAGCAAGGTCAACGCACCGTCAGTAGTTTTGAACTGCTCGACGTGGTTGGCTGTGCCGGTATACCAGTCTTTCAACACTAACTTATCCGAGGTACCGATGATACTGGCTTCCAGATTATTACCGGAGTGGATAAACCACAACTGCTCAGCCGTGATGCCGGCCAGGAATTGAGCAATGTCGGTGTTGCCCGCCGTCGCATCGTTCTCCACTACCGTATCCGCAGCGTAACCCCGACCCAGGATATAGGTGTCGTTGCCGGTGCCGCCGGTTAGCGTATCGGCGGCGCCCAGACCGTCCAGGGTATCGTTACCGGCCGCAGCGGATAGGCTGTTGGCGGCGCTGTTACCCTTGAGCACGTTGTTCAGGGCGTTGCCTGTCCCATTGATGGCTGTTGAGCCGGTCAATGCCAGTTTTTCCAACTCGGCGCCCAAAGTCCATGAGATAGAGGACTCGACCGAGTCGTTACCGCTATTGGTGTTTTCCACAATCACATCGCTAACGTTATCCACCACGTAGGTATCGTTGCCTAGGCCACCGGCTAATCGGTCTATGCCCAATCCGCCATCCAACCGGTTGTCCGCCATATTCCCCAGTAACGTGTTGTCCAGCGCGTTACCGATGGCGTCGATGGTAGCCAAACCGGTCAAGGTCAGATTTTCAACATTGGCGGACTTATTCAGATCGTAACTGATGCTGCTCTGCACAAGGTCGATACCAGCATTTGCCGCTTCGATAACGCTGTCGCCGGCTTCGCCGACGATGTAGATGTCGTTGCCCAACCCTCCAGACATCGTATCCGCGCCGATTCCACCGTCCAATCGATCATTACCATCCAGATTGAAACGTAGTCCGCCGTTCCACGGCATCACCCCTTGGCCGGCAATCAGGTTTTTACCGTCCAAAGCCGCCGTACCCGCGCCAATATCGTAATAAACGCCGTCGGCTGTATTTGCAATACTCTGCCCGTTGATTGTGATGGTATTGACATACAAATTGCGGTCTTGAGGTGGAGAGGCGATTGCCGCATCGTTGCTAAAGGCGATATCGATGAGGTGCGCGCCAATGCCCAGTAAACCAGGATCAACGGTGTAATCTTGGTAAGCAGCGGTGTTAGTGACGCTGAAGGTGGTTTTCAACACACCGTCGATATACACGTCCATTCGGGCACCGACGCCATCGTTCAACAAATTTGCTTTAGCGTTGATCACCAATTGGTTAACAAGCGTGGCAGGCACGACATCAATGACATCGCCGCCGTAAAGCACATCGTTGCCAACTCCACCATTAACGCTGTCGTTGCCGGCCTGACCTTTCAGGGTGTCGTCGCCGGCATCGCCATTCAGAGTGTTATTGCCAGCGTTGCCTTCCAGGATATTGTTCAGCGTATTGCCGGTTGCATTAATTGCAGCAGTACCGGTCAAGGAAAGATTTTCGACGTTGGCGGACAAACTGTAACTCACCTCTGACAAAACGGTATCGGTACCTTCGCCGCTGTTTTCTACGACGACATCGCCGATGTTGTCGATCATGTAGTAGTCATTGCCTTGACCTCCGACCATACGATCCCCCCCCAGATCACCGTCCAACCAATTGCCAGCTATGCTGCCGAAGAGGGTATTGTTTAGTGCATTACCGGTGCCATCTAGCGCATCCACTCCCACCAACATAAGGTTTTCAACATTAGCGGCGTTTTTCAAGTCATAGTCTATGCTGCTCTGCACCATGTCTATACCGCTGTCGATATGTTCATCGATTACATCGGCAACATCGTCAACGATGTATATATCGTTCCCGAATCCGCCTATCATGGTGTCCGCGCCTATGCCACCATCCAGCCGGTCGTTGCCATCCAGATTGAAGCGCAAAGCACCGTTCCACGGCATTGTCACTTGACCGGCCAACAAGTTTTGACCGTCCAGCGCCGTGGTCCCAGCGCCAATGTCGTAATAAACGCCGCCGGCAGTGGTGGCAATGGCGACGCCATTCAGAACAATACCGCTCACAAACAGATTACGGTCTTGCGCCGGCGTGCCCGCAATGGTGCTATCGTTGCTGAAAGCCACCTCGATCCGGTGTCCGTCGACACCTAGCAATGCCGGGTCGACCGTGTAGGCTTGATAGTTTTGGGTATTGGTGACACTAAAGCTGGTTTTAAGTAGGCCATCGATATACACATCCATCCGCGCACCGCCCCCGTCGTTCAGTAAACTAGCCTTGGCATTGATCACTAACTGATTAATCGGCGTGGCAACTGAATTATCCAAGATGTCGCCACCGTAAAGCAGATCATCACCGGCTCCGCCATTTAATATATCGTCACCTAAACCACCGATCAGCTTATCGGTGCCTGATCCACCATCCAGTTGGTCGGAACCGGCCAGACCGATTAATTCATCGGCCAGAGCCGTTCCCAACAGACTGTCGCCGCTCATGGTCCCCGTGACTTTATTAATAGGATTTGCGGTTAACATAAAGCTATTGCTGATCGATGCACCGAATCGATCAGTGGCAGTAACTTTAACGCTCCACCAACCGCTGGGTGAGTAAAGATCCGTAGTGCCGCTAAAAGGCGGTGTTCCGCTAAAAGTCAGGGTTTCCGGATCAAAATTTAACCACCCAGGCCAGCCATCATAGCTATAGCGCAAGCTGTCTCCGGCATCGAGATCGACAAATGCATTCTGTGGAATAGTGTAAGAAAAAGGCATATCTTCCGTAGCCACTTGATCAGCTAACGGGGTGTTAATGAGGGGGCTATGTTCAGGGGATGGTCCGGCTAATGATAGCATTTGTGCCATTGTCATCTGACTGCCATCGGCAAATTTGAAGTATTCAATGCCTATCTGCTCGGCGTCGTTCCTATCGGCGCGCGGCATGACGATTCTGACAGTGGAATCGGGCTGCCAGGTAATATCCAGCGTTTGATACCACTGAGTGCTGCCATCAACCGCCGAGATTAATGCCTCCTCGTTCCAAGCAAAATTGAAGTTAGATAGACTGACACCGTCACCGAACACGACAGTATCGTTATTTCCGCCGTAATCACCGCCGTAGCTTCCGCCATAACTTCCTCCATAATCACCGCCGTAACCGCCGCTATAGTTTCCACCGTATCCCAAGTCATACAGCAAATCTGTCCCGACTTCATCGGCTAGAAAATAATAACTGTCATCACCAATCCCACCTTCCAGGCGGTCATCACCGGCACCGCCAAACAGCCAATCGTCGCCGGCGTTACCGACCAGAGTATCCGCTCCATACCCACCATACAAATCGTCTGCATCTGAAAACCCTAGTAGTTCGTCAGCGCCCACCGTACCCGTCAAAGTATTGTCAGCTCGACGGCTCACAGTAGGCCGAACCGGTACATTGGCCGACGCCAATATTTGCGTCATCCTCATGCGACTGCCATCGGCAAACTCAAAATACTCAATGCCAGTTTGTTCCCAATCGTTGCTGAAAACGGTTGTTCCATAGCTATTAACAAACGGAGTGGGCATGACAATTCTGGCAACGGAACCGGGCTGCCAAGTGATATCGAGGGTTTGAAACATCCGGATGCGCGACTCGTCATATCCCCCATAAGTGTAGCCCGGCAACGCTTCGTTACCCCACGAGAAACTGAGATCGGCCAAGGTGATGCCCACACCGAACACCACCGTGTCATTGTCCACCGGACCACCGTAGCCCACGTCATACACCAGATCGGTGCCGGTGTCGCCTGCGAGAAAGTAGTAACGATCTTCCCCCGTTTCACCACGTAGCGTGTCGTCGCCTCTGCCGCCAACGATGGTATCGCTACCGAAACCACCGACAATCAAATCGTTACCGACACCACCATCCAGGAAGAGTTGGCTAGCGAACGACTGATTGCCAATCGAAACACCATAACCATTTACCCGAATAGCATCATTGCCGGGCCCGCCTTGCACAATGCCTAAATCTCCTGAATAACGAATGGTGTTATCGCTATCGCCTGCCGCGACCTGGTCGATGATGATAGCCGAGTTCGCTACGGACATGGACAGCGTAGTCGGATAGTTACCCAGTTGGAAAAAGTTTTGCGCCTGAACATTGTCGACACTGTAACCCGTGCCGTCCGCGGGCGTCATCGACCGCACCGTGCCGGTATAGTGGGTTGTCGTAGTGGTGGCGGTATACAGCGGGGTTTCGGTAACCACATAAGGATTTTCCATACCGCTAACCCCTAGCGATAGAATAAGATTTACTAATTGTTCCGTAGTGTACAGATAGTGTCCGGTTGTCGAGGCGTATACGCGTGAGCTTGAAGCCACTTCCGGCCCGCTCCAGTCCACAACTAAGTTCTTAAGAATGGAAGCGGATGAACCGACTTCATAGGTAATATTGGCGTTGTCGCTTACATAAGGTAAAAGACTGACGCCACCAATCGCAACTGCCGGCTGATTAAACGTGTAGCTAGCCTCATTCGACGGAACCCACCCACCGTAACCATTGGCCCGCGTATAACTTGTCGCCGTTTGGCTAATGTCAAATTGAAAAGACATCTCTCCGGCTGTGCTTACCATACCAGCCGCTTTTTGCGCCTGAGTGACGCTATCTCGAACATCAGCGAGCCAATGATCCCGCAAGCCTGTCAGCTCGCTCCTGCTGGCCAAATACGCTGTGTTGTTGGAGAGTAGCTCGGCAACGCTAAGCGAAGTACCTGACGGTGTTTTAACTTGCCAATCGTGATTTAACGTATAAAAATCCTTCAAGGTCATGCTGTCGCCGGCACCGCTGACACTCAGCAATAAATCGTCGCCGACGCGGGTACCGGCCAAGCGAGATAAATCGTAATCGCTAAGTTCGATGATAGAGGTTTCGCCGGCCACTTCGAATATTTGATCGGCGCCGCTGTTCATGGCAAACACATAGGTATCGGTGCCGGCATCGCCATACAAGTCGTCGTTGCCACCATTACCGCTCAACAGATCGTTGCCATTGCCACCCCGCAGAATGTCGCGAAACGCACTCCCGACCAAACTGTCATCACCGGCACCGCCAAGCTGCGGCACCAAAGACAGTGCAAGCAGACTATCGGCACTGACTTGCTGGCCATCGGCAAACACGAAATTTTCCACGCGCTGAGCGGGATCCGCATACCAGCCGACCATGGTGATAGCATCGGCCAGGCCGGCGACGCTGAGCGACAAATCACCATTGGCTCGGTGGCTAAAGACCATGTCACTTAAGTCGATACCGGGTCCGAACACGACACGGTCTTGCGAACTTAGGCCAGCATCGACGACATCGGTTTCTTGAATGATGTCGTGGCCGTCGCCCAAACGGTAGTGGTAGTCGTCGCTTCCCAAACCGCCGAGCAATTGGTCGTTGCCGGCACCGCCCCACAGTGTGTCGTTGCCAGCATTGCCGGAAAGACTGTCGGCAGCGCGTCCGCCGAATAAAGTGTTATCGCTGTCATTGCCGTTTTGGGTGACTGCATCGGTGCGAAAATTCAACATGAATTCGTCCGCGCTCATTTGGCTGCCGTCGGCAAATTCGAAGCGGTAAGTCGTCAATCCTTGGGTGATAGTGGCCAATTCGACGCCAGCTACTTTCAAGGTCAGCGCGGTTTGGCCGGCAATGGTTAGAACCGAAACAGCCAGCGTGGCCTGATCGAGGTCGGCACCGAAACGGATCAGGTTCTGGCCTTGGCTATCGGTGATCAGATCGGGGCCGGAATTGGCTTCCAGTTGATACACGTCATTCCCGGCGCCGCCCAGCAGCAAGTCCTGGCCCGCGCCCCCAATCAGGGTATCGTCACCGGCGCCGGCATCCAGCATGTCGTTGCCGGCCCCACCGTTCAGGGTGTCGTTACCCGCATAGCCGTAAAGTTTGTCGGCGCCCAAGGCGCCGCTGAGTGCGTCGTTGCCGGCACCGCCATGTAAATTATCCGCCCCTGCGCCGCCGTACAATTCGCCGCCGCTGTCGCCCAATGTCAGCGCAAGCGATGTTGTCAGTGAGTTGCCGACCAAAGTCTCCAAATCCAGCGTGGAGCCGTTGGCAAACTCAAGGGTGGCATCGGTACCGAAAAAGACATTTTGCAATTTTAAGGCGCCACCGCTATCCAAAGCAATGCTGACGCCCCGGAGCTGATTTTGATCGCCGAAATTGTAAATCGATACCCCACCAGCCCCCACGGCATTGGCTTGCGCCAGCCGGATGGTGTCGTGGCCTTCATAGTCGGCAATCGTGTCTTCGCCGCTGACATTGAGGTATAGATCGTCGCCGATTCCGCCAGCCATAATATCGGCGCCTTCTCCGCCGTCCAGTACATCATTGCCGGCCCCGGCGACCAAGGTATCATTACCGGCATAGCCGTTAATCCGATCAACGGTGTTGGTGCCAAAAATGGTATCGTCCAAGTTGGCGCCGCTCAAATCGAAACCGCGCGCCAGTAATTGATCGATGCTCAACGTCGTACCATCGGCAAATTCGAAGCTACTGACCGATGAGCTATTGAAGACGTCGGTCTGGTCGAAATTTTCGATGTGCACGGCGTTGCCGTTGCCCAGATCGAGCATCAGCGAACCCAAACGCAATTTAACATCGCTCGAGTTCACGCCGTTGCCGAAGATGATTTTGCTGTTTTTCTCGGAATCGCTATCGATGATGTGGTCGATACCGTCGCCGGCGTTGATGATGTAGGTATCGAAACCCGAGCCGCCGTAGAGATCGTCATTGCCGGTTCCACCGATCAGGGTATCGTTGCCACCGTCGCCGTAGAGCTGGTCATTGCCGGCACCACCATCCAGCAAATCGTCGCCTTGTTCTTGGCTAATGGTTCCATTGCCATCCCCTTGCAACCCATCATTTCCAGAACCACCCAGCAGCACATCACTGCCGCCGTCTCCCCATAACCTATCATCGCCGTCACCCCCATCAAGGTAGTCTGAACCATCGCCGAGTTGGCTGGTGGTACCATTGTTGCCCAAGAGCAAATCATTGCCGTTCCGACCGAAAATAGTATCCTGACCCAGTCCGCCAAACACCACGTCATCGTCTATGCCCGCATCGACAACATCATCGCCCTGATTACTAAAAATCCAGTCTTTACCCGCGCCACCGTAAATAGTGTCCGCAGAACCAATGCCTAGGTCTGTCGCATCCGCATTCGAAAACTGTATGCTTGCGGTCGTGGTATTGCCGACCGTGGCCAATTCGCGTGTCACCGCCCAATTGCTGTTGGCGTAGCCGCTGGCATCGCCGTAGAGGGTGTCGTCACCGCCGCCGCCATCGATCCAGTCCTGCCCATCGCCACCCAGCATCAAGTCATTGCCGCCGGATTCCCCCGTGGAGGCATTGGATAGGGTGACACCGATCAACATGTCGTCGCCAAGACCGCCGGACAAAAAGTCGCCGCTCAGATTGGCCTGATTCATCCCATTAACGGCTTCGCTGACTTGCTCGTCGGCGTAGAGCACGTCGTTGCCTTCGCCGCCTTGCAAAATATCGCGCCCGGCACCGCCATCCAGCACGTCGGCACCTTGCCCGCCGTTCAGGGTGTCGTTACCGGTACCGCCGTAAAGAATGTCATTGCCGCCCAGGGTTGAGGCCTGATAGTTGGCTCCGCTAAGTTGTACACTGGCATTGACACTCCATCCGCTGCCGACACCGACGAAGCCGCCATCGCCGTAGAGCAAATCGTCATCGCCGCCACCGAGCAAAATGTCCGCACCATCGCCGCCGGCCAGGGCGTCTCGGCCATTGCTGCCATAAAGTTGATCGCTGCCAGCGCCGCTGCTCAACAGGTCGCCGCGCTGTCCTGTGCCGGTAGCGGATTGGCCTTGGTTGTAGAGGGTTTGGAAGTCTTGTTGTTGGTCAGCGTAGAGCAGATTGTCGCCGCCGCGATTGGCCAGCAGGATGTCGCTGCCGGCATAGCCTTCCAACCGGTCGTTGCCGGAGTCGTCGTAGAGAGTATCTTCACGGCCCGGATCGGCTTCTGTACCGACGATGACGTTGCCCAAGGCGTCCGTGCCAATCTGGATGCCGTCGGTGTTGGGGTCTTGGTCCAGGGGTTTGAGGTCGCCGTGGGGAATAACACTGCCCGAAACATCCGCTCCGGCGCTTTGCCGATGAATGCCGAATTCTCCGTCTTGCCAATCGTCACCTAGAATAATTTCCGAACCGTCTTCGGTCACTAAACGCCAGGGGGAATGGTGAGTCAAAGTCAGAATACTACCGTCAGCCATCGTTTTTTTCCAAACGCCGCTGCCCGGTGTTGTTTCGATGAAGGCGCCGACGGCGAACAATTCTACATCGGCATTATTCACTTTAATGATGCCTTTTCCGTCTTCGTCGATGATGGTATCTGTGCCGTCGCCGGTGTTCCAGATGTAGGTGTCATAGCCGTTTCCACCGATCAGGATGTCGTTGCCTTTGCCACCTATTAAGGTATCGTCACCACCTTCGCCAATCAGAATGTCGTTCGAAATGATCTCGTTGCCGTTTTGGTCTTTCTGGCGAGCGTCTAGTTTCGAGTTGTGCTGCGGATTGATCGCCTGGCTGGCACTGTCGCGGTTGGGATCCAGGTAGATGGACAGGGCGTTATAGCTGGAGAAGTCGAAACCGACCAAACTGGTATATTTGGATTGAAGGTCAGCAATCAGAGCATCGCGGGCCAGGGTAAGAGCTTGGATCAACGTCTCGACGACACTTGTAGCTGTCAAATGATAGTCATTATTGGCTTTGTCGATTTGGTTCCCGCGACTGCCATCTTGCCCGTCGGAAGTTTGACCGTAGCCGGCTTCGTATTTGAGGACGTAGTCGCGGTGCAGTTGCAACATGCGATAGGCGTCCTTGGCCTCATCAGGGGTAACGTTGACTTCATCATTATATAAACCGAAAGTTTCGGATTCCAAAAACCGCCGTTTGGCAGTGCCTTTATCTTCTCCTTTATCGAAAGCCAATTGTTCTGAAGGTTCGATAACATTGCCAAGATAATGTTTACCCAATTTGTTGGAATCGTAACGAATCTGATACCACGCTTCGGCGCGATTGCCGTCGAGTATGGCTTTGCGTAGCGTGGGTGAGGTGCCTTCGTTAATCAAGCCATTGTAGGACAGCGAAACCAGTACCGCGCGTTCCTTGGAGGAAGGAATGTTGGCAAGCCAATTGTCGACTCGGCCCGGTTCATTTTTACCTGGCAAATGATTCCCTTCGTACTCTTGTACTGCTTGATTGAAAGTGTCGCGCATTTCGTTAAAACCGGTTTCGCCTGCGGCAAAGGCAAAGGTCGAGCGGTTGACTTTGCCTTGAGCATAATACTCGGCCATTTTGTTATTTAATGCAGTTTGTAGAGCCGTGTCGGAATTGTATGGTGCATTGGCAATAACGAGAAATGCGTTTGTTACGTTTGCCAGATCGGTAACTCCATCGACACTAAAAGCCATCAATACTTTCTGGAGAACATTCGTATCTCTCAAGTTAAAACCGATACCGATGGTGGGAATTTTTTTGCTATCCAGATATGCCTCAGTTTTTACGCCCTCCGCCGTTTTGACCAGATTGAAACAAATCCGCTGATATTCGGTTTGGCCATTACTAATGATATTGGCATTGTCCAGGGTGTTGTAATTGAAGCTTGTCATGCCTTATCTCCTTTTGCTGGGTGGAAATTGCTTGAGGTTGTCGTGGTTAAAATAGCCAAAACGACAACCGGGTACGATCTGGTGCCATCGGCCAAGGGTAAAAATACTGCTATAGGGATCGTCGGCGCGAAGTAGATAATTCACATAATGATCGTGCATATGTTGCTGCCAAGTAATGTCCCCCAACCAATATGGCGCACCTTTGTAAAAAACGAGTTCGCCCTTGCCGTGATTATCTTGATTTGGTCCGTATTGTCTTAATATGGGATGAATTTGAGTGCCATCTTCATTCAAATTCATAATGTCGTAGCTATAAGCTCCGCCCAATACAATTTGCTTGCTTGTTCCGATGGTTTTATCGGGAGCCTGGGCGCATTGTGTAGCCAATCGGCAGTTTCGCGAAACATTGCTAAACCGCTGTTCTCCCGTATAGGCCAAATACCATTCACTGACTTGGTCCGTTTTAATGCCGGTATGGATGATGCGCAGGTACTTGTCTTTAAACTCCTTCTCAAACAACGGGCGCGTGGTTTCCGGCACACCATCCAGCAACACCTGTCGCTCGGCATCGATGAGATCGCGACCATCTGGACGTCGCCAATGGCCATTAGGCGGTAGGCGCTCCTCCGGGCAAACCGGCGGCGGCAGGTGTTTGGGGCGTTTTTTGAGATAGCCAAGCATTTCTTCGCAAGCGGTGGTGCCGTTACCTAAAATCAGTGTCCATTGGTAGTTGCGCCAGTCGATGTCCGGCTCTTCGGTTCGGTAAGGATCGTTTGCTACGGAGCAGGCAGCTGGGGTGGAGCTACTAGGCACGGTAATCTGGGGAGTGTTTGAGATGGCTGTAACTTTCTGAGATATTTCGGGAAATAAATTTATTACTTTGTTCAGATCGTCAATCCGTTGTTGATATTCAGTATGTATGCACGGTATATCCAAACATTGATTACGTTTTTTAAGCCAAATACTCTGCTCGGCTTTAATCTGGCCGGGAATTGAAATACGATCCAGTACTTTGCGATAGATTATCGATAACTCGTCATCCAGTTTTGACAATGATTGATCACTACAAATTTTTCTTTCAATCTTGGATTGGACTTTATTGCAATCAAAACTAGCTGCATATGGTGTCGATACTGACCATAAAAAGAGGAAGACAAAACGATGTAAAACCCTAAGGCGCAATAACCAACGGGCATTACCCCGTATTTCTGTTCGAAACAGATTATTCAAATTCATATAAATCCAGGTTATGTCCATTCCAATCTAAAGGGTAACCGCATTCCCAAAGGAGCTGAATGTGTCGAATCAATAAATCACTTAGGCTGCTGCAGGCTAGCGTATGACAAGAACGTTCCCTGTTGGCTGATGATTCCATAAAATAGTGTTATTGGCTTTAGTGGGTTGCAGGAGTGCTTTGTTGCATCCGACTGATAAGCTAGTCACAATTCACGTTAGCGCATTATCACGGAAAGCTTTTTAGGCTACGCTTGTCCAAAAGTCCAATCAGCGGCCATTTTTTTAAAATATCTTTGAGATGAATCACGATTTTTGGCCTAACGAACCACTCTTGTGTGATTGGTTTTGCTTTTTTGTTTGGCTTTTTCGGTTAGGTATTTCCGTGACCCCAAACCTTAGGCACGTTGAATTCTAAGTAAGACGTTTTACCGACCCAAATCCCTCAGCACTGAACATTCAATTCGTTGCATATGTCAGGATCGAGACATGACTATCTAGGCTATGAAATCAGCAGCCAGTGAGCTTTGGCTTGAAAAACATCTGGACAGCACTCGTTATTTTGATAAAAAATCCAGTACTACGCTTACCCTGCAAGTTGAACTGCATATTAGCTTATTAACCCGGCCCTAATTATCACGGGTACTCCGTTCGGGCTGAGCCTGTCGAAGCCTGACCGGGCGGGCCCTTCGACAGGCTCAGGGAGAACGGTATTTAAGGGCCGGGTTAATAGTAGGAACCCATTGGCCTAGTTGCTGCTTACCGGTGTTTTTAACGTATTGTCGATCAACTGAATGACACTGTCTATGGTGCCACTGGACGTGTAGCCGGCGTACTGTTTGGCAAACGCTTGTGCGGATTGCCGATAACGGGATTTTTTTAACAAGTCTTCCAATAGTCCGGCGAAATCTGGTTCCTGACGGTTATTCCGGGTCGCTATGCCGGCACCTATGGCCTCGACGCGCAGGCCCATTAGGAATTGTTCTACATTTTGCGGCACGAGCAACAGCGGGATACCCGCCAACAGGCATTGACTAACGGTGCCGGTTCCACCGTTAGTCACGACACAGTCTGTCAATTTAAAAAGCTGTTCGGTTTGGACGGGTTGGGTGAGGATGCGTAAGTTTGGCCTGGCAAACGCCTGGATGTGAGCCGGTTTGATCCCAGGCGCCACCACAATGACTTCCGCCGAGAGTTTTGATAAGGCTTTAAGCAGGTTGTCAAAACCAGGCGTTTCAGGCCGCAAATAGGCGAAGACGTGCGGTTGATCGGTCAGGCACCAGTCAACGGGCTGACCTGTGGTACCTGTAAATAAGGGGCCAACGTAATTTACGCCTTCACGTATGCCGTAATGGTCTAATTCAGCAAAGGTTGCCAATACTCTGCGAGAGCCTTGGAATAAATCGGTGATGCGTTCGATAGTACCGCCCTTTAAAAAGGTCGCAAGGGCATTAAGCCGTTCCAGGACATAGTGTTCAGCTCGTAACAGCCGTTCTGTCGGGATGGTTTCCCACGGACGAATAGAAGGCAGTGGCACACGGTCGGGCGGTATTTCAAAACCGGTGCCGATTGTGATGGCGGGCAAGCCGGTCAGGTGGGCGGCCACCAGGGCAGTGGGGGCGTGGTCTACGACCATGAGGTCGGCTTTGAACAGCCGGATTAGGCTGAGCCAGCCCTGCACCAAGCCCAACAAAACCACCGGGTCAGCATAGCCTGACGCAATCAGGATTTCAGCGTAATTAACCGGCTGGGGTAGCCGCTTTTTGTCGACATTAATGGGCGCCTGGGTGTAGGCAAATCCCTCGGGCGTGAGTAGTTGGGCAGCCACGGCGGTGTCCCGCACAACAAAGAAGACTTGGTGCCCCATTTGCCGCAGCTGCCGGGCTATCGGCAGTTGGCGGGTGATATGCCCAAGGTTACCTCCCAATTCCCAGGCAAACAGGATACGACTCATGTCAGCTTTACCTTTTCTGTAAATATGCTAAAGCCATCCTTTGCGATGAAGAATGGGTGGATTCAGGGAGTTTTCGTAGATAAAGACCCTATTGATGACATAAAACTCGCATAGCCCGGCTATATCGGCGATGACTCTTGCACTATAAACGAGTTCTTGAAAATTGCGAGCCACCCATTCCAATGCACGAATAGGCCGATAGGTGTAGTGCGCAACAGACTGTCTTAAAGGTGGTCGCATTTCCAATATTTGTAACCCCATAAACAAAGATCGATGAACATCATCGGTTTCATCTAACAGCACACCCCATTCGGCGCCAGACAAATTGCCTGAGACAGATTCTTCGTCTGCACCGACATGCTCGGATGCGGTATTGCCGACAGCTTCGTCCGGTTTACCTGATGCGGACCGTTGTTTTTTTATCGCTTGTTTGCGAGCTGCAAAAGGTTTCGCAAACCCAAACTGCCGATAATGCCACGGTCTTACTATCTGCGTTGGCGTCCGCATCGTCGCCAATCGAATGACCGGCTGGCCGTCCGGCCTTTCGCGCAAAGCCGGACAACTATTAGAGTGCAGCAATTTGCCGCGCGTGAATGGGCAATCCCCCCAATATCAGCCGAACCTAAAAGTAGAGATTAAGCGGCAAGTGCCAATTTTTGTTTGGATGTTATACCGCCGATGGCCATGTTGGGCCGTTCATGATTGTAGGTCCACAACCAGCGCTCAGCAAAATCTTGAACCTGCCCGATCGATTCAAATAGGTATTGGGCGAGCCATTCGTAACGCACGGTTCGGTTGTAGCGTTCAACGTAGGCATTCTGTTGTGGGTTGCCCGGTTGGATAGGGTCGATCCGAATACTCTGTTGCTCAGCCCAGGATTTTAACGTTTCGCTAATATATTCCGGCCCATTGTCACAGCGGATCGACTCGGGTTTACCCCGCCATTCAATGATGCGATCCAAGGTTCGGGTGACCCGCAGGGCCGGTAACGAGAAATCCACTTCAATCCCCAAACCTTCCCGATTAAAGTCGTCAATGACATTGAGCAAGCGGAACGCGCGCCCATCAGCCAGTTGATCATGCGTGAAATCCATCGACCACACGGCGTTGATGCGATCCGGGAC
>LUUF01000060.1 GCA_001644045.1 Methylomonas methanica | reverse complement strand
TGGTGGTGGGGATCAAACAGATGAAGCTAGGGCTTTAAAAGCTTCGTTAACTTTGCTAATAGTGTCAGATTTTGTTGATGTTAGTAAGCCATTTTCGGTTACGCTTACATCTAGTTTATTTTCGCCAAAAAAATTTTTATTGTATTTTAATGTGTATTGTTTTGATAGGTCAGGATAAGCGGATGTAACTCCCAATTCGACTTTGCTGATTTTAGCCTGAGCTACAGTAATTTTTACAACAAAGTCTTTCTTAGGCATAAAGTATCTTAAGCCATCTGCCGATTCTTTGGTTGGTTGTTCAATTGTTGTAATACTAGAACATCCAGATAAGCACAAGGCTAGCCATGTAATTAAGTTGTTTTTTTTCATAACTTCATCCTTTTATGCTGTAATTATTAAAATATGTTTGATATTTCGGCGGCTCTCATTCTCCAAACTTTTGCATCGTATTCTTTAGCAAGACTGCCAGTTTTTTCCCCTTTATATTTCACATAGGGGTTGGCCCAGTTACGAATTCGGACACAATTGTTTCCCTGGCAACAATTTGCGTATGACATTATGGTGCGCCATTCTAAAGTTTTGCTCAAATATCCATGACCAAAAGGGTAAGGTTCCATTGTGCTGTCGGAACAATATTCATGTCGAGCTCCTATCAAGTGGCCAATTTCATGCGCAAATGAATAATAGTCCGCTGCACATTCATGAGAAACTATCGCGAAAGTATCTTCCGGTTGATTGGCTGCAATAACTTTTGCCTCGCCGCAGTAGTTATTGTTTCCAACAATTAATATGGCTAAATTGGCTTTATTTTGTTTTCGAATTTCGTGAATTCGGTTGAATATACTGTCGTTTGGATCGTAAAATGCTTTGAGTATGTCATTCCAATTTTGAGGTTCATCATCATCTTCCTTATAGATCGTGACTGGAACAATGTTAATAAAGTTTAGCTTGCTTCGCTTAAATGAATCATTGGTATTGGCAATCGCCTGATTAATGACGGAGGTTATGTTTGATCCCCACCACCA
>LUUF01000061.1 GCA_001644045.1 Methylomonas methanica | reverse complement strand
TCGTGGCGGGGATCACAGCAATCAGTAGCAGCCGTCTGAAATTTGACTCGCTTTCTCTTCTTAGGAAAATCCGCTCTTAGGTCAAGCCCTTCATAATAACTATTTGAAAGCCTTGCTGGCCGAAAGCAACAATAACCAAGAATACAAAAGCAGGCAGAATTCTAATTCAAGTAGTCATTTTTAGGTAGCCAATACTATGACTTTCGTTGATTGGTATATCTGAAATCCGGTTACACTGGGGTTACATGAAACCGACAGGCAACAAAAAAGGCCTAGGTCGTTAAACCTAAGCCTTTGATTTGTCTGGTAGCGGGGGCAGGATTTGAACCTACGACCTTCGGGTTATGAGCCCGAACAAAATAAGATTTATCCGTGTTGATTGATGTTGTTAAAGCCGATTAAAAACAATAAATAACAGTCGTTTACGCAATTATTTTGTTGTCGCGGTATTTCTATAAATTCCCAATTGTTGATATAATTTGCTTACTATCTGCTTACTGGTTTTCCCGGTAAGACTTTTGGGAGTAGTCAAATGCGTATCAAATTCACGGCAGGCCGGGTTGATTCATTCAAATGTGCATCCGGCAAATCATCCGAATTTATGTGGGACACTGAGCAGCCTGGCTTGGGGCTCAAAGCTTCCCCAGGAGGTTCGAAGCAGTACATCCTTCAAAGTCGTCTCGCTACCGGCTCACCCATTCGCGTTACCATCGGTAAGCCGGCAACATGGACAATAGAGGCTGTGCGAGAAGAAGCAAGGCGCTTGCAGGGTTTAATTGACCAAGGCCACGACCCCCGCCAGAAAAAAGCTGAACAAGCAGCACAGGACGAAGCAGCTAGAGAACAGGCAAAAGCCGAAGCTATCCGCAACACCATTACAGTTCAAACGGCTTGGAATGATTACATTGCAAATAACACAGGCTGTTGGGGCGAACGCCACCTAAAAGACCATCAAAACCTGTCACAAGCGGGCGGACAACCCAAAAAGCGCGGCACAGGCAAAACGGTACAGGGTGTACTTTATCCGCTGTTACGGATGCGCATGGTTGATATAAGCGCCGAGGTGCTTACAGACTGGCAAATACGGGAAGCACAAGCCCGCGCCAATAATGCCCGCCAAGGCTTCGAAATGTTCCGTGCGTTCTGGCGTTGGTGTGGGCAGCAAAAGGACTATAAAACACTGATTGACGTGCTGGCGGTCGAGAATCAAGGCCTCAGAAAGAAAGTACCCAGCCGACAATCGAAAACGCTTGACGTATTACATCTTGCTCAATTGCAAGACTGGTTTGCAGCGGTCCGCGACCTGAGCAACCCCATTATCAGTGCCTACCTGCAAGGCTTATTACTTACTGGAGCCAGGCGCGAAGAGTTGGCCGAACTGAAATGGACCGATGTTAATTTCAAAATTGGCGGCATGTGGGTAAAGGACAAGGTCGAAGATGAAGGCCGCATGATTCCATTAACACCTCATGTATCCAGCCTGATAACCGCCCTGCCCCGGCGCAATCAATGGGTATTCAGTAGCCCCACCGCCGCAGATGGAAAGCTGGCAGAGCCCCGTATTGCCCACAATCGAGCCCTTGATGCCGCTGGCCTGGAGCATGTCACTTTGCACGGATTACGCCGCACCTTTGCCAGCTTGGCCGAATGGGTAGAAATGCCGGTCGGTGTAGTCGCGCAAATTATGGGACACAAACCAAACGCCACCGCCGAACGCCATTACAAAAGCCGACCGCTTGAACTTTTAGCTATTTGGCACGGCAAATACGAGGCTTGGATATTGGAACAGGCAGGCGTCGAATTTGCGCAATCTGAGCAGGTGCAAGGCTTGCGTGTCGTCAAATAGCGACCATATCACTTGACAAGTGTTTCCTTTAAGATACAGTAATCCATGAAATACGAATTGCAGAGTACCCAAACTTTTAACCGATGGCTATCTGGATTGAAAGACCGGACAGTCAAAAACCAATTGCTGTCACGGCTAGCGCGAATGGAAAACGGCCATTTTGGAGACTACAAGCCTTTATCCGCCGATTTGTTTGAATTGCGCTGCTTCTTTGGTGCGGGCCTGCGGATTTATTACACGGTACGCAATCAGCAGGTAATTCTATTGCTGGTTGGCGGCGACAAATCCACCCAAGACAGGGATATTGAAAAAGCCCAAACCATTTTGAAAAGTCTGGAGAATTGACCATGAGTGAAACCATCACCTCGTTCGACATTGCCGAACATCTGGAAACCGACGCTGATATTCAGGCCTTTTTGCGTGAAACAGCAGCCAACGGCGATGTGTCCGATTTTATCCACGCATTAAACACCGCAGCCCGCGCCAAAGGTATGACCGAAGTTGCCAAGCAAGCCGGCGTAACAAGAGCCAGTCTTTATAAATCCTTGGCTGATGATGGCAACCCCCGCTTTGAAACCATTGCAAAAATTGTCGAGGCATTGGGTTGCAAGTTGGTGGTGTCGTAAAAGCTGTGTTTAATTCACTCCATCCAGGCAGCATTTTAAAAGAAGACATTTTGCCCAAACCGGTTGTAGGCATTACTTTAGGCAAATGTGCAGCTTAGAGATTCTCGCGTAATTTTGTTATGTGTCGTGAACGGCAGTGCTGATATAGCATGCGCCTAAAGCCTGGATGAATAGCCACCGAGCGGACCAAAAAAATTTAGAGGGATATATTTTTTCTCATTTAATTTAACAGTGTTTAATTAACATGTATAATTAGACATGGCTAGAAGAAAAAATCAACGCCATGAGGCACTATATCACATAATTGTCGCGAGACAAAGGGGTTTAAATGATAGAGCAATTTCCATGTATCAATTCGATAAACACGCCCACAGTAACCACAAATCAGGCGGCATTTTATCTTAACCGAGCACCGCAGACGCTTAGAAAATGGTCTTGTATGGACGACGGCCCGCTTCGACCAATTAGAATCAATGGCCGATTAGCTTGGCCTGTTTCAATTATTAAAGACTTGCTTACAGGGGGGGGCGAAATGATTGTCTCTAAAGTCATTCGCGACCATAGTCGCCATATTACCTGTGCCGATTACAACGATACCAAGCCGGTTTTGGATTCTATCAATGTGATATTCCCCAGAATTAACAGCCTGGAAGCAGGAACGCTTCGCCGCTTTTTCCCTGCTGGCATCATGCAGTCTCATCGAGACTTCGATTGGGCGCGTCATTCATACAGGCTTGGCGCGTTTGTGGATAAGTTACGCGAAAAGGGTTGGGTCATCGTTGACCATGATGAAGTTTGCCAGACAAAGGACGTTGTCCAGAGAAAAGCAAAATTTACCCGTTATGAACTATTTGCAGAGTTTACGCCGGATTTATTGGAGCGTATCAAAGCCTTATGCAAGGCAGTTGATGAGTTTGAAGCCCAAGCAACAAACAAGGCGGCATAATGAATAATATTGATAAGTTAACTCGGTGCGCCAACACCGAGCAAACCAAAACACAGAAACTACAAAGCCATTCTACAGAATCAGCCAAACGCGTCAAGCTGGAATTTATCCGATTTACCGCATGGTGGCGAATGGCTTGTGGTGATTAGGCTTGGCCTCCCAAAAACACCCCAAACGGTCGGAAAATCACAGCTTCTCGGCAAAGCCGCATCATATTTTTCGGCCAAACTTCGTGACGGGCACACCATCACCCGCTTCGGTATTGAGTCATAAGGCTGCTCATTTTCTCGACGATCTGACGGCTCAGTACAACGGCTCGAATAACGGCAATCTGTCGGCAGCGCCTGGGATAATGAAGTTGTTTGGCTGGAAATCTCGGGGAAGTATCGACGAAGCCATAACTGAAAATATTGCTTATGGCTTCATTGAGAGAACACGGCAGGGAGGCCGAAACCAATGCTCTTTATATGCGATTACTTGGCAGTCGATAGATGATTGCCAAGGAAAGTTGGATGTACCGCCAACCAGAGTAGCGTCAAACCTATGGAAGCCTGAGAACGCAGAAAAACGGGAAAAGTGGTTTGTTAAGAAGTGGGAAGCCATGCAGGAAAAATCAAAATGACTTCCCGGTATATGGACAAGCGTTCCCGGTATGCGGACAAGGTTTTTTATGACTTGTCCCCATAGCGGGAACAATCCCCAAAACTTCCCGGTATTCGGACAAGTCAGAGGTATTTTTACCATACCTCTTCCCGGTATTCGGACACCTTTATAATATACCAATGGGGTTAAGTATTTTATTAAGTCCTGAGATATTACTTAGAAAGTCGGGAGCAGAGTTATTTTAAACGCTAACTACACACTGAGAGGCGACAAACAATTAGAAAGACCGGATAAGCGTACAATAGTAATTGAATTACCAATACTTAAATCGTCGGGAGGCGAGGCTATGAAAGAAAAAATACCACCACAACAAATTCAAAAAACTTCGCAACTTTTATTCGACCGAGTTATGGCAGGCGATGACCAAGCAAGCCAAGCATATATCGATAATATTGAATTAATTTATAACGGTTATCTACGATATGCAAATGACTTTGGCGAAAATGCGCAGCCAATTATGGACGCCTTGACCGCCGATATTAAGGAAATGCAAAACTACGTCACCGACTACGAAAACATTATGAATAACCTTGTTGGCTCCGGTGTGGGCGACGATAAGACAGATAATCCAGATAGTCGGGCCGATATAACCCAATGCCTAAATGATTTTATGCAACTATCAATCAGCCCAACCATTCATTAAGGAAAATATCATGGCAATCCAACTATCTAATTTTGAACCAAGCAAATACAGTCACTACAATTTAGCCGAAACAGCTCAAGAAAAGGACGCGGCGGCAAGTAGAGATGCTGAACTCATTGCCCAACACGGCCTAAATCGGGCCGCTTCTGAAAGCATAAATCAGGCGGGACAGATTGCTCAGCATCAAATGTCGCTTGCAGACGCTCAACAAGCGAGAGGGTTGGCGCAAGAAAACCTTGTAGCCTCCAATGCGGCGGCAGCAGACCAGCAAGCTATTACAAACGACATGGAACAGCAAAGGCTCAACATTGAGCAAGGAAAGCTATCGGCAGGTCAAGCTAATGACGACAGAGAATTTAGCTTGAGGTCGGCAGCAGAACAGCGGCATAAGCAGCAATTTGACCAGAGCAACCAAGACAGAAGCGCGGCTAGGGCAATTGTTGATAGGCAGACTGCTCTAGCTAACTTCGGCAACCATCTAAGCATGCTGGAACCAGACGACCAAGGCCGGGTTGATGTAACGCCTAATGCTGATGTAATAAAGCAAATGGTTGGTGGATTTGACGGGAATTACAAGAAAATTACCGCACAGAATGTTAATGGGAAAACCATGTTGTATGGGTTCGATGGCGAGAAATCGGCACCGCTAATGTCAGGCGGAAATCAAGTGGCAATACCAAACTCTGTTCTTGAAACAGCGGCTAGATTCGTCGGAGGCGGCAAGCAGAAAGAAGACCAGAACGTAAGGGATAATTACCTTCCGTTTGAAACATACTCCAAAGACGCTATGGGCAATGAGACTAAAACTATGTCCTACAAAGACCCGAGAACCGGACAAGTGATTGATGGCGGTTCAGGCCAAGGAAGCAACGAGCTTGCCGCGCTGGACAAGTCTCTAGGCGCGAAAAAGCAGCAACAGGCACAACTACAACAGCCTACTCAAGAACAAGGCTCTATCCCACAAAATCTAGCTCAGGCAGCGGAAAGAGTCGGCGCACCAAGACAAATGGAACAACCCGCAGCCGGAGGATTAGCCCAAGCCGCAATCAAGCAAGCGATTTTGTCAGAACAAGACCCTGGAAAACTGCTAGACATTATGATTCCTTACTTGCAGCCGGAAGATAATGAGCAGTTAAATCGTATGACACCAGAACAACAAAAGGAGCGTGTTTTTCAGATTAGAAATAGATTAATTCTGAATAACGACCTTTAGTTTAAAAGATTGGACGACTAGCATGGGAAGAAAATCACCTTTAACTGATAGGCAATGGGAAGAGATAGAGAGAAGGGTTTTGGCCGGTGAAAAGGTCAGGCCTCTGTCTAGGGAGTTTGGTATTGCTGAATCTGCTGTGCGCAAAAAAATTGGTGCGCAAGTAAACAAGATAAAGCATGTTGCAAATCAGTTAGTTGAGGCTGAGGAAAATTTTAGGAGTCTTCCGATTAGTGCGCAAATTAGTGCGCGCACATTGGCTAATGATTTGATGGCTATCAGTGCGAATTTAGCTAGTGGTGCAAAGCTTGGGTCAATGACCTTCAACGAGCTATCAATCATTGCGAACAGAAAGGCGATTAAGCTGGACAAGGACCGCCCAAACGAAGAAGACCTAGCTACTATCGCAAAGCTAACGCGAGTTGGAAACGACTCAGCGACGGTTGCTATCAATCTGCTTAATGCAAATAAGGCGGCTATAGAGAGGGTCGCAGAAAGCGAGGCCAACAAGCCCGTCGAGCAGAATACAGACATTTCCCCGGCTGATGCTTACAAGCGAATGATAGGTATATGAGGCCAAGCATTAACTGGAAGCATCCAGACTATTGTGACTATTTTTCTTAGTTAATCTCTATCAGGGTTTTATACCGTGATTGTTCTTTGATTATCATGGCTAAAAACCCGATACCAATTCCCAAGAGCCACATCGAGACTAAATCTGGTATAGAAACTGGAATGATTGGGGTCACACTTTGAATATTATAAATTTCCCTAGCCCCTTTTAATAGGAAAAACCCGTCTGTTTCGTTGTCTGGAATAATACCAAAGAATCCATTATCTGTATGAATCGCAACAGGTATAGCATCGCCATTAATTGGCTCTAGCAACGAAAGAAGATTACCGCCAGTCATAAGAATAGGAAAAGCAGTGTCAAGACCTCTTTCAAAACCCAAAGATGAATCATCCCAAAACTGTCCCGACCCAAAAAAGCCTCTAACAGACCAAGCATTCGTGCGCAAAGGGTCTCTGTCAATTATGTTTGTTGGTCGGAGTAAATATTAAAGAAATCCACTTCGTTTAATACTATATAAGCATTTGCAGTTTCAGCCAGAAAAATACACGCTGCCGAAAAAATCACCATTACTATTTTTTTAGTTTTAATCATTAATTTTTCTCTTAGAATTTAGTCTAGGTAACTCAAAAAATAACGGTTCAACATTTAAGGAAGCGCTGAATTCGCGCTTATCCTTATAGCTTAATGTGCAAAGCAAATATAATTCCTTGGCACTATTGACAGACACATCAAAAAAGCACAGTATCATTCCGTCGCCCACATTGGCGACCGGGATTAGTACCCCGTTTTGAATAGGCGAAAAACGCCACCTTAGCCTGTGGCTTTTTTATGCGCGTCATTCTGCATGGCATCTGCCGTGCTTACTTGTTATGGCGTGGTTATTTGGGCAGCTTAGCGGCTGGCCGCACCTATTCGCGGTAGTACTAACTCACTTAACCACGTCGCCCGGCGATTAGTACCAATGGGCGGCGGTTTCACTTTCTCAGAATAGGAATACCGCTATGACAACCGAAGCAAACCAGGCCGAAATCCGCACAGAAAACACCAATCTGCTAAAACATCGACTAGACCTCGCTGAACTTGGCGAAGATATTAGTATTACTGACACCCTGCTTAAGATGGCCGAACGCCTTAATGGTATCTTGTTCATGCTATCGTTCCATTTCGACAGCACAGAGCGGGCTAGTGAGAAAATTATTGGCGGCGCTATCAATGCCGCAATTGCTGAGTGCGCCGATATTGAAGCCACTGTAAAGGCGCACCATTACGCAAAACGCAAAGGGGGTACGCAATGAGCCTCGAAAATGCTCTAAGTGCTGCACAGCAAGCCCAAGCCATCACCGATATGCTACTTGAACATTCGGACCTCTATATACAAAACGAAACCGCCAAATATGCCATTTATTTGGTAATGGACACTCTAAGCCGATTGATAAAAGAGATTGATGATTCATTTGCCCGTGATGCCGCACTGGACCGGGTATTGCGCAAGCTAGGCATTTCTTTGGAAGTTTCGAGCGATGTTCAGCAGGAACTCAAGACCACTAAGCCAAGAGCAGCATCATCGTCATAGCCTGAATCGGCTTAATCAGCACCCGAGTTGGCCGCGCACCGACTCAGCTTGCTAGCTAATCAATAAAAGTCGGCAGCCTTCGCGGGTTGCCGGTTTTTTTATTCTCTGTTTGCCGCAATGGTATGCTTCCGGCGAAGGATTAAGAAAGCATCAATATCCATTTAGCGGGCCGAGGCATTAGGATTAAACAAACAGATGGAGACGGCATGCATGACAAGAAAATTTCTTGACATAAAAGACCTTGTATCACGATACGGGAAACACAGCCGAACAATTCACAGGAGATAACCGTGGATGATGCAGCCAGTAATAAGTTTATACCGAGAATAAAATTAAAACATCGCATTGATAAATCCTATTCTTGGCGACGTTTTTTAGCTCGACTAATCGATTATCAAATAAGCGCTCTCATACTCAGCGGCCTGATACTTTATACAGAGCTGCTTCCCGATTCGATTATAGATGCATTGGTTGATTCCAAAATGGCCGTAGCTGCATGGGGTTTTTTTTCGACGGTGCAATGGGTGATATTGGAATCGCTTCTGTTAACGATGTTTAAAACCACGCCTGGAAAGGTTTTGCTGGGATTGAGGTTAACCAGTCAAGCCAGTGAGCCAAACTATTGGCTACGAAGCCTTGCTGTTTGGGTTGTTGGCGCGGGGTTTGGTCTATCGTTTATATCTCTGTTCGCCGGCCTGATTGCCGCCAACCGAATGAAGCGCCAAGGTACAGCTGACTGGGACAGATGGACGGGATTCAAGGTTGAAACTGAACCATTAAGATTTACGGGGGGTGCGGTTGTCGCTGTGTTAATCGCGTTAATCATCGGGAATAGAGAAGTATTTATAGTTACGTCATCACATCCAAAATTAACGGTAACCAAGATTCAAAACGAAATCCGCAATGCTGACATTAACAAGCTTGCTGAGCATCCGGCGTTTGTTGATACTTATCAGAATGAAACCGACAAAACTTATGACGTTGGGGCTCGACTTTATCTAGCACGAGAGGTATTAGCTAAAAAAGCTGGGGATAGAGATTTTGCTAATTCATTGGTTAAAACGGGACTGCTCTCAATCATTCATGGTGAAAATAAGAGAATCGAACTCACTGCTGAAGAAGAGTTTGCAACTCTAAAGACGAAAGCTGAAGCTGGTGACGCTAATGCACAAAGCCAGGTCGGCTATATATATGACACAGGCGACGACCGTGCACATGTATCCCCAGATAAAATCAAAGCAGCAGAGTGGTATCTAAAAGCGGCGTACCAAGGGCATGCTGGAGCACAATACTGGTTAGGTGACAAATATGCCAAAGGTATTATGGGTATGGTCAAGGATGAATCCAAAGCCGTAGAGTTGTACAAAAAATCCGCAGAGCAGGATTACGCAGATGCACAATATGAGCTTGCGGTTCGATATGACCTTGGAAAAACCGTTCCAAAGGATTCAGTTAAAGCTGCGGAGTTATATCAAAAAGCTGAAGAAAGCTTTCAAAAACAAGCGGCGCAAGGAGATGCCCTTGGAAAATATGCTATTGGTGTTCGCTATGCCAAAGGCATTCGTGGTCCGAAGGATGCAATCAAGGCAGTAGAGTGGCTTGAAAAAGCAGCAGCTGAGGGATTTGTTCATGCGGAATATGTGCTAGGAGAAATGTATGACAAAGGTATTGACCTGCCTAGGAATACTGAAAAAGCCATACAGTGGTATGAAAAAGCCGCCGACCATGGTGATGAATATGCGCAATTTGTGCTTGCTTTCAGACATTACTCCGGGGAAGGCCTTCCAAAGGATTTAGTCAAAGCTGTGGAGTGGTATCAAAAATCTGCCGCACAGGGAAATATTGGTGCACAATTTAATCTCGGAGTGATGTATGACGAAGGCGCTGGGGTTCCCAAAAGCGCCATCAAAGCAGCAGAGTGGTATCTAAAAGCTGCTGCACAGGGTAATGCTGATGCGCAATACAATTTAGGTTTGACTTACTATAATGGCCAAGCAGGAATTAAAGATAGCGCTAGAGCTTATGCTTGGGTAAATCTAGCTGCGGCACAAGGGCATTCAGAGGCGCAACAATTTCGCGACAAACTCGACAAACCAGTTTATTCAGATTATTTTTCACCACCTAAGATGCTGATAAGCGACGTTGAACGTCAAGAGGGACAACGCCTTACCTCAAATTGGAAGCAAGGAGACACTTTATTAGCAACAAATGAAAAGTCTTCCTCAGAACCATCCCGCAAACCAATGAAGCAAGGCACAGGTTCGGCGTTCGTAATCAGCAGTGAAGGCCATGCTCTTACCAACTACCACGTTATCAAAGATTGCAAAGAAGTTAAAACCCTAGGTCTCGAAGGTATTTCCAAGGTTATTAACGCTGATACTGTGAATGATTTGGCCTTATTACAATTGCCAGTCATTAGCAACGAAGTTGCCAGTTTGAATCCAAACCCTGGCAAGTTGCGGCAAGGGGAGGATATTATTGTCTTTGGTTATCCACTCAATTTTGCTCTGTCATCGGGTGGCAACCTGACACTTGGAACCATTAGTGCATTAACTGGGCTGGGTAATAACACTAATCAGATTCAAATTACTGCGCCGATTCAACCCGGTTCCAGTGGTAGCCCGGTGATGGATAAGAAGGGCTATGTCGTAGCCGTAGTTTCGATGAAGCTAGATGATGCGGAAATGGCAAAAGCAACTGGGCAAGTCGGGCAAAACGTCAACTTTGCAGTCAACGGCCAAACAGTGAGGGCATTTCTTGATGCAAACAAAGTACGCTACAAAACCGGTGGCGGCTTGTTATCGTTCGAGAAAAGCAATGCCGATATTGCCGAAGAAGCACGAAAATGGACTGTATTGGTGGAGTGCTGGAGGTAATGATGGCAGGCCGGGGATAATGACGAACTGATCGACCCAGCATAGCGACACTTAACTAATCAAAGCCGTTAGCCTTCGCAGGTTATCGGCTTTACTGGTCGCAGCTATCAATTCTTGAGCCATCTGCTAGAAAATCGTCGCCATCCTCAAGCACAGAATGCACTGTGCATTTAACCTCGCCATATTTAAGCGAGTCGATAGGAGCGGGTTTTTCACCAGCCTGCAAAGCGCTTGGACGAGAAGTCACAACATTGGTTGATTGCTATATCCCAAATCCGCTTACCATTTGCTTACCAGAAAGCTTCTCACAACAAAAAAGGCCTAGGTTGTTAAACCTAAGCCTTTGATTTGTCTGGTAGCGGGGGCAGGATTTGAACCTACGACCTTCGGGTTATGAGCCCGACGAGCTACCAAGCTGCTCCACCCCGCGATTGATTTAGTTCATTATACAGACTATAAAAAATTTAGCAAGCAATAAACATGCTATTATTTTTTTATCAACTTCCCAAGAAACAAGTGCCAATCCCACCCAAGCAAAGTCGGAACCTATGTTTAAGGCTGATTAAGAAACGCCTAAAAGTAAAGGCTAAATTGCCTAGGACTCTTTCATCCCTCACGTCCTGTTCCCGAATGTAAGTCCAAACAATTTAACTACAAATCTTTATAGCCTGGAAGCTACTTTTTGCTCTTTCTGAACAGGTTTTCTTTTTGATAACTTCAGTCAATTGAACCAAATTTTCCAGTTGCATAAGACCGTCAGAATTCAAACAGGCAAAAACATTTTAGAGAAATAACCTGTTTGGTAGAACGTCATTTAACATCCTGATAAGCACCAACAAACTCCCCACCAACGCCAACCAGTGGGGAGACTAATCAGTCCTGTAAAATCAGGATTGACCAGCCGGCAGTGTGCTGGCATTACCGGTATTAATACAAGTAGGGTGACCAAATCCTCCGGCGCTAACACCAGTTCCGCCGTTCAGATTTGGCACGATGTCAAAAATAATATTGTCAGGACGCACAGGGTCACCACTAACGCCGCCTACACCTTCAATATGATCTAAACCAAGATTATGACGGACACGCCAGGCAATATTGTGATCGGCACACGAAGTGTCACCACTCAAGCCTACGCCACCGACTAAAGCTTTTCCGGGCGCGTAAAGCCCCAAACCACCGCCGAAGACATTTACGCCACCCACTTTGCTGCCTACCAATGGATCATTCGGAGCGCCGTAAAGTACCGGATTACCTTTATATGCCGCCTCTGTTGCTACAGGATTACTTTCCTGTAATCCAAATAAACTACCGCCTGGTTGGACGGCAGAATACAAGTTTGCCGTGGACAGGGCCAAACCTGCCGCCGCGCCCGAACCGTTAGAAGCGGAAGACGCATCAAGACTCAAAGAATTGGCGGTATTGGCTTTTTGGGCGGAAATGACCCTGCTAGCAGGCCATTGCGCGGCACGATCGGCACCTGAATAAGCTATCGCGCAAACCACGCCGTCACGATTGACCAAAGTTGCCCACATGTGCAGATTCAAACCGCTTGTTTCAACCTCGACAGCATCGTCTAACGCAGCTTTCAATGCGGCATGATTAGGTAGGCCATGGCAAGCGTTACTCCGGCCATCATGCTCGCGATCGCCGTCAGCAAAGGCTAAATTTGCACTGGTCAATGCCAAAATTGACGCAGCGATTCTTATATTTCTTTTCATAATGATCCTTAGCTACTGTTTAGAATAAATAATTATCGGCTATTAGTTATTTGCCTTATCTAATGCAGACAAAACAAATGATGATCCTATAACCAAATGGGATTCTAGTTGCTGAGGTAATTTTTGGTCAACTGAACTTTTGTCTTATATCTCCATACTCAAACTGATCAATATTGGATAGCTCCGACGCTCTCAGCTGAGCTATTGATACCAAAAACGCAAAACCACCGCCGCAAATATGCCTGCCACTACATCGTCCAACATGATGCCAAAACCGCCTTGTACGTGCCGGTCCAGCCACTTAATCGGCCAAGGCTTAACAATGTCGAACAGCCGAAACAGCACAAAACCGGCCAATAGGCTCTGCCAGGAATAAGTGACCCCGAACATAGTAATCAAAAATCCGGCGATTTCATCCCAGACTATTCCGCCGAAGTCGTGGACATCCAGTTTTTTCGCAGCCCTATCGCAGATCGATATGCCGACGGCGACAATGGCAAGGGTAATCAGTAAATAGATGATTTGGCCGGTTTGCAGCAAAGCGAGATAAACCGGAATCGCGGCGAGAGTGCCCATCGTGCCGGGCATGGCTTTCGATAAACCCGATCCAAAACCAAATGCCAGAAACAGAATGGGATCTTTAACGATCTGTAATGCGCTTAATCGGCTGTTGCCGTAATGTTCTCTAAGAAAAATGCTCAAAACCCTTTGCCTCGAACGTTTCCACGCGCCCTGCCCTAACGATTCGCAACCCTGCCTTTGTTTGAATCTCACCGACGTAATGACAACCGGCCGGCAGTGCCTGAGTAAAATTTGCTGGGACAGTAAAACACAATTCGTAATCGTCACCGGCTGTTAATGGCATACGCCAATTGCCGCTATGTTCGATGTACTCTTGCACTTGCTGAGATAGCGGCAGACTATCCCACTGCAGACACGCGCCGACACCGCTGCTCTCCAAAATATGCCCCAAATCGGCGGCCAGCCCATCAGAAATGTCGATACATGCATTGGCAAGGCCGCGTAGCGCCAAGCCTTCGGCAACCCGAGGCCGCGGTTGGTTAAAGCTACGTAATATCAGCCGAGGATCAGCGCATTTGACACCTTGATGAAGCTTCAAGCCCAAGCCGGCATTCCCGAGCGGCCCGGTGACGTAAATCAAATCGCCGACCTGGGCGCCGGAACGCAATAGGGCCTTGCCTTGCGGCACCACGCCCATCGCTTGCACCGTCAATGTCAACGGTCCGGACGTGGTATCGCCACCGACCAGATCGACATTATGCTGACGAGCCAGATTGATAAAACCTCGCGAAAAAGCTTGTAGCCAGGTTTCATCGACTTTCGGCAATGTCAAAGCCAAGGTCACCGCGAATGGCTCGGCACCCATTGCCGCCAAGTCACTCAGATTAACCGCCAGTAGCTTATGACCAAGCAGCTCCGGATCGGCATCGGCAAAAAAATGCACGTTTTCGACCATGGTATCGGCGGTCACCGCCAATTGGTGGCCGGACGGGATGTTCAGAAGTGCGCAGTCGTCGCCTATGCCCAATTGATTAAACGGATGTTGCGGGGCGTGCACCGCAAAATAGCGGCGGATCAGATCAAATTCGGCGACCGCCATCAGTTTTGGGTTTTCGCCTGCTTGGCGGCAATCTCGACGGCGCGCTGTTTTTGCGCGACTTTATCGAGGATGCCATTGACATATTTATGGCTACCGTCGGCGCCGAAATCCTTTGCCAGATTGACACCTTCGTTGATGATGACCTTATACGGCGTTTCCAAGCGGTTGATTAACTCGTACGCGCCGATGCGCAGAATCGCCCGCTCAACCGGATCGATTTTTTCCACAGGCCGATCGACAAATTCGGCCAGCGCGGCGTCTATCACATCCAATTGTTTCGGTACGCCGTGAAACAGCTCGCTGAAATAGGTTTTTTGCGCGCCTTTCAGATGCTCTTCTTCCAGAAAATAGGTTTCGATGCGTATCAAACTCTCGCCGGACATTTGCCATTGATACAGCGCCTGTACCGCGCACTTTCTGGCATTGGTTTTTGCTTGACTCATTAAAGACCCAGGTTATTGAAGAGACTGACCATTTCTATCGCCGACAAGGCCGCTTCCGCGCCTTTGTTACCGGCCTTGGTGCCGGCGCGTTCGATAGCCTGTTCGATGCTGTCCACCGTTAACACCCCAAAAGCCACCGGCACGTCGTATTGCAACGCAACCTGAGCAATACCTTTTACGCACTCGCCCGCCACATATTCAAAATGCGGTGTACCACCACGAATCACCGCACCCAGGGCAATAATCGCGTCGTATTTTTTGCTGGCCGCTATACGTTGTACCACCATCGGCAATTCAAAAGCGCCCGGCGCTTTTACCAGCATGATGTCGTTTTTATCTGCACCATGTCGAACCAAGGCATCAATCGCGCCGCCTTCCAGCTGTTCGACGATAAAGCTGTTGAAGCGTGAAGAAACGATGCAAAACTTGCCGCTTTGCGCGGAAAATGTGCCTTCCAGAGTAGTGACTGTCGCCATGTGTTTACCTGTTGTTGAATGATTGAAATCTTTTAAAGCCCACTATCAATGCGTCGCATCGATATGCTCGACCACTTCCAGATCGAAGCCGGACAAGCCTATGTATTTTTTCTGAGCACCCATCACCTTCAAACGCCGCACACCCAAATCCGACAGGATGCGCGAGCCGGCGCCGGTGGTACGCCAATCCGAATCGGCGCTCAAATCCTGGCCGTTTTTGACGCCATGATCCTGCATTTGATAGGCGTGAATCAGTTCGACTAAATCCTTGTTGTTTTCTTTTTGGCGGATAATCACCAATACGCCGCGACCTTCATCGGCGATATTTTTCAAGGCTTCCCGCACCGGTAAGCTGCAGTCGCTGCGCTTGGAAAACAATAAATCGTCGATCAAGTTGCGAGCGTGGACACGCACCAGCACCGGTTCATCGCCGGCGACGTTGCCCATCACCAAGGCCAGGTGCACGTTGTCATCGTTGCAATCTTGGTAAGCATATAACCTAAAGTCGCCGAATTCGGTCGGATAGACGCATTCACTGATCCGCTCCAAAGTGTTTTCGTGCTTGATGCGGTAATGGATCAAATCGGCGATGGTGCCGATTTTCAGATTATGCTGTTCGGCGAAAATTTCCAGATCGGGCCGGCGCGCCATCGAACCGTCGTCGTTCAATATTTCCACGATCACTGCCGCCGGCTCGACACCCGCCAGCCTGGCCAGGTCGCACCCGGCTTCCGTGTGACCAGCGCGATTTAACACACCGCCGGCTTGCGCCATCAACGGAAAAATATGTCCAGGTTGCACCAGGTCGCTCGGTTGCGCATTTTTTGCTACCGCCGCCTGCACAGTCAAGGCGCGGTCGGCGGCGGAAATACCGGTTGTCACGCCGGTAGCAGCCTCAATCGACACGGTGAAATTAGTGGTATACGGGGTATTGTTGTCGCTAACCATCAAGGGCAAGCGCAACTGCTGGCAACGTTCGCGGGTCAAAGTCAGACAAATCAGGCCACGGCCGTATTTGGCCATGAAATTAATGTCTTCCGGCCTAACAAACGCCGCCGCCATCAACAAATCGCCTTCGTTTTCCCGATCTTCATCGTCCATAATGATGACCATTTTGCCTTGGCGGAGGTCCGCTATGATTTCTTCTATGCTATTCATTTAATAAAGCCTGCGTTTTGTAATAAGGCCTCGGTGACGCCGCCTTGGCTGTAAGCCGCGGTTTCGCCTTTCATTAAGCGTTCCAAGTAGCGGGCCAGCAAATCGACTTCCAGATTCACCTCGCTGCCTACCTCGGTGCTACCCAAGGTGGTTTCTTGTAAGGTATGCGGCACGATGTTCACGGAAAAATAAGCACCGTCGACTGAGTTGACGGTTAGGCTGATGCCGTTGATGCAAATCGAGCCTTTCTCTGCGATATATTTGGCCAGCACATCCGGCGCCTTGAATTTAAAGCGTATCGAGCGGCCATCGGCCTGTTTTTCAACGACTTTGCCAATACCATCGACATGGCCGCTGACGATATGCCCGCCCAGCCGGCTGGATGGCGTCATCGCCAGCTCCAGATTGACCGGCGTACCGGTAGTTGCGGTCTTTAAGGTGGTGCGCGCTAAAGTCTCATTGGAGACGTCGGCACAAAAATAATGCTCGCCCAATTCCACGGCGGTCAGGCAAACGCCATTCACCGCGATGCTGTCGCCCAATGCGCATTCGCGCAACGACAGCTTCCCGGTATCGATAATTAACCGGCAATCACCACCTTTAGGCTGGATGGCCTTGATTTTGCCGATAGCTAAAATAATCCCGGTAAACATGGTTATCGCTCTATAAAGGAAAAAATGTCCAAGCCATTAGCGCGGGGCTGACTCGGAGGATTGCTTTGACGTTGGATTGTCCGAGTCTTTTTTCAGCGACTTGGCCGGCTTGCGATAAACATCCACCGTTTGATAGGTGCCGCTATGATAATCGTAGATTTCGATTTCGTGTTTTTCGCCGATCAATTTACCTCCTTGAATCTGCACGGTACTGGTTTCCGGTTTGTCGTCCTCATCCGCCATCGCCCAAGCGGGCGCCATGCTCATTACAAATAAAATGGCAATAATGCTTTTCATAGTTTTAATCGGTTTTTGCTTGGTAGCGCAATCTCAAATCCGGCCCGATTTGCCGGGCTTCGATCAGACGCAGTGCTTTTTTATCCTGCATGGTCAGCATGCCCGACAGGCTAAACAGGCCGCGCGCCTGATCGCCCAGTACGCACGGCGCCATGTAAATCAGCCATTCATCGATCAGACCGCTATCAAGCAACGCCCCGTTCAACGCGGCACCGGCTTCGATCAATACCGTGTTGATTTGTAACTCGGCCAGCAACTTAAAAACCTGCGCTAAGTCTGTGCGACCGCTCCGCGCCTCGACTTCGAAGACTTTGCAGCCCACGTCGCGTAATTTCTGCTGTTTAAGCGCATCGTCGCTGCAGGTAACAATCCAGACATCAACTGCATTTTCCAGCAATCTTGCTGATAATGGCATTCGTAATTGCGAATCCAGCACGACTTTGACCGGCTGCACCGCGTCGAAATCGACGCGCGCATTCAATTGCGGATCGTCGTACAACACCGTATCGATGCCAGTGACAATCGCGCTGCTGGCTGCCCGCCAGAGCTGTACGTCTTGCCTGGCATTGGCGGATGTGATCCATTGGCTCTCGCCGGACGCCAGCGCGGTGCGGCCGTCCAAGCTCATGGCCAGCTTGCTGCGTATCCACGGCAAACCGTGCGTCATGCGTTTAAAGAAACCTTGATTCAGTTTTTCGGCTTCTTGCTGTAATACGCCGACTAGCACTTCGACACCGGCTTCGCGGAGCTTTTGCAAACCGCGTCCGGCTACCAGAGGATTGGGATCCTGCATCGCCACCACGACTTTACTGACGCCCGCTGCGATTAGCGCGTCGCTGCAAGGGCCGGTTTTACCGTAGTGGCTGCAAGGTTCCAGTGTTACATAAGCCGTCGCACCCCACGCATTATCTGTTTTCGCCAGCGCATCGACTTCAGCATGGGCAAACCCGGCGCGTTGTGTCCAACCCTCGGCAATAATCTTATCGTCCTTCACCAACACGCAACCTACATGCGGGTTGGGATCGGTCGTGTACCTACCGTTTTCCGCCAATTTAACCGCACAGGCCATATAAGCCGAGTCTTGACTAGACGTCATGCTTTTGCAGATTTTCGATCATGGCGGTGAAGTCGGAGACGTCCTGGAAACTGCGATACACGGAGGCGAAGCGTACGAAGGCAACATGATCCAGTGCTTGCAATTCCTGCATCACCAGTTCGCCCAGTTCACGCGCGGGAATCTCGCGCTCGCCCTTCGCCGTCAAAGCTTTTTTGATGCGGCTAAGCGCCGCTTCGACCGCGTCGACTTGCACCGGGCGTTTTTCCAGGGCCCGTTGCATGCCGGCCCGCAATTTGGCTTCGTCGAAACTTTGCCGGGCGCCGTTGCGTTTAATGATGCGCGGCAAGGTTAATTCAACCACTTCAAAGGTCGTAAAGCGCTCTTTGCAGGCCACGCATTCGCGGCGGCGCTTGACTTGATCGCCGTCGTCGGCCAAGCGGGTATCGATCACCCGGGTATCTTGTGCTGAGCAAAACGGACAACGCATATTAAAGAGCCAAATCGATATTCAAAGGGCGGCCATTTTATTACAGAATGGCTTTATATTGAAATCGGCTAATAAACCGCGCGTCATTCGTTCAATATCCCTTTCGCTACCGAACGGATATGCACGTCGCGTTGCGGATAAGGTATCTCGATATGGTGGGCCAGCAAGGCTTCGTATATTTGCGTGTGCAGGCGATGCGTAACCACCGTCCTATCGCTCAGTTCGCGGACGAACACGTTAATTTTGAACTGTAGGGCGCTATCGCCAAAGCCGATAAAGATTACCAGCGGCTCCGGATCGCTCAGCACTTGCTCGATACTTTTTACCGCATCGGATAAAATTTGCTCCACCATTTCCACGCTGGTGCCGTAGGCCACGCTGACCGGCACCACCACCCTGGTTACGGTATCCGACAAGGTCCAGTTGATCAAACGGTCGGTAATGAAGGTTTTATTCGGCACCACCAACTCTTTTCTATCCCAATCGACGATATGTGTCGCCCGCATTTGAATGCGGCTAACCCGGCCGGTAACTTCGCCGACCGTGACCGTATCGCCGACGCGAATCGGCCGCTCGAACAGCAGAATGATGCCCGACACCATATTCGCGAAAATTTCCTGTAAACCGAAACCCAAACCCACCGAGAGCGCGGCCACCAGCCACTGCACTTGCGACCAACTGCCGCCCAGTTCGTTGGCAACCGCCAGAAAGGCTACCGTTATCAGGGAATAACGCACCAATTGGATCAACGCATAACGACTACCGGCGGTCATCGCGAACTTGCCGGCGGTTATCAAATCCACCAAGGCCGGAAAGTTACTGGCAAACACAAAGGCCAGGCCGCTATACACCAGACAAATCAGCAGATTGATCAAGGTGATAGGCTCCAGCGTTTCCTTGCCTTCCACCATCTGGCTATGCTGCCACAGCACGACCTGATCGAACACCGTCAAGGCCGGCAAAATATCGCTCCAGATCATCCAAAAACCGCCCAACATGATCACCAATACCATCGTGGTCAACAACTTATGGCTTTGCTGATTGATTTTGGAAATATCCAGTAATTGCTCCTCGACCGGATACCCGCCTTCCAGATTGGCGCTGCTGACGGCGGCTTGTTCGACCTGTTTGCGTTTCTGCCGCGCATTTTTTAAGGCCAGTTGCCGCTCGGTATTACGCAGCCAACGCAATACCAAACCCTGAAACAATACGGTGATAAAAATCAAACGTAGCGTCAGCAGCAGCTTATCCTGCAATTCCAAGGCGCTTTGGTAATAGCCCGCCACCGCAAAACCGATGATAACCAGCGGCGTCAAAACCGCGATCCCGTACCAGAGATAACGCAAACTGCTGAGCCAGCCGGCGGATTGTTGGTAAAAGCTTTTTCCCAAGCCGGTCAGAGGTTGCGTGAGGCGATGCAGCACATAGCTCATCATCAACATCATCACGATTAATGCGGTTCTACCCAAGGCGTGACTGTGTTCCGAAAACAGATCGCTGCCGGTCATTGCCGTGATAAACACACAGGGTACAACGACGAAGCGCGCCCATTTCATCTGCCCATACATCAGGCGAATCGCGTGTTGCGGCCATTGCAACACGGCTTCCGCCACACCGCTCGGCTTGAACAAACGAAACACGAATTGCACTACACACAGCGACACGGCGGTGGCGATCAGGCCGTCGGCAAAAGCATGGCTAAACAGATCGGCCCGGGCATTCAATATCAACACACCCGCCATCCAGGCCATTAACAATGCGCCGGACAACGAGAGCAGCAATAGATAAAGCAGGCTGGATACAATTTCCCGAAACTCCTGGCTGATGGCTTTTTTCCCCAGCAGCTCCGTCAAACGCTGCTTGACGCCAGCGCGGAAGCGCCAGTGGAATATCACGATGCTTAAACCGACCAGTACCAACAGCGGGAAATGCCTGATGCCATCCCAAAAACCGTTCACCACCCCCAACCAATTGCCGGGACTCATGAACCACAGCAAGGAAGAGAAAATGTCTTGCAGGAAATATTTGTCGATAACCGGCGCACTCGGCACCCACAGCAAACGCTGATCCAGATAGCCGCTAAATTTGTCGGCCATCGTAAGCATTTGCTGCAAACTAAAATCGACATCGCCCAATACCCGGCCGTATTCGTTATAGCCGCCCGCTAGTCTTGCGACCAGATCTTTCTGATCGTTTAGCAGCATACGCAGTTCGGTACGCACCCGCAGTTTTTCCGGCTCGGCGGTGTCCTCCGGCAACTGAGCCATACGCGTCAGCAGCAGCTGATTAATATCGACCAGGCCCTTTCTGGCTTCGTCCAGCTTGAACATTTCCAAACTCGCCAGCGCAATCTGATTTTGAATCTCGTCGCTCAAGGTGCTGTATTGCTTGCGTTGCGGTAAGTTACGCCGTTGTTCGCGCAATAAATTGCCCAAGGCCGGACTTAAACCGGCCAGGCTAATTTTTTGCTCCGCGCTTTGAAAGTCCTTTTCCAACTGCTTGTAGCGCACGTCGATTTCATTTTTCTGGAGCGAATACTGCTCCATATTTTTATTGATTTCCTGCAGACTGCGGTTGAATTGCATGTTTTCTTTCGTGGCTGCCCGAATCAACGGATGTTTGCCTTCCGCATCCTTTTCGGCCTGCAATAAGGCCGCCTGCTCCTTATCCGTTTCCTGCTGGCGCCTTTCCAGCAGGAAGTTATCGAGATCGGCAATCACTAAGCTCTGCTGTTCGCGTTGCAAGGTCAACAGATGTACACGATCCTTGTTGGCTTGCAGTTGCAGGGGATTGCTAAGACTTTCCAGCTCCAGCGTTTTCAGCGTGCTGTTTAGCAGGCGAATCCGGCTATCCAGTTGTATTTGTCTAGCCTCTTTTTGATAAAGATTGTCGCCGGCCCTGGATGACAAGGTCTGTTGTTCCTGCTGGCTGGAGGCTTGCTTGCTCTTGATTTCCGAGACTTTTTCCCTGATCAATTGCGGACGGCCGCTTAATTCGCCCAGAGTCGCTTCGATCCGGCTAATTTCCGCGTCCAAATCGCTAAGCCGGGTTTTTTCGATAAGCAGACGTTGCTCCAACTCGTCCATTGGAAAAATCGCCAGTTTCTCGGCCTTGCGATTTTTCAAATTGCTCTCGGCCTCGGTTATTTGCCTGGCTAATTGCTTAACTTCTAGCGGCAAGCTGTTTAAAGCCTGCTTGAAGGATTCGGCTTGCGCGTCCTGGGCCTCCAATTCGTTGAGGTTATCTTCGCTCTCGTGATAGGCTGCCAGAATCCGGTTCTTCTGTTCTTCAGGCAGATTTTGTTTGTCTTTGATGGCCTGAATACGTTGTTGTATATCGGCAAGCGATAGCGCTTTAATCGCCGGCTTTTGATTTGCGGCGTAGGCAAGGTTTAAACTGATCAGCAAAAAGAGCAAACAAAAAGCAAAGCCGGATCTTAAAAAATTAGGTTTCATGCGTTGGCTGGATAACAAATAAATCTAAAAAATACAGTATAAGAATGGAAAGCAGATTCAGCGAACTGGAAGGCGTTATTAAATATCGCCTTGATCATCAGCATGCCGAGTTGGCGGCGGACATCGACATCAGCGAAATCAACGCCTGGCGTAGCCTTTTTTATCGCTTGCGGCTGATTGGGCAAATAGCCGAAAAATACGCTGGACTGGGGTTTGGTAACATTAGTCGGCGTCTGGTTCCCGGCGGCCAAGAATTTTTGATCTCCGGCACTCAAACCGGACATTTGCCCGTGCTTAACAAACAACACTATGCGCTGATCGCAACCGCATCGCCAGAACGAAATGCCATCAAGTCGCGCGGCTTATCGCAACCGTCCTCGGAAGCGCTCACCCACGCCAGCGTTTATCGTCAACACCCATCGATTACTGCGGTGATACACGTTCACTGTCCGGAGTTGTGGGTGCAGACCGTCCGGCTCAATCTGGCTTGTACTGCGGCAGACGTACCCTACGGCACCCCAGAAATGGCCAGCGCCGTTGCCGGGCTATTTGCCTCAGGCAAACTGCAACAAACGGGATTGTTCAGCATGCTCGGCCACGAAGACGGTATTGTGGCATTTGGCGCGACATTGACCGAAGCGTCCTGCTTATTAGTCGAGCATCTCGCCAAGGCCATCGCTATTGAGCAAAACCGGCCTTAGCCTTAGAATACCCTCATTCATTAGCATTTATTAATTTTTCTCATGCCGGACATTATCATTTACACCGCAAAACTCTGCCCGTATTGCACCATGGCAAAAAAACTTTTCGATCGGAAAGGCGTCGGTTATACGGAAATCAATGTAGATGCCGAGCCAGGGCTACGGCAGCAAATGATGGAAAAAACCAGACGACGCACGGTGCCGCAAATTTATATCGGCGAGCGGCATATCGGCGGTTTCGATGACTTGCATGCGCTGGATATGAGCCACGAGCTGGATCCTTTATTAAACGCTTGAGTGGGTCAACGCTGGCATTGGCGGATCGCTGCTTTTCGTATTTTGGGTTTATGGACGTCATTTTCAAATGAATGACGCCATTGTGGCGATAAAGCCGCTTTTAATATTTGTGTAGGGTTAAAAACCTTAGACTGCATGAATCGATAGTGCAAGCAGCCCAACCAGGCCTTATTTGACGATCACCAGTTGCAGACCGAGGCGGGTGACCAGTTCGTTGCTCTCGACCCAAACCACTTTGCCCAACGCACTCAATCCGAGTTCGGCAACCAGCAGCTTTACCGGCGCATTGACCTTAATACAGGGATGATTACCCGCCAATTTCAGGCACATGCCCTCTACCGAGCGATTAACCCCTTCGACGCTGAAGCGTTCCTTGTCGATAAACAATTCGGCTTTAAACCCTTCCACCTTGCGGTAGCCGCGCCGCTTACGCCAGAGTTTGTGCGCATTGTGTACGACATCGCGAAACTCCAAGCCCATCATAATGCGGTTGCGCTCGCGTTTCACCCAAACAATATCAACCTCACCCGCCAACATCAATTCCGCGACGAAAATTTCCGCCTGCCGATCTTCGTTCAGCAACGCTTCAAAATCCTGGATAGTGGTTAGCAAATCGCCCGGGCTGACTTCCACCATCGCGCCTTTCAACGACACATCGTAGCAATTAAGCTGCAAGGTCTCGCCACCCACGAACAGTTGGCCTTCCGCGTTAAAGTTTTTTCGGTACTCTTTTCTATCCTGAAACATGATCGCAATCTCTCTATAACGTCGGTCAAAGATAGCTTAAATTTTGATTTGCGTTACGCGAAGGCAGGCTTTACCTGCCCGCCGCCTTAGCAATGCGTCAATCCGTTAAGCAAATCGGCCTTGATATCGTCGATATTTTCCAATCCCACCGAAATTCTGACCAGGCTGTCTTTGATGCCGGCTTCGTCCCGTGCTTCCGGCGGCAAACGGCCGTGGGTGGTGGTCGCCGGATGCGTGATAGTGGTTTTTACATCGCCCAGATTCGCGGTAATCGACAACATGCGTGTGGAATCGATCAACTGCCAGGCATGATCCTTGCCGCCTTGCAATTCGAAACTGACCACCGCGCCGAAATGACTTTGCTGGCGTTTGGCCAATTCATGTTGGGCATGCGACACCAAGCCGGGATAATGCACCTTGGCAACCGCCGGTTGTTGCTCCAGCCATTTGGCCAGCTCGAACGCATTGTCGCAATGCGCTTTCATGCGTAACGCCAGCGTTTCCAATCCGCCCAGAAACACCCAGGCATTGAACGGACTCATCGTCGCGCCGCCGGTACGCAGATAGGGATACACGTATTTTTCGATCAATTCTTCGTTGGCTACCACCGCGCCGCCGACGCAACGCCCTTGGCCGTCGATGTATTTGGTCGTTGAATGCACCACCAAATCCGCACCCAAGGTTAACGGTTGCTGCAAGATCGGCGTGCAGAACACGTTATCAACCACCAAGAGCGCACCATGCCGATGGGCGATGTCCGCTATGGCCTGAATATCGGCGATTTCAATTAACGGATTGGACGGCGTTTCCAGAAACAGAAACCGGGTATTGGGCTTAATCGCCGCTTCCCAAGCCGCCGGATCGGTCAGGCTGACGAAATCGGTCTCGACACCAAACTTGCCGAAATAATTCTGGAAGGTCAGCACCGTATTGCCGAACACGCTACGCGAACAGACCACATGGTCGCCGGCTTTCAGCAAGGCCATGCCCACCGCCATGATCGCCGCCATGCCCGACGAAAATGCCAGACAGCGCTCGCCCTTTTCCAGATACGCTAAACGCTCCTGAAACGCGCTGACGGTCGGATTGGTGAAGCGCGAGTAAATATTGCCCGGCTGTTTGCCGGTAAAGCGCAGCGCCGCTTCTTCCGCCGATTTGAATACATAGCTGGAAGTGGCGAAAATCGGGATACTATGTTCGTCTTCGTGGGTGCGTCTATGCCCGGCGCGGATAGCCTGGGTTTCCGGCGCATAATCTTGCCAATCAAATTCGCTCATCTTTGGTCCTGTTACTTTGCAACCTGCATTTCTATGATAAAGCCGCTGCCGTTGCGCTGTTCCTGTGCATTGTCATTACGTAGCGCTTCGATGCGCGCCAGATAAGCATCGTCGATATCGCCGGTAATGTAATCGTGGCTGAAGCACGAGGTATCGAAATGCTTGATGTCAGGGTTACCTCTGCCGACCGCTTCGATCAAATCGTCCAAGCTTTGATAAATCAGCTTGTCCGCGCCCAGGGCCTGGCAGATCTCATCCTCGGTACGGTCGTGCGCAATCAATTCATGCGCCGCCGGCATGTCGATACCATACACATTGGGATAACGTACCGGCGGCGCAGCCGACGCGAAATAGACTTTCTTGGCGCCGGCATCGCGAGCCATCTGAATAATCTGCTCGGAAGTAGTACCGCGAACGATGGAATCATCCACCAGCAATACATTCTTGCCGTCGAATTCCAGCGAAATGGCATTCAGTTTTTGCTTGACCGATTTCTTGCGCATTTTTTGGCCGGGCATGATGAAAGTCCGGCCGATATAGCGGTTTTTCATAAAGCCTTCGCGAAACTTAACACCCAAATCATGGGCAATCTGCGACGCGGCGGTACGGCTGGTATCCGGAATCGGAATGACCACGTCGATGTCGTGATCTGGCCATTCCCGCTGAATTTTTTCGGCCAGTTTTCTACCCATCCGCATTCTGGCTTTGTACACCGAAATATTGTCGATAATCGAATCCGGCCGAGCGAAGTAGACGTATTCAAAAATACACGGACAGTGATCGACTACTTCGGTACATTGCTGGGTATGCAATTGGCCGTCCGCTTCGATAAATACGGCTTCGCCCGGCTCGATGTCGCGAATCAACTGAAAATCCAAGACGTCCAGCGCCACACTTTCCGAAGCAATCATATAATCGACCCCGTCTTCGGTTTTCCGTTTGCCGAACACAATGGGGCGAATGCCGTGCGGGTCGCGGAAGCCCAATACGCCGAAACCGGCGATCATCACCACCACGGCATAAGCGCCGCGAATACGTTTATGTACGGCGCTGACCGCTTGAAACACATCATCCACGGTTAGTTTGAGTTTGCCGAATTGCGCCAATTCATGCGCGAATACGTTCAACAAAACTTCCGAATCCGAATCGGTATTGATGTGGCGCTGGTCGTCCATAAACACCTGATATTTCAGTTCTTCGGTGTTGGTCAAATTGCCGTTGTGCGCCAGCGTCAAGCCGAACGGCGAGTTGACATAAAAAGGCTGCGCTTCCGCCGAACTGGTACAACCGGCTGTCGGATAGCGCACATGGGCAATGCCCATATTGCCTTTCAGTTTCATCATTTGCTTGCTGGAAAATACATCCCGCGCCAAACCGTTATCCTTGCGCAAATGCAAACGGCTACCGTCGCAGGTCACGATACCGGCGGCATCCTGACCACGATGCTGAAGTACCGTCAGGGCGTCGTATAAATCCTGATTAACACTTTGATTGGAAACAATAGCGGCAATACCACACATAGCAGACCCGAGTTATCGATAATGGATGTAATCCGCCAAACCGGTCGGCATCTGGGTTTTCAACCACACTGCCAAGGCTTGGAACGGAGGAATGAGAAGGGATTGTTTCCACCAGGGATCTTCCGGCAACGGCGTTAGACCGGCCAGCATCACTAGTAAGGAAACCAGCACCGCCCCGCGGGCAATACCGAATAACATACCCAGCAAACGGTCACTACCGGTCAAGCCGGTCTTTTCTATAAGCTGGCTCAGCAAAAAGCTGATTAAACTACCCAAAATCAAGGTGGCGAAAAATAGTAGCGCGAACGCGGCGGCGACTCTGGCGGAAGGATAGCTGATGGTCGATTGCAGTAATACCGAAACCTCCCGGCAGTACTGCGTTGCCACCCACACCGCCACTATCCAAAGTGCCAGCGCAAACGCTTCTTTAATAAATCCGCGCATTAAGCCCATTATCGCCGAAATCGCGATAATCGAAACAATGACGTAATCCACCCACAGCAGCTTGGCCCAAGGCACAAAATCCAACATGGTCTAGCCAATTAATCCAAACAATCTAGCAGTCGCAAATTATTTATTCGTCCGCCGAAACGAAGCTGTTGACGTTGATTTGCGCCAGTTTGGCCTTCACGGCCTGAGCCTTGGCTTTATCGACGATGGGCCCTATCCGTACTTTAAATACGGTACCTTTATCGCTGGCGACCTCTCTGACCGATGCGGCGAAACCTTGTTGCTTCAAATTGTCCTGCAAACTAACTGCGTTGGGTTTTTGACTAAAAGTACCCACTTGCAAATACCAGCGATTGCTTTCCTCGGCAGCCGCAGGCTGAGCTTTACTGGCAGTAGTCACGGCTGGTGCCGGTGCGGGAGTTGTTGCTACCTCTGCTTTGGGTTCAGGTAATTTATTAGCAGGTTTTAACACTTTCGGCGTTGGACTCACCGCTTGCAAAGGCTGAACGGCCGGCGCCGGCAGTTTGCTAGGTTTACTGACCACCGGCGGCTCATCTTCGGCTTCGGCGGGTTCCTCGCCGAATTGCGCAACCGCCGCCGCTGGCGCAGCGGATTTGGCAGCCGGCAGATTACGTGGTACCGGCGCGGTGTCCTTGGCGGATAATTTAACTTGCGGCTTGGGTGCTTCCAACTCGGCTTCGGCTTCACCTTCTTCCAGCACTTTCACCTGTTGTTTAGGCGCATTCGCCGCCGGCAAGGTTTCCGCTACCTCTTCCGCTTTTTCCGGTAAGGGCATGATTTCCACATCCTGAGCCTTGGCGGGTAGCTCGGGAATTTTCAATTCATTGATGCTTTTGCCGGTTTCGTCGATCGGGTCGTCGAATAACATAGGCACGAAAATCGCCGCCAACGCGGTAATCACCGCCGCACCAATCAATCGCTGCTTTAACTCTTGATCCATTCTCATCACCTCTAAGAAAATTTCGATAAATATTCGGATACTAGAAAAAAAGAACCAAAAATCAAAAGCAATTCGTCTTGCCCGGTATTTTGCCGAGCGGCTTGAAATGCCTCGGTAAAATCGGCAAAACCGCTACGAACATTGTCCAGGCCTTGTTGCTGAAAGATGGTTTCTAACATATCCGCACTAGCAGCGCGAGGATTAACCAGCGGTGCCAAATACCACGTTGTCACTTTGTCGCGCATCATATTCAATACGCCGGCAATATCTTTATCCCGCATCATCGCAAAAACTGCGTGTATTCTGATCTCGGGGAAGTATTCGCGCAAATAGTCGATTAATGTTTGCACAGCCTGCGGGTTGTGTCCCACATCGAGCAAAATTCGCGGCGCGCCGGCAATCAACTGAAAACGCCCGGGCAACTGCGCGCTTTGCAAGCCTTGCCGAATCGCGTCGTCACTGACGGCTAGTACAGGCTGTAGCGTTTTTACGGCCATTATTGCCGCGGACGCGTTTCGATATTGATGCTCGCCCTTAAACGCTGGTGGCGGCAGCTGACCAATTTGTATATCCGCAAATCGCCATTCCCAGTCGTCCAACCGTTTTTGATACGTGAATTCGCCACCCATTTTCAGTGCAATGGCCCCCACTTGCTCAGCCACTTCGACTACCGAGCGCGGTGCTTGCTGATCACCGATTATCGCCGCCACCCCCGGCCTGAAAATACCGGCTTTTTCCCGGCCGATTGCTTCTTCGGTATGGCCCAGCCAATCCACATGATCGAGCGCTATCGTCGTGACTATAGCAGCGTCGGGATCGACAATGTTCACGGCATCGAGTCTGCCGCCCAAACCGACTTCCAGCAACTGTATATCCAGATCGGCATCAGCAAAAATACTCAATGCGGCCAGCGTACCAAATTCGAAATAACTCAAACTGGTTTCGCCGCGCGCCGCATCGATACGGGTAAACGCCTCGCAAATCAACGTATCGTCGACCGGTTCGCCATCGATACGGATGCGTTCGTTATAACGCAAAATATGCGGCGAGGTGTACGCGCCAACTCTATAGCCCGCCGCCCGATATATTGCTTCCAGAAATGCTACGCAGGAACCCTTGCCGTTGGTACCGGCAACCGTAATGGTCGGCAGTTTTTTTTGCTCGGGATTAAGCTGCCGATACACGCCGGCAACCCGTCCCAATCCCAAATCGATAGGCCGTGGATGTAGCTTCTCCTGCCAGTCCAACCAGGCTTGCAGCGAATCAAAACGCGTCATTTCGAGCGTATTTATTCCTGATGCTGCGGATTATCGCTATCACCCTGATTACTTGAAGATTCGCTGCTCGGATTGGCTTCGACTACGTCGGCATTGCTACGCGCGGCACACATGATAGCCAGAATACTGGCTATTTTATCGCGCATCTCGCGGCGATCAACGATCATGTCTATTGCCCCATGTTCCTGCAGAAACTCGCTGCGCTGGAAACCTTCCGGCAATTTTTCACGCACCGTTTGCTCGATGACGCGTGGACCGGCAAAACCGATCAATGCGTCCGGTTCGGCCACGTTAATGTCGCCCAACATCGCCAGACTGGCGGAAACTCCGCCCATGGTCGGGTCAGTCATGAAGGAAATATAAGGAATCCCGGCTTCCGCCAGTTTAGTTAATGCCGCGCTGGTTTTGGTCATTTGAAACAGCGAGAACAAAGACTCCTGCATTCTGGCGCCGCCGCTGGCGGTGAAGACGATGAACGGCACGCCCAGTCGCAAACTTTCGTTTACGCCGCGCACGAAACGCTCGCCAACCACCGACCCCATGGAGCCGCCCATAAAACCGAAGTCAAACGCCGCGGCGACAATACCGACGCCGTGCAGGGTACCTTTCATCACCACCAACGCATCGTTCTCGTTGCTTTGTTTTTGCGCCTGGCTGATGCGGTCTTTATAACGTTTACTGTCCTTGAATTTCAAAGGATCGCTGGGTTTCAAGCCAGCACCTATTTCCTGGCGGCCATCTTCATCCAAAAACATATTCAGCCGCTTACGCGCCGATATGCGCAAATGGTGATCGCATTTGGGGCAAACGCTAAAGTTTTTCTCCAGCTCGGCATTAAACAAAATCGCGTCGCAACGCGGACATTTATTCCACAAGCCTTCCGGCACGGTGGTTTTTTTCTGCGAGGTTTCGGTTCTGATGGCAGAGGGAACCAGTTTTTCAAACCAACTCATTCGGTGTTTTCTCCGCTGGAAAGCTTAAACATCCATCGCTTCGCGCATGGATTTCAATAAAGTGATGATCTCATGCCTGGCTTGCTGAGGATCATCGAGATTTGCTTCTATTTTACTGATCAGCGCGCTACCCACCACGACACCGTCGGCAATAGCGGCGATGGTTTTCGCGGTATCGGCATCCTTCACGCCAAAACCGACGCCGACCGGCAAAGCGGTATTCTGGCGAATCAGCTGCAATTTTTGCTCGACGTCGGCGGTATCCAGATGCCCTGCGCCGGTGACGCCTTTCAGGGACACGTAATATAAATAGCCGCTGCCCACCGCATCCATTTTCTGAATCCGTTCGGCATTGGTGTTAGGCGCCAGTAAAAAGATCTGATCGATACCGCGCTCGCGCAGCAAGCTAACGCAAGCTTCCGATTCTTCGGGAGGCAGATCCACCGTCAACACGCCATCCACATCGGCGCGTTGCGCGGCATTGGCAAAGTCTTCGTAACCCATGATTTCTATCGGATTTAAATAACCCATCAACACTAAAGGTGTGTCCTGATCGGTTTTCCGAAACTCCATAGCCATACTCAATACTTTTCGCAAACCGGTATGGTGCGATAAAGCCCGCTCACTGGCGCGTTGTATTACCGGTCCGTCGGCCATAGGGTCGGAAAATGGCACACCCAGCTCGATCACGTCGGCACCGGCCGCCACCATTTCGTGCAGCAAGGGTACGGTGAACTCGGGATACGGATCGCCGGCTGTGATAAACGGAATCAGGGCTTTACGGCCGGAAGCTTTTAAATCGGCAAATTTGTTGGCTAAGCGGCTCATAGACTGATGCCCTCGCGTTGCATAATGGTGTGCATGTCTTTGTCGCCGCGTCCGGACAGATTAATAATAATGATTTGATCCTTGCGCATGGTTGGCGCCAGTTTCATTGCGTAAGCCAGCGCATGACTGGATTCCAAAGCCGGGATAATCCCTTCCATTCGAGTTAACGCATGAAAACCCGCCAGCGCTTCGTCGTCGGTAATATTGACGTACTGGGCACGGCCGGTGTCTTTCAGCCAGGCGTGTTCCGGGCCGACGCCGGGATAATCCAGGCCGGCGGAGATGGAATGGGTTTCGATGATTTCGCCGTCGTCGTCAGCCATTAAATACGTCCGGTTACCGTGCAATACACCCGGGCGACCGGCGCATAACGGTGCGGAATGACGACCGGTTTCAACACCGTCGCCGGCCGCTTCGACGCCGATCATTTTCACCGATTTGTCGTCGATAAACGGATAAAACAAGCCGATGGCATTGGAACCGCCACCCACGCAAGCAACCAGCGCATCGGGCAAGCGACCGGCTTGAGCTATACATTGCTGTTTGGCTTCGCGGCCGATCACAGCTTGGAAGTCGCGGACCATGGCCGGATAAGGATGCGGACCGGCAACGGTGCCGATAATATAAAAAGTATTATCAATATTGGTCACCCAATCGCGCAGCGCTTCGTTCAGCGCATCTTTCAGGGTTTTGGAGCCAGACTCAACCGGCACCACGGTGGCACCTAACAATTTCATCCGATAGACGTTCAAGGCTTGGCGAGCGACATCGACGGCGCCCATGTATACCACGCACTCCAAACCCAGACGCGCCGCGACAGTGGCGGTTGCAACGCCGTGCTGGCCGGCGCCGGTTTCGGCGATGATGCGGGTCTTGCCCATGCGTTTGGCCAATAAGGCTTGACCGACGGTATTGTTTACCTTGTGCGCACCGGTGTGGTTGAGATCTTCACGCTTCAGATAAATCTGCGCACCGCCCAGCTCCCGGCTCCAACGCTCGGCGAGGTACAACGGCGACGGCCGGCCGACATAATCTCTCAGGTCGGCATCCAGTTCGGCGATGAACTCCGGATCCTGCATATAGCGCTGGTAGGCTTCGTTCAGTTCGGTAATTGCCGGCATCAGCGTTTCCGCTACAAAAATACCGCCGTAAGGCCCGAAATGGCCCCGGGCATCCGGCATATCGTACTTGTGCCCCTGAGGGTATCTTTCTGTCATAGTTCTCAAGTCGCTTGATTAGTTATTCTTATAAACGCAGCCATTTTCGCCGCATCCTTGATGCCTTTCCCGGCCTCAACCCCGCTGCTCACATCCAGTGCATACGGTTTTACTGCTTTAATCGCTTCTCCGGCATTTTCCGGCGTCAGTCCGCCCGCGAGAATGATCGGCAAACTGCGGACGTTTGGAATCAAATCCCAGTCGAAACCACTCCCACTGCCGCCTTGCACGCCCGGATGATAAGCATCCAACAGTAAGCCGGCGGCATCGTGGTATTGCTGTTGCAGCGCCACTACGTCCGTATCCGCTTGCATGCGAATGGCTTTGATGTACGATTTATCGTAAATCCGGCAATCCTCGGCGGGTTCATCACCATGAAATTGCAGACAATCCACCCTAACTTTATTTAATGCCTCACGAATCAGCGCCGGCTGGGCATCGACGAACAAGGCTACCACGTTAACAAAGGCAGGCAACGCTCTACTGATGCTTGCGGCTTGTTCGATGCTTACGTTTCTTGGACTGGGCGGATAAAACACCAAACCAATTGCATCGACACCCAAATTAGCCGCGCACAGCGCATCGTCCACCTGGGTAAAACCGCAAATTTTAACGCGGGTACGCATCGAAAGCCTCACAAAAAATGGCGGCGTAGGATAACACAGCTATCCGATATGTCATGTCCGGGCCAATAAAAAAAGGCTGACTCTTGTCAGCCTTTGTCCGGCGGCTCTGCAGGCATGCGTCAATGCGCATGATGATGACCGGCAGCACCATGCGCCGTTTCATCGTGATGACTATCGTCCTGTTTTAAATCGTCGACTTCGGCTTCTTCATGCACTGCGGGTAAACCATCCTCAGCTGCACCTTCGTGTTCATGCGCTTGCGCTGCCGCTTGATTAACCTGATCGGCGGCATGCACCGACACGCCATATCTATAAACCATCAGACCGCCCAGATCGGCAGTAAACGCCAACAGCGCGGATAAAATTGCCGCCAACAACAAGTACAGGCTATTGGCGGGGCCGACTATATGACCTTTGCTCAACAAGCGCCAGGCTGACAGTATTGACGCCAGACTCAATACCGAGATACCCAGATGCTCGTGATGCTCCATGATGTCATGCACATTACCGCCATGCGCCACGGTCGCAGCCGCAGCCAAACCGGCCGCCACGGTAAGTGCGGCAAACACGGTACCCAGATATAAAAACGCGCCGGCGATCTGCCGCCACTCCGAGCGCTTCGCCAAGCTACCGATCACATCCAGGGTAAAGAACAAAGTCAACAAGGCAATCGGAAAATGCACCAGCAAGGGATGAATATTCTGCAGCGCGGCAATGCCCGGCAACACACTACTAAAACTTTCCGACGGGGATTTCTGCACCAGCGTTTCCAGGAACGACAATATGCTCTCCACGCCGCCGGCGACCCCACCGCCGTTATCACCGCCGCCATGCACGGCGAACGATAAATGATCGTTTAGACCCAACATAAAATCTCCCCCGATTCAGTTTTGCGCGGATACTACCACGATAGGCCCAAGCCTAGTTAATCGTCACCTGGGTTGACATGGTCAAGGCCCTGGTTTTGCTTTCCACAAACTCGGTGCCTTGTTGCTGGATAAACATCACCTGCAATTTCTCGGCATCGGCGAGTTTCATGCCGTCTTCTTGCCCAAGGCATAATAAAGCGGTAGACCAGGCATCGGCGATAGTCGGGCTTTCGTTGAACACGCTGACCGCGACTAAATCGTGCGTCACCGGCTTGCCGTTTCGGGCATCGAGAATGTGACTGTAACGCTTGCCTTTGACGTCGAAATAATGCCGGTAAGTGCCGGAGGTCATCACCGACATCGGCGTTTCCCTAGGTAATGTCACCACCTTGTGCATTTTTTGTTCGCCGGGCAGCGGTTTTTCCACCGCGATCCGCCAAGCCTTGCCATCCGGCTTGCTGCCCAACGCTTTCAATTCGCCGCCGATTTCTACCAAGTAGTTTTGGATACCCAAAGCCTCAAGCGCGTTGCTGATTTTCTCTACACTATAACCCTGGGCTATGGACGACAGATCGACGCGCACATTGGGCAGTTTTTTCGACATATGGCTATCGTCGACCAGCTGCAACTTGTCCATGCCGATGTTCGCCAAAGCGGCCTGTAGTGCCACATCGTCGGGAATAGTCAATTCTTCGCCCATGAAGCCCCACATCTCGAACAAAGGCTTGATGGTCAAATCGTAACAACCCTGGCTCAGCTTGCTGACGTTCTCAGCCACTTTAACCAACGCAACGATTTCCTCGCCGACCAGCTGATTATTTGTCGAAGTGTTGGCATTGAATTGTTCGATAGTGGAGTCCGGCCGGTAATTGGATAAGGTTTTATCCAAATCCAGAAAAACTTTTTCAACTTCAGTGGTGATTTGCGCATCATCCTGCGCTTGCGGCGTCCAATAGCTAATATGGTAAGTGGTCCCTTGCGCGAAACCGCTAAAAGTCTGCACCGGTGGCAACGGTTCCGCACATCCCTGCACCAGCAATAAACCAAATATTACCGCGTTCCATTCTTTCCGTAGCATTAAACCCCCCGTGTAATTAACGCAAAAGCGCCGAAATAGTTTTGAAATGGTTATGCCGAGCATCCCGCATCCATTCGAACAACACCGACTCGTGACAGCTCAACGTGACGCCTTGCTGCTGCATGCGCCGCAAGGCATGGTCTTTGTGCTCAACTCGGCGCGAGCAAACAGAGTCAGCCAACACATGGACTTGATAATTTTCACTTAACAGCTCAAGCGCGGTTTGCAGCACGCAGACATGCGCTTCCTGACCTATCACCACCACTTGTTTCCGTCCGCTATCAGCCAGGGCTTGCTTGAAACCGTCCGCGGCGCAGCAAGAAAAACCGGTTTTACTAAATATCCGGGCACTGCCGGGCAAACACTCGCTAATCTCCGTTTGCGTGGGTCCAAGCCCTTGCGGGTACTGTTCGGTCAACAGCACCGGCACATCCAACAGCCCGGCGGCCAGCAACAAACGCTGACCATGCGTGAGCATTTGCTGCAAGTCTGTAGCAGGCATCGCCGTCGACAAACGGCCTTGAATATCCACCACCAGCAAAACGCTATTGTCGGCGTCTAATAGATTGGGATGCGAAGACATGAAGATTAACCGTGCTTCATGATGCGCGCCCTGTCCCGCTGCCAATCTTTGTCTTTGGACGCGGCGCGTTTGTCGTGTAGTTTTTTGCCCTTGGCCAGACCGATTTTTAGCTTGGCGCGGCCCTTGATCCAATACATCGACAGCGGGATCAAGGTGTAGCCCTTGCGTTCCACCGAACCGATCAACTTGTTCAGTTCCCGTCTATGTAGCAACAGTTTTTTCTTGCGCACCGCGTCGGGATTGACGTGGGTGGATGCCGACAACAAGGCCGACACATGCGCGCCGCTTAGCCAGGCTTCGCCGCGCCTGATCTCGACATAGCTCTCTTTCAGCTGAATCCGGCCGTCGCGCAAGCTTTTTACTTCCCAACCTTCCAATACCAAACCGGCTTCGAAGGTCTCGTCTATGGTGTACTCGTGGGAGGCCTGGCGATTAACCGCAATGGTGTTATCGGTGGCTTTGTTGTCCTTCTTGGATTTTTTGGCTGCCATTCTGTAGCGAAGATTTTTTAAACTGACTGAAAACGTGAATTTTGATATTTTACTCACACACCCGTTAAATAACGATATAAAAACACACAGGGCTCCCCAACATGACAGATAAAACCCGATCCATCCACGGCGAATGGTCCTCCCGCTTCGCCTTTATTCTGGCCGCCACCGGTTCGGCGGTCGGTTTGGGTAATATCTGGAAGTTTCCTTACATCACCGGCCAAAACGGCGGCGGCGCCTTTGTATTGGTTTATTTATTATGCGTGGCAGCCATCGGCATCCCGATCATGATTGCGGAAATCATGCTGGGCCGGCGCGGCCGGCAAAGCCCGATCAACACCATGCAAACCCTGGCCGCCGAGGCCAAAGTCGATCCACGCTGGGGGTATTTGGGCTGGATGGGCATGATCGCCGGTTTTTTAATCCTGGCCTACTATAGCGTGATTGCCGGCTGGTCGATGGCTTATATATTTAAAGCCTTTTTCGGCGGCTTCTTCGGTACCGACGCCGGCGAAGTGAAGCAAATGTTCGACAATTTGATGGCCAGCCCGATCCAGCAAATTTTCTGGCACACAGTGTTCATGTTCATCACCATGCAGGTGGTGATGCGCGGCGTGAAAGGCGGCCTGGAAAAAGCTGTGCGCTTTTTGATGCCGGCTTTGTTTGTGATCCTGATTATATTGGTCGCTTATGCGATGGCCTCCGGCGCTTACGCGCAAGGTATCCACTTTTTATTCAGCCCCGATTTCAGCAAAATCAACGCCGATGCCATTCTCACCGCGATGGGCCACGCCTTCTTTACGCTGAGCTTGGGCATGGGCGCGATCATGGTCTACGGCTCTTATCTGCCCGGTCATGTGTCCATCGCCAAAACCACGTTTTATATCGCCGGCGCGGATACTGCCGTGGCCTTGCTGGCCGGCATCGCTATTTTCCCGTTAGTCTTTGCCAACCAACTGGAAGTCGCCACCGGACCTGGCCTGATCTTTCAAACCCTGCCCTTGGCTTTTGGTCATATGAGCGGCGGCTGGTTATTCGGCGTGCTGTTTTTTGTACTGCTGTTTTTCGCCGCCCTCACCTCGTCAATTTCTTTGATCGAACCGGCCGTGGCCTGGCTGGTGGAAAACAAAAATATCGATAGGCAAAAAGCCTGCGTCTGGTCTGGCACCGCCTGCTGGGGTTTGGGCGTGGCCGTGGTGTTTTCCTTCAACGTCTGGTCCGGATTTAAAATATTCGATAAAAACCTGTTCGAACTGCTGGATTACCTGACCGCCAACCTGATGCTGCCCTTGGGCGGTTTGTGCATCGCCGTGTTTGCCGGCTGGATGATGAAACAAGCTCACGCCGAACAAGAACTGGAACTGCCGGCGCAAGGCTTTCAAGCTTGGCAATTTCTGATCAAATACGTGGCGCCGGCAGCAGTATTCATCGTATTCCTGCATGTACTCGGGGTGCTGTAATGATCACGGTTGTGCAAAAAAGCGCCTTGGTTAAATTTTCCGCGAAGCAGATGTTCGATCTGGTGGACGATATCGAATCGTATCCCAAGTTTTTACCGTGGTGCTCCGGCAGCAAGATATTGAAGCGCGAAGGCGACATCGTCGAAGGCCAAATCGACATCGCCAAGGCCGGCTTTCATAAATCCTTCACCACCCGCAACAAAATCGATCAGGGCGGCAAAATCCAAATCAGTTTGCTGGACGGACCATTTTCCTCGTTGGAGGGCTTTTGGAGCTTCATGCCGTTGCGCGAGGACGCCAGCAAAATCTCGCTGGACCTGGAATTCGAAATTTCCGGCATGCTGGCCAATCTGGCCTTCGGCCCGGTGTTTAACCAAATCTGCAACACTATGGTCACGTCGTTTACTCAGCGCGCCAAAGCCTTGTATGGCGGATGAGATGATCGCGGTGGAAGTGGCTTATGCCACGCCGGATCGGCAAGTGCTTATTCCTCTCAGCTTAGCGACGAATTCCACCGTCGAACAAGCCATAGAAGCTTCCGGCATTTTACGGGAGTTTCTGGATATTGATTTAAGTCAGCAAAAGGTGGGGATTTTTGGGGTGGTTTACAATTTGGACAAAATTGTTAGCTCTGAAGACCGTGTAGAGATTTACCGGCCGTTACGGCAGAATCCGATGGATGCGAGGCGGGGGCGGTTGCATAAATAAATTTTGACTCCCACACGCGCTCGTTTAAATTTAGCAAGGCCAAATATGGATTTAACATTCGAATTAGAACGTCCACACCTAAAAATCGGACAAAAAAAACTGTCTGGTATAGATAACTCTGAAAGAAAAGGATATTTCGGGTGTCGGTTTGTTTTTGAGCCATCAAATGAAGAGTTTTCTTTCTACGAAATACTGGGGACTTACGGTACAGATTTTGTAGATAGTGTATGCATAAGCGCAGGATACAAAAGTGATATATATGAATATGTTTTTAACATTATGGTGGGGAGAATAAATGACAAACTTAATTTGAGTATCACATCCGATTATATGCTTGGCGATTGGAATGAACACATAAATCTGAAGTTTTTCCTATCAAGATTTGAGTTAGAGCTTAAAAATAGTGGTATTTATAATGTTGATGCGGATTTTGATTTTTCTGATGGAGGTAATTTCATTTCATTGGAATTCTCAATTGACTTAAATTCGACATTACAAAAACCAATCGATGAAGCCTGTTACTACATGGCCAATACCCACACCCTCGTGTCAGCAAGCTTTTCAGAGGATGATAGTTTTATATCACAGTTTAGATTTCCCCCAGAACACCAATATTCCTTTGTTCAATATTTGACATATTTTGGAAAATTTCTTGAAGACCTTGGCATTCAAGGGGATTTATCGTTACGTAACAGAGATGGCCTTACCTATTTAAGTTTTTATCCTATAGATAAAGATGTAGCTTTGGAGAACATTGCTGCAGCTTTGAGTTCATATCTTTCGCTCCCCGAGAATAATAATATTTCATTTATTGAACATAACTCTAGCTTGGAGTCTGAGATAAGATTTCAACAGCTGGCTTCAGTTGTCGATCATTTAAAGTCTCAATTGAGACTTTCAAATGCCGTTATATCTCTTAAAGAAAAAGAGATTTCTTTGCTTGAAAGTCACACGGCACTCAATCTAAAAGAAGAGGCGCATTTGTCGTCCAATATTAAAGATTACTGGGAGCCGATTGAAGGCATTAAAATAACTTCATATAAAGGGAAATTCTTTGAAATAAATATTCCCAAAATAATTGGTAACGTCACTGGCTCCATAGGAAAGCAGAACAAGTAAAATAAGACCATAGGTGGGGTTTCGCTTCGCTCTACCCAGCTTACGCTAGAAGCTGGCGAATAGATTCGTAAACCTTTGTCATAGGCAATCCGCCACCGCCTGCAATACAATATGGCGTTTACCGCCACTCCTGGCGACCAAGATTTTGTTTTCCATTCAACCGCAAACCAGCATGAGCAAAGACATCCGCATTCAGCGCCTCAGCGGCGAAGCCTTGATTCAATACATCCCGGAACTGGCGCGTCTGCGCATTGAGGTGTTCCGCGACTTTCCGTATTTGTATGACGGCGATTACGAGTACGAGAAGAAATACCTGCAAACCTATATCAACTGCCCGGAAAGCGTGATCGTGTTGGCGTTCGACGGCGATGCCATCATCGGCGCGTCAACGGCCATTCCGCTGAAATACGAAACCGACGAAGTGAAAAAACCGTTCGTCGAGAACGGCTACAACCCGGAAGAAGTGTTTTATTGCGGCGAATCGGTGTTGAACAAGGCCTATCGCGGCCTGGGCATAGGAGTGCGTTTTTTCGAACAACGCGAAGCTCATGCCGCAGACTTGGGCGGTTTTAGGCATATCACTTTCTGCTGCGTCGAGCGCCCGCTTGACCATCCGCGCCGGCCTGCCGATTACGTGCCGCTGGATGCGTTCTGGAACAAGCGCGGCTACGTCAAGCATCCCGAGTTGAAAACCACCTACACCTGGAAAGACCTCGACGACGCCGCAGAAACCGCCAAACCCATGACTTTTTGGTTGAGAGAAGACCGTGCCTAAAATTGCCAGCGCCCAATACGACATCAGCTTTCTGGAAAGCTGGGAAAATTTCGCAGCCAAAGCCAGCCGCTGGGTGAAAGAAGCGGCTGATAATAAAGCCGACATCCTGCTGTTCCCGGAATACGCCTGCATGGAGCTGGCGTCCTTGTTTCCGAAGGCCGTTTATTCTTCATTGAACGGCCAGCTCGACGCGCTGCAAACCTTGCTACCTGGTTATCTGGACCTGTTCAAAACCCTGGCTGCCGAATACCGGGTTTACATCCAGGCCGGCACTTATCCCGTCAAACACGACAGCAGCGAATTCCGCAATCACGCTTATTTCTTTACACCACAAGGCGACGTGGATTATCAGGAAAAACTGACGATGACCCGTTTCGAGAACGAGCAATGGCATATTTCGCGGGGCCTGGACATTAAGCTGTTCGACACGGTATTCGGCAAAGTCGCGATCAATATCTGCTACGACAGCGAATTCCCGCATTATGCCCGCCAACAAGCCGAGCGCGGCGCTACATTGATTCTGGTACCCAGTTGCACCGATACCGAAGCCGGCTATTACCGGGTGCGGATCGGCTGCCAGGCCCGCGCGTTGGAAAACCAGTGCTATGTGGTTCAAGCGTCGTTGGTCGGCAACGCAGAATGGTCGGAAGCGGTGGACGTTAACTGCGGCGCGGCGGCGATTTACACGCCGGTGGATCGTGGCTTTCCCAACAATGGCATTTTGGCAATCGGTGAATATAACAAGACGCAATGGGTTTACGCCGACCTGGATTTGGCGGCGGTAGACACCGTCCGTCAGGAAGGTCAGGTGTTTAATTACCGGGATTGGCCCAAACAGTTCGATTGCCGCTAGGCAATCAGATCCTTTTCCCCCTCGCCAGGCTGAGCGATGCCTGGCGTGGCCGGAATAGTCTCGCGATTAGCGCCGATCAATTAACACTTCTCAGCACTATCTAACCGTCCAACATCAAGGCTATTGGCTTTAACCAAGTTTATCTCCTTGGTTTTTGCTCCAATTCTCCTAAACTTGCGGAATGCCGAAAAAACAGTGCCCGCAATAGCCAAGCCCGGTTATTATTGAACTGTTGTCCATTTACATGCCCGGCGGAGATATGCATGCTTGATTCAATCGCTCTTGATATCCAGGCTCTGGTTAATCTGCTGAGCAGGTTAAGACCGGAACTACTAGATCAAATTTGCGCAAAACACCCCGGTTACACCGAAACCCTCAGACCCGGAAAATTGTTGGGGCAAGACAGCGCATCGCAGTCTCAATTGCTGGTCGATTTAGCCATGAATACCAAAAGTCTCGTCAAGCAGGAGTGCCTGAGTATCTATAATTTGCTCAGCACGCGCTTGCGAGGTTCGCTGCGCTTGCGTCTGATAGGCAGTACGATAGCTACTCTGTCGGCAGGCGCCTTGATAGCGGCCCTAACCCAAGGCATACCGAAGTTGGTACTGGCATTTGCGGTGCTAACGGTGTTTGCAGCGGCATTCATGCTGGTCGGCGAATGTCTGGAAGGTTATTTCGGCCGGCAGCGCGGCTTGCGGGAAATGCAAGACCGCTTGCTGAAAAACCTGTTGGAGGTAGCCGATGTTGAAGCCGAGCTGCGCTTGATGGAGTTTCGCGGCAATTTCGACGGCATCGAACCGCAAATCCGCAAATTAAATGCCGTCGCGGTAACCAGCCAGCAAATTCAACATCTGGTCGGCTAACAAGCTTTTCGCATCAGCTATTGCCTGGCTAGACCGCGAGCCAAGCACTAAGCGCGACCTCAATAGCGAAACTTCAAATCACATGCCCCAACCAATCGGCTAGACAGCGAATTATCTTCGCTGGCGAATTGGTTCACATCGACACCGCAACCCAAGTTTACCGGCCGGCTTTTTCGCTTTTCAGTCGGTTGCTGATTTGCCGTGCCACGCGCGGAATTACTCAATAAAAGATTCGTGCTATGCGTGGCATCGGCGGTCAGCGCTGGATCGGATGGTGTCAAAATCAATGCGGAAGGCGCATCGAAGCTATCCGATTGCGGCGCAGCAGCCGCGACGACATTTAGCGCACAAAAAACTAGCAAGCCGCCGGTGATGGCGGAAATGGTTTTGGAGTTCTTTAGAAACGAAAAATCATAGGCTTTCATGATTTCCTCCTGTTCCAAAGTTGGCGTAATGAGCCCAAAGAACAAGTGTTCTTAGATACAAACTCGTCCGGAGAGCACGGTCGGTGCCATTCGCCGATAGCGGCCCCAGTACCGGCCTGAGTAATAATCGGCTATAGCAAATTCAGATACACAGCTAAACATTGTTTGCTTAAAGCACTTTTAAATTCCGTTCCGTTACCTGGGTCGCAAATAATGCTCAAGAAACGGCATTAATACTAGCGCTATATCTATTTTTTAGCGAGTGTTAAAACAATAAATAGAAAAATATTTCTTTTTAATGTCAATAAGTTGACCAATAAATCTCAATGATTTTCGAGCATAAACAGTGCCAACTTGCGTAGCCAAACGGCATGCAAAACATTTTCTTTGAAAAATGGATTTGATTTGACTACAAACCAAATATTTATGTAGAGTATTCTACATAATTGCAATATATGAACATACATATGAATTCAAAGCCTTGGGTAATCTTGATTGCCAGTCTTCCCACCCAAAATGCTAGCGGCAGAATGCGTATCTGGCGCGGATTGAAAGCCATGGGTTGCGCGGTGTTGCGTGATGGCGTGTATTTGCTGCCGAATCGACCGGAATTTCATTTATCGCTGCAACATTACAGCGATGAGGTACTGGCCGGTGGCGGTACTGCCCATGTTTTGCAGGTGGACGGTACGAATGAAATACAACAAAAGACTTTCGAGGCCTTGTTCGACCGATCAGCCGATTACGCTGACCTATTAAAAAATATAGAGCGATTCGACCGTAGCCACCAAGATACCGGCAAACTGCAAAAGCAATTAAATCGACTGCGCAAGGATTTCGAAGCATTGGTAAGTTTGGATTTTTTTCCGGGTGCGGCGCGTGAACAGGCCGCATCGGCATTAGAGGAGCTGGAATACATGCTGCATGACACACTTTGCCCCGATGAACCGCGCGCCGTGCAACGGCCTATCAAATCGCTGAATCGCGACGATTACCAAGGCCGCACCTGGGCCACCCGGCATCGACCTAAAATAGACCGCCTGGCCAGCGCCTGGTTGATCCGCCGTTTTATCGACACCAAGGCACGTTTTATTTGGCTGACCAATATTGCCGATTGCCCTGCAGACGCGCTGGGTTTTGATTTTGACGGTGCGGCATTTACCCATATCGACGCCAAAGTCACCTACGAAGTCTTGCAAGCCAGTTTCGGCCTGACCCAAAACGCCGGGTTGCATAAAATCGGCGCCATTGTTCATTATCTAGATGTCGGCGGCATTGCCGTTCCGGAAGCAGCGGGACTGGAAGCGTTGCTAACCGGCATGTGGCAAACCTGGAGCGACGATGATCATTTGCTGTTCGAAGCCGAAAAGATTTTCGACGCTTTTTACCAAGCTTTTTCAGGAATCGACGCATGAGCCAGCAACAGCCACCGACAAGTCCACCGCCGCCCGTCAGCATCAAACAAGCCTTTTGGTATTGGTTGAAACTCGGTTTTATCAGCTTCGGCGGTCCGGCCGGGCAGATTGCCATCATGCATCAGGACTTAGTGGAAAATAAACGTTGGATCTCCGAACGCCGTTACCTGCATGCCTTGAATTACTGCATGCTGCTGCCCGGCCCGGAGGCGCAACAACTAGCCACCTATATCGGCTGGCTGATGCATCGCAGCTGGGGCGGCATCATGGCCGGCGGCTTGTTTGTATTGCCGTCCTTATTGATTTTGATCGGTTTGGGCTGGATTTATTTAGCCTACGGACATTTACCGGCGGTGGCCGGCGCGCTCTATGGCATCAAGCCGGCGGTAACGGCAATCGTGTTGTTTGCCGCTTATCGGATCGGTTCGCGCGCCTTAAAAAACCGCTGGTTATGGGCGATGGCGGCGCTGGCGTTTCTGGCTATTTTTGGCTTAAATGCACCGTTTCCGCTCATCGTGCTGGTCGCGGGCTTGCTCGGTGCCATTGGCGGCAAACTGGCTCCCAAATACTTCAATTTGGGCGGGGGTCACGGTAAATCCAAACAGCATTTCGGCCCGGCGTTGATAGACGACGATACGCCGACACCTGAGCACGCCCGCTTCAATGCCGGCAAGCTGGTCAAACTGGCGTTAATAGGCCTAGCATTATGGGGCGGCGCTATCGGTTGGCTCTGCGCCAAATATGGCTGGGACGGCGCATTGACGCAAATGGGCTGGTTCTTCACCAAAGCCGCCCTACTCACTTTCGGCGGCGCTTACGCGGTGTTGCCTTATGTGTATCAAGGCGCGGTGGAGCACTATCATTGGCTGACACCGACTCAAATGATCGACGGTCTGGCCCTGGGCGAAACCACGCCCGGCCCGTTGATCATGGTCGTCACTTTCGTCGGCTTCGTCGCCGGCTGGAGCCAGGCACTGTTCGGCAGCGAACATCTGTTTCTGGCGGGCGCGGTAGCGGCAACCGTGGTGACTTACTTCACCTTCCTGCCCAGCTTTTTGTTCATTCTGGCCGGCGGACCGTTGGTGGAATCGACTCATAACAATCTGAAATTTACCGCGCCATTGACCGGCATTACCGCCGCCGTGGTAGGTGTGATTCTGAATCTGGCCGCCTTCTTTGCCTATCACGTGTTCTGGCCCAGGGGTTTTAGCGACGAGTTGGACAGCTTCGCGCTGCTAATCGGCCTGGCCGCCATTCTGGCTTTGTTTCGCTACAAAGCCGGCGTTATCCCGGTCATTGCCTGCAGCGGCGCGGCCGGGCTGTTATTGACCTTTCTGAAACCCTGGCTAAGCCAACATGGAGTGAACTTATGACAAACGATTATACCCGGAGAGATTTTTTAGCCACCGCCACAGCCGGGGTCGCATTGGCCTCACTGAGCAGTAATAGTCTTGCCGAGACCGAACCGGACATCAATACCAATTTGTCATCGGCGTTTAACACGGTTCAGGAGATAAAGCCGTTACCCTTCGATCCGGCCAAACTGGACGGCATCTCCGAGAAACTGATTCGCTCGCACTGGGAAAACAACTATGCCGGCTCTGTCAAAGCGCTGAATGCGGTCAAGCAAAAATTGGCCGTTTTTCTGGAAGATTCGACGCTGCCGGCTTATATCTATAACGATCTAAAACGCGAACACTTAGTGCGTACCGGCTCGGTGGTGTTGCACGAACTGTATTTCGCCAATTTGGGTGGTAGCGGCAAGCCGGATGCAGCCCTTGCTAAGGCTTTGAGCGACGCGTTCGGCTCGTTGGAAGCCTGGGAAAAGGAATTTAAACGCATCGGCGCCGGCCTGGGCGGCGGTTCCGGCTGGGTGGTTTTGGGTTTAAACCTGCATACCGGCTTGCTGGAGAATTACTGGCAATGGGATCATGCCACCGCACCCAGCTCGACATTACCCATCCTGGTGCTGGATATGTATGAACATTCCTATCAAATGGATTACGGCGCTGCAGCCGGCAATTATGTCGATGCCTTCTTTCGTAATATTCAATGGGAAGTCGCCGCCGGCCGTTTGCAAAAAGCCTTAAAAGCCAGATCTGTTTGGATCAGCTGAATCGATTGTCATCTCCCTATAAACCAGCAAAACAAGCGTTCGCCTAAAATAATTTAGCGAACGCTTGCCAACGCCCGGCTGACCACAACAACGCTCCACTCCAACCTTTTCGCGGCGATTTTGAATTCGATCAAATTTCTGTGAATTAGGTGTTTTAGTATAGACTTCGCGTATTAGATGCAGGTTAGGCTGTAAGCCTTTCAAAAAAAAGGTAAAGAGCGAATCGACACATCCTCACCTGCTTTATTGCAATTCCAAATTCGCCTCTCTATCGGAAACCGCTCACAGTGCGACTATTGCAAAAATTACTGCGACAGACCAGTAACTCACCCGGCGTGGTGGCCGTCAGCTTCGTGGCAAACGGTTTTACGATAGCCATCACCCGTTATGCGGAACACGAACGGCCGCGCCTATTGCATGCCGAATTCGTCCCCGCCAGTGAAGCGCAATGGGTGCCGCTGCTGCACGCGCTGGTAAAAAACCATGACTTGGAAGAATACGATTGCCATATCCTGTTGGCACCGGAACACTACCGCGCCATCAGCATCGAAGCGCCAGCGGTTAATGCCGAAGAAATAAAGCAGGCAGTCGGTTGGCGGATTGCCGACTTACTCGATTATCCGATCGATCAAGCCACTATCGATTACTACCTTTTACCAAAATCCAATCGCCCCAACACCCCGCAAATGCTGGAAGCCGTGGCCTGTACCAACGAAGTGGTACGGACGTTCAGCGAACGTTGCCGCCAGGCCGGTTTACATGTCAAAGTCATCGACATTCAAGAAACTGCGTTACGCAATCTGGCCACTTTGTTACCGGAGAATCAGCAAGGTATCGCACTGCTGCATTTGGAAAAAGACCATGGCCGGGTGATTATCCAAAAGAATGGCGCACTGTATCTATCCCGTAAAATCGGCAGCGGCTATCAGCAACTTGCCGACAGCACTTTCTACAGTGGCCTGGAACCGGACATTATTGAGCACGACAGCCTGGCGCTGGAAATCCAGCGGTCTTTCGATTACGTCGAAAATTTCTTCGATATTCCGCCTATCACCAGCCTGGCGGTGGTACTGATGCCGATCGATACGCAAAAAATCATCAACTTCCTGACGATGAGTCACGGAATTACCGCCCGAGCCATGGACTTATCGGCGATAGTCGATAGCGATATTTTGTTGAGCGATGCCACCCAAAGCCTTTGCGCACCGGTGATAGGCGCCAGCTTGCGTAGAGCGTTGGAGTCCGGCCAATGATCCAGCAAATCAATCTTTATCAGAGCGGCGGCAAGCAGCACAACGCTATGTTGCGCAACCCATACCTGTTGGCGGTGGTGGGCGTGTGTGTTTATCTGCTAATCGCCGGCACCGTCGCCAGCCGTAACCTACATGACAGGCAAGCGGAACTGTTACAGTTGCAAACCCAGCTGCAACAAGCTCAAGCCCAGTTACAAAATTTGCAAAACCAACACCCCAACCAACAAGTCGACGCCTTATTGCATCGAGAAATTCAGCAAGCCCAAACCGAGTATCAAAGCTTGTCGCACGTATTGGAACTGTTGGCGGACGATAGCTCCGATCAAACACAAGGATTTTCCGGGTATCTGGCGGCATTGGCGGCGCAAACCGACAGCAATGCCTGGCTGACCGGCATCAATATCGAAAGTACCGGCGACAGTATTCGCCTACAAGGTAGCACCTATAAGCCGGAACAGATCGCCTTGCTCTTGCAGCGTCTGCAAAATACCGCGCCGTTTAAAAGCCGGCATTTTGCCAAGCTCAGCATTCAGCAATCGGCCGACGCCGCCGAACTGACCGACTTTAGCGTTAGCGCAAACTTCAAGGACGACAAGGAGGCGAATCGTGCCGGCAAACCTTGAGCAGTTTCAGCTACGTTTTGCCAGACTTAGCCGCCGCGAAAAGTTGCTGGTGGCAGGTACGGCGATCTTGACGCTATGGGGCGTCTGGGATGCCGTGTTTTATCAGCCGCTAAACAAACAACAGCAGATGGTTATTGCTGAAATCGGCGCGGTGCAAAAACAACTGGATGCGCAACAACAAATCGCCAAACGACTTGAAGAAGCGGGCCGGAAAGATATGAATAGCGATGCCCGCCAGCAGTTGAACCAGCTACAACAATCGGTGAACGGCTTAAAACAGCAACTTGGCCAGGGCGGCAAGAAATTCGTGCCCGCCCAATCAATGGCTACCGCACTGCGCGATATGCTCAAACAACATGGCAACCTGAAACTGCTCAAATTGGAAACCCTGCCGGCCAGCGGTTTCGGCAATAACGAACAAGAACCGATCTGGGTGTATCGGCACACGATGGTGATTACCTTGCAAGGCGATTACTTCAGCACCTTGAATTACTTGAAAGCCCTGGAAACCCTGCCCTGGCGTATCCATTGGGATAGCATCGCCTACCAGGTGAAAGACTATCCGCTTGCCGAAACCCGGATTCAGGTATACACCTTGAGTTTTGAACAGGATTTACTCGGTGTTTAACTATTTTACACTCCTATTTGCAGCGCTAATTATCCCCGCTATCTCGATGGCCGAATTGCGCGACCCGACCTTGCCGGGCAATCTGCCAGCCGCTCAGGCGATGGAGATGCCCAACGCCGAAACGCTTCCCAGCCTGACCGCTATCTGGATTTCCGCCGCCCGTAGACGCGCGACTATCAATGGCGTCACTGTCGGCAACGGCCAAACCCTGGAAGATGGCAGCCGAGTGGTGCAGATCAAGCCGGGCTATGTGTTAATCAGACAAAACGGCGTCAACAAAAAACTTTATTTGGTCCCCTCCGTTAAAAAACCGGTGAAATGAACCCAATGCTCAATACTTTTGTAATTGTTACCGCCAGCCTGACTTTATTGTTGTCGGCCTGTAGCGAAACCGCCGCAGTGAAGACCACCAACGTCGATAAAACCTTTCCGGCCGCCGTTACACCCAGCAGTTCCCCCTCGCCTACCCCGCCCGCCGCAGTGACCGACGCGCTGATTCCCGATTTCAATCAAAGCCTGCTCGGCGATCCCTTGGCCGGCCGCCCAACAACCTTTAATGTTTCAGTACACGAGGTCGATGCGCGCGAGTTTTTCATGAGTCTGGTGGCGAATAGCCAGGAAAACATGGTGGTCCATCCCGACGTGACCGGACGGATTTCACTGGAACTTAAAAACATCAGCATCCCGCAGGTACTCAGCGCGGTGCAAAAAGTCTACGGTTACGACTACAGCAAAACCGACATCGGCTATATCATTTATCCGGCTACCCTGCAAACCAAGATATTCAAAATCGATCGCATCGATTTACTGCGCGAAGGCAGCTCCAATACCCGGGTATCCTCCGGACAAATCAGCAACGGCTCCAGGCGCTCCAATACTTATAACCAAGCAAGCCAGAACAGCAACCCGAACAATCCGAACAGTAATGCTCCCAATAATGCTACCTCGGGCAGTTGGATAACCACATCGTCAAAAACCGATTTCTGGGAGGAATTACAGCAATCGTTATCGGCCGTTGCCGATGTGACGCCGACTGCGGAAAACGCCGGTGAATTGCATAATCCACAGACCGGCACCAAAGTAGTGATCAACAAACAAACCGGTATTGTGGTTGTGCGCGCTAATCCCAGCCAAATGCGCGAAGTCGAAAAATTGATAACAACCACCCAAGGCCAGATTGCCCGGCAGGTAGTCATCGAAGCCAAAATTCTGGAAATCATCCTCGACGACAAACATCAAGACGGCGTCAACTGGGCCAACGTGATGCACAACGCCAAAAATGCTTTTCTGAGCAGCGTCAATCCGCTGCCGATGGCGGCCTCGGTGACCAGTCAGGTATTCACCATCGGCGTGCATTCCGGCGACTTTTACGCCTTTATCGAACTGATGGAAGGCCAGGGCAAAACCAATATCCTCTCCAGCCCGCGAATTTCCACGCTGAATAATCAAAAAGCCGTGATCAAGGTCGGTCAGGACGAATATTTCATCACCGACATCGCCTCGAACAACAGCCTCTCGGCGGCCACCAATACCGTCACGCAAGACATCACCTGGACGCCGTTTTTTTCTGGGATTGCATTGGATGTTACCCCGCAGATCGGCGACACCAACAACATCACCCTGCACATTCACCCCTCGATCACCCGGGTGGAAAACCAAACCAAAAAATTCACTATTAACGATCAGCCCAACGAATTGCCGATGGCGCTGAATACGGTGCGGGAATCGGATAGCATTGTCCATGCCGAAAGCGGCCAAATCATCGTGATCGGCGGCTTGATGCAGGAAAACCGTGAAGAAAACAAGCAAGGGGTTTCGCTGCTATCGCGTATCCCTTACTTGGGTAACGCCTTTCGGGAAAACCAGGGCACCGGCCGCAAATCGGAACTGGTCATCCTGTTAAAACCGACCATTATCAGCAACAGCCAGGACTGGACGGCGCCGATAGAAGATAGCCGCGAACGCATGCAGCAGCTGGAACGTAAGCAGTTGTGGAAATGAGCCCTTGTAGGGCCGAATTCATTCGACCAATCTGAATATGTATCTTCAACATTTCGGCCTAAATCAGCTGCCTTTCAACCTGACGCCGGACACCGAGTTTTTCTGCGATCTGCCGACCCATCGCGAAGCCCTGAATGTGCTGATGATTGCGCTACAAAGCGGCGAGGGTTTCATCAAGATCACCGGCCCGGTCGGCACCGGTAAGACTTTGCTGTGCCGGATGCTGTTGAACGAATTGCCGCCGCCGTTTATCACCGCCTATTTGCCCAACCCGCATTTATCGGCCGCTGGCTTGCACCTAGCGGTCGCGGAGGAATTAGGCATCCGCTATTCCAGCAACGCCTGGCAAAGCCGCACGTTGACGCAAATCAACGACTATCTGCTGATGGCCGCCAAGCTTGGCAATAAAGTAGTGTTGATTATCGACGAGGCACAGGCCATGCCCCTTGAGACACTGGAAAGCTTGCGGCTACTAACCAACCTGGAAACGGAGAAGCAAAAACTCCTGCAAATCGTGTTGTTCGGCCAACCCGAGCTGGATGAACTGCTGCAAAACAAATCGATCCGCCAATTACGCCAGCGCATCAGTTTCAGCTACACCTTGCAGCCGCTGAATAATCGGCAAATTCGCGAATATGTGAATCACCGCTTACGGATTGCCGGCAACACCCATACCGACTTATTGGCACCGTTAAGCATCCACGCACTGCATTTTTATACGCAAGGCATACCGCGCCTGATCAATATTCTGACGCATAAAGCCTTATTGGTCGCATACGGCAAAGGCCAAAGCAAAATAGGCTGGCGACATTTGCAACTGGCTGCACTGGATACCGACGACACCCGGGGTAGAACGCTGCCTTGGGGCTTTAGAAGTATCTTCCTGTGGCTGTTGCTGCTCAGTTGCTCGCTGTTTGTTTATTTTTCGTCATACTTAGCCTTATGAGCTTGATTAATCAAATGTTGCGCGATTTGGAACAGCGCAACAACCCAAATGCGGCGTCTACCCCAAAACTGGAGCTAAGACCGGCCCCACATACCAAGCATCGACGCCGTTGGCCCTGGTTAATCGCCTTCGCCCTGACACTGCCAGTGCATTACCTGTGGAGGCAAACTCACTCGAACCAAGCGGAACAGCCGGCGGTTGCCGTACCCAGGCTTGCATTGCCGGCCAAACCGACGCAAACTTTGCCAGCAACACCGGTAGAACCGCAGCAGCAGCCGACTGAAGCGCCAATAGCCAATGCTACTATCGCCCAGCCAGCCTTACCGAATACCGAACAAGTTATCCCGATAGTCAAAGCCATTGAGCCGGAAGTGCCGCTATCGCTTCCCAGCGCCGCAGCGATACCGCCGGCAATCACACCCGCTGCCAAACCCGTTAAAGCGCAGACACCCGCGGAACAGGCCGATGCACTTTACCGGCGCGCCAAAGCCGGCAACTCGTCAGCGGCAATATTGGCGCATTTGCGCAACGCTTTGCAGCTCAACCCCAGCCATTTGGGCGCTCGGACCTTATTCCTGCAAACCCTGTTAAAAGCGCATGCCGGTTCTGAAGAAATAGCTGACTTTGTACAAGCAAGCCTGCAATTATTCCCGGACAACTTATTGTTCGTAAAAACCCGGGCGCATTTATACGTTCAGGAAAAAAACTTTGCGGAGGCAATAAACACGCTGGAACAGATCAGCGCCGACTCTGTGGACGATACGGCTTATCTGTCCTTACTCGCCGCCGGCTATCAACAACAGCAACGCTTCCCGCAAGCTGAACGCATTTATCAACGCCTCACCCAGTTCCAGCCGGATAAAGCCGAAAACTGGCTAGGCTTGGCGATTTGCCAGGACAAGTTGAACGAAACGCAAGCTGCCGCGCAAGCCTACCAACAGGCGCTGGACAAAAACACCTTGAACGCAGACGTTGTGAACTATATTAAACAACGTCTCAGTGCCCTGAATTAATTCATCAGCCATGGAATATCCGCAAAAGAAAATCCGCATCGGCGACCTGCTGGTGCAGCACCGCATCATCAGTCACGAGCAATTGATGACAGCGCTGGCCGAGCAGAAAAAGACCGGCCGCAAGCTGGGCCGCACCTTGGTCGATCTGAATTATATTTCCGAGACCGATTTACTCAGTTTCCTGTCCCGGCAACTGCAAATCCCCTTCCTGGATATTTCCCAATACAAGCGCAAGCCGGAAATTTGCAAGGAACTGCCGGAAAACCTGGCCCGCCGCTTTCGGGTGATGCTGCTGGAGAGCAACGCCAACGACGTATTGCTGGCGATGGCCGACCCGACCGATTTGATGGGCCTGGACGAACTGAGCCGGGTGCTGAAAAAACGCATTCGCCAGGCGGTGGTGCGCGAATCGGATTTGCTCACGGCCATAGACCAAGCCTACCGCCGCACCGAGGAGATCAGCAATCTGGCCGACCAGCTCAGCGACGAACTGGCGGAAAATCAGTTCGACTTAAACGCCCTGCTCTCCAGCAGCGAAGTCAGCGATGCACCGGTGGTTAAACTGCTGCAATCGATCTTCGAAGACGCGGTGCAAACCAACGCCTCCGACATCCACATCGAACCGGACGAAAATGTGCTGCGTATCCGCCAACGGGTGGATGGCGTGTTGAACGAACAAGTCCTGGACAACATCAACATCGCCCCGGCACTGATGGTGCGCTTGAAGCTGATGTGCGGTTTGAATATTTCCGAAAAACGCCTGCCGCAAGACGGTCGTTTCAGTATCAGGGTCAAAAACAAGGCGCTGGACGTACGATTATCGACGCTGCCGATCCAGAGCGGCGAATCGGTGGTGATGCGGATTCTCGATCAATCCAAGGGTTTGCTGGACTTGGAACAACTCGGCATGCCGGCGGATTTGCTGGGCCGTTTTAAAACCCATATCCGCAATCCGCACGGCTTGATTTTAGTCACCGGCCCCACCGGCAGCGGCAAGACCACTACCCTTTATGCGGCGCTTTCGTCGGTCAACTATCCGCAAACCAAGATCATCACCGCCGAGGATCCGGTGGAATACAGCCTGCCCCGTATCAACCAGGCGCAGATTAACGACAAGATCGGCCTGACCTTCGCCAGCGTATTGCGTTCCGCGCTGCGCCAGGATCCGGACGTGATACTGGTCGGCGAAATTCGCGATCGCGAGACCGCCGAAATCGCAGTCCGAGCTTCGATCACCGGCCATTTGGTGTTCTCCACGTTACATACCAACGGTGCGGTGGAAACCGCCACCCGCCTGCTGGATATGGGCATCGAAGGCTATATTTTAGCGAGTGCGTTAAAAGTCATCGTCGCCCAGCGCCTGGTGAGAAAAATTTGCGACCGCTGCGCGCAAATAGCGCAGATCAATGAAGGCCAAAGCATCTGGCTGGAAAAATCGTTTAATATTCGTTCCGGCGACATTGTGTTTAAAAAAGGCGCCGGCTGCCAATACTGCAATCACATCGGCTATCGTGGTCGCGTCGGAGTTTACGAGCTGTTGGAATTACGTCACGAAACCCTGGACGCTCTACGCCGCAACGATTCGGCGGGCTTTATCACTGCCGCCCGCGCCACGCCGGGTTTTAAATCGTTTACGGAACAAGCCCTGGAACTGGTTAAACAAGGCACCACGACCGTGCACGAAATCATGCGCATCTCGGAAAGTTGAGATGGCCAATTTTGCCTATAAGGCCCGCAATCCCCAAGGCCAATTAATTAACGGCCAACTGGATGCCGAATCAGCGCAAACCGTCGCGCAAACTCTAAATAGCCGGGGCTTGATCCCCATCGCCATTGAACCGATAGCCGGCAGCGCCGACTTGCTGGAACAGTTTGCGCAGTGGCGCGCCTTACGGGCACTTAATATCAACGACCTGATACTGTTCAGCCGGCAAATGTACAGTCTGACCAAAGCAGGTGTGCCATTGTCGCGTGCGATCAGCAGCCTGTCCGATTCCAGCCGCAATATTGCGTTGAAACAGGCGTTGGTTGGCATCACCCGTAAGCTGGAATCAGGGCAACCGCTGTCGCAAGCCATGGCGCAGTACGACAAGATTTTCCCGTTATTATTGCTAAGCATCGTCAATGTCGGCGAAACCACCGGCAGCCTGGAGCAGGCTTTTCTGCAAATCAGCCATTATCTGGAGCGGGAAAAGGATACCGAAAACCGCATCAAAACCGCGCTGCGTTACCCCGGCATGGTGATCGCGGCCATCAGCATCGCGCTGGTAATCGTCAATATTTATGTCATTCCGGCCTTTAAGGGCATGTTCGACAAAATGGGCGCGCAATTGCCTTGGCAAACCCGGTTACTGATGTCGATTTCGGAGTTTACCGTCAATTACTGGCCGCACCTGTTGGCAGGCTTAGTGGCGGCTGCGTTGTTGTTTGCCAAATACCTGGAAAATCCGGACGGCCTCAGGCAATGGCATTGGTTTTTACTAAAAATTCCAGCGGTCGGCAGCATCGTCGAACGCGCGACGATGGAGCGATTTTCCCGCGCCTTTGCGATGATATTGAATGCCGGCGTACCGTTGATTCAGGGCATCGCGATAGTCTCCAAAGCAGTCGGTAATGAATACATCGGCGACAAGCTGCATAAGATGCGGATCGGTATCGAAAAAGGCGACAGTATCAGCCGAATGGCGAAAAGCATAGGCTTGTTTCCACCCTTGGTGATTCAAATGATTATGGTCGGCGAAGAATCGGGCAATATCGCCGAAATGTTGCATGAAGTTGCGGATTTTTACGAAGGCGAGATCGACGCGGAATTAAAAACCCTGTCCAGCGTGATCGAGCCGGTTTTAATCGTGGTGATCGGCATCATGGTATTGGTGCTGGCTTTGGGTATCTTTTTGCCGATGTGGGATTTATCCACCAATATGCATCGTTAGTACACTTCCCGCAGATAAATTTGCTGGCTGCCGCCTTTGTAGATGCCAAACGAGGCCTTGGCGGCGGGCGAATTGTCGTGAACGCCATTATGATCCCAGTCGAACAACAGCCACGGCAGACTGCCAAAACTCCCGCTGACATCGATATACCCCGTGTTACCGGCTCCCGGCGCGCTGAAACTCAAGCCGGCAACGCCGGCCAGTAAGGGCGTATTTGCCAACGTTGCCGTTGATGTTCCGGACGGCAATATAGTCATTGCGGTATTGCCGGCTTTTAACGCACCGCTGGCTGTTGCCGAATTGCTGAGTTGTATCTGGTTAGTCAAACTCAGACTAGTGCAATTGTCGGCGGTATTGGTCACGAATGCGCTGCCGTTGAAATACTCGCTGAACAATGGCATCGGCAACGCCGCCAATTCCGAACCATAAGCATTGCTCAAGGTCAGCCGTCCCCAGCGCTGAGCCTTATAGCCGTTGCTAAAGCCAATGCCGTTTCCGGCGCTAGCGGAACCGAATGCCACCGGATTGCCGCCGGCCACGCCGTTGATGTTTGTAACCTGTACAGCATCGGTGTCTCGCAAAGTAAAGCTCATCGCTATTTCGGCATTAAACGTCGCCAATGGATTGCCGCGAGTTATGCCGAGAATATTACTGCTGGTGTCGGCAAATGTCAGGGTACCGGTGCCATTGCCGTTATCGGCAACTACCGGCGCGCTGCTATTCAACACCGTCAGCGATTGCGTGGCTTCGCTGTAACTGGGCGTAATGCCGTAAGTGGCATGACTGGGATCTATTTTCCAGTAACTTCCCGTATAGTTTTGTGTCGTGCCTGCATCTGCATTTTTCGCGGTAACGGTAACCACTGGGTTCATCGCGTATTTGATGGGCTGCCCGACATAGGTAAAGCTATTGCAGCTTGGGGCAAATAAGGGAGTATTCAGCGTCACATCGAAATGGTCCGGAATGAATCGGCCGAAATTGCCGGTAGTCGCCGTATTGCCGAACTTACAGCCAAATTTGCCGCTAACCGCCGTATTGGCAAAGTCACTGGTGCAATCGCTGTTTACCGCGTCTACTTCGGTAAAGTTATCGTCGTACACGCCTTGCGCCGATAAGTTGAAATAACCAACCTCCGAATAGATAAAGTCGGAACCCGTCGCCGTTCCTGTCGTTAAGTCGGCGTAATCGAAGGTGCCGGTCAACATTCCGCTGCGAATCGCCCCGCTATGCGCATTCAATTTACTCGGGTCCGCCTTCGGCGAGCCATCGTACCCCACCACCCCGCTGGCGGCCGTCATCGAAAAACTGGCGCCGGTTTTGATCGCGGAACTGCCATTGGCGCTAGCGGAAACGCTGAACGTAGTCGGCCTTATCGAGAAACTGTCGGCCGAGCATCCGACTATCGACGGCGAATTGGTGGCGTCGGTAACACGACAGCGCAAGTTGGCGTAGGCTTTGGCGACCGTAAAGCTTGCAGTACTTTTCCGGCCTTGCTCGCTAGGTTGCGACGCCTTGGCAAATGATAAGGTCTGACTAATAATCGGGCTTAACGCAGTCCTGGAACGACAAGCCGTGCTTCCGGAACCATCAACCAATTCCACCGTGACGTTGCGTGTTACATCTGAAGCATACGTAGTAAGCGCGCCCTCGGCGATACCGTCATTATTTGTATCCTTGAGAGCAATCACGTCAAACGTAAACGAGGTGCCGGATAACTTACCGTAAAGATGCCCGGTCAATTCAGATTGCCCGGCTTCCACGCAATTGAAATCCACTGGGTTGACCAACACCGGCGAGACTATGGTGCAGGAACGAGTGCGCGACATCAGACTTTGAATACTCGATTGGGTCAAGGCGCTCTGAAATACCCGCAATTCGTCGATATTGCCGGCAAAACCGAAGGAATTATTATTCTCGCCGGCCGCATTGGTTTCACCGCCGATAGACGCAATGCCGCTATCCGAACCGAAACTGGTCTCAGTCCAAGTTGCACTGACATTGGCCAGCAAAGTCCCTGCTGTGTTGAAAACGTAAATCCGTTTGGTTTTGTTCGGCACATCCACAACCGCCGCAACGAAATACCAAGTGTTATTGGCTATTACATTCGCGGTATCCAGGCTCTCGACCGAAGGCGTACCGCGACTAAAAAAACGCACCTTGCCGTTGCCGCCATCGGCCAAGCTAAAGCCGTAACCGCTGGAATTGTGTTCGTCGTCGATGAAAATTCGCTGGCCCGGCAGCGTGTTGTTGGTGGTTCTGATCCAGGCAGCAATGGTAAAAGCGCCGCCCGTTGCTCCCAAGTTGGGAAAACTAGACGGCAAGGCAACATAGTTCTTATTGTTGCGGTTGAACACACCGTAACCGCAGGTACCTGGGCTGCCGGCGCTTACCGGTACAGTGCTGGCTGTACTAGGTTTACTACCCGTCAATGTTGCAGCGGTGCCGCTGTAGCCGCTCTCGCTATCGATCACTTCGTTGGCGGTGCCGTTCCAGGCAGCTTCGTCCATATGAAAATCAAGTATCGGCAACGACGCGAATGTCACCGTATAAACCTGTCCGGTAAAGTTGTCATTGCCTATACCGGTTCCGCCCAGCGGGATACTAGACGCATACTTGATCGAGTCGTCATCGACCAGATTTAGTCCCAGGCTTCCAGCTGTGGAGCCCGAACTGGCAGTCACGGTCCAAGAGCTACCACTGCCGGTCACGCTGGTAATGGCAGCGCCACTGGCGCCACCGCTTTGCACCAAGGAAAAATCGCTGGCATCGACACCGGTAACACTTTTGTTAAAGACCACCGTCCACGATACGCTGGTACCGGTTGTAGTAGGACTTGCGCCCGCCAGATTGATGGATGAAACTGCGGGTGCGGTCGCCACAATCACCGCATTGCTCAAGGTATAGACAACACTTTGCCCAGTTCCGCAGTTGTCAGCGCTATACGCCGCAAAATAGGCATTGTAAGTCCCCGCGGTGTTAGGTGCCGTGATAGTGAAAGATTGGTTGAAAGTGCCGCTAGCCAGGTAATTAGCGTGGTTCGCACAAGTACCGGTGCCGGTCGTCACGCTGGTGGAAATAAGCCAGCCGCTGGCAAGCCAGGTATTATCGGTGCTGGACGTGGTGACATTCAGCGAAGCAGTAATCGTCGCACCAGGTGTCACGGTGATGGATGTAGCGCCATTCAAGGTTGCCGAGTTTATGACACGACCGGCATACGCCACGGTTGGCATCAACCAAATAATGAACAGGTAAAGGCAAAGCCAGAACCGAACCAATACCAACGAGCGGACCGACTGGCGCAACAGCAAACCGGAACGCTATTGGCTGTTATTCTGGCAAACCGGACAAATATGCCGGCCGTCCTCGGTGCACAGCCAACCCGAATTGACCGCCAAGCTTAATTCCCCTTCAAACCAAGCTCTGCCGTCACTGAGGCGCCGGCCGACGCGCTCATCACTGCGTGGCGCCCGGCGAAATTCTATCGAGCGTAAACCTTGCGGGTTGCAGATGTCGCAAAAAATAAATTTTCGTATGCTCATAGCGGTACGTTAACAAGAACTAAAACACGACGATATGTTGCTTTTTGGTAATAACTAACCAAAATTAAACCTCAGTATAGACTAGGTCATGTTCTACAATACTTGGCAATTCATGTACCTTACCTTTGACAGAATATTCGCTTACGTCTTAATTTTCGGAAAAAACAATGAAATCAGATCGGCAACAAGGATTCACATTAATAGAATTGATCATGGTGATCGTGATTTTAGGCATTTTGGCGGCCACCGCTTTACCTAAGTTTTCGAATATGTCCACCAATGCACGGGCGGCGGCCTTGGAAGGTGCACTTGGCGCCGTTAACTCCGCGATTACCATCGCGCACGCCCAAGCGCTACTCGAAAGCAAGACAGCCGCATCGGGCCAAACCATAACGCTGGAAGGCAGCACTGTGGATTTGGTATATGGCTACCCAGCGGCTACCGCTGCCGGTATCGGATCGGCGGTTCGATTAACCGGCGACCTTGCTTTCACCACCGCCGGCACTAAGATCGGTTTCTCATCCGGGGTAACAACGGCTGCTACTTGCGAAATCACTTACACGGCAGCAACCAGCGCGTCGGTCGCCGCAACGGCCAGCATCGTTAACAGTAACTGCTCGTGATGTAACCCGATAACATTGGCTGCAAATAGATAAACGAATGGCTTAGCCAGCTATGCTGCAAATAAAGGGCTGTTGATCGTGCACAGCCATTCCATAGCCCTGCCCTACCCGCTGCTGTTACGATGATTATCATTCATCTCAATTCAAACCGCAGCTCAAGCGGTTTCACATTGGTTGAACTGACGATGACCATCGTCATTCTCGGTATTTTGTCGGCAACGGCACTGCCCAAGTTTTTCGATTTGTCGGTTTATCAAGAACGGGCGTTCTTCGACGATACTATCAACGCGATTCGTTATGCCCAAAAGTTGGCGGTTGCAACCGGCTGCAATGTCCAAGTGCAAATCAGCGCCAATCAATTCGAGTTGAAACGCCCGACAGTGACGGATCGTAGTCAATGCGCATCGACAATCAGCGCAAATTTCGGTTTATCCGTGGCTCGACCTGGTTCCGGCGAGTCCAGTTATCAAGGCAGTCAATCCGGTATCAACTTGAGCACTACGACGTTTTATTTCACTGCCAAAGGCGATTCTTCCGCGGATGAACAAATTAATATCGGCAGTAACGGCAAACAAATCAGCGTGGTAAAAGATACCGGCTTTGTTTATGACAGTTCGTCTTAAACCAAGCGTTAAAGGTACAGATCAACAGCAAACCGGCGTCACGCTGATAGAGTTGATTTTATCGATGCTGATCATCAGCATCGCTCTGCTCGGCGTTTTGTCGGTGATTAATCTGACGGTTAGCCACAGTGCGGATCCGGTGGTGCAGCATCAAGCGGTAGCAATTGCCGAATCTTATCTGGAAGAAATTTTACTGCAAGGCTATAGCGGCGGAAGCAGCAGTGCCAGAGCCAATTATGACGATGTCGACGACTATAATGGCCTGAGCGATAGCGGCGTGCACGATCAAGCCGGCAATGCAGTTACGGGCCTATCGCAATATAACGTCACAGTCGCGGTATCGGCCCCCACCGCATTAAGCGGCGGCGTGAATGCCAAACAAATCAGCGTTACCGTCAATGGGCCAGGCGTAAGCAATCTGCGGTTGGTGGGTTATCGAGCCCATTACTGATATGCGCCGCGCGAATCAAGGCTTTACCTTAATCGAGCTGATTACCGTACTGGTCATTGTCGGCATTCTCGCGGCGATGACGACAGACATTATTACCCTACCGGTGAAAAGCTATCTGGATCTGGAACGCCGCACCAGCCTGGTCGATAATGCCGAATCGGCACTACGCCTAATGCAGCGCGACATTCGTCGCGCGCTACCCAACAGTATCCGCATAGCCGGCGGCGGCACAACTCTGGAACTGCTGCATATTAGCGAAGGCGGCCGCTATCGGGCGAAATTAGCGGCGGACGGCACTGGCGACATTCTGGACTTTACCACAACCGATACCAGCTTCGATGTGATAGGCAGCCTGCAAAACACGCCAACAGGAGAACTGGTTATTTACAATCTGGGCAGCGGTAGCGGCGATGCGTATGCCGGCAGTAATCGGGCAACTCTAAAAAACACTTCCACAACTACCCGCTTAATACTAAACACCGCCAAGCAATTTCCGCTGCAATCGCCACAACAACGGTTTTTTATCGTCGATACGCCGCTCACCTATCGTTGCGACTTGGTTGCGGGTACTCTATTGCGTTACAGCGGCTATAGCATCGATACCACGCAAATTGATCCTCCCGTTGGCGTAACCGGGCAACTGCAAGCTAATAATGTCAGTAGTTGCGACTTCACCTACAGTTCGGCGACAGCATCGCACTCCGGGATGGTCACGCTGACTATCACATTGACGGACAATGCGGGAGAATCGACTCGGTTGATTCGGCAAATCCACGTGGATAATGCGCCGTGAAAGGGCAGCGCGGCTTCTCGATTGTGGTGGCGACTTTTGTGCTAGTGGTGTTAGGCCTGCTAGGTACTTACATGGTGAGACTAAGCGCTAACCAAATCAGCACGTCAATCAACGCGCTGCAAGGTGCCAGAGCGTATCAAGCCGCGCGCGCCGGTATCGAATGGTCGATTGCCCGGATAGCCAACGGCGGCAATTGTTCTGACCTAAATACGCAAACGGCAATGAGTTTTACCGGCCTCGACGGATTTTCGGTCAGAATAAGCTGTAGTAGCCAAACATACTCGGAGGCCGACAAAACACCAACCATTTATCGAATTAACGCCTTGAGTCAATTTGGTAGTTATACCGATACCGACTATGTGGCCAGAGAAATAGAGGTATCTATTGTCAATTAGGAGGAGGCTGAAGTACTCGTCCTCAGCTTTGTCCAGTCTGTCGAGCAGAATAACTGTCTGGCGCACGCCCAGTTTTCTGCTCGACATGATCATTCTCATTTTTCTTATAGGGTCCGAAGCGAATGATCAGTGAAATAGCGCAGCAAATGCTGGTCGAGAAATTCCGAGCCGTTGTCGCAATCGAAGCCGCTTAAAGGGAATGACAATAAGGTGAAATGGTCCAATAACCCCGGACACTTCTAAAGGCAGACTTTATACTGCTAGCAGAGGTAATCATGAGTACCGACAAAAAACACATTCGACCAAAATACAGCCTGGAATTCAAACAAGATGCAGCCAGGGTGGTGCTTGAAAAAGGCTACAGCCAGCGGCAAGCCGCTGATCACCTGAGCATATCGCAAAGCGCCCTGGGACGCTGGGTACGAGCGGAACGCAAGCCTTCGGCCAACGTATCGGCGTCAAAAAAAGTCTTGCCGGAACCTGGCAGATCATGACGAATTGATCCGGTTAC
>LUUF01000058.1 GCA_001644045.1 Methylomonas methanica | reverse complement strand
TGTCGCGTTTTCGGCTTGTGTTTGTTCGGCTATAAGTTTGGAATAATGGTTGACTCTCGACCGGTGGAAAGTGGCAATCAGGTCGCGCTGATCACCGACATTTTCGCCTTGCTCCCAGTCATCTGACAAATTCAACAACCAATCGGCGGACACGACATAAACCTCGGCCGCCGCCTTTAAAAGCCGGATCGGAAGTGGGTTAAGTTTTCCATTTTCCGCATCTTTGATGGCTTGCGGCGAGGTGTTGAGCAGCCTTGCCGCTTGTGTTTGTGTAAGGCCGCACAGCTCGCGCGTCTCGGATAGCCGCAACCCAGTGAGCTTAAGCGCAGCAATTTCGGCCTTATTCGTATATATGAAATTTGATGCTTTCGATTTGCTCATTTTTACCCGTGTGCGCACTGGTTACAGGTCTTCCGACTCGATGGTGGCTTCATCGTTTTCATTTGCGTTGTTGAATGGACTGCCAGTATTTTCGGTCAATTGCGGCCAGGGTGGCTAAGGTAATTGGCACAGTGAGTTCGACGAAATTTCCATTTTTATCAGTTGGTGAGGTCAGCGGCTGACTAATCGATTCAATTACCATCGGCGCGAAGGTCCTGCCTTTGAAATGGAGCGCTAACAACGTCGGCGCTTTGGACGGCAATACCGCTTCGATCCAATCTTTTGAGCCTCTGATTGCTTCGATAGCATTAGTCAGCAAGGTGCTGTCCTTCGCCAGCTCGATAGGCAATGCCCACTCCATAAGCTGGTTAAATGGCTCTTCCACCTCGGTAACCGGATCGCGCCACGCACGGAACAACAACGTCATCGGTATTTTTGCCGGCGGCATGCCGTTGAAAACTTGTACGGAATTAAGCTGGGTGATGCCGGTGCGCCCTTCGAATTGCTGTAGCAGCCTGGTTGCCTTTGAGCTTGAGCTTTCGCCTTGGTCGAAGCCGAGACTGTCGTACATTTGGCTTGCCAGCCCAGACTGCATCATTGCAAACAGTGTCGGCGCCTTGGTTTCGGGGCCGGCCTGTTCAAATGGCGATTGCCAGTTGAGCGTTAAATCAAGTGTGGCCTCGTCGGCGACGGCAGCCTTGACAACGGTATTTGCCCCCTTTTTTTTGTTGCCATCGCGGTCTACCTCCCAAAAGGAGGCAATCATGTGAGGGGAAAGGGCACCCCAATCAGATGTAAGCAGCTTCTCTTCGCCAGTTTGCATGATGATAATTGTGGTTAAAAGTTTGAAATACCACCGGACGCGATATGGGCGATTCTCCGGTCAGTTAAATTTTGTCCAACATCCTGAGTCGGGAGATTTACCGTAAACTGCGGCGATTCCGTGCTTAAAAGTGGCTCGACAATTGGCGGCGGCTCTGCGATTTTTGGCATAGCAGGAGCTCTGGGCGCTAGCGCAACTGATGGGCCTGAAACGTTTATTGCTGCATATTTGCGCGCGTCTGCTATTCGCTCTGGTTGAACGCCGCCACGCTGTCCAAGCGCAGACCGTTCGTAGAATTGCTCAACTGCTGCTGTCTTGGAATCCACGCCAAATGCCGATCTAATGGCCATTCCGGCCTTTTTGTTGGTATTGTTCATCTCCCAATCGATGAACGCTATTTGTTCTTCAAAGGATGCATCCGTTAATTCTTTACCGAATACTTTTTCGAATTGCGCTTGCCGATCCTGATGCCATTGGGCGATGCCTATCGCAGTGCCCTTGTCTCCAGATGCTCTCGTGTCGAACCGGCTTTCGCTATTTAAATTCGCCGCTATCGCCGCCGCATCATCCTTTGACCAACCTTTCTCCATCAACAACTGCATAGCCCGTTCTGGCGAGCCGATTTCGCCACCCTTAACGGTGCTGGCGGCTTTGCTGAAAGCCTTGCCAATGGTTGTATTTTTGGCCGCCCAATCAACGCTCTGCATAGCTTGGTCGACCAACGATGACGCCGCCTGCTTGGTGTAATCCACGGCGCCGCTGACGTTGGCCTTGGTGCGATCCCACCACTCGGAACCCAATTGCTTAGCATCTACGCCGGTATTGGCCTTGACGTAGCTGTTAACATCGTTAAGCTGCTCGCCGACAACATTCATTACCAGGCCGCCAATGTCTTTGACCTTGGACCAAGCCTCGTTGAAAGTTGCAGACATAGCCGTTACGGCGCTATCCCATGCCGCCGCTATCTTGCCGGGTATATCTGCATTTCGAAGGTCATTGACCCACCCACCGAATGTATCGCCGATGATCTGACCGGCCTGGTCGCCAAGAAAAGATCCAACAATGCCGCCTATAACCATTCCTACCGGCCCCGCAACGGCGCCGGCCATCGCCCCGGCTATTGCTCCGCCGATTGTTCCGGCAGTGCCGCCAATGACAGAGCCTGCGTACTTATCTTTATCACGCCTGGATAGACCACTGGATTCGCTATTAAATATGTCGAATATGGACCCGATAGACGTAAGAATTGCCCCAATAAGCGGAACTTTTCTTAATAGCCCTTTCCCTGCACCGAGCAACCCCCTGGCACCAATCCCGAGTAGCGATGATATAGGGAAGCCGCTAATGCCTGACGCCATGGCCGTCGGCTTGCGCTCTATCTTTTCAAGCGTGTCTTTGGTTGACCGGTTATAAACCGACTCTTCCTTGTGAAATGCCGTTAATTTAGTGAGTATTTTCTTCAGCCAGGATGATTGTTTATCACCCCGAAAAAACTGAAAGCTGCGCTGGATCGGCTCGGCGACTTCCCGCGCGGCTTTCACCGCTGGATCGGCGTCTTCTATGCCTGATGCCGCACCGGAAAGGCGAGACAATCTATCGCTCAGCGAAGAAATTACAGACACGCCGGCCGTGCCTCCGATGCCAGATGCTCCGGCCGTGAATTTCCCCGATGAATCCCTTATCGGCATTACGGCATCAGAACGCGACATGCGCTTGA
>LUUF01000059.1 GCA_001644045.1 Methylomonas methanica | reverse complement strand
ACGTTTTTACACAGCCTGGCTCATTAACCGACGCCGTTGGTGTATAAAAATATCCGGAAGGTGTTCCCGGAGCGTCCGGGGGTGCCGCCGATTTTTCTGGCGGCGCCCCCGAACTTGCTGGCTTTACCTTCCAGGCCTACGAATGTGCGGTCGGGAAATTGGGAGGTGCCCTCAAGGGAGTTTTATATATCGCCGGGACAGTTTGGAATGCCTTCGCGGCGGTCGGCAATCCGCACGGATGCTTCGGAAGCCTCTGCAAAGCGATTAGCTGCCTTCGTGCCGTTTTATCAGGCCAAGACTACCCAAGAAGATTCGGGGAAATACATTTCGCCGAATCTTATCCAGAAATGGCCGTAGCTAACGCCAGCGCGCGGTCCAATTCCGCCAATGTGTTGTAAAAATGCGGGGAGAATCGAATCCCGCCGCCGCGCAACGCGCAGACCACCCCATTTTTCTGCAGATGTTTATAGAGCACTTCGTTGTCTATGTGCCGGTGTTTGAAGTTGACGATGCCGGATTTCAATGTGCTGTGCCGCTGCGATAATAAAATCAGCTCGTCGTTGGCGCTGATGGCGTCGCGCAGATAATCGCTCCGTTCCAGAACCAGCGCCTCGACCGTCGGCATGCCGGTTTCCAGCAGCAAAGATAAGCTGGCGGACAAGGCGTGAATCCCCAACATATTCGGACTGCCGCATTCGAAGCGGCGGGCGCCGGGGTGGATCTCCCAGGGCAGGTTTTCGTAGTTATGCGTGTCTTTCATCATATGCCAGCCATATTGGCTGAGCTTAAGCCGGTCGCGGGCCGCCGGGTTGGTGTAAAACACCCCCAGGCCTTCCGGGCCGAACAGCCATTTATGGCCGTCGGCCATGACGAAGTCGGCGTGATACGCTTGCACATCGAACTGCACCGCGCCCAGGCTTTGAATGGCGTCGATGCAAAATAGGATGTCGCGCTGCCGGCAAAATTCCCCGATGCGTTCCAAATCCATGCGCAAGCCGGAGGCGAATTGGATGGAGCTGATGGTCAGCAAGCGGGTATTGCCGTCCACCAGCGCAAACAAGGCATCTTCCGGCGTTTGCGCGCTATGCAAATCGGCTTCTCTAAATTCCACGCCGCGCTCGGCCAGGGCTTGCCAGGGCAGGCGGTTGGACGGAAATTCCTCGTTGCTGGACACGATGTTGTCGCCTGCCTGCCAGGGTAGTCCAAAGGCCACGAAGGACAAGGCCTCCGAGGTGTTTTTCACCAGCGCAATATCGTTGGCAGATGGCGCATTGAGTAAGGCTTGTAATTGGCGACGGATTTCGTTTTCCTTCTTCAGCCAATCCAGGTAGTAATGCGAGCCGAACTGGCAGTTTTGTTCGGCAAACTGAATCACCGCCGCGCTGGTGCGTTTCGGCCAGGGGGCCACGGCGGCGTGGTTGAGGTAGATCAAGTCGTCGACTAGTGGGAATTCTGGATGTTTCATAGGTTTTACCGCGCCGCAATTTGAAATGCGATCAGTATAATTTATCGGCTGTTTCCCGGCTTGGCCGTTTTGGGCCTGATCGTCAGCGGGATGAAGGCTGCTATGTTTTTTAAGTACCAACGCGAACTAAGCTAAAGGGCACCATTAAAAACTCCGTCATCCCAAGCTTCTCCCGCAGGGGGAAGGCGTTTTTAATTTGTGGAGGCCTCTAAAAATAACTGAATCGCTTGGTTTGGTGTTTGCAAAGTCAGGACTGTCTGGGTTGTATCAGCATAGTGCGCGCCAGTTTGTACCATTGCTTGTTCTCGATGGCTTCCAGTTCGGCGGACGTCGGCAGATTATCGGTATCAAGATATTGCGTGGTGTAGCGATGCGGCCTACCGACGCAAAGATCCAGGGCTTTTCGGCGCGGATTCAGCTGGTAATTACCCCGGTGCAGCATTTGCGCGTCAAAAATCAAAATATCGCCGGGTTCCAGGCCGATTAGCACTGAGTTTGGCAGTGACTCGCTGTTTGTGTGGCCATTAAGTTCCAATCTGACATTTCTTTCCAGTTCGGTATCCCAGCGTTGGTGGGTGCCGGGTATCAGTTCGATACCAGTTTCCGGCAACAGCGGCATCCGAATATGCAAAGCCAGCATATTGGGCTGTTCGGCTTGTAAATCGGCATCGTCAACCGGGCTGTATTGCATATCCCGGTGCCAATAGGGCTGGCGACTGTTTTGGTAAGGGTTGAAGAAAAGCTGGGTGTTGTGAAAATAAATGTCCTGGCCAAATAGTTCAGCCACCAGCGTCGTGAGTTGATTCGCACTAAGGAGTTGAAAGAAGCGCAGTCTTTCGGCGGGATGTTGCTCGAAATAACGCGGATGGGTCAGCGAATGCATGTTGACCAGCTGCTGTTCGATGTAACTGCTACGGTTTTCGTTTAGCCATTGCGCATGAATTCGATCGACGATTTTGCTCAAGGCGTCGATTTCCGAGGGGCTGAAAAGCGCTTTGACGACTAGATACCCCTTCTGTCGGTAGGCTGTTGCTGATTCCATGTTTTTACTGTTAATTGCCAGGGAATGATTTAACCAAGGCTATCCATATTTGGCGCAAGCCGATGCTCCGATAGCTGGTTTGTGGCTGCAAGTTGCATTTACCGGCTATTTTATAGCCCCGGCAATCCGATATTTCAATTAAGTTGTCAGTCTAACCAGCGGTCTTCAACGCTATCAACTTGATAGCGTTAGCCGACGCAGTCGGCCAGAGAAATAAACCCAAAGGGCAGCGTTTGGCTGCCGCAGCCGGAAAAAATGACCGGAAAGCTTTTAAAACAGGTTACGATCCCAATATATTAAACAGCGTTATTATTTTGGTTGATGAATATGATGGAACTCATCTGGATTAGCACGGCGTATATCGCTGGTTTGGTGGCCAGCCGCCTGACTTTTCCGCCCTTGGTCGGTTATTTGGTGGCCGGTTATGTATTGCATGGCCTGGACATTGCTGTGTTGCCCGATCTTCACCATTTGGCGGAGATCGGTATCGAATTGCTGTTATTTTCGGTCGGTTTGAAACTCAAGCCCAGTTCGTTGATTCGCCGCGAGGTGCTTAGCGTCGGCGGCTTGCATTTGCTGCTGATGGCGATGATTTCCGCTCTGGTATTCCTGTGGCTGGACGAACACGTGACCGGCGGCTTGGTGCTGGGCATCAGTTTGGCGTTCTCCAGCACGGTGCTGGCGATCAAGGTACTGGAAGATAACGGCGAATTGTCGTCCCTGCATGGCCGGGACGTGATGAGTATTTTGATCTTGCAGGACATCGTGGCTATAGGGCTGCTGGCGCTGGCCGAAGGCAAACAGCCGACGCCGTGGGCACTGGCTTTGTTCTTGTTACCGCTGTTGCGGCCCATTGCGCATCGGGTGTTGTCGGTCAGTCGTTCCTCCGAACTGAAACTGCTGTTGGGTGTGACACTGGCGTTGGCGGGCGGCGTCGCGGCGGAAAGCGTGGGTATTGCCGCCGACATCGGCGCCTTGTTGACCGGCGTCATGTTGGCTAATCATCCCAGGATCAAGGAATTAAGCGATCGGCTATGGGGCTTGAAAGAGCTGTTTTTGGTTGCATTTTTCCTGCAGATTGGCGTCAGCGACTTACCGAACCGCGAGCAAATCATCGATGCGTTGCAATTGTTGGCTTTGTTGCCACTGCAGGGGGCGCTGTTCTTTGGCTTGTTCCTGGTCGCCGGACTCCGGGCGCGCACGGCCTTCGTATCGTCCTTGGCTTTAACGACTTACAGCGAATTTGCGCTGATTACCACCAGCGCGGTCGTAAAAGCCCAACTATTGCCGGCGGATTGGAACGCGATCATCAGCCTGGCGGTGGCTGGCTCGTTGGCGATTGCCGCGCCGTTAAATCGTTATTCGCATAGGCTGTTTTCCTGGGCCGAGCCGGTGTTGGTGCGTTTGGAACGAAAATCCGACCATCCGGACCGCTTGCCGGACTCGTTCGGCGCCGCCGAATGGCTGGTGATAGGCATGGGCCGAACCGGCGGTGTGGTTTATAAAACCCTGTGTAAACAGGAGCAGCGCGTGGTTGGCTTGGATGCCGATCCTACCGTGCTGGAATATCATCTTGCCGCCGGCCGGCGGGTGCTCTACGGCGACGCAGAGGATACCGAGTTATGGACTGGTTTGCCCCTGCATAAAGTCAAAGGCATTTTCCTCACCGTGCCGGCTTTCGAGGTGCGCCTGACCGCCGTGGCCCAACTTAGAAAGCGCGGTTTCACCGGGCAAATCAGCAGCATCTGTTACCACGGTGTGGAAGAGCAGCAATTATTAAGTATGGGCGCCAATGTTGTGATTCATCCTTTGATTGAGGCCGGTAACCGCCTGGCGTGTCTGATGCTGGAAAGCGACGAGGCGAGCAGGCTGAAATAAGCCAAAATACAACCCTCTCCCGCAAGGAGAGGGTAGGGTGAGGGGTATCAAAACAAGGCATTTTGCTAGTTTAATTCTCTTCTCCCCAGCCCTCTCCATCAGGAGAGGGAGCAATTTCTCGGCGATTCGCTGAATAGTTACTTTTTAGAGGTCTCGTGTGCTTATTCCGAATTACCGGAATCGGGAATATCACCCAGCCGCTTGCCGACTCTAAATAAACTCCAGGCCAGCACCAGTACCATCAAACCGATTGCCAAACCAAGGAACAGATGGCTATTCAATAGTTTGGCAAAATCGAATTTTTTTTCATCAGGCGTCAGAGCGGTTTCCGGGCCCAAGCCGGCGGCCGTGCTTTGATAACCCCGGCGCAGCAACTCCTGGATCGGTGCGGTGTCGTAGCGCGGCGCTTCGACATGATCGGCGCCATACTGCAAGCGGTAACTTACGTCGGCTTGCGGCAGAAACAACAATTGGTAACCCAGACCACTGCCGGTAATCGTGTTGATATGTAAGATGGGATTGTCCTGGTTGCGGATCAGGATGCGGTAATGCGCCTGGCGTTGCTCCGGGAAAGAAATACCTGTTTGATCGCGGCTGATGTCCTGATAGTGCAAGGCTTCCAGCGTGGCGTTGCCTATGGTCTGCATTTGGGTGGCTATGCCTTGTTGCAGCGGGATTTGTACCTCCGCGCCACGGCTGAAATTCGGCGTCATGATTTGCAGGTTAAAACCGGTCAGCGGTTGCCGCAAGGTTTCGATGTCGACCACGCTGGTTTTATGTTCCTCATCCTGGCTGATTTTGAAGCTGCTGACCGGGTAATCGAAAGATTGATTGTCCGCCGCCAGCGTTTCGCTGTTGAGATGCCATAAATCGATGCGCTCGACGTGCAGTGCTTCGGTTTGCAATTGCGTCGCTTCCTGGCGCTGCAATTCCTCGCTGCCGCGCAGCGTGCGGGTCAATTCCAAAAGCTCGGCTACCCGGGTTTGATTGGCTTTGGCGACGACGATCTTGAACTGGCGGAAGCTGTTGGCTGGGATGGCGACATCGCGGTTGCCGACGCTCATGTAGCGCGAGTAGTCGTAAATTAGCGCTTTATCCACCAATAGCTGCCAGTTTTCGCCGTCGTTGGAACCGTGGATTTGTAAGGCGTATTCAAAATCGTGTTGGCTGGTGACCAGACTCAAGCCGTCGGCATTGGCCGCGTTTTTGTCCAGTTTTACGGTGATCACGAAGCCTTCGTCGCCGAATTTTTGCAAGTCCACCGTTTCGCTGCGGGCCGGTTGGCGGCGGCTTACGGTTTTTTGGCCGGCGATTTTTTGCAGCAAATACGGGGTTTCTATGCCGTTCTGATCGGTCAGGCGCAGGTCGCGAAAATCCGCGGCGCTGTTGGCGTAAACCGCGCTGTCCAGTGGCACGGCCAGCAAGCTTTGTTGCCCGCTATCTGGGGTTTGCACGGGCCTGCTAAACCGGTAAGCCGGTGCTTCGTTGGCCTGCGCCTGAGCAAACAATAGGCAACCCAATACTGCAATTTTGGCGATCATGATCATGTTTCGTTTTCGGCATTGCCGATAAAAGTTTGTTGATAACGCATGTAAAAAAATGCGCCGCCCAGCGCCAGCATGCCCAGCACGATAAAAGCGACGATCCGGTAAATTTGTTCCAGCCGGGCCAAGTCGATGAAAAACACCTTCCAGGCCACTAGCGCAAACAGCGCCAGACCGACCAGGCGCAAGCTGGAGATTTGCAGCTTGATGCCGTTAAACACCAGCGTCAACGCAAATATCGACCACAAGATCGACACGCCGCCGGAGCGCAAACCCGGCACATATTGATACAGCAGCGAGTTAATTTCCAGACTTAAAAAGGTAAACAGCAATACCAAGGCCGCGCCGCCCAGCCATAGTCGGATGTTGCCGGTGTCGGCTGTGCTGTCCGACAGACGGCGCAAGGCAAACAGCAAAAAGCCTATGGTCGCGGCGAAATCCAGCAAACGCATCAAAGCCAGTTCGAACGAATACCCGCCGCCGTAACGCAGGGTCCAGACGCTGTCGCCGACCGCAATATGGCCCAGCGTCAAATCCCAAGACGGCAGATCGAACAACAGCATTTTAACGAACACGCCGATCAGAAACAGCCGCATCGCCTGTAATAACCAATCGCCGGCGCCGGCCACGTAGCGACTTAACAACAGCGAGCACAACGCCAGCCAGATCAGCGTCAACACCGGCAATTGCAAGGGTGGGTAAAGATAGGCAAAGCTGCGGAACAACTCCAATTGCAGCACGATAAACAACAGGCCGCCGCCGCCCAGCAGGATGATTTGCAACAGCAAATTGTCTTTTAGCCATAGCGGTATATCGTTGCCGGCATCGCAAGCCAGCGGCGAGGCCTGCGCCGGTTTTTCGATCAGCGTATAGGCCAACGCCAGCGACAATATCGGGATGCCGAAGCTGATTACCCGTTCCAGCAAGCCCAGCAAGAAGGCGCCGAAGGATTGCTGGCTATCCATTTGTATGCCGTATTGGCCGGGCAAGTCGATGAAACAAAAACGCACCAGCACCAGTGCATACAGCAGATACGCCACTTGCTTTAAAAACGCACTACTTAGCTTGCCGGCCATCCATAGCATCACCAGGGCTTGTAGCGACCAGCTGACGGTAATCCACTGATTGGACAGCAGCAAGGGCAGGGTGATGGTGACGAAAAACGCCGCCAGGCCGATGAAGCTGATCAACAGTTCCTTATCCGCCACCTTGCGGGCCAGGCAGTAATAGACATGGCCGACATAAAATGCGGCCAGCGCCACGGTCAACAGCGCGGTCCATATTTGGCCGTAAGCATCGTCGATCAAATGGTAAGCCGTACCGAAGAAGATCGCGGCATTGACGATCAAGCCGATTAAATCCAGCAAGCTTGATTTGGTTTGGTTGACCAAGCAGAACAGAAACACCGTGGTGGAATACAGCATAAAAAAGCCGGTCAAGAAGGGCAACACCTGCCAGAAATACTCGACCTGATAATTTTGCATCGAGCCGAAGAACAACAGGTAATTAAAGAAAAAGCTCAGGAAATTTAATAAATGCCATTGCTTGTACCAGTTGATGGCCAGAATGCCGACACCCAGCAGCAACATGTAACTAAACAAACCGGGGAAATTGACCTGGCCGGTGGATAGCATGATGGGCGTGCAATAGCCGCCGATGATCGCAAAGATGGCGACCAACATGGAGTCCAGCTTGATCGCCAAAAACGCGGCGCAAGCGGTGACCAGTATCATCAGCGCAAAGGTCGGATAGACGTCCAGCAGATGATAAAAACTATGCGCGGCGAACACGCTGAAATACAACACCGCAATGCCGCCACCCAGCAAACCCTGGCTGAACAAATGGTAGTTGCCGCCGACCAGGCGCACGCCGCCGATGATCATGCCGACGCCGGCCAGTACCGATAGTGCCACCCGCGCTTGCTCACCCAGCATGCCGTTGTCGATGGAATATTTCAGGAAAAAGCCGATGCCGGTGACCAGAATCAACACGCCGATGCGCAGCAACCAGTTGCTGGCTACGGCATATTCCATCGCCACGCCTTCCGGCCGATGGCCTTCGCCGACGATGATCCAGTTCCAGATTTCTTTGAGGATTTTCTGTGCGGCCAGTTCGAAGCGGCTGGGCTCGGCGGGTTGCCAGGTATTTTGACTCCAGGGATTTTCCGGGGTTGGCTCCGCAACAGGTGTTGGCGCAATTTCCGATGTTTGCGGAGCCGGTTCGGCAGGGAGCTGGCTGGCGGTAATATCGAAGATCACCTGTTCCGTTGCCGGCGTTTGCGCTTCGAATAGTGCGGGTTGCGGCGGCGTTTCGCTGGGCGGCATTACTTGCGCCTTTGCCAGCTCGCGCAGCAGTTTGCGGTCTTCGCGCAGCGCAGCGTCCATCTTACGCAAGGTCTGATTAATTTCATCCTGGTTGCGTTTTTGACGGCCCATTAAAACGGTCAACATCGCGATCATTACGATGGGCACCAAAATCAGGATAAAAGCGATAAAACCGAAAAAATCGTCCACGGCAACTCTCCACGGCTGGACAAACGGAGGGTAATTATTTTTTTGACCAGCATAGCTGCTTGTCCGGCGGATTGCTATTTATACGCGTGCGGCAGGGATTTGTTCTAATATTGAGGCATGGATTACAAGCTGTAAGCCCAGAATGACATTTAGGTTTTCTGGGAGCTGCCGACAACCCAAGATGTATATTCGCATAATCCAATACATTGGCTGATCTCATGAATAAGAACTCCACAATCCAATCCAAAATTTTGTTAAGCATAGCCAGCGTTTTTTTATTGCTGATGTTTGTCAGCACGCTGTTTATGGCGGAACGGCAAAAAGACATGATACAAGCCCTGGCGACCGATAAAGCCCGGGATATTGCCAACAGTTATTTCGATGGCGTGAACACGCTGATGTTGACCGGCGCGATGGCGCAGGGTGAAGTATTGCGGGAAAAAGCCCTTTCGCATGCCAATGTCACGGAAGTGCGTTTAATTCGCGGTAAAGGGATTGCGGATTTTTACGGTCAGGGTAAAACCGAGCAAAGGCCCATCGATAATCTCGACGACCGGGCGCTGTCCGGCGAACGGATTGTGTTGCCGGGCAGCGATGGCAAGGGCCGGATGATTACCGTACTGGAGCCGATAGTGGCCAGCACCAATTTTCGCGGCACCAATTGCCTGACTTGTCACGCGGTGAGCGAGGGAACGGTTTTGGGTGCGGCGCGGGTGAGCTTTTCCTTGGCAAATCTGGATGCGCAGATCAATCGGGATTTGCTGATTGCCTCGGCTATCTCGTTGGTGATGTTCGCCGGCGGCTTGTTATTGGTGAATATGTTGATGCGCAAAATCGTGGTCAATCCGCTGGTAACCATGCGCGACACCGTTAACGCCATCGCCGGGCAGTCGGATTTGCGCCAGCGTTTGCAAATCGATTCCGGCGATGAAATCGGCCAAGTCAGTGAATCCTTCAATACCATGCTGGCTAACTTTGCAGGGAGTTTGGGACAGGTGTCTTCGGTCAGTCAGCAACTGGCTGCCGCGACCAGCCAGATCTCCAGCGTGGCCAGACAAACCTCGCAAGCCGCCACGCAACAACGTAGCGAAACCGAAACGGTGATTCAGGCGATTCACGAATTGGAAAATTCGGTGCAGGATGTGCGCGGCGGGGCGACCGGTGCGGCGCAAGCCTCCGTGGAAGCCGATCAGCAGGCCGCGGAGGGCGCTGCGACCACCAAAAATGCCATTGAGGGTATCAACGAACTGGTGAATGAGATCGACCGTGCGGCGGAAGTGATCAAACGTCTGGATCAAAGAAGCAACGGTGTCGGTGCGGTGCTGGATGTAATTAAAGGCTTGGCCGAGCAAACCAATCTGTTGGCGTTGAACGCCGCCATCGAAGCCGCCAGAGCTGGCGAACAGGGACGAGGATTTGCGGTAGTGGCCGATGAAGTCCGCACCTTGGCGACGCGCTCGCATAAGGCAACCGAGGAAATTCAAAGCATCATCGATCAATTGCAACGCGAAGCCAAAGATGCGGTGACGGTGATGAACAGTGCCAAAAACAGCGCCGAGCAGCGCCGCGAGCAAGTGCAAAGCGCCGACCAGGGCTTGAGTGCGATTGCCGAGCGGGTTACGCAGATTCGCCAGTTGAATTCGCGGATGTCGCAAGCCGCCGATAATCAAAGCCGCGTCGCGCAGCATGTCGGGCAAAGTATTGCCAATATCGGCCATCTGACCGAGCGTACCGCCCAGGATGCCGCGCAAACCAATGCAGCCAGTAACGCATTGGTGAAATTGGCCGCGCAATTAAACGAATTGGTCGGTCAATTCAAGCGCTGACCGTTAAGCTATGGTTTTTCGGGCTTAGCCAGTCGGAAGAACGTGTCACGTCGATGTAATAAACGTCGGATAAAGTTGGGTGATTGTCACAAGCTTTCCATAAATTCAGGTATCCGTTATGCGTTTAAAATCAACTTTAGTCTTGGCCGGCTTGTTGCTGGCCGATACGGCTCTGGCTACGCCTACATTCGTCAATGGTTTGGCCATTCCGGGCAACACGCCCGATCAATTCGGCTCGAACGCTAACGATGGCCGGGTCGGCTTTTTCTCCGATATTTATTACGACACCAACCGCAAGGAGTGGTGGGGCTTGTCGGATCGCGGCTCCGGCGGCGGCACGCTGAACTACGAAACCCGCGTGCAACGTTTTACGCTGGATATTAATAGCGTCACCGGCGCGATTTCCAATTTCCAGATCGCCCAAACGCTGAAATTTAGCAAAGGCGGTTCCGCGCTGAACGGGATTGCCCCCAACCCCACCAGTAACTTGGGTAACGCCTTTGACCCGGAAGGCGTTGTGATCCACCCCAAAAACGGCAACTTGCTGGTCTCCGACGAATACGGTCCTTCACTGTACGAAATCGATCGCAATACCGGTGCGGTGGTCAAAACCTATTCCACGCCGACTAATTTGCTACCGCGAAACGCTGTAAGCGGTGTGGCCAATTACGCCGATGATACAAACAACACCGCCGGTAAACGCACCAATCGCGGCTTTGAAGGGTTGGCCATCAGCCCCGACGGCCAATTTGCGTTTGCAATGCTGCAAAGCGCGATGCTGGACGAAGGCGGCGGCAATGGTGCGGTCAACCGTATCGTCAAGTTCGATACCGCAACAGGCCAAGCAGTGGCGCAATATGCTTACGAGATGAAACGTTCGGGACAAGGTCAGGGCATTTCGGCGTTGGTCGCGATCAACGACCACGAGTTCTTCGTGCTCGAGCGTAACAACCGTGGCGTAGGTGTCGGTGCCACGTTTGCTACCGCCGACAAGGAAGTTTATAAAATCGATTTGAACGGAGCGACGGATGTTTCCAATATCGATCTTGATAGCGGTGCGGCATATACCAAAGTCGGCAAATCCGCGCAGTTTCTCGATCTCGATGCCAACACTTTGGCAGCTCTTGGCAACAAATCCCCGGAAAAATGGGAAGGTTTGGCGATTGGCCCCAAACTGGCCGACGGCAGCTACTTAATGCTGGCCGGCACCGATAACGACTATAGCGTTACGCAAAACGGCACCGGCGCGCAATTCGATGTGTATTTCCGCTTCAGCGATGCCGATCCGTATGCAACATCGATTCAATGTCCGCTTGGTCAAACCAGCGGCTGCTCGGCAACGTTGACCAGCGCGTATCAATTGTTGCCCGGCGTACTGCATGCTTATAAAGTTTCCGCAGCCGATTTATCCGGCTATGTAGCGCCGGTTCCCGTCCCTGCTGCGGCCTGGTTGTTCGGCACCGGTCTGATTGGCGCGTTGGGTTTAGGCAGAAAACGCAAAGGCTAAATATCCGCTATCCTCCTTGTCGGCTTGGCAAGGAGGATTGTACTAACCCGGTACGATAAGGCTATAATCCAGCCAGCATGCAACATTCAAACCGCAATCATTTCTTTAAGCACCTATGGCAATGGACTTTGTCTATCGCCGTGGTGTTTGCGTTTTTCTAAAAAAATCAAGCAACCGCGGGTCTTGCCGCAGTTGCTTCGACACTCGCCCAGGGCCCGCAAATTTCAGGAGGCCTAATGGCAACGACTACATCCACCGCATTATCCAACCGCAACCGTTTGTTGGGCTTTGGCCTGGCGACCTTGGCGGCCATCGGTTTTTCCGGCAAGGCGATATTGGTAAAACTGGCCTATTACCAACCGATTGATGCGGTGACCTTACTGGCGTTGCGGATGCTGTTTTCCGCGCCGTTTTTCCTGATCGTCGCCTGGCGCCATGTCGGCCGGAAGGATCTGACGCCGTTAACGGGCAGAGATTATCTGGCGCTGCTGATATTGGGTTTACTGGGTTATTACCTGTCCAGTCTGTTCGATTTTATCGGTTTGCAATACATTTCGGCTGGGCTGGAACGGTTGATTCTGTTCCTGTATCCGACCATGGTCGTCGTGCTGTCGGCTGTGGTGTTGGGTAAACCGTTCGGCAGAAAGGAGATCGTCGCGTTACTGCTCAGCTATGCCGGCATCGGCGTGGTGTTTTTCGATGAAATTACTATCCAGTCGGCGCATCTGCTGTTGGGTGCCGGTTTCGTGTTTGCCAGCACCTTGACCTACGCAGCGTATCTAATCGGCACCGGCGAAACGGTGGTCCGTATCGGCGCCTCGCGCTTTACCGCTTATGCGATGCTGGTGGCTTGCTTAGCCACGGTATTGCAATTTCTATTCACGCATCCGCCGCAGGCTTTGCTGCTGCCGATGCGGGTTTATCAATTGAGCTTGCTGATGGCGATTTTCTCGACGGTGCTGCCGGTGTTCATGCTGTCGGCGGCGATTAAAATGATTGGTTCCAGCCATACCTCGTTGATCGGCTCCTTGGGGCCGGTGGCAACTTTGTTTATGGCCAGTTATTTTCTCGGGGAGGAATTGAGCCTGGCGCAGATCGGTGGGGCTACATTGGTAATGGTGGGGGTGTTGAGTTTGTCGTTGAAATGATCAGTCCGTATAAATAGCGGACGGGCAAGTAAATTGGAAATATGCGCCATCCCCGCGAATTCATGGGGGCAAGGCTTTTGATATTTCCTTGATTCCCGCTTTAGCGGGAATCCAGGAACAGTAAGAGGGGTATCTATTTTATCTTAGTCGTTGGTCAGACCGCCAGAAACCAACATCTCCCGCGCATGCGCCAAGGTGTTTTCGGTAATTGTCACGCCGCCCAGCATGCGGGCCACTTCGTTGACCCGTTCTTCGTCGCTCAGACGGCGAACTGTCGAGGAAGTCACCGCCGCTTTCTGATTTTTGGCGACAAATAAATGCTGATGCGCTTGCGACGCGACTTGCGGTAAGTGCGTCACGCACAACACTTGGCGGTTCAAACTCAAGCGCCGCAGCTTCTGGCCGACGATTTCGGCGATGCCGCCGCCGATGCCGGAATCGACCTCGTCGAAAATCATCGTCGGCGTGGTTTTGTCAGTACTGGTGGTGACTTGAATCGCCAAGCTGATCCGCGACAACTCGCCACCCGATGCGACTTTCGCCAACGGCTTAGCGGGCAAGCCGGGGTTGGTGCTGACCAGAAACTCGATGCTGTCCACACCGTTGCGTTGCGGTTCTGCGTCTTCCGGCGTGCGGAGATTGACGATGAACTCGCCGTGCGGCATCCCCAATTCCTTGATCGCATCGGAAATGCGCTGTTGCAACTCCGCGCCGGCTCGACGGCGGCTGGCGGACAACTCGCCGGCCAGTTTGCGGTACTGGCTTAACAACCGCTCGCAATCGGCATTTAGGCTTTCGATACGTTCGCTGCTGTGGGTCAGATTATCCAGTTCGGTAGCAAAGCGCGCGGCCAGTTCCGGCAATTCTTCCGGCTGGATTTTATGTTTGCGGCTCAGCGATTGAATCACCCCGATCTGATTTTCCAGCCAGATTAGCTGCTGCGGGTCGGCTTCCTGATTTTCCAGGAAACGGCGCAATTGTTGGGTAGCTTCACCAATCTGGATTTCCGCGTCGCTCAATAATTCGGAAACGCCGTTTAGCTCGTTGGCATATTGCGCTAGCTCGTTGATGGCATGAATCACATGGCCCAGCATGTCGGCCACCGATTGCTGGTCGTTGTCGTACAAAATATCCAACTGCTGCTGACCGACGCCGAGGATTTTGCCCAGGTTAGCGAGCTTGTGATGTTCGTCGGCCAAGGCCTGGTAATCGAAGTTTTCCAAATCCAGTTGCTGTAACTCGTCGAGTTGGTAACGCAGCAATTCCTCGCGTTCGGCCTGATCGCTGCCGGCTTTTAACAATTGCTGCAGTTGCTTATGCGCCTGTTTCCAGTTTTGATAACAACTGTTCAAGTTATCCAGCAAGGCCTGATTGCCGGCGAAACCGTCCAGCAACCGGCGCTGTTCTTCGCTGTCCAGCAGCGTCAGATGCGCGTGTTGGCCGTGGATTTCCACCAGTTGCCGGCTCAAGCCTTGCAGGGTTTGCAGGTTGACCGGGCGGTTATTGATATAAGCCTTGGAACGGCCGTCGTCGCTGATGGTACGGCGGATCATGCATTGGCCGTCGTCGTCCAATTCGTTATCGATCAGCCATTGCTTGACCAGCGGCGCTTTGGACAAATCGAATTCGATATTCACCTCGGCACGCTTGCTGCCGGGCCGCACATAGCCGGAATCGGCGCGGTCGCCCAAGGCCAGGCCCAGCGCCGTTAGTAAAATCGATTTGCCGGCGCCGGTTTCGCCGGTCAATACCGACATGCCGGGGTCTAGATCCAGGTCCAGCGCGTCGACTACGGCAAGGTCGATAATATTCAGGTTTAACAGCATGGTCTTAGGCGGGGTAGCCGCTCCAGTTAAGTTTGCTTCGTAAGGTATGGAAAAAATCGTGATCCGCAGGGTGCAAAATTTTAATCGGTTTGGCGGATTTTTTGATGACGATTTTGTCGTTGATCCGTACGTCCGGAATCTCCATATGATCGCAAGTCACCAACGCATTAATCTGTTTTGTTTGGCTGAAACGAATCTCGATGACGACGTTGTCGTTGATCACGATGGGCCGATTCGACAAGGTATGCGGGTTCAAAGGTACCAACACCAGGGCATTTAGCGCCGGATGCAAGATCGGGCCGCCAGCCGACAAGGAATACGCGGTGGAGCCGGTCGGGGTGGCGACGATCAAGCCGTCCGAACGTTGGGTATTTAGATAAACGCCGTCGATGCTGGTGACGATCTCTATCATGCTCGGCGTCACCCAGCGGTGTACCACCACCTCGTTGACGGCGGTTTGCTGATGGATGATTTCGTGGTCGCGGATGATATGGGTGCTGAGCAGCTGGCGTTGCTCGCTCTTGAACTCCCCGGCCAAAATCCTGTCCAGGCGGCTGGACAATTGTTCCGGCGAAATGTCCACCAAAAAGCCCAGTCTGCCGAGGTTTACGCCTAATAGCGGCGTTTCGAAATCGGCGGCGGCACGGGCTGCGGCTAAAAACGTGCCGTCGCCGCCCACGGCAATAATCAAGTCGCAGAGTTCCGGCAGGCGCTCGATATAAGCGCCCTTTATGTCGGCGTTTTCGAGCAATTCCGCACTTCGGCTATCGACGACGATGTCGTGACCACGGGTTTTTAGGTAACGGAAAAGTTCGTTCAGCGTCGCGGCAATACCGGGATCGCCGCACTTGCCGATGATACCGATACGCTGGAAGGGGGTTGGCATGGTTGGGGTGTTGTTTTTGAGTAAGTTCGATTATAGGGGATTGTGTTTTTATTCGGTAGCGTTGTGTGATTTGTGTCGCTGGCGCGACGGGTTGTTTGGATGTCGGTTCTCGGACCGACAGGCGAGATACTTTCGCTACGAAAACCATCCCTGGTTTTCGCCCTTCGGGCCAGCCTGTCGGCTGTTCAAATTCGCTCCAGGCGAATTTGTGCTCCGCCAAAAGAAAGTATCCAAAGAAAAGGCGGCCCGGATGCCGCTTTTATCCTGCGCTCCGAAGCTTTCGTCGGGGGTTGACGAAAGGGGCTTCCTGCCCCTTCGTCAACGCGATGCATCCATGCATCGCCCCTTCGGGCTAATCCCGACGAAAGCCTCGGTGCTCGGCGCGGCATGCGGGGGAAACGGTTCCCCCAAGTTTCACGCGGCAATTATATTTATTAATCAACTAAGGTGAGATAGGATTAGCAAGCTAGCCTAAGCAATGAATTAATTTATGGAGGATTTATGAAAAAAATCTGGATTTTTACGTTAACTGCACTTCTCGCGGCCTGTTCTGCAACAGATTTGCGTCCTCACTTGGAGCAATCTATTGAAGATATTCCCAAAACTCAGTTTTCAACCGCTAAAACTGTGGAGGAAGTTAGGAAATTGCGCCCACAGGCAACTATCCCGTTAAAAATAGCGGTGGTGCCAGCCAGCCGTCACCGGATGGAAATTTCAAAAGAAGAGCAAGAGGCTATAAAGTCCTGGGGCGAAAAGTTTAGGGACTTAGGCTTTGTTAAAAGCTTTGAAATCATTCCTCAATCCTTAATATCAAATTGTGGCTATAAAAGCGAAGGTGGTTGTTTCTTAAATGAATCCCGCTTAGCAGGCGCAAGGATGGGTGCGGATGCCATTTTGTTCATTAACGATAATACGGGTACTGATTCATATTTAAACCCGTTGAGTATGTTGAATATATCCATCGTCGGAATGTGGCTGGTGCCGGGGCATCATAGAGACTCGTATTCAGTTTACGAGGCTTCCCTTTTAGACATAAATAATGGCTATTTATATGGGTTTGCTGAAGATAGCGGAGAGTACAAAGCCATTCGCCCATTCATGTATGCGAACCGTAATACAGGACAGAACGAAGCTCGACTGGAAGCGTTGAACAAGGTTTTCCAAAAACTTTATACCGTAGCGGAAGAGTATATGCATAAGGGTGTAAGTTTGAACAAATAGTTGGGTAATCGTGTGGGCATGGTTTTCGTGCCCACGGGGACTTAAGCGGTGGATAGGAAAGCAATGTCCACCTACGTCAGTGATGCCAAAAAATAAACAAACTTTCGTTCAAATCCCGGCGGGGTTTTCTCCCGTATGCCGCGCCGAGCACCGGAGCTTTTGAACGGATCAGCCCGTAGGGGCGCCGCAGGGATGCGGCGCGTTGCATGCAGGGGCTGGGAAGCCCCTTCAGGCAACCCCGTTCAAAAGTGAGGAGCGCAGGATAAAGCGGCATCCGGGTGGCGTTTCTTTTGGTGACTTTTCTTTGGCCAAACAAAAGAAAGTATCGCGGCCGTCGGTCCGCGAACCGACATTAAAACCAGCCGTCGCGCCAGTGACACAACAAAAAGCCAATGACCACTTACCAAGAAATCCTAAAATTCTGGTTCGAAGAAACTCCCCCCAAACTCTGGTGGTCAGCCAACCCGGACTTCGATAAAACCATCACCGACCGATTCGAATCCACACTTCAACAAGCCATAAAAGGCGAATTATTCAGGTGGCGGCAAGAACCCAAAGGCCGACTCGCCGAAGTCATCGTCATCGATCAGTTCTCCAGAAACATCCACCGCAACATGCCTTTGGCATTTGCTCACGATCCAGTGGCACTGGTGTTGGCGCAGGAAGCGCTAGCGGTGGGTGCAGACCTAAGCTTGTCGCCTATCGAGCGCAGTTTCCTGTACTTGCCCTTTATGCACAGCGAATCCAAAACCATCCATGCATGGGCGGAAAAGCTCTACCGCGAAAATGGCTTGCCGGATAACTACCAATTCGAGTTAAAGCACAAGGCCATTGTCGATCGCTTCGGCCGTTATCCGCATCGCAACCAAATTCTGGGGCGTGCCTCAACGGCCGAAGAGCTTGAGTTTCTTAATCAGGCGAATTCCAGTTTCTGAAAGCAATCAGGCAAGGGAAATAGGTGGGCGGTTACTAACGATATCGGCTAACGAGCGTTCCATGTGGGTGGCTGATTATTGGTTGCAGGAATAAAGCGATAAGCAAAATTTTCGATGTTTGGCGGATTGGTTTGAAAGCTAGAGTATGCGCGAGTATCATCAAGAACTCACCAGTCTCGACAACATTGGCATATAGGTAAACACCATGAATATCATCGTTCGTTACTTGGCATTAACCTTCTCGATAATAGTGTCCGCCGGTTTATGCACGCCCGCGACTGCGGCATTGGTTCAATACACGTACACCGGCAATACTTTTACCGACATATATCCGCCCGGTCTTGGAGATGTCGGCGTAAACATCAGTTTCATCGTTGACGAATCGTTGTTGCCCAAAAACGGTCGGGCTGTTCTTGATGTGGATGATTATTCCGGTGCGCGGATCCCATTTACCTTCAGCTTTGGCCTTGGGCAATATTTTAAGATCGATACGGCGGGGTTTTACACCAACCCTAATAATACCGGGGTCGACCCACATTTTCAGACCTATTACGACAGGAGTGCGCGGATAGAGTTTGATACCGACGCCGACGGGCATCTCCGCGGCAATTGGAATGCGGTCCTCAATAAACATGAATATGGCCGGCCGGGTTTGCTGGGCGGCGTTTCGATAAGTTCGGTTGCAAACGGTTTAAATTCAGTGGATGCGGGGGAATTGATTTACAGCTTAACCGGTTCGGTAACCGGCAATCCGGGTACCTGGGAGCGCCTGTTGGCTCCGGTGCCGCTGCCTTCAGCGATGTTACTGTTCGGCTCTGCTGTTGTGGGATTATGTATCGGCAGGCGGCGGCTGTTTTTAGCGGATTCACCGTCAGCCGCATAGCCAGGTCTGCATGAAATAAGTCGAACTCTTGGAAATTGGGTTACGGTTGACTTACCGATAATCCCCTACAAACAGAGCGAAGTGTTTAACAATGCCATTAAGTTCGTTCCAATATCACCGGAGCCAACTTGCCATCGCAATAAATGCAGTAACCATTGCGGCCATTATGCTTAACCTCATACAAGGCCGCATCGGCTTTGTGCAACAACTCCACCAAATCGTTGCCGTCCCGCGGGTATTGTGCCACGCCGACACTCGCGCCGACGTAATCGCTGCGCGTATCGCCTAGGTCTACAGTTTGGCTCAGGCTGTCGATCAGGCGGATTAAAAATTGATGTACGGCTTGCTCGCTGGATTGTCTGTGGATGCAGATCAAGAACTCGTCTCCGCCCAACCGGGCCAGCAGGTCGATGCCGCGCACCAGGGTTTTCATGCGTTTGGCTATTTCAATCAGCACCTTGTCTCCGGCTAAATGGCCCCATTGGTCGTTAATTTGTTTGAAGCGGTCCAGGTCCAGCAATAGCAGGATGACGTTGTCGTTGTCGCGGGCGGCGTAGGTAAGATTCAGGCGGGCTTCTAGGCCGCGGCGATTAAGCAGTTGGGTGAGGGCGTCGTGATGCGATTGAAAACGCGCTTCGTCTTCTTGCTTTTTACGGTCGCTAACGTCTATGAATAAACATTCGGCAACCACGGTGTGTTCCGGATCTGGATGGCAGGAAACCAATAAATGTACCCAGTCTTGCGGGTCTTCGGTGCGGCGCTGCAAGCGTAAGTCTAGGGATTGCGGAACATTGTTGCTGTTCAGGGCTTGTGTCAACAGGCAGCGAAACTGCTCCGGTTCGGAAAATAGGCTGGTTTCCCAATTCGCGAGCAGAGAAAACACGCTTTGTACTTGATCGTGCCAATCGTCGAACAAATCGCTGACGGCCGGATTGGCAATCAGGCACCGCCCTTCGCGATCGAGCAGGGCTATGCCGGTGGAGGCTTGCGTAAAAATCGCTTCATATTGTCGCTCCAACGCTTCGATATGCAGGCGTAAATTGCGTTCTTTACGCATCGATGCCGCGCTGGCGGCGAGCAGGGCATTGATGTCGCCCTTCAGGGTGCTTAATTCGTCGCGATGCCGGCTGACGGGCAAACTCAAACGCTGTTCACTGCCGGGGACGATGGTGCTCAATTGGTTGGACAATTTTAATAGCGGCTTGCTGATCATGCGGCTAATGATCAACCAAAATAGCAGGGTAGGAAACAGGACGATGCTGCCCAAGGCTACCGCCATTTTTTTTGCGCTGGTGGCGGCGCGTCGGCGTATTTCCGGCGGATACAACGCTACTTCCAAGATGCCTATCGTTTCCAGACTGTCAAATGGCGATTGCAGCGAGCGGGTGATGAGGGGGGGCGTCGGATAGTCCGGGTATTTGTTACGTTTTACATCCAGGCCGCTGTCGTTGGCCAAACGTACCGAAGCAACGAAGCTGCCGCGCACCACGCCACGTACCACGTCGTCGGCGATTTGGCTGTCCCCGGCGTAGAGCGCGATGGCGGCAGAGTATTCCATGGCATCGACCAATTCGGCAACTTGCTGCCTGGCGTCATGCTCGGCGTCGTCGAATGTCAGTTTATAAACGCCGAGCACAATCAGCGCACTAAGCAACAGCATGCCAAAAAATACCAGCATCGATGAGCGAGTTTTCAGGCTGTGGACGGCTTTATTTTGCATCGCGTAGAGTTGCTAATAAGCTAAAACGCCACTACTAGAACACAAAATCCAGCGTGGCCGAGAACATATTCGAAAACTCCCTGGGTTGCGGGATGCTATCTTGATCGGTACGCCATAAGCCGATGCCGTCGCTATTTCTGACATGCACCAGATCGTATTGCAGTTTCAGAGCTAGGTTGTTGTAAAAATCCCAGCGGCCGCCGACTGACATGGTTTCCTGATTGGAATAACTTTCCGCGAATGGCCGCTCGGCGGCGGCTTGCAGGGTTGGGTCGGGCAACGGGTTTACTGCTTCCGGCCGGCCGTTCGCCGACCACAGCGTACTATAACCGACGAATGGCGTGATCGAGCCGATCCTATAACCGACAGAGGCATAAGCCATATACACATCGGCGATAAAGCCGTTGCCGTGGAACAGGCGGCCGAATTCGACCTGCGCGCGCCATGGGTCGCCCTCATAAGATATGCCGGCCGACAGGAAGTGATTGTGGGTGCCGCGCAAGGTATAGCGGCCGCTCAAGCTGGTGGCGTCGGGATAAAAACCGGCTTCGCCAAGTTGTTCGATACCGGTTTGCAACTCGCGCAATCCTGGGTGGTTGGATTGCAGGCGGGTGCCGACATACGATAGCTGGGCATGCCAGTCTTGCCAGCGTACGTTCACGTTGCCGCCCCATAGCGGCGAGATCTGGATGTTGTAGTTTGGCGTGCTGGGATAAAACGGCGAGGCTTCGCCGGCAAAGGCTTTGATGCTGAGGCTTACCTCGTCCAAGTCAAAAGAATAGGTCACATCGCCGCCGTTAAAATGAAATAGCGGCAGGCGGCCGTAAAACTCGATGGGCGGACGCACCCATAGATAGCTGTAGCCGATATTGCGCTGATCCGATACCAAGCCCATGTCCAGGCCCACCCGGCCGGCACGCAGTTGCCAATTGGCGTTGGGCCGATAGCTGATAAACGCCCATTGCAGGCTTTCTTCTATGGTTTGCGCCGGCCGGTCTTTTAGTACGGCTTGGACGGTAGCCGACCACTGGGGGTTGATGATCGCGTCGATCTGCATGCCCAGTCGGCTGTCGGTCGAGAGGGGCAGGCTACTGCTGCTGATGCCTTCCTGGTCGGCGATGTCGCGGGTCAGGGCGTTGTGCGATTGATCGCTGGTCGCCAGTCCCAGCGTACCGAAACCGCTGACACGTAGCCGCGCTTCGTCGCTCAGATCGATATTCCATTCTGCCTGGCCGATCGAGGCAGCCAGAAGTCCGCAGGCGGCAAATAGAGTGGTGATGGTTTTCATCGGCTGAACTCCTGGTTGCTATTCAATATAAAACAATACCCTTACCGCCGCGGTGACCTTGTCTTCTTCCACATAACCGATCGCATCGCGATTTTGCGACACGGCCTGCAACACGCTGAAGCTGTCGGGCAGCATGCGCGGCGGTGTGGCTCTACCGCTGAACATCAAACGCGCCCAGTAGGCGTTGATTTGAGCCAACGGCTTTTCGGTCAAGGTTTCGTAAAAATGTTCGCGTAGCGGAGAACCGCCTTGTTGATCCAGAGGCAATGGAATGTGATTGTTGGGCAAGCTGAGCAGGCGGCCCATATAAATATCGACCACCTGCTTCTGGGAAAGATCGGTAAAACTGCTGTCCGGATGAACAATGACCGCAATGCGTGGCTGGGCCGTACCGGTGTCTAGCCAGAGTATCGTCAGCAATAACAAAAATATTGCGATGGCGCGGATTGTCACAGTCAGTCCAAAATACATGCAGTGGAAATGATGATAAGCATCGATTCTACCATCCAGTATTCTCTGCCCGCATCGAACTGATGGGCGATGGCCGGGTAATCGTTCAAATTTGCCGAGGATTTGGCAGTTTTGAAGTCAAAAATGCCTATTAGGTGAGGAGCTAATTTGACTGTTGCTTGGCGATGTTCGGGCTTATGGACCGATTGGCCGGAGTATGGGCAGTTGTTTCGAAAAGAATTCAGAATAAAAAAAAGGCCGGTTACCCGGCCTTTTGTCCAGCTTGTCGGGATTAGCCCAACAATCCTTGCAACAAACCGTTCAACTTATGCACAAATGCCGACGGATCGTCGAGCTGGCCGCCTTCGCTGAGGATGGCTTGGTCGAACAAGATATGGCTAATGTCCGCGAAGCGGGCATCGTCCTGCTCGTTTTTCAAAGCCTTGACGATGGCGTGGTCGGGATTGATCTCGAAGATCGGCTTGCTGCCGCCCATGCCCATCATGTTCATCGATTGGCCGGCTTCCTTCATGATGCGTTCCATGTTCAGGCTCATGTCGTAAGCGCCGGTCACCAAGCAGGCTGGGGAGTCGGTCAGGCGGTGGCTGACTTTCACCTCGCTGACTTTGTCTTTCAACACTTCCTGGATTTGTTTCAGAACCGATTCGAAATCCTTGTTGATTTCTTCCTGATGCTGTTTCTCTTCCTCGCTGTCGAACTTGTCCAGATCCAGCTCGCCTTTGGCAATGGATTGCAGATGTTTGTCGTCGAAGTCGGTCAAGCTGGACACCAGCCATTCGTCGATGCGGTCGGACAGCAGCAACACCTCGATACCTTTCTTGCGGAAGATTTCCAAGTGCGGGCTGTTTTTCGCGGCGGCAAAGCTGTCGGCTGTGACGTAGTAGATTTTTTCTTGGCCTTCCTTCATCCGGCTGACATAGTCCGCCAATGAGACATTCTGGGTTTTGTCATCGCTATGGGTGGATGAAAAACGCAGCAACTTGGCGACGCGATCCTTGTTTTTGTGATCTTCGATCGGGCCTTCCTTGATGACGTTGCCGAACTGCTCCCAGAATTTTTGGTACTTTTCGGCGTCGTTCTCGGCCAGATCTTCCAGCATGCCCAATACTTTTTTCACCGCACCGGTTTTGATGGCGCTGATTTGCTTGCTTTGCTGCAAAATCTCGCGGGAGACGTTCAGCGGCAAGCTGTCGGCATCGATTACGCCGCGCACGAAGCGCAGGAAGCGCGGCATCAATTGCTCGGCGTCGTCGGTGATGAAGACTTTTTTGATGTACAGTTTCACGCCGTGTTTGGCGTCGCGGTCCCACATGTCGAACGGTGCGCGGCTCGGTACATACAGCAGCAGGCTGTATTCGTTGGTGCCCTCGACGCGGCTATGGACGTGAGTTAGCGGCTCCTGGAAGTCGTGCGAGACGTGCTTGTAAAACTCGGCATATTCTTCTTCGGATATGGAATCTTTCGATTGGGTCCATAAGGCCGAGGCACTGTTGACGGTTTCGTCTTCGACGCGGGCCGGCGCGGTTTCGTTGCCTTCTTCGTCTTTCTCGGCCGGAATTTCCTTGCTCATCACGATAGGCAGGGAGATATGGTCGGAGAATTTTTTGATGATGGAACGCAGTTTCCAGCTGTTTAAAAATTCCTCTTCGCCTTCTTTTAAGTGCAGGACGATTTCGGTGCCGCGCGTGGCTTTATCGACCGATTCGATGGTGTAATCGCCTTCGCCCGCGGATTCCCAACGCACGGCTTCGGAAATCGCCGCACCGGCTTTGCGGGTGGTTAGCGTCACTTTGTCGGCGGCGATGAACGCGGAGTAAAAGCCGACGCCGAATTGGCCGATCAGTTCGCTATCCTTGGCTTGGTCGCCGGTTAGGCGTTCGAAGAATTGCTTGGTGCCGGACTTGGCGATGGTGCCGATATGATCCTGTACCTCGGCGCGGGTCATGCCGATACCGTTATCGCTGATGGTGATGGTCTTTTTGGCTTCGTCGAAATCGATGCGGATTTTTAACTCGCTGTCGCCTTCGTACAGGCTGTCGTTGGCCAAGGCTTCGAAGCGCAGCTTGTCGGCGGCGTCGGAACCGTTGGAGATCAACTCGCGCAAAAAGATTTCCTTATTGCTGTACAAGGAGTGAATCATCAAGTGCAGCAAATGCTTTACTTCGGTTTGAAAACCTAGGGTTTGTTTGTTTGCCTCAACAGTCATGTCTATACTCATTTGGTTGTAAAGTGGACTCGGGCGAGTTGGGGATGGTAATTTTGTTTTTCAAGTCTGCCTGAACTATGGATTTTTTTGGAGTCGATTTCTTGATGGTTTTATCACCCTACTGCTCAGAATGAGTTTCAGTTTAATCGGCAAAAATATTCTGATTGTCGAGGACAATCCTGTGTTCCGCAAAGCCATGCGGGACATGCTATATAGCTTGCAAGCCGGAAATGTGGTCGAAGCGGATAACGGTATCGCCGCGATCAACGCGATGAGCAAAAACTGTTTCGATATCGTGCTGTGCGATTACAACCTGGGCGTGGGCAAGAATGGTCAGCAGGTGTTGGAGGAGGCCAGGCATCGCAAGTTAATCGACTATCGCTGCGTGTTCATTTTGATCAGCGCCGAGCAGACTACCAGCGCGGTGTTGGGAGTGATGGACAGCAAGCCCGATGAATATCTGACCAAGCCCTTCAATGCCCAGCAATTGATGAGTCGTCTGACCCGCAACTTTGCCCGTAAGGAATTCATGGTCAGTATCGACAAGGCGCTGGCGGGCGGCGACTTGTCCAAGGCAATCCAGTTATGCGATTCGTTGCTGCTATCGGCGGACAAGAAAATGCATCTGCATTTGCTGAAAATGCGCGCCGAGTTGGCTATTTCCGCGGGCGATTTCGACAAGGCCAGACAGATATACCACGAAGTCTTGGAACATCGCGAATTGCCTTGGGCGCGCTTGGGCTTGGGGGTGATCGATTTCCAAAACAATAACATCGAGCAAGCGATTGCCGGTTTTCAAAGTCTGGTGGCTGACAATCCGATGCTGATGGAGTGTTACGACTGGTTGGGCAAGGCCTACGAGGCTCTGGATCAATACACGGACGTGGAGAATGTATTGCAGCAGGCGCTGCAATTGTCGCCGCAATCTATACTTAGGCAAAAGAAACTGGCCGAAGCGGCGGATAAGAACGGTAATCTGGAAACCGCCGAAAAAGCCTATAAATCGGTGGTAAAGCTGGGCAAGCATTCCGTGCATCGCTCCTGCAGCGATTTTTCAGGGTTGGCAAAGTTGTATGCCAAGACCAATGCCGCCGAGGATGCGTTGAAAACGCTGGAAGAAATGCGCAAGGAATACGCCAATCATCCCGAGGCTGAGTTGCGTGCCTCGACGGTGGAAGCGGATGTATATAAAACCCTCGGTAACGAGGAGTTGTCGCAGAAGGCTTTGCTAAAGGCCGTGGATATATGCAGTCGCCTGGGTAATAAAGCGCCGAGAGACTTACAGTTGGAGGTGGTGAAAACCTGTTTCTTGAGCGACGAACACGATAAAGCCGAAGAAATACTTTACGATCTGATTCATGCGCATATCGATGACGAGCAGTTTTTGAACGATTTGCGCCGCATGCAAAGCGGCATCGGCATGGATAATCACTCGGAAATCCTGATTCAAAAAACCAAGCAGGCTTTGATCGCTACTAACAACAAGGGCGTGGCTTTGTATAAACAGGGTAAATTCAAGGAGGCGTTGGAGTTGTTCGAGCAGGCCATCCTAACTATGCCGGATAATAAAACCATCATCGTGAATATGCTGAAGATCATGATTCACGATTTGAAAGTCAATGAGTTTTGCGAAGAAAAAAATCAACGTATCAAAGCTTTATTTATCAAAGCCAAGCAAATTGGCGTTGATCAACATAAGTTGGGGATATTACAGATGGAGTATGCGAAATTGCGACAGTCTCAAGCGGTTAAAGCGTAAAACCATGCAGACTAGCCCTAAAAGTAACGGCTTATTTCCCACCATTCTCGCGTCCACGGTTCACGATATAAAAAACTCCTTGGGCACCTTGTTGGAGCTGGTTCGGCAAGCGGCGGCCAGACAAGACGGCCAGTCCGCCGAATTGAATCAGTTGGAGTTCGAGGCCGCCCGAATTAATCACAGCCTGATGCAATTGCTGGTGATGTATAAGGTCGATTCGCAAAAATTTAGTTTGGATATCGAAGAATCCGCGGTAACAGACATCGTTAACGAAGCGATTCATCAGCAGGCGCGCTTGGCCGGTTTGCACAACATCGATCTACAAGTGGACTGCAACGCTGACTTGCTATGCTATTGCGATAGCCCCATCATCAGCAATGCGTTGGCGGCCGTGTTGAATAACGCTTTGCGCTACACGCGAAACACCGTGTTGATCTCTGTGGCCGAAGAGGACGGCTATGTACATATAGCCATTGAAGACGATGGCGACGGTTACCCGCCACATTTTTTAGCCGCCGACTTAAACGATACGGCCGAATTGGATTGGGTATCCGGCAATACCGGCCTGGGTTTGTATTTTGTATCGGTAATGGCCGGCCTACACAAAAACGCCGGGAAAAGCGGATTTGTGCGTATCGACAACGAAAGTTGTTTGGGCGGAGCCAGGTTTAAATTGTTTTTGCCGTGAGGTTTGCAGAATCACTGGACACTGAAGGATGGTACTAAGGTACAATGGCCCCGATAAAATTAGCGTTTTTCGTCGGGCAGACGGTTAAAAAAATTAAAAAAACCTTTAAATATGAGTATCTTAGTAACCGGTGGGGCCGGGTTTATCGGCAGCAATTTTGTATTGGATTGGCTGGCGCAAAGCGACGAATTGGTCGTCAATCTGGATAAATTGACCTATGCGGGTAACTTACAGAATTTGGCGTCGCTACATGGCGATGCGAGACATGTATTTGTGCAAGGCGATATTGCCGATTACGATTTATTGCTGAGTTTGTTGCAAAAACACCACATTCGGGCCGTGATCAATTTTGCCGCGGAATCGCATGTTGACCGTTCCATCCACGGGCCGGAAGATTTTATTCAAACTAATATCGTCGGCAGTTTCCGTTTGCTGGAAGCGGTGCGGCAATATTGGAATAATTTGGAGCAACAGGCCAAGCAGGCTTTCCGTTTACTGCATGTGTCCACCGACGAAGTTTACGGTTCTTTGGAAAAGACCGATGCGCCGTTCGCCGAAACCAACCAGTATCAACCGAACAGCCCTTATTCCGCCAGTAAAGCCGCCAGCGACCATTTGGTGCGCGCCTATCATCATACTTACGGTTTGCCGGTGTTGACTACCAATTGCTCCAACAATTACGGTCCTTATCATTTCCCGGAAAAACTGATACCGCTGTGCATTCAAAACGCCTTGTCAGGCAAACCCTTGCCAATTTATGGCGACGGTCAACAAATTCGCGACTGGTTGTATGTGAAAGATCACTGCAGCGCCATTCGCCGGGTGCTGGAGTCAGGCGCGCTTGGCGAGGTGTATAACGTCGGCGGCTGGAACGAAAAAGCTAATCTGGATGTGGTCAATACGCTGTGCGGTATTCTCGACGAACTACAGCCGCGCACCGACGGCAAATCCTACGCCGAACAAATTATCTATGTCACCGACCGACCCGGGCACGACAGACGCTATGCTATCGATGCTTCCAAGCTAGAGCGTGAGTTGGGTTGGAAACCAGCGGAAACCTTCGAAACCGGCATTCGCAAAACCGTGCAATGGTATTTGGATAACCAAGCCTGGGTTGGGAATGTGTTGTCCGGCGACTACCAGTCCTGGCTGGACAAAAACTATGCCGGGCGTACTGCATGATAAATGCGTCCCGTGGCTATTTATCGGGCTTCGTAGCTGGTGTTGAATGAAGATTTTACTGTTCGGTAAAAATGGTCAACTTGGCTGGGAATTGCAACGCAGTTTGGCGCCTCTGGGCGATTTGGTTGCACTTGATAGGTTCGAGCAGCAGTATTGCGGCGACTTGAGCAATCCAAACGGCATTGCCGGAACGGTCCGCGCGCTACGCCCGGATGTCATCGTCAATGCGGCAGCCTACACCGCCGTAGATAAAGCCGAGTCGGAAAGCGAATTGGCGAATATCATCAATGCAGTGGCGCCGGGCGCTTTAGCCGAAGAAGCCAAACGTTGCGGTGCCTGGTTGGTGCATTATTCCACCGATTATGTGTTTGACGGCAGCGGCGATAAACCTTGGCGGGAAGACGATCAAGTCGATCCGTTGAGCGTCTATGGCCAAACCAAATTGGCTGGCGAACAAGCCATACAAGCCAGCGATTGCCGGCATTTAATTTTCCGGACCAGCTGGGTTTATGCGGCCAGAGGCAATAATTTTGCCAAGACCATGCTGCGCTTGGCGCAAGAGCGGCAACAACTGTCGGTGATTAACGATCAAATCGGTACGCCAACCGGAGCCGAATTGCTGGCAGATGTGAGTGCCCATGCCATTCGTCAGGCGCTGAAAACCTCGGAAGTGGCCGGTGTTTATCATCTGACCGCCGGCGGCGAAACCAGTTGGTACGACTATGCGCATCTGGTGTTCGACTATGCCCGTCGGGCCGGACTAGAGTTGAAAACCGATAAGCAATCGGTTGCGGCAATTCCCACTAGCGCTTACCAAACCCCGGCGCGGCGGCCGTTAAATTCCCGATTGAATACCGAGAAATTGCAAACCGTGTTTGGTTTACAACTGCCTGCTTGGCAGCTAGGCGTTGAACGTATGTTGTCTGAACTCTACGGAAAGTGAATATGAACCAGCGTAAAGGCATAATCCTGGCCGGAGGCTCCGGCACCCGGCTTTATCCGGTGACGAAAGCGGTGTCCAAACAATTGCTGCCGATTTACGACAAACCGATGATTTATTATCCGCTCAGTACCCTAATGCTAGCGAGTATTCGCGACATACTGATCATTTCTACCCCGCAAGACACCCCGTTATTTCAGCAGTTGTTGGGTGATGGCAGCGATTGGGGCATCAACTTGCAGTATGCAGTTCAGCCGAGCCCCGATGGATTAGCGCAGGCATTTATTATTGGTAAGGATTTTATCGGTGACCATCCGAGTGCCTTGGTATTAGGCGACAATATTTTTTACGGTCACGACTTGCATGTGCAGTTGCGCAAGGCTGGCGATCAGGAATTGGGTGCCACGGTATTTGCCTATCACGTACAAGATCCGGAACGTTACGGTGTAGTCAGTTTTGACGCGCAGGGCCGGGCGACATCGTTGGAAGAAAAGCCCCTGCAACCGAAAAGCAATTACGCAGTAACCGGTTTGTATTTTTACGATAAACAAGTGATTGATATAGCGGCGGATTTAAAACCATCGCCGCGCGGCGAGCTGGAAATTACTGATGTAAACAGAGTTTATCTGGACAGACAACAACTGAGCGTTGAAATTATGGGGCGCGGTTACGCATGGCTGGATACCGGCACGCACGCCAGTTTAATCGAGGCCAGCAATTTTATCGAAACCATCGAAACTCGCCAGGGGTTGAAAATCGCTTGTCCGGAAGAAATTGCCTGGCGGAGCGGCTGGATTGGAGATGAGCAAATCGAAAAGCAGGCTAAACCGCTGGCGAAAAATGGTTATGGGCAGTATTTACTGAGCCTACTGAATAAACAGGTGTTTTAATGCAGGCAACTAGACTTGCTATACCCGATGTCATTTTATTTACGCCAAAGCTATTTGGTGATGAACGCGGTTTTTTCTTTGAAAGCTTCAACGAAAAAGTTTTTCAGGAGTTGACAGGTTTAAGTGTCAATTTTGTCCAGGACAACCATTCCAAATCTCAAAAAGGAGTGCTGCGCGGATTACATTACCAATTGCCGCCTAAGGCTCAAGGCAAGTTGGTGCGGGTGGTCCAAGGCGAGGTATTCGATGTGGCGGTGGACATTCGTAGGAGTTCCCCTACGTTTGGAATGTGGGTCGGCGAGATACTTTCTGCCGAAAATAAGCAGCAAATGTGGATACCGGAAGGATTTGCGCATGGGTTTCTGACGCTGTCTGAAACAGCTGAGTTTTTATATAAAACCACTGATTACTATGCACCGGAATGTGAGTGTTGCATCGCCTGGGATGATGGATATTTGCAGATTGAATGGCCCTTACTAGATAAGCCGGCGTTATCGGGGAAAGATCAGTTGGGGCGTCGCTTCCAAGAAGCCGAGATATTTATTTGATACCACGGTTAATATTTTGGGTAGTGTCATCACAAAGGTAATAAAATGAACGTTTTGATTTTAGGTGTTACCGGGATGTTAGGTAACGCAATGTTTAGGCATCTATCTGCAGATACAGCTCTAAATGTATGTGGGACGGCGCGCAATCAACATTTAACGGCTTATTTTTCTGCGGATCTGGCTGCGAAAATTGTCCACAATGTTGACGTTGAAAATCAAGATTCATTGATTCGTTTGTTTGATGGGTTTAAGCCGCAAGTGGTGATTAACTGTATTGGCTTAGTTAAGCAATTATTCGAAGTAAATAATCCTTTACTTGCCGTTCCTATCAATACCCTGCTTCCTCACCGATTGGCGGCACTTTGTAAACTTGTCGGTGCACGGTTAATCCATATTAGTACCGATTGTGTTTTCTCTGGTGCCAAGGGGGGGTATTTGGAATCGGATTTTCCGGATGCCTACGATCTTTACGGAAGAACTAAGCTGCTGGGCGAAGTTGATTATCCACATGCTGTTACTTTGCGCACATCGATTATCGGTCACGAGTTATCGGGATCGAGAAGCTTGATCGGATGGTTTTTAGCCCAAAAAGGTGATGTCAAAGGCTTCAAGAAGGCAATATTTTCCGGATTGCCTACTAATGAGTTAGCGCATGTGGTGAAGGACTATGTGCTTAAGAATGAAAAGTTATTTGGGGTATATCATGTAGCTGCTGAACCGATTAATAAGTTTGAGCTTTTAAAATTGGTAGCGGATGTTTATGGTAAGTCGAACAAGATAGTGCCGGATGAAACTTTAGTTATAAATCGATCATTGAATAGTTTGCGTTTTAATCAAATAACCGGATACCAAGCCCCGGAATGGTCGGAACTAATAAAAAGCATGTTTGAATTTCAAAAACACTTGGATTAATGAATGTTTGAAAACAAAGTTTTAATGATAGTTGGCGGTACTGGTTCTTTTGGTAACGCAGTGCTTAAGCGTTGTCTGAATACCGCTGTTCGGGAAATTAGAATATTTAGTCGCGATGAAAAAAAACAAGAAGATATGCGAATCGCGATTAATAATCCAAAGCTAAAGTTTTATATTGGCGATATTCGTAATTACAGCAGTATCAATGAGGCAATGAAGGGCGTGGATTACGTTTTTCATGCCGCAGCGCTCAAGCAAGTGCCTTCTTGTGAGTTTTATCCCATGGAAGCAGTTCGTACCAATATATTAGGTGCTGAAAATGTAATGAATGCAGCTATTGCCAATCATGTTGATCGTGTAGTTGTGCTTAGTACCGATAAAGCGGTTTATCCGATTAACGCCATGGGCTTATCCAAAGCCATGATGGAAAAGCTCATGGTTGCAAAGTCCAGAATGCGCAATGAGGGTGAGACCGTTTTGTGCGCAACTCGTTACGGTAATGTGATGGCTTCACGCGGGTCGGTTATTCCTTTGTTTGTCAATCAGCTTAAGGAAGGAAAACCGATGACGATTACCGATCCGGCGATGACCCGTTTCCTGATGTCCCTGGAGGATTCGGTTGATCTGGTGTTGTACGCTTTCGAACATGGTCGGCAAGGTGATATTTTTGTGCAAAAAGCACCAGCATCCACTGTAGAAGTGTTGGTGCAAGCGCTGAAAAGTATTTTCGAAAAAGATAATGAAGTGCGCGTGATTGGTACTCGACACGGGGAGAAACTCTACGAAACATTGGTATCTCGAGAGGAAATGGCGAAGGCGGAAGATATGGGGCAGTACTATAGAATTCCTGCCGACAATCGGGATTTGAACTATGCCAAATACTTTGTTGAGGGTGAAACGATCATCTCGTCGCTTGACGACTACACCTCACACAATACAGAACGGCTGGATGTTGACGGTGTAAAGAAGTTACTGCTTAGTCTGGAGTCGATGCAGGAGCAACTTGATGCTTAAAGTGATGACTATCGTTGGCACACGACCGGAGCTCATCAAAATGTCACGTGTTATTGCCGAGTTTGATAGGCATACAAAACATATATTGGTGCATACAGGTCAAAATTTTGATTACGAGCTAAACCAGATATTTTTTGATGACCTGGAGATTCGTAAGCCGGATCATTTTCTGGGAGCGGTCGGCGACAATGCCGCGCAAACTATCGCTCGAGTCATTGAGAGAGCCGACGCGGTTTTAGATCAAGAGTCTCCTAATGCTTTAATGCTTTACGGGGATACTAACTCTTGTTTGTCGGTCATTGCCGCAAAGCGCCGTAAGATACCGGTATTTCATATGGAGGCGGGTAATCGATGTTTCGATCAGCGGGTACCGGAAGAATTAAATCGTAAGATTCTGGATCATTTGAGTGATATCAATCTGGTTCTTACCGAACATGCTCGGCGCTATTTGTTGGCGGAAGGTATACCTGCCGACAGAATTATAAAAACGGGTTCGCACATGCAGGAAGTGCTTGATTACTACATGCCCAAAATAACGGGCTCTGACGTGCTTGACCGCCTTAACTTGCAGTCAAAACAATATTTCCTGCTAAGTGCACATCGGGAAGAAAACGTTGATGCCGCCGAAAATCTACAGGACTTGCTGAATACTCTGCAGGCCCTGGTCACTCAATATAACACCCCTGTCATCGTATCGACGCATCCACGTACTAAACAGCGCCTGGAGAAACTAGGACTGGATGGTTTGGATTCCCGTATTCAGTTTTTGAAACCGTTTGGTTTTTTTGATTACGTCAAACTGCAAACCGAAGCATTTTGTGTGCTCTCTGATAGCGGCACTATTACTGAAGAGGCCTCACTGTTGAACTTGCCGGCAGTGACGATTCGCAACGCTCATGAACGGCCCGAAGGTATGGACGATGGCGTTCTGATCATGAGCGGTCTTAAGGCGGAACGAGTTCTCGATGCAGTTCGCGTTGTAGCAACGCTGCACGGTGACAAAAGTCGGGAGTTTAGAGTGGTTCCTGATTATGAGGGAGGGACGGTATCGAAAAAAGTGCTGGGTATCGTTTTGAGTTATACGGATTTTGTGAATAGGGTGGTGTGGTCGAAATGAATCTAAATTTTTTCGGATTTAATAAGCGGAACTTTGGTGAAGGCACCACCCAAATTATAGTGGTGTGCGCGGTGACCCCAGAGCGTTTATGCAAGGAGAAGTTTTCATGACTAAGCTGGCAATCGACGGTGGTCAGCCTGTCAAGGCAACTATGCTTCCATATGCACGGCAAGCTATTGATGAAGATGACCGTCTCGCGGTGGAAGATGTTTTGAGGAGTGACTGGTTAACTACGGGGCCAAAAATAAAGGAATTTGAAGCTGCCGTTGCCAACTATACGGGTGCTAACGAGGCGGCTGCTCTAAGTACTGGAACGGCAGCGCTTCATGCGGCAATTTGGGCCGCAGGTGTTGGTCCCGGAGATGAAGTTATCGTTCCGGCTATTTCATTCGTAGCTAGTGCAAATTGCGTGTTATATGTTGGGGCAAAACCGGTGTTTGCCGATCTGTCGCCCGATACCTTAAATATCGATCCGGCTGATGTTTTGCGAAAAATCACCTCTCGTACCAAAGCGATTGTGGTCGTCGATTTTGCCGGACATCCTTGCGATCATGACGTTTTGCGCAGAATAGCCGATCAGCACGGACTAACTATCATTGAAGATGCTGCTCACTCATTGGGTGCCAGTTATAAGGGAAGGAAAGTCGGTACCCTGCAAGATGTTACCACCTTGAGTTTTCATCCAGTCAAACATGTCACTACGGGTGAAGGAGGCATGGTATTGACCGATGATGTAAACATCGCTAAGCGAGTCCGTTCTTTTCGGCACCACGGCATCGACCTGGATTTACATGCTCGAAATAAAACCAATTCTTGGGAATATGACGTAGTCGATCTTGGCTATAACTATCGGCTCCCTGATATCAATTGCGCTCTTGGTATTAGCCAGCTAGCCAAATCAGAGCGCTGGTTATTGCGTCGACGCGAAATAGTGGATGCCTATAATTCCGCATTGCAGAGTCTGGCAATGCTGCATTTGCCGGTGCAACGGGATGATTGTCTTTCTGCTTGGCATCTATATATCGTCCGTCTAAATCTGGAAACGGTAAAAGTATCTCGCTCTGAAATATTTGCGGCGTTACGTGCGGAAAATATTGGTGTCAACGTTCACTACATTCCAATTCCGTGGATGACTTATTACGCGAACCTCGGTTATAAACGAGGGCAGTGGCCTGTTGCCGAACTGGAGTACGAACGAATGATCAGTCTTCCCATTTATCCGAGTATGAGCGATAAGGATATCGCTGACGTGGTGACTGCTATCAATAAGGTATGGACAAATTATCAAAAATGAACGGTTGAGATAAGGCGATGCCAAACAACGTTTGCCAGCAACTCAATATCCGGCACGCGAAACTTGAAGACGCAATGGATGTTTTACGTTGGCGGAACGATCCTATTGTTTGCGCTATGTCGAGACAGAACGAGCCAATTAGTGAGGCAGCCCACATGAGTTGGTACTCTGGAGTTTTGGACAACTCGGAAAGACTTCTTCTGATTGGTGTTTTGAATAAGAAAAAAGTAGGCGCGGTTCGATTTGATTATGTTCGAGAGTCAACTTGGGAGGTCAATATTGCGATAGCTCCCGAATTACGTGGACAAGGGTTGGGGCGCAAGTTACTAAAATTGGCCTTGACAACGTTTTATGTTGATCACGCTTCTGAGTCTGTGTCGGCGGTAGTCCGTTTGAATAATGAACCCAGCTTGAAGCTCTTTAGTGCTTTGGGATTTAAGCAGGAAAGTCATTCAGGAGAATTTTCGAACCTTGTTTTAACGGTAAGTCATTGATCATTCTGAGTGGCGTGATTTATGGTTCATAGATATTAACAACAATCAGTAATTAAATATAAAATTCCGTTAGTTAAAATAATAAACAGCATAAAATGCCAGATAACCCGAAAACATCTTTGATGCTTAAGTATTTTACCAATTACCATTTTCTAATAAAAGGGTTTCTCAGTTATTTTGCCTACGTCTCTATTGCTCCGCCGTGGCTTTCAGCGTGGTTACATAAAGTGCGTGGAGTTAATATTAATAATTATAAAACCATATATATCGCACCTAATGTTTTAATTGATTCGTCGTTTCCAGAACATATAAGTATAGGTGATCATGTTTATATTACCCGTGGGGCGAAGGTTATATGTCATACGGCTTTTACACCTTTAACACAGGAAATTGTAGGTCATGAATATACTATTGGGGATGTCGTTATCGAAGACGGAGTATATGTTGGTGTAAACGCCATTATTTTGCCTTCAGTTCATATAGGGCGCTGTGCTGTGATCGGAGCGGGTGCTGTTGTTACCAAGGATGTACCAGAATATGCCATTGTTGGCGGAGTGCCAGCAAGGGTTATCGGTGATGTTCGGAATTTGAGGGGGTAGACTTGAGTATATACCCGCACGTACCACTAGGTCACAATAAAAACTGAACTAAATGAGTAACGAAATTTTGAAAGTTCTAATAGTAATACCTTCTCACAATGAAGAAGAAAGTCTGCCGAGTTTGTTGGATGAGGTAAAGCGAACCGGTTGTGATGCAGTGGTAGTAAATGATGCTTCATCTGACGCCACCGAACAGGTAGCGAGAGCCGCCGGGGTTCCGGTGCTGTCACTGCCGGTCAATCTTGGAATCGGTGGTGGTGTTCAAACGGGTTTTTTATATGCGCTACGCAATGGTTATGACATCGTCGTCCAGGTCGACGGAGATGGTCAACATGACCCCAGTCAGTTTCAGACCATTATAGCTCCAATCGTTACCGGCGAAGCGGATTGTGTGATTGGTTCCCGCTATTTGCCAAAGGCTCCAGATAGTAGTTATAGCACACCATTTGCGCGGCGCATGGGCATGTACTTTTCCACTGGTATTCTTTATTTAGCGACTGGGTTACGTGTTCATGACACAACTTCCGGCTTTAGGGCGCTTAATCGTGCGGCTTTCAGTTTTTTTGCCACAGAGTATCCCGTCGATCATCCTGAAGCTGAAGCCCTGTTAATGCTACATCAGGCCGGCTTTAGGGTTATCGAACGCCCTGTCAGGATGCGTTGCCGCTCTGGCGGTCAGTCTTTGTTTACCTTTGTCAGAGCGATGCTCTATCCGTTGCGAGTAATCGTCGGATTTATGGGGCTACTCTACAAAACACCTCGGAGAACCCGCGCATGATGTCTACTTCCTTTACTCTACAAAGCATTTGCCTCGGTGTGCTTGCTCTTTTGTTTTTTTACACGTTGTGGTTGATGCGTTCCGGTCGTCTTAATGCGCACGTTACGGTGCGTTGGATACTTGCCGAAGGGGCTGCATTTTTGGCTGTATTGTTGTGGCAATGGTTGCCGCTGTTCGGTTTTACCTCAACCTTGGGTGATCGCGAATTACTCATGGTTCTAGCGGTAGTATTCTTTGCCCTGATTGCCTTTCTGATGCTAGATTGTTTGGTACGAATTTCGACCCATACTCATCAAGTCAAGCTATTGACTCAGGAGCTTGCATTGCTGCGGGAACTGGTGGAGTCTGGGGTCCGCGATTGAATAATTTAATTTGCTGATAGGCCACTTTTTTGAGTATTCAAACTCGTAAAGTTCTACTCTTTCCGCAATGAATAAGTTATTACGTATGAAAATTACTTTGTTCGAGCGATTTGCACTGATCAGTTGGGTCGTTGTCGTTGTGTACCTATTTGCGGTATTTAGAGATCAAACTCATCCCGATGGTACGCTTGACGAACTGTTAAAGTTATTTTTTTCCAGTCTTTCCGCAGCTTATCTTCAGTAGACGACCATTATCAATGTCGCATTTCATCTCGATTTTTGGTCCACTTGCTATTTTCTCGTTTGCTTGTGTCGGTGTGGGTCTATTGGTTTTGAGTTTATTTCGAAGCCGGCCTCAAGAAGACTGCGCAGTTGAATATGTTATAGCCTTTGTGATGGGGCAGGGGGTTTTAGGCAGTCTTTTTTTAGTGCTCGCGTTGATAGGGATATTTACCAAGCCACTTTTGCTTGGAGTTTTATTACCTTTAACATTCATTGGACTCTGGAAGGGTTTCTCTAGTATTTACGCTTTACCCTCAGTACTACAAAAAAATGCGCTCGTTTTCATCAAAGCATCATTTTTATGGCAATTATTAGCAGTTGCCGCTGTTTTGTTGTTGCTTTCTGGAGCTTCTGCTGTCGTAGGTAGGATTGATGGGGATGCACGAGCTTTTTATCTTGCTTTGCCGAAGGTTGTGGCTGCATCTCACCGTTTAATACCTTTGCCAGCTTACGAAGGGTTCACCAGCGTCGGGTTATTAGCTGAAATGCAGTTGGCGGCCCTTTTTCTTTTGGATATGCCGGGCGCTTCGCCCCGCTTATTCTCATGGGTGATAAGTCTCGCCGGCGCTGTTTTATTGATTGCGATCTCACGTAACGCTGGTCTTGGGAGGCGGGGACAACTTTTAAGTTTGGTGATGCTATCGACGTCATCCGCAGTTGCTTACTTCTGGGGACAAGGCAAGACAGATCTGTTTGCCGCTGTTTTTGCGCTGCCTGCGGTGTTATATGCCCTTAAAGATTGCGATAATCGAGAAAGTCGCAGAAATTCTGTGACAATAGCTGGGGTTTTCACCGGATTTGCCTTGGTTGCAAAGCTTAGTTACATCGTGGCGTTTTTACCTAGCATGTTTGTTCTGCTTTTTTGGAAAGACTTAAATGTATACTCGTTAAATAGAAAAACTATCGGCTCCAGTCAGTTGTTACTCAAAACGCTTATTAAATATTCGTTTGTTTTTGTCCTGGCAATTGCTATTCCGCTTATTCCACATCTGTTAAAGAATCATATTTTGTTGAATACGCTTGTGGATACGTATGGAAACCATCACTATTTTAGTGATGAAACAACTCGGCGGATTGTTTATACCTATCTGTTCTGGCCATTTTTTGGAAGTTTCTGGGCTCAATATGGAAATTTATCGCCGCTGATGCTTGCTTTTTTTCCTTTACTAATTTTGATGTTTTGTAAGGCTGGACAATGGTCCAGCAAAGCTACTGGCCTTTTTGTTGCCGGTGCAACGGGGTTACTTGCTTGGATTATTCTATTTCCTGGCGTACCAATGCCGCGTTACTTTCTAGCGACCTTATTGCTCTTTACTGTTCCGGCAGCGTGGGCTATGGAGCGCGCGTCATATATAGATCGCTGGATAAACTGCACCATTACGCTGGCGTCTTTAGCGACGATATTGGTTTTTTACGTAAGTTGGAGTCTGGAGGTTTTTCGTGTTGCCGCAGCCTATGAATATTTTGTTGGCGATCAATCCGAAAAAAATCTACAAATTGATGAGGTATTGTCCCGCAATGTTTACGAATCTCTTAATCAAAATGCAGGTCTAGGAGCGCGCGTTTATCTAGGAAGCTATTACCGGTTTTGGTTGCGTCCCGATTTAATTCAATGCACCAATGGCAAAAAAGACGAAGGTATAGCTTTTGATTCTAAGCAACCGGAGAAATTCTGGATACAAATCTATCAGCATGGGTTTACCTATATGTTTATGGACAACACTAATCCAGCTTTTGCCGCATTGAATGCGACCCCCAATTGGGTGCGTGCAGAAATGATTTATCCGCAAAGCGGCTATGGTGGGGCCTACCGATTAAGCTTTAGCAATCCTCCTGCCGACTTAAAATTTACCACTAGAGAGGTAGCGTTCGGAGCCTGGGACGTTGTTTCTGCCAAATAAGGAAAATTTAGAGAAATGAAACATCTCATGCGGATACTGGGATTTGTCCTTGGGATAGTTTTTCTAGGGTGGTCGTTGTCGTTAATAAATTGGGACTCCTTCCTGAGAGCTTTGAAATCAGTTGATCCTCTGTGGACTGCTTCTAGCGCCGTTTCTCTATTTTTATCTATGTTGTTGCGCAGTATTCGCTGGCATATACTCACTGGTCTACCCAGACAGGATCAAGGTAAGGTTTGGCAGGCTACTTGCGTAGGCTACTTGGGCATTGCCATATACCCAGCAAGAGCCGGAGATGTGATGCGTATGCTGCGGCTGCAGCAACTAACTAGCTTGGGCGGCGGCTTGGCGATTGGGAGCGGAGTGATCGACCGTATTCTTGAGGGACTTGGGTTATGTGGCTTATTGCTGATCGTTCTGCTGACTTGGCAAGTGGGATTGGAGGCAAGGCAGGCTTTATTGGGTGTCGCGGCTCTGTTTCTGTTGGCCGCTATAGCGGCGGCCATTTTTGTGATGAGTGGTCATCGACTGCGTTTTTTGTTTGGGCGGTTGCCTGTTTTGGGGAAATGGGGTGAACGCTTGACTCGATGGTATGAAGAGAGTCTGTCTGGGCTGCAAGTATTGCGCTCCCCAAGGCGGATTGTTCTCGCTTTATTTGTACAAGGATCGGTTAGTACGTTGGACATACTGGCTTGTTGGTTACTCATTCATGCTTTCGGGTGGGAACTCCCGTTAATGGCTGGTGTAGTTGTATTGGTCTACATTGCGGCGGCGGCTTCTTTGCCGACGTCACCTGGCTATGTCGGCGTTTATCAGATAGCAACGCTGTTTGCGTTGCGGCCCTTTGGTATTGACGATTCGTCTAGTGTTGCTTACGGCACTATATTACAAGTACTTACATTGCTCCTTTTTATAGGCACAGGTTTGTGGGCGACTCTGAATAGAGGACGATGAAATTAGGACTTACATGTTTGCAATAACGTTTACTCAACTGTAACTTTCGTATCTAACTTATGAGTCCATTTGCCACAATTATCATACCTACATTTAATCAGGATCAATACTTGGGGTATGCCCTTGATAGTGTGTTGGCGCAGACAGATTCTTCTTGGGAAGCAATCGTTGTAAACGATGGTTCAACCGACAATACTGCTGCGATAATTGATGCATATGCTGCCAGGGATTCTCGTATTCGTGCTGTTCATAAAGAAAATGGTGGGGTTGCTTCAGCTTTGAATAGGGGGTTGTCAGATGCTCGAGGAAGATGGGTACATTGGTTAAGCTCTGATGATATGTTTGAGCCAAATAAGCTTGCGATAAATCGCCGTTGGATTGAAAAGGTTCCGGCCTGCAATTTTTTCTTTTCCTACTTCACATTGCTCACTGAGGCAACCGGAAATAGAGAGCGTAGGCAATTGTGGGGGCCACTGCCAAGTCCAGAATACCAGATACTGGGGCTCTTTTATCGGAATTATATTAGCGGTATCTCCATATGCGTGAATCGTGCAGCATGGGAGAAAATCGGTTTTTTTAACGAGGAATTATATTACGCGCAAGACTACGACCAGTGGTTGCGTCTATTATCTAGAAACCAAGCGACGTTTATCCCTGAATGGACAGTAATTAGCAGAAATCATGCTGACCAAGGATCCGAATCATTTCCGGATGCTTGTTACTTTGATACTGCGAAGGCGGGAATAGGGTTTATCAATAGCCATTCTTTCCCACAATTGGTGCCATGGGTGGATTTAAATAACACCGAATCAGCTGTTGAGGCAATATCCAGCGCTTTTGATATAGCATGCGATAGATCATCATTTCTTTACAGTCTCGGTGTGCATTCAGCTTTGGTGTTTCGGGTGCTGGAATGGGTGTTCTCCGAAAAATATCGCGAATATTTGTATGGGCCTCAAGTGCGAGCTCGAGTATCGGAAATGGCCTTGAGAGATAGCGATGATAGTGATTGGTCATGGATGTGGCGACAACTGGCCGTTTTGCTTGCAGATGGTGTGGATGCTTTTCTTTATTCTCCGACTGATCCACTGGATCTTGGATGCAAGTTATATCGATCACGATTGCTGTGCAAAAGCCCTGCGTTGCCGCCGGTTAGTGACTATTTAACACGATTCATGAATGTCGAAGTGTCCGTGGAACTCCCACCTGGTGCAGGAAATGCGCGTATCGTATTTTTTGTTTTTGAGCAAACAAAAACGCTTTCTGCGTTTATAGATGTTGCGGAACACCTGATTAATTTTGGATATCGGCCAATAATTTTAATTGAGGGGCATTCAGTCGGTGTACCTGAGAATAAAGAGCGGATTCGTGTTCCGATACTTCGCGCTAAAGCCCACGATAAGAATTCACTACCATGGTTGGGCGAATTTGAGCTTGGAGTTGCTTTGCCTTCTCTGAAAATTCCTGTTTGGGCTGGCGCTAAGCAAAAAATTGACTGGGATGAACACGCTGCGGTTGAAATCAATCTTCACAGGATATTGTCGTCTCAAACTCGAGATATGCAAAATTCACGGCGTCCGGTGATTTTTTTGGAAAGAGTATTATGGGGTGGTGGTGCTGAGAGGGTGATTTATAACATCGTGAGCTATCTTAACAGGCAACGCTACCGCCCGATTGTATTAACGATGTTCGATGAGCATTGTAAGGGGCCTAAATTACCTGCAGACGTAGAGGTCATAAATGTACTGAGGGAATTGTTCGCGGAGTCTCACGCTAATAAGGCACCAGATAATATTGTAGTCTCTGAAAGTTTGAATACGATAAGGAGTCTGCTACGGCGATTAAGATTTTTATATCATTGCTTGAGTCCGGAATTTCGAAGAAGAATCGGGATTGGTCAGCAATTGCTTAAAATCAGAACTTTGTACTCGTCGTTTATGACTGATGCCCATAAATCAAATGTCATTGAGACTGAATCTTTAAGCATTGGTGTTTCAGCGCCTACATCATCTATATTAGATTTAGACTTCATAAGTGCTATGGCTCATCATAACCCAGCAGCGACGGGGCTCATTAAGGCTATTGAAAAATTTGGAGACAACTGTATTGCGGTTACTGCGATGGAAGAGGCGGCAGTAACTGCCTGGCTTGCGCAGGCGGCGCAACGATTTCCTTATATAGCATCTCTTCATACTTACGAGAGTTTGTGTCTTCCTACGATCTATCCAGTGACTAGCCGTTGCAAAGCTGAAAAGTGGTTGCTGTCATCGGCATGCAAAGATGCAAAAAGTGTTGTTTTTCCTAGTAAGGGTTGCGCGGCTGATTTGGCCGAAAATTTTCAGGTTAATGGCGCGAGCATAAAGACAATTTGGAATCCAGTTGATTGCGCTAATATCCGGCAAAAATCCTTCTGTGAAATTGAGGCAGTAACGGGGTGGGTGAAGGCAAACAAAAAATTTCGAATGGTGCATGTCGGTCGATTAGATTCGCAAAAAAACCACGAATTATTGTTACGGACTTGTACCGAACTGATAAGGCGAGGCCGTGATTTTTCTCTGGCGATAGTCGGCGAAGGGGGAGAGCGTTCTGCAATAGAGTTACAAATTCGCGAACAAGAATTGCAAGAATATGTTTTCTTGAGTGGCGAGCAGATAAATCCCTTTCCTTGGATGGCGGCTGCGGATGTATTAGTGTTAACTTCGCATTTTGAGGCTTTTGCTTTGGTACTTGTCGAAGCGATGGCCTGTGGGGCTGCAGTAATATCTGTGGACTGTCCCACGGGTCCCGCGGAAGTTTTGGATAGTGGTCAATATGGGATATTAGTTGCCAACGGAGACTGCGGTGCGCTTGCTTCCGCAGTAGAGCTTTTAATGAATGACGATTCACTCAAAGCGCAATTCGTAGAGGCTGGTTACTTGAGAGCGGAAGTTTTTGATGTTAAGAACGTTATACCTCAATGGGAATCGTTAATTGACGGAGTTAACTAAAGGAGAGATAATCGATAGATTTATTAATCGAAATATTTCTGGCTTAATTAAATGAAACTCCATTTTCTTCGCAATAAGCTGACTAGTTTTATCTCTAGATTCGTGACGGTACCAAAATTGTCAGCAATCTCTACAGAATGCTTGGCGGAAGAACTCGCTCGTCGTCTAGAGCAGGAAGTTGGTAATTCCAATCCCTGTCACGATGCTTTTTATCAGCACGGTTTTCATCTTTTGCGGAAGCATTTTTATCTTCCTCTTCCCGATGATACTGATCAATTGGATCAATTTTGGGGTGTGTCATCGAAAATGGTGGGGGTGGATACCAACGATGCTTTGGCATTGGATATTATGGAGCGAATCTGCCCCCAGTATTTATCCGAATTTCGTCAGCGTTTTCCGATTGAAGGCCCACTTGAGCCTCCGGGCTTCTATTTAATAAATGGTGGGTACATGGCGGTTGATGCTCATGTTTATTACTGCTTAATCAGACACTTCAAGCCGAGAAGAGTTGTAGAAATAGGTAATGGCAATTCGACATTGCTTGCTATTGCTGCTTGCGATACTAATGCTGAAGATACCAATTGGCGAACACACTTGACTTCAATCGACCCTTATCCGTGGGCTTTATTTGAGGGCGGCTATCCTGGATTGGATAGCTTAATTGTAGAAAGGGTTCAAGACGTTCCAGTGTCCTATTTTGAGCAGTTAGATGAGGGAGATATATTATTTATCGATTCGAGTCATGTGATACGTAGTGGAAACGATGTCCACTATGAGTTTTTGGAAATTCTGCCGCGTTTGAAACCTGGTGTTCTGGTTCACGTACACGACATTAGCTTGCCTAAACCCTATCCTAAAGTCTACTTCGATAATCATCTTTATTGGAATGAGCAATATTTGCTTCAAGCATTTCTTGCTTTTAACAACCAATTTGAGGTGGTTTGGCCTGGTAATTACATGATGGTTAATTATCCCGATAGGCTATTGGCCATTTTTCCTGAATTTGAAAGGATGCGTCAGGATTACCCACAATCCGAACCTACTGCTTTTTGGATGAGAGTCAAATTGCCAGAGGAGCTAGTTGATTGAGTTTGCAAAACTGCCCTATATGTAATAGTTCTACGTTTGGTCCATCTGGAATATCAATAAAATTGTCTGATACTCTTTTGCGTTGGGAAAAGGTAATGGATCGTAAATTTCCTGAAACAGTCTGGGAAAGTTATCGACAATTTCAGAATGAGTCAATTGAACTCAACGAATGCACAGATTGTGGTTTTGGCCGGTTTGAACCATTAGTTTCCGGTAATGTTGAGTTTTATGAAAACATTTCTGCGATAGATTATTACAACGACGATAAGTGGGAGTTTGGTTCCGCATTGTGTGAAATTCAATCTGCTGGAGCAAACCGTATCCTGGATGTCGGTTGTGGGTCCGGTATTTTTCTCAATTATCTAAAAAGGCACATGCCGAATGCGGAACTTGTTGGCTACGATTTGAACGCTGAAATCCTGTCTAAATTGGCAGTAAATGGCGTGGGTGTTCTATCTGGAGATTTAAGTCAGATAAAGAAGCTATCGGTAGATGAGGCTAAGTTTGATGCTGTTTGTATTCTACAGACATTGGAGCACGTAAGGGATCCTGTCGATTTTCTTCTGACTTTTCTTGGATTATTGCGACCTGGCGGTGTATTAATTATCACGACCCCTAATGCTGCAGGGCCGATCAGAAACTTTCCGGATGCATTGACTGAGGTACCGCCACATCATATCACTCGTTGGACGGAAGCGGCTCTCGGGATTCTGCTTCGTAATCAAGGTTTGAAAATAAATACCGTTCAATTCGAGCCATTGCCTGAATATTTATGGGACGCTTATTTGCCCGAAATGTGGGACGAGCCAATATGGCCGGCACGGATTTTAGATCCTTTGGCACGAAGAAATGGAATGCTTACCGTTGGAGAACGATCCGGTTTTGCCGCGAAATTAATGAGAGATGCCGGAGTACGTTGGTTGTATGGTGTTGCAGGACACACCATCTTTGTCGCCGCTACGCGGGAGTATGCATGATGCTGTTTAAGAGTTTTGATTGGATGAGGCTGACTCGGGAGGGTTTGAATATTAACTCGATAGAACGAGACATAATGTCAGTCAATGAGCGTGTTAAAGATATAGAAAATAGCTTGATCCGTCTTATAGAGGATGCAGAAGATGGTTTGACTAGTCATATTAAAGATGTAGAAAATGACTTAGCCAGAGGGCAGGTCATTTTGTTAAATCAAGTGGAGCTTTCTAAGGTTACCTTAAGAGAATTTAAAAGAGCGATATGTGAGTTAAAGTCCGAAATCGTGGTTGAGCAGCGCCGTAACCAAGAAAAGCAAATTGAAATGACGGCGGCGATTACATTATTAACGGAAGAAGTGAAGCGATTGACGGATGCTGTCGATCAGCGTATTCATTCGGTGAATCAAATTAAATAATGAATCAGGTATTTGATATTGATTTATATCCAGAAAGACCCAAAATTCTGTTCATTGGTTTTCCTGAAAGTTCTCATACACATTCATGGATTGAATTACTGAATGGATGCCAGTTTAATATCAGGTTATTTTCTTTACCTTCTGCTGAACCTCCAGTGAGATGGCCAATTAAAACCTATCTTACTCGCACTGGAGCGCAGTGGTTCGATGACGATCTGCGTAGGACGGTGTTTCCGCCACCTGACTCTTCGGCGCTTGGGGTTGCTTCTGTAGCCAAATCTGCTCTCGATCGGGGGCACTTTAACGCGCGTCCTCACCTAAGGCGATTAATTAAATCCGGCATTGGTTTGTCTGAAAGGTTTGGGCAGGGTAAATATCCGGTTTCAATTGAAGAAGCTCTTGCAAAAGTGATTCTAGATTGGCGGCCTGACATTATTCACTCATTAGGATTTGACTCGGCTAGTTATTTTTATCTGAGAACCAGGAAACAATATGGACTAGAGGACTACGGTCGTTGGATAGCGCAAGCTCGTGGTGGGCCTGACATTGCATTACAACGGTATTCCCCAGAGTTCGCGCCGTTAATTCATGAGGTATTTCAAAGTTGTGATCACTTCATCGCCGACAATCAGCCTAACTACGATTACGCGCTAAGTGCAGGTTTAAAGCCGGAAAAAGCCTCTAATCCTGGAATGGGAGTGGTGTCCGGGGCTGGTGGTATGGATTTAGATTCACTACGTTCTATGTGGAAACTGTATCCTTCAAAACGAGAACGTGTCATCGTGTGGCCAAAAGCATACGAACTCTATACGTCAAAGGCTATGCCTGTGTTTGAAGCTATCCTAAACGTATGGGATCGCATTCAGCCTTGCCGGATTGAGATGTTATGGATGGTGCAGTCCGACGTAAAAATATGGTACGAGAAGCTTTTCCCCGAACATATCAAGGCATCCTGTCCAGCTTATGAGCGATTGAGCAGGGAGGAGACCTTGGCCCGGATTGCTAACGCACGAGTTATGATGGCGCCATCGCTGAGTGACGGAATTCCTAATACCATGATGGAAGCAATGGCTTTGGGAGCGGCTCCTCTGGTTTCGCCGCTTGATACAATAGCTCCCGTTGTTAAAAATCAAGAAAACGTTATTTTTGCCAGAAATCTGTACCCTGATGAAATTGCAGATGCGTTGGTCCGCTTGATGTCTGACGATGGTTTGGTAGATCTTATGGCTGAAAATAACTTAGTGAGAATTCGCGAAATGGCGGACCGTCAACAAGTTAGGAAGCGGGCTTTGATTTTTTACGAAGAAGTAGCTCAGCTATCTCGAAAAAGTGGCTTAACTGCTAAAAGGATTGAATAATGTCAACGTTTGCTGCAACAAGTTTCTTGTTTGGAAGCATCATTAAACACCGCAGACTGCTTATGGAAATGGCTAAGCGGGATATTTCCGATCGCTATTCCGGTCAAGTACTGGGTACGGTCTGGGCCGTGGTACATCCGGTGATGACTATTGCTGTATTTATATTCATGTTTGCAGTCGTGTTTCGCACAAAAGTGGACAGCGGGTTGGATATTCCCGGTGACCACACGCTGTATATGGTTTCCGGGATCATACCCTGGTTGATTGTGGCGGATGTTCTGGGTCGTAGTTCCTCTATAGTTTCTAGTCAGGCGTCTCTGGTTAAGCAAGTTGTATTTCCGGTTGAAATTCTGCCGGTTAAAATGGTGTTGGCTACATTGCCCACGTTCTTTATAGGATTCGTTGGGTTGTGCATTTATGGTTTGGCGGTCGAAAGGGCCAGCTTGGCCATGTTGCTATACCCTTTAGCGGCAGTACCCCTTTATTTGTGTTTGCTTGGCACTTCGTTTGCATTTTCTGCAATTGGCGTTTTTTTACGTGATATTAGAGAGCTTATTCAGATGTATACCCTGATCGGCGTATACGTTGCTCCTATTTTTTACTTCATGGATTGGGTGCCTGAACAACTTAGGTTCTTGATCTATTTGAATCCTGTTACCGTATTTATTGAAAGCTTTCATGATGCAGCTTATTACGGCGGCATTCGCAGCTGGACGATATGGTTAGTGGCTTTATCTGGTGGAATGATTGTTACATGGGGTGGGGCGATGATTTTTGCCCGGCTTAAACCGCATTTTGGGAGCTACCTATGAGTGAGGCAAATAAGGTGGCGATACGAGTCTCTGGGCTTGGCAAAATGTATCGTATGTACTCCAAACCTTCGGATGTGCTTATGGAGCTATTGACCAGAAGAAAACGACATCGCGAACACTGGGCAGTAAAGGATGTCAGTTTCGAGGTCAACCGTGGCGAGGTCGTCGGTGTGATTGGCCGAAATGGTGCGGGTAAAACCACTTTGCTCCGAATCATTGCCGGTACTTTGGATAAAACTGTTGGGCAAGTTGATGTTAAAGGCCGCGTTTCAGCCATCATGGTGCTTGGTACTGGATTCAATATGGATTTGACAGGCCGTGAGAATATTCTTTTAGGAGGCCTTTGTTTGGGGATGACTCATGAAGAGGTCGAGGGTAAAGCAGGCGAGATCATCGCTTTTAGCGGTTTGAAGGAATTTATAGATTCACCTTGCAAGGAGTATTCGAGCGGTATGGTGGCTCGTCTGGCTTTCAGTATAGCAGCCAGTGTCGATCCGGATATTCTGATTGTCGATGAAGCGCTCTCAACCGGTGACATGATTTTTAACGCCAAGAGTTACGCCCGAATGCGAGAAATTGCTAGAAGTGGGGCTACAGTTTTATTTGTAACGCATAGCTTGCAACAGATTTATGATTTGTGTGACAAGGCAATATTGCTAGAGCGAGGTAGCGTAGTTGCAATGGGTGAACCCCGCACAGTAGGCTACCTCTATGAACAGAAGGTTCATGAAGAAATGGCTTTGTTAAATGAAGCTAACATACCATCAATGCAAATTGCCAGCTTTGAAAAGGATATAGCTAGAAAAGCTGAGGTAGTTTCCGTTAGTTTGTTTAATCAGGAAGGGGTGCCAGTTGCGCATTTATTGGATAGTGAAAGCTATAAACTAAGTATTAAGATTCGAGCAAACCAGGGGGTTAAATCTGCTTCAATAGGATTCGATATAAGAACTCAAACAGGTGTGCAGATTTATGGTACTTCCACAGCATTTTGTGATAATCAAAAAGACGTGTCTCTTGAGAAAGGGAATATATATGATTGTGTTTTTGTTTTAAAGCCTATTCTCAATAACGGTACATATTTTATATCAGTAGCAATTGCCGAATTTTTGAGTGGATTTCATTCAAAAGAGCATTATTCTTTAATTCAATTCGTAGGCGACGCTATCACAATTGAAGCAAAAAGTTCTTCTGTTTTTCCAGGATTAGTTAATCTGAAAAGTGCATTTTTTTCATTAAATTTGAATGATTTGTAAGGTAGGTTTTATGAAAAATAAATTAGTATCAAGGTGATAAAGTGAATCCAAAGCATTTGTATTTACTTGCTTGTCCCGTTTGCCAATCAGAACTGGATTTTCGTAATACGCATTTTGAAAATGGGAGAATAAGGTCTGGTGAGCTTTGTGATAAAAATGGCCATGCTTTCCCGATTATTGATTTTATTCCTAGATTTGTTCCTCGCGAAAACTACGTTTCAAATTTTAGCGCTCAATGGGAGAAATGGCCTGAATTGTTGTCGTGTTATGATGGCTATAAAGAAAGGTTTTTTAATGAGACAAAGTGGGGGAGTGATCTGAAAGGAGCTCTAATGTTAGAGGCAGGTTGTGGGGCCGGAACATTTACACCGTTTGCCGCATCGACAGGGGCTACTGTAGTATCATTTGATTTGTCGACAGGTGTTGATGCTAATTATCTTAAATCAGGTTGTCTAGAAAATGTATTAATAGTGCAAGCTGATATTTTTGCAATGCCTATGAAGAAAGGCTTGTTTGATTATATATTTTGCTTCGGTGTGTTGCAGCATACCCCAAGCCCCAAAAAAGCATTTATGGAGCTTTGTTATCGGCTTAGTGATCGTGGTCAATTGGCTGTCGATAATTATACGATGCCGCCCATTGGGCATTCATATGAAATGCTTTGGAAAAATAAATATCGAGTTCGGTATGTAACATCAAGGTTTTCTGAAAAAACTGTTCTTAAATTAGTGTGGGCATATGTCAATGTGTTATGGCCGTTAACTCGCATGTCACTCCTGCTTTTTGGGGAATACGGGGTGGCTATGAATCGGTTTTTTTTATTTGACGATTACAAAGGACGTTTGCCTGGTATGGATGAGAAAAGATATAAATCTTTTGCTATGTTGGATATATATGATTTCTTGGCGCCAAAGTATGATATCCCGGTTGATATCGATGAGTTGAAGTCCTGGTTTTGTTCCGCTGGGTTGAATAACCATGAAGTGCATTTTGGGTATAACGGAATAGAAGGTCGTGGAAGTCGTTGACTCAACAGTTAAAGATGTCCTCTTCATTTTAATGTTTGCATATCTAGGAGTGTACTCAAATGGGAATTAATGCTGAAATGGTTCGGCTAATTGCCAATATTCGATCGGGTTCTGCACTTCGAGGCGGTTCTGTGATTGAAATTGGTGCGCAAGATGTTTGCGTAGTACCCGATGTTATAAGTAGAATATTGCAAGAATATGCCATTCCGTGCTCGGAAAAATCTATAACAAATGCAAAGGATCTATATTCGCTGTTAGGTTATGCTGATTACCAGTGTATAGATGCCAGTGGAATTCAGGATGCGTTGTTAATGGATTTGAATAATGATATTCGCGAGTTTTATGGGTTTTTTCAGGAATATGATTTGGTAACTAATCTTGGTACTGCGGAACATTGCTTTAATCAATTTTCTGTTTTTAAAAATTTGCATGATCTTTGTAAGCTTGGTGGTCTTATGGTTCATGCTTTACCTGCCCAAGGGAATGTAAATCATGGGTTTTATAATTATCACCCTCGTTTTTTTCTTGATCTCGCAGTTGCGAACGGCTACGACATAGTCGACCTTTCTTTTACAGTAGATTATCGATCTAGGTTGATAAAATATTCTAGAGCTGAGTTCGAAAAATGGGACTCCCACGATCTATTATTTTATGCGGTTTTTCGCAAGATCAATAATGATTATTTTTCTACTCCGTTCGATGGCATGTTTGCAAAAGCTAACAAGGTTGTTGGTTATTTCAACAGCGATGTCGATCCATTATTAACCGAGTTTTCGCCGTATTTGAAAGGGGGACGTTGGGAAAATACAAAAGGTTATGACTCCGACTTTCAATCATCCTATAAACGTCTAACTGCTTTTTTAGCTCGTTTTTGTCAATGGTGAGGCCAATTACAATTTCTTTAGGCTCTAAGATGTATATATGTGTGGAATAGCGGGAATTTTTTTTCAGCCTGATTCTGCTTCTATTAGGCGAATGGTTTCCGCTATGAGTCATCGAGGGCCTGATGACTCCGGTTTGTTTTTGGAGTCGGGAATTGCGTTGGCGCAAGCTCGTCTCGCGATAATTGATACTACTAATGGAGGCCATCAGCCTATGGCCTCGGAAAATGATTTGATACATATCGTATACAATGGGGAAATTTATAATTATGGTATCGAACGCACCCTACTGGAATCCAAAGGCTACAATTTCAAAACAAAATCTGACACTGAAGTTGTTCTGAAACTTTACGAAGAGCATGGCGAAGGATTTCTCAAACGTTTACGTGGTATCTTTGCTTTAGCAATTTATGACAAACGAGGAGGTCCAGGGAAAGAGAAGTTACTGCTTGCCAGGGATCAGTTTGGTATCAAGCCCTTGCTCTATTCGGAAATCAACGGGACCTTCATTTTTGCTTCCGAGCTGAAAGCTATATTAGCAAGTGGTTTGGTGCCCCGCCAAGTGGACTCAGAATCGCTTCAACAGTTATTAAGTCTTGGGTCGGTCTATCAGCCAAGAACTTTGGTTCAAGGCGTCTATGCTTTGCCGCCGGCGCACTATATGGTGGTAGACAAAAGCGGTTCAAATTTGCGGCGATATTGGTCTTATGGACTTGATCGAGTAGCAGGGCTTCGCCAACTTCCCTACCTGGATCAGGTGGAGCAATTTAGACTTGCTTTGACACGGTCTGTAAAGCTGCAGATGGTTGCGGATGTGCCTGTGGGTGCGTTCTTATCCGGGGGTGTTGATTCGTCACTCATTGTAGCCTTGATGGCCAGGGAAACTGGTGGTCATGTAAAAACCTACTCTGTTGGTTTCGAGGAAGGCGCCAATGCTACCGATGAGAGTCTTGAGGCTGAGGCGATGGCTCGTCATCTGGAAACTGATCATACGCGTGTCGTCGTAACGGCTAGGGATATAGAAGCCCATCTTGAGAAATTTGTTTTTGGCTTGGATCAGCCTTCAGTAGACGGTTTAAACAGTTACTTTGTTTCGTACGCGGCATCGCAAGGAGTCACGGTGTCGCTGTCGGGTACTGGTGGGGATGAACTATTCCTTGGCTATCCTTGGTTTGCCAATATTCAAAACAGCTTTGATGGAGTTTATCCGAAAAGGGGTATTTCATTTGCACATCGTTTGACTACACATCTTACGTCAATTATTCGTGGTCCGAATCAACATTCCGTAGATACTACTGGCTCAGTTGCATTCTGCGAAGCATTTGGTCGTCAATATCATTGTTTTGGACCACGAGCGGCGAATGATATTTTATCAGCCTCGCGGCGCTCGACCTTAAGTGTGCACGCATTTGCTGACGATTTACTACCGTGTGATGAACTCGCTGCTGCAGAATTGATGGATAGAGCAAGTGTGTTTTGTTTGAACGGGTATACCCGCAACCAATTGTTACGGGATATTGATGCTTGTTCGATGGCGCATTCTCTTGAGGTAAGAGTTCCGTTTCTTGATGTTGAACTGATGGATTTTGCATTGTCGTTACCAGTAACTAGTAAACTGCAAATGAATATTCGCACGTTGGCTGCTGATGCGAGTTACGCCGAGTCCGGGGTAAAACGCATCGTCTGCGATGCGTCAAAAAAATACTTGCCGCAGGATTTTTTTACTGCCAGAGCAAAGAAGGGCTTTGCATTACCTCATGCCGATTGGATGAAAGGTCCGCTGGCAGACGTGATGGCAGAAACTCTGTCATGGGAGACGGTCGCAAACGCTGGACTTTTTGACCCCTCATCGGTGGCTCGTATCAGAAAGGATTTTATGGATGGGTATCGACCATGGTCTCATCCTTGGCTACTCATGATAACGGAACTCTGGAGAAGGCAAGTTTTGCTTAATTAAAGCCCGCGTATTTATTTTGAATTGCTAAGTCCCTATTTCAGGCTGTTAAAAGGTAAATTTTAAATGTCAATTTTTGCAAAGTTGTTTGGTGTTAATCAGGAGCTTCAGGAGCAGGCTGCAAGAATTGCCGCGTTGGAGTCTCGTACAACTTTTCTCGAAGAACGGCTTCTCAGTTATTACACGAATCGATGGGATGTTGTCGATAAATTAGCTGACTATTTGGTAGGTACTCAACTACAAGGGGATTATCTGGAGTTCGGTGTATTTGAAGGTAAGACATTTTCTTATGCTTTTAAGATCATGGCACGGTTATTTCCAGATATGAAATTTGTTGCACTGGATTCATTTGAGGGCTTACCGGAACCAAAAGGAATTGATGCAAAAAATAATTACACAAGCGGTTTTTATAAGGGACAGTTTGCATGCGATATCGATACATTTGAAAGTAATTTGCGCGCAAATGGCCTTGATATGAGCAGGGTGTCTATGATTAAAGGGTGGTTTGACTCTTCATTAAGTCCTAATGGGCATGCATACCACAATATATCCAAGGTTGCGGCAGCTTGGGTTGATTGCGATCTTTATGAATCAACGGTGCCGGTTTTAGCGTTTTTGACCAACAGGCTTTCGGTAGGGTCAGTACTGTTGTTCGATGATTGGCGTTGCTATCGAAATCTGCCCGATTTTGGGCAACAGCGCGCTTGTCGGGAGTGGCTTGCTGTTAATCCGCAAATTACCTTAAATGAATTCGTTGACTTTGGATTTCATGGTCAATCTTTTACCGTAGCCTCATGTTAGGAGAAAAGATGTTTGATAAAGATTTTGAGGAAATTCGGGCAATTTCAAGCGAAATGGGCTGTTTTTCCTGGACCACCAGGGAGTATCAGGACGACATTTTAAATTTTCTAATCACCAACCGTCATCAGGGGAGAGGGGTTGTCGAGGTCGGTTGTTATAAAGGTGGATTGTCTGCTTTGCTTGCGCTCGTGTGTGAGAAATTCGAATGGCCGTTCTATACAATAGATGTGGATCAGTCGGCCATAGATTCAACTAGGGGATTGTTGGAACGATTAAACTTGGATCGGGTTGCCACTATTCACTTAGGAGACTTAGGGTCGTTCGTTTCCAATACCCGGCTTTCTGAGCGTCCAGCGTTGATCATTCTAGATGGTGATCACCGGTATGACGCTGTCGTAAAAGATATACTAGATACATATCGTTTGAACATGCTTCCGTATGCCGCAGTTTTCCATGATTTTACATTGAGACATCCGACATCAGGCGAGAAGGTCGATCAGGCAGTTAGGGACTGTTTTGGTACGGATTATCCTATCAATCCGATCGGTGCCAAAATGATTGGGGATGGCAAATATCCAATCAAAGAAAAGCCTTCGGACGACGGTCACTGGTGGGAGGTTCCTGGTTCAGAAGGGGCCATAGTGGAATTGCCGCAAAACTTGGTATTGCCTACCATCGAAAAACAAAAGGAAAGTTGGGGGTTTAGGAGTTTGTTAAAGAGACTATTTAGGTGAATTTAGGAGTTTTGATGTTAGCTTCATCCATGTCTGTTCAACTTGATTTTACCCTGTAAGTGCTTTGGAAATGCGGCTTTGACGCCAATCATTTTTCGTAATGATATATTTCAGATTAGTTGATTGTTACCAAATGGAGTGTATTTTCTTGTTCGTATTATGAATAAAGTTCAGCCTAGAGTAACAGTAATAATGCCTACATATAATCGAAAAAAGTTTATAGGCGAGGCAATTCAAAGCGTGCTAGACCAGTCTTTTCAGGACTTTGAGCTTATAGTAGTTGATGACGGTTCAACGGATCAGACGAGTGAAGTGGTACAAGCATTTGTTTCTGAGAAAATAAAATACATATATCAGTCTAACTGCGGACGGTCGAATGCTCGAAATCGCGCGCTTAGTTTAGCGCGCGGATATTACATCGCTTTTCTTGATTCGGATGATTTGTATTTGCCCGAAAAACTGGCGTTACAAATCGATTACATGGATACACATCCGGATATTGGAATGATCTATACCTCGGCATATTGCATCAATGAAAGCGGCGAGCGGATCAAAGACAAATACGATGCTGTTGTATCAGGGTGGATATATGAGCATATCGCTTTTTTTGTTCCGGTTACCATCACACTGCCGACGGTTATGGTGCGTAAACAGGTTTTCGATAAGGCGGGAGTGTTTGATGAAAAAATGGACCGATTCGAGGACACAGACATGTGGCGTCGGATTTCGAAGCACTTCCAAATCAATGGGCTTGACCAACAAACATGTCTGCTACGTACTCACCAAGATAATGGTCTATTGGCTCAAGACCCAAGTGCAATTGGCAGATCATTGAATTTTTACGTAAAAAAGATTAACGAAGAAGATAGCGATGTTACATTTGTTAAGCGTCATAAAGGCATTGCCAGGCTATATGGGTATTATGGTGCCGCAATGATGAATAATTCGACGTGGAGATTAACCGGATATTCATTTTTGCTAAAGGCAATTCTTGTCTGGCCATTTAATATACGAAACATCTTTAGACTTATTATTTATTCGATACGATAAGGGTAGAAGTTGCTCTATTCGGCTATTGGAAGAAAATTCAAATGTTAAAAAAATTATGCTTATGAGGGAATTAAAGGGCGTTTTTAATCCGAAGGTGTCTATCGTCATCCCTGTTTTTAATGGGAGTGATTTTTTATCTCAGGCTATTGAAAGTGCATTAGCGCAAACGTATTGTAATTTTGAAGTTTTGGTAGTTAATGACGGATCTGATGATTCGGAAGAAACTGAGCACATCGCTTTGTCTTATGGCGATAGCATTCGCTATTATCGAAAAGCCAATGGCGGCGTCGCATCAGCTCTTAACTTGGCTATTGAAAACATGTCGGGTGAGTATTTTTCTTGGCTAAGTCATGATGATCTGTATGTGTCTAATAAGGTTGAGAGGCAGATTGAAGTTCTTTCTTCTATGCCTCCAGAATACCTTCATCGAACTATCATTTATAGCGATTATTCTGTTTTCACTAATAACCCCGACAAATCCATTCCAATGATGATGAATGGTGTCGCTCCGGAAGAGTTTAGGTACTGGTTAACCATAAAAAATGTGCTACATGGTTGCACGCTACTGATACCAAAGGCTGCATTTCAGGAAATAGGCAAATTTAATGAAACACTTAGAACCACCCAAGATTACGATTTGTGGTTCAGAATGGCAAAAAAATATTTATTCGTTCATATGCCTGAATGCTTGGTCAAGGCTCGTTGTCATCCAGAGCAAGGCAGCATAAAAATGTCGAGAGTGGCAAAAGGAGAGTGTAATACGCTACTCTCTGATTTTGTCGCAGATTTAACGCCGGACGAGTTGTTGCATGCTTCAAGGCAAAAAACAGCGGTGGCTTACGCTCAGATAGCTGCAAGTATGTGGTACCGTGGGTTTTCTAGGGCGGGATGCTCGGCAACATTGTTGTCATTCAAACATTTTCCTCATTCTTCTTTTAGTGCAAACACTTCAGCTTTTAAAATTATAACGAAGAGTTTGGCTATGTACTATATGATCAAACCATTTAGAAAGTTCATTCCACCTCATTTACGACTTTTAATTCGAAAGTGGCTTGAGTATAAAAAAACACAGAGCTTAACTAGTCCTGAGTTTTTACGTAATATGGAGCTTAAGGAAAAGTTTTCAAAGATATATGAAGAAAATATTTTTAGAGGCAGGGCGTCTCGTTCTGGAGAAGGTGCTGATTTAGAGCAAACTCGGATTATTCGTCAGGAAATTCCTAAGTTAATTAGGAAGTTTGGTATAAAAACTTTTCTTGACGCCCCATGTGGTGACTGGTATTGGATGAAAGAGGTAGAGTTGTCGGTTGGACAGTATATTGGTGTTGATATTGTCGAGGACATTATAGCCAAAAATCAATATACATTCGGAACCTCACAAATTTCTTTTCAATGTCTAAATTTAACTGAGGATGAGTTACCAAAAAGTGATCTGATTTTTTCTAGAGATTGTTTGGTTCACTTGTCTTTTTCGGATGCTTTAAAAATCCTCGCTAACTTTAAGCGTTCTGGTGCTAAGTATTTGCTTACTACAACGTTTACAGATAGGGCAGAAAATGAAGATCTTGGTGATGGGTTTTGGAGGCCTCTTAATAAGCAACGCCCGCCATTCAATTTTCCGGAACCAATATGTCTAATCAATGAAGGCTGTACTGAGTGTGATAATTTATATGTTGATAAATCTCTCGGACTTTGGTTGCTTCAAGATATAAACCTGCCGTAACTCATTAATAAACTCTAAGTGTTTCGATAGTTTATTTGAAGTTTTTTAGTAAACATACTTAGGTTGAGTCGAAAAATAAAGAACCTATTGATACATAGGGATGTATTTGTAGGGATTTCTTCAGAATAGCCTAATCTGCCGTTGTGAATGACAAGTTGGTTGCAGGTACCATTTTATAAATTAATCATCAATGAAAACAGTTATCCTAGCCGGAGGATTCGGCACTCGCATCAGCGAAGAGTCGCATCTCAAGCCCAAGCCGATGATAGAAATCGGCGGCAAGCCGATTCTATGGCACTTAATGAAAATATACTCGCGCTATGGCATTAATGACTTTGTCATTTGCTTGGGTTACAAGGGTTATGTCATCAAGGAATATTTCGCCAACTACTTTTTGCACATGTCGGATGTAACCTTCGACATGGAACACAATCGCATGGAAGTGCATGAAAAAAATGCCGAGCCTTGGCGGGTAACGCTGATCGATACTGGGCAAGATACTCTGACGGGTGGCAGGTTGCGACGCGTGAAAGATTATATTGGCGATGAAACCTTTTGTTTTACCTATGGTGACGGTTTGGCTGACGTCAATATCGATACCTTGATTCAATTTCATCGTTCGCAAGGCAAGGCGGCGACGCTGACGGCAATTCAACCACCTGGCCGCTATGGTGCGCTGAATATTGCCGGCGACGCGGTGCTTGATTTTCAGGAAAAGCCTGCCGGCGATGGGGCTTGGGTAAATGGCGGCTTTTTCGTGCTGGAGCCGTCGGTTTTGGATTACATAGAGGGCGATCTGGTTAGCTGGGAGGCGCAGCCTTTGCAAAGCCTGGCTGCTGAAAATCAATTGGCCGCCTATCACCATAACGGTTTCTGGCAGGCGATGGATACCTTGCGTGACAAAAATCATCTTGAAGATTTGTGGAGTCGCAATCCGCCTTGGAAGGTATGGTGATGAACCCGCAATTTTGGAACGGCAAACGCGTCTTGCTCACCGGCCATACCGGCTTTAAAGGTAGCTGGTTATCGCTATGGCTACAGTCCAAGCAAGCGCAAGTGATTGGTTATGCCTTGGCCCCACCGACCAATCCCAGTTTATTTGAAGTAGCCGAAGTTGATATAGGTATAACCAGCATCATCGGCGATATTCGCGATTTACCAAAATTGAGTGCCGTATTTGCCGAGCATCAACCCGAGATTGTGATCCACATGGCCGCGCAGCCTCTGGTGCGCTGCTCCTATAGCGAACCGGTTGAGACCTATTCAACCAATGTGATGGGTACGGTCAATTTGCTTGAAGCGGTGCGCCATACCGGAAGCGTCAAAGCAGTAGTCAATATTACCAGTGACAAATGCTACGAAAATCGCGAATGGGTATGGGGCTACCGCGAGAACGAAGCGATGGGCGGTTACGATCCCTACAGCAACAGCAAGGGCTGCGCGGAATTAGTGACAGCTGCTTACCGCAATTCCTATTTTCATCCGGATAAATATACTGATCATGGCGTAGCACTGGCGTCCGCCCGAGCCGGTAATGTGATTGGCGGCGGCGATTGGGCGGATGATCGTCTGATTCCAGACATCATGCGGGCGATTAGCCAAGGTCAGCCGGTAAATATCCGCAATCCTCACGCCATTCGTCCCTGGCAGCATGTATTGGAACCGCTGTCAGGCTATTTATTATTGGCGGAAAAATTGTATGAAAATGGACCAAGCTACGCGGAAGCCTGGAATTTTGGGCCGAACGAAGACGATGCCAAGCCGGTACAATGGATAGTGGAAAACTTGACTACGAGCTGGGGTGAAGGCGCGAGTTGGGTGCTGGATGATGGTAATCATCCGCATGAGGCACATTATCTGAAGTTGGATTGTGCCAAGGCAAAAACATATCTGAGTTGGCATCCTAGATGGCATCTTGAAAAGACATTGACTTCGATTGTGGTATGGCACAAAGCCTATCAAGACGGAAGCGATATGCGTACATTGACCTTACGGCAGATCGATAAATACAACAGGGTTTTTAAAAACACCGAGCAGGAAGTTTAAGTGGATAAAGCGGAGTTGAAGCAGCAAATATTCAGTCTGGTAGAACAATATAGCGCGTTGCATTTTGCAGAAAAAACGTTCCTGGCGGGAACCAGTAGTGTTCCGCCCTCAGGGAAGGTATTGGGTGCCAGCGAACTAAAAAACATGGTCGAAGCATCCCTGGATGGCTGGTTGACCACCGGGCGTTTCAACGAAGCGTTTGAAAAACGCTTTGCCGAATTTGTCGGCGTGCCGTATGCGTTGACCACCAATTCCGGTTCCTCGGCAAATTTGTTGGCGTTTACCGCATTGACCTCGCCCAAATTAGGCGAGCGCGCTTTAAAGCCGGGCGACGAGGTAATTACCGTTGCGGCTGGTTTTCCGACTACTGTCAATCCGATTTTGCATGCGGGCATGGTGCCTGTTTTCGTCGATGTGGAAATCCCGACTTACAACATAGATCCGCAAAAAATTGAAGCAGCAGTGTCGGAGCGTACTCGGGCCATCATGATCGCTCATACTTTGGGCAACCCGTTTGATTTGGATGCGGTTATGGCCGTAGCCAACAGGCATAACTTGTGGGTTATCGAAGACTGCTGCGATGCGCTCGGCTCTACCTATAAGGGTCAACACGTCGGTCAGTTCGGCCACATTGCTACCTGCAGCTTTTACCCTGCGCACCACATCACGATGGGCGAGGGCGGCATGGTGTTTACCAAGGACCGCAAACTGCACAAGATTATCGAATCGTTCCGTGATTGGGGACGCGACTGTTATTGCGCACCGGGTTGCGATGATACGTGTGGTATGCGTTTCGGTTGGCAATTGGGTACTTTGCCGAAGGGTTACGATCACAAATATACCTACTCGCATTTGGGCTATAACCTAAAAATCAGCGACATGCAGGCCGCCTGCGCACTGGCGCAAATGGATCGTCTGCCTGACTTTATTGCGATACGTAAGCGTAACTTTGAGTACCTAAAACAGCGCCTAAAATCCTGTGAACCGTTTTTAATTCTGCCAGAGGCGACGCCAAACAGCGATCCTTCCTGGTTCGGCTTTCCGATTACCTTGCGCGAATCCGCAGACTTCGCCCGCGTCGATCTGCTGAAATATCTGGACCAATACAAAATAGGTACACGCTTGCTGTTTGCCGGAAATCTGACCCGTCAGCCTTATTTTCAAGACAGAATCTATCGGGTCAGCGGCGACCTGCACACTACCGATCAGGTAATGAACAATACATTGTGGATAGGTGTATATCCTGGGTTGACTGAAGAGATGCTGGATTTTGTGGTGGGGAAGATGGAAGCTTTCTTCCAGGTAAGCCACTGATATAAAGAACGGAACGAATTTGAAAGCCTCCGACGCAGTTGCCAAGTTTTTGTTAGCCCATAGCGTTCAAATGTGTTTTGAACTAGTGGGTGGGATGATTACGCACCTTCTGGATAGCTTTGCCGAATCTGGCGGATTTAGCATTATTTCCATGCATCACGAACAATCCGCCGCATTCGCTGCTGAAGGTGTGGCGAGGCATGCACGAGGCAAAACGCTTGCCATTGCAATGGGAACAAGTGGACCAGGAGCAACTAATTTGCTGACAGGTATCGGCAGTTGCTGGTTCGACTCTGTTCCTTGCCTGTTTATTACGGGCCAAGTCAATACGCATGAGCTAAAAGGGTCTCTGGGAGTCAGGCAACAAGGTTTTCAAGAGTTGGATATTGTTGAAGTCACAAAATCGCTGACCAAATTTGCGGTCAGGGTTGATAGCGTTGAAAGCTTGTTGCCGCAATTGCATAAAGCGCTGTCTGCAGCCTTGAGCGGGCGACAAGGTCCGGTGCTATTGGATATTCCCAATGATATTCAGCGTGCTGAGTTACCGGATGAGTTAGTTGAAAAATGGCTTATTCAGCCATTGGATATTGGGTTTGAATCCAAACTTCGCGAGAGCGATATTAAAAAATTAACGAACTTATGCCAAAAAGCCCAGCGTCCGTTAATTTGTATCGGCGGCGGCGGTCGATGGGCCGATTCGATGGATCCATGGCTTGCCAACGCGGACCAGTGTGGTGTCCCTTATGTATCAACGCTGATGGGGCATGAGCGGATAATAGCGCGAGATCGTTACTTCAACATGATCGGTAGTTATGGCAACCGTGAAGCGAATTGGGCGATACAAAACTGCGATTTTCTGATCGTGATCGGAGCACGTCTTGATGTTCGGCAAACCGGCGCGGATGTCGAAGATTTTGGGCGTCAGGCGACAATTGTGCAGATAGATATCGATCGCACGCAATTGAATAATCGGGTTAAAGCCGATTTAAACATAATTGCCGATGCGGAAAGTTTTTTTAAGCTTTTCCCGGTTTCAGAAGATATGTTTAGGAATATTGATCAGAGTTGGGTAAGCGTCTTAAGCGCACAACGAGACCGCGCACAAGGCAATGAATATACCGATTGGACGATCAGTCCCAGCGAGATTTTTAATAAGCTGAATCGAGTCTTAGCTGATGTCACTGTGGATTATGTGTGCGACGTCGGCAATCATCAGATGTGGGCGGCGCAAAGTTTAAGGCTGTCTCCGCGTCAGTCTGTCCATTACAGCGGCGGCATGGGGGCCATGGGGTTTGCGTTACCTGCCGCATTGGGAATTGCATTAAAATCTCGCGATAAAGTGGTCGTGATTACCGGCGACGGCAGTCTGCAAATCAATATTCAGGAGTTGGATACGCTGGCTCGCTTGGGTGTGGATTTAACTGTATTAGTGTTGAATAATTCGATGCTGGGCATGGTAAAAAACTTTCAGGATATGTATTTCGATGGACGCGACCAATCTACACGGAAAGGGTACAGCAGTCCGGTTTTTGCTGATATTGCCTCCGCATATGGTATTGAGTCACATCGTATCGATGCCGCAGAACAACTGGATGGCGTTTTAGGCTTGATTCCCGGCCATAAAGGCCCATTACTCATTGAAGTGGTTATGGAAGGTGCAGCCGAATGTCGGCCACGCCTGGCATTCGGCTCGAAACTGGATGAGCAGTTTCCCAAGCTTACTAATTAATCCTCTACTCCATGCGAATAGCCATTCTTGGCGCCACCAGCCAGATAGCCAAGGATTTGATTGTTTCGTTTTCAGTCAATTCAGCAAACGAGTTGTATTTGTTTGCGCGTCGTCCAGCGGATGTACGCAATTGGTCGGTTTCCATTGGTTTGTCGCAATATTACCCTGTAAATGAGTTTTCCGAATTTTCCAAGGGTGAGTTCGATGCAGTTATAAATTTTGTCGGCGTCGGTAATCCTGCTCAAGCTGTGGCTTTGGGGAATGCTATATTTGAGATCACCGAATATTACGACGATATGGTGTTGGAATATTTAAAGCAGCATCCCAGTTGTCGTTACTTGTTTTTAAGCAGCGGCGCTGCCTACGGCATTGGTTTCAATGAGCCAGTAACCAAAGAAACGCCGGCCATGGTTAATCTTAACCGGTTGGTGCCACATGAGTGGTATGGTGTCGCAAAGCTGTATGCAGAATGCCGACATCGTGCGCGCCCAGAGCTGGCGATTATCGACATACGAGTGTTCAATTACTTTAGTCATACCCAGGATATTAATGCACGTTTTTTAGTGACCGATATTTTACGGGCGATTCGCGATAAACTAGAGCTTAAGGTTTCGTCGGATTATATTGTGCGCGATTTTTTACATCCATCCGATTTTTACAGATTAATCTGTGTTTTGCTGGCTACTCCTGCTATGAATACTGTTGTTGATTGTTACAGCAAAGCGCCTATCGATAAGCCAAATTTGCTATTTACAATGCGGGAGAAATTTGGGCTATGTTACGAAGTTAATGAGCTAGATCCTAGCCTTAATTCGACAGGCAATAAGCCTTATTATTATTCCCTTAATTTTCACGCTGCGGATTTTGGATATACCCCAAGCCTAACGTCTCTTGAAGGCATAGTTAGAGAGTCGGGAATTCTTTTAAATAATTAGATTACTGATGAATTTTATTACAAGATTAATAAACTGGCTGATACGACAAATTGATTTTATTAAGTTTAGAATCAAAAATCCGCTCGTGCCGATTGTCAATCCTTTAACACTAGGTACCTATTATTCACAAGAGGGGCAGGATTTATATCTATCTACCTTACTATTCAATGAATTCGAGCATTCTGCAGGTGGATATGTTGTCGATGTTGGCTGCAATCACCCGGAAAAATACTCTAACTCCAAGTTTTTCGAGAAATATTTTAACTGTAAAACGATTGCGATTGACCCTATTGAGGAATACCGAGCGTTATGGAAAGAATTGCGGCCGGATGCGATATTTGTAGCAACGGCCTTAGGTAAGTCGACTAGCACAGTGTCTTTGAGCATTCCCGAATCGGGATCAGTTTACGACGATATGTTTAGTTCGATAACGGGAAATAATCCTAAAATAGGTGGGGCTAGCTGTGTTCAACGGGATGTGCCTTGCGTGACTTTGGCTTCGGTGATCGAAACACATAGGCTTGATGAAATTACCTTGCTCTCGATTGATGTTGAAGGTGTAGAGCTTGATGTCGTTGAAGGAATTGATTTTGAAAAAGCATTGATAAAGTGTTTGATTATTGAAAATAATACAGAAAACTTATTTGGTTCTGAAAAAATTCGAGAATTCTTGCGATTAAAAGGCTACGTATTTTTTTCTAGAATAGGCTTTTATGACGATGTTTTTTTGCACAAATCTTTGTTGCAAAATGCCCGCCCGTAAGTATTATCAAAGAACTGCTATTCTGGATGGCTGCCTGCCCATCAGTCGTGAGTGGTATGTGAGGTCATGAAAGGTATCGCTTTTAACTCGATATCACGAGTTTTAGTAATTGTTTTTCAATTAATAAATATTAAGCTTTACACGTACTATCTGAATGCTGATCAATTGGGCATTTCATTTTTTTTATTAACCGTATCATATTCGGCAAATGCGTTATTATTTGTTCCTGTTGACTATTTTCAACAAGCCAAGCTTGCTGGGGTAATGTCTAAATCAGGAGGTTTACGGCCCTTCCTAAGGTTTAATAAAGTACTGGCAGGATGTTATTTTACGTTTTTTCTATTGGTTATCACGAGTTGCGCTGTAATTCGCTTCGATTATGTAATCTATATTGCGCTTGTGTCAGTATTTGCGTTTTTTCTGTATGTGGTGCAAGCGCTAAGAAATACTTTTAATAATCTTGATTTTCGTGGCTTTGTTTCGGTGAGCTTTATTCAAGAGGCCATTTTAAAGGTTTTGGTGTTCTATTGGTTGGTAAATTATTTTAAAGCAGATGAATGCTTGTTAATTTTGTCATGGTTGATTTCATTGATATTGTCTGGAATTTATTTGTGCTACAAATCGTATAAAATAGAGATGTTTGCTGGCTCGAATACCCCTTTAATATCCGCTAAAGATGTATATGATTTCTCATACCCTTTTTCAATTGGAGCTGTTTGTAATTGGTTGCAGCTACAAGGCTATCGGTTAATTTTAGTTCCTCTTGGTTTTGCGGAAGAAGTAGGTATTTTTGCAACTTTGTCCAGTGTCGGTAGTGCAGCAATCAGTGCGGTTTCACTTGTTTATAGTCAGCAGTTTACGCCGCTAATATATAAAACTGCGGGAGAGTTTACTGGTAAGTATTTGCAAGGAGCAATAATAGTGTTAATTAGTGTGACTCTGGTTTCTCTCGGGGTCGGCGAGTTTGTGGTTAAGCTCTTAACCAATTCCGGTTTTGAGCTACATTGGAAATTATTGCTTTTTGGGGTGCTGACCGATGGTAGTAATTTAATTGTTGGTGCTCTAATAATTCACACCACTTTGATTGGAAGCACAAGAAAAATAATTTTATTTTCATTGCTGGGGCTTTTGGTAATGGAAATGTGTTTTGGCTATTTATATTGGGAATCAAAGATGTCGCTTGCGACTATTGGTGTGCCATTGCTTGTTTCGCAATGGATTATTGTGTTTTTCATGTATTTAAACTTTAATATGCGGCAAAAAAATGCGAATAATAATTCCCTTGACTGCAAGGAGTTTTAAAAATGCCGAAATCTAACGTAACCGTTTTTCTTGAAGTATTTAACGAAGAAGAGCGTATAGAATCTTGTCTAAAAAGTTTTTATTGGGCTGATGAGTTAATAGTTTTTGATAAAAATTCTACCGATCGTACGCGAGAAATAGCAAAAAAATATGCTACTGAAATCGTTTTAGTGCCTTTTTCTCATGCAAGTGAAAATGTGGTTAAAAATATTTCAAGCCGGAAGTCATGTGAATGGATTTTATTTCCGACGGCCTCGAGTTTAATTCATCCTAATTTAGTTGATGAAATAATAAAGCTGACCTCTGATAATGATTTTAATTATGATGTTATTGGTTTGCCTTATAGTATGTATTCCTTTGGCATAAGTAGTAAATATTCTCCATGGACGGCTTTAAGAAAAAATATTTTGATTAGAAGGTCGGCTCTTCAGTTAAGTTCTAAATTGCACAATGAAATTGGTTTTAACAGCGACAGAATATTTGAGATGCCATTCATAGCTGAGGATCAGCTATTATATCACTGTACGCACAAAGATGCGGATGATTTTTTTGGTAGGGTAATCAGATATACCAGGTATGAAGCTGAGTATGAAAAGCCAATTAATCGCAGTCGTGCTCTAAATAAAGCATTTTTTGAAATATTTAAATCCTTGGCAACAGTAGTATTTCGCCGTCGTTCTTTCGTTTTAGGGTGGGATGGCATTGCATTGTCTTTGGCTTATGTTTGTTATTTTATTATGAAATTCATTTATGTTTGGGATGTTCGTCGTGAGAATGGTAGCGTTGTATATCCTGCTTTGAGGAAAAAAATCGATGCACTTTGGGATGAAGATAAGTTAAATGGTGTTTAGATAATCTCGATATGGAAAACAATTTTTTGTTGATCATATCCTTACTAGCCAACTTAGAAAGTTGAATACATGGAAACTGAAGACCTACCAATGATTTCCATAATAGTGGCTGTTTATAACGGGGTAAATACCTTAAAGCAATGTATAGATAGCGTTTTGGTGCAAACATTTGCCAATAAGGAGCTTATCGTGATTGATGGTGGCTCCAATGATGGAACAGTCGATCTATTGGAGACCAATTCGACGCAGATCAGCTATTGGATTTCAGAGCCGGATAAAGGCGTCTACAACGCATGGAATAAAGCTTTATCTGAGGCAAAGGGTGAATGGATTTGCTTTCTGGGAGCGGATGATTATTTTTGGAATAATCGAGTATTGGAGCATTTAGCACAAGAATTGGTTTTTGTTTCTTCAGATATTTCAGCAGTTTATGGAAAAGTTATGTTGCTAAATAACCAAGGCGATGTCCTTTATCCAATCGGTGATCCATGGGGTGAAGTTAAACATAGGTTTAAACAGGTTATGTCTATACCTCACCCTGGATTAATGCATAGACGTAGCCTATTCGAGAGATGGGGACGATTTGATGAATCATTTCGTATAGGCGGGGATTATGAGTTGCTGTTACGCGAATTAAAAAGTGCCGACGCATTTTTTATTCCCGATATTATTACAGTCGCCATGCGGCAAGGTGGATTAAGCAGTACGCCTTCGAATTCTCTTGAATCGTTAATGGACGCTCGGCGTGCGCAAAAACTACATGGTCAAGCTTTTCCTGGGCCTATATGGATTTCGGCTGTAGCTAGGGTTTATATTCGTTTGGTTTTATGGGAAGTTCTTGGAGAGCAGTTAGCCAGAAAGTTGATAGATCTCGGTAGAAAATTAATGGGACTTCCCCCTTACTGGACGAAGACTAAGCCGTGAACCTCACACTAATTATTATGGTAAATCCAGATGGCAATATATTAAACGCGCTATGGGAACTTTAAGGACTTTATTGGCTATTTCTGTTGTGATTGGCCATTCTTGGCACGATGGTCTGATATTTGTAGGCGGAAGGAATGCCGTCCAGCTTTTCTATATTATTTCTGGTTTTTTGATGTCCTACATTCTGGTCGAAAAAAAGTCTTACGATTCGGCTATGAAGTTTTATTTAAATAGAGCTCTGAGGCTGTATCCAATATATATTACCGTAGCAATAATTTCCTTGATATTGACGGCAATAAGTGAGAGTAATTTTTTTGAAATATATAATAATATTCCGGCATCAGCAGATTTTTTATTAATTTTTTCCAATATATTTTTATTTGGACAGGACTGGGTGCTATTTTCTGGTATCGAAAATGGTAAATTAGTTTTTACCGAAGATTTTAGTAAAAGCGAACAGCTATTGTATTTGGGGTTGCTTGTGCCGCAAGCATGGACTTTGGGGGTGGAGTTATGTTTTTATTTGATTGCACCCTTGGTGTTAAATAATAGGCGGCTAATTTATTTGTTGCTGATTTTGTCGATTATTATCAGGGGCTATTTGATTTTTCAGGGCTTAGGGAAAAACGATCCATGGACATATCGTTTTTTTCCAGCTGAGCTAGTGTTTTTTTTGGGCGGCGCATTAGTGCATCAGGTTTTAGTGCCGAGGTATAAAAATACCTTAAAGGGAGATTATTCCAAGATTGCAACCCTATTGACAGTTTTATACGTGATTTTTTATTCGTTTATACCATTAAAAGAGACTGTAAGGACAATAGTTCTTTTTGTATTATTCTTGGTGATGTTACCTCTTTTATTTTCTTTTCAAAATCAAAGTAAACTTGATAAGGAAATCGGTAGTCTTAGTTACCCTGTTTATATAGTTCATGTTTTTGTGATCGGTTTAATGGAACTTTTTTCTAAAAGAGTAGGCGCGATTGATCCTCTTTACAATTTGGTATTCGTTGTGTTGTTATCGCTTTTATTCGCCATGATTTTGGATATTTTTATCGGGAAAAAGATTGAAAAAATTAGGCTGCATATTAGGCATTCGTATCCCTGATTACGTTAACTAAAATAAGTTATGTCGGGAAATATTTTTATACACGCAACAAATATACATCAAGGAGGTGGCCGAGCTTTGCTTGATGCGCTTTTGCAAACACTCGATAATAAAAATAAGTATGTATTGAGCCTTGATGAGCGGATGCCGGTTTCATTGGCGTGTGCCAATACTGCTGAAATTAGACGCGTCTCCCCTTCAATTATAAGTCGGTTGGCTGCCGAATTATGGTTGTCTCGAACCGTGTCGGCGGACGACACAGTTTTATGTTTCGGTAATCTCCCTCCGCTGTTCAAATTGCGCGGACGTGTATTTGTTTTTGTACAAAACAGATACTTGATAGATGATATAAGTACGGATAAATTTCCGTTAAATGTGCGATTCCGGCTATTTATAGAGCGATTTTGGCTGTTGAAAAAAAATGGGAACGTAAATGAATTTATCGTACAAACGCCAACGATGAAACACTTGCTTGAAGGCAAGATTCGAAGCCTAATGAAAATTCGCGTACTGCCATTCGTCGCTGATCCGGTTGGTTATACGCGTAGCATCAAGTTGTCCGAAGAAGGTTCGTCTGCCAAAGATTTTAGTTTTTTTTATGTGGCTTCCGGCGAGCCGCATAAAAACCATAAATTGCTGTTAAAAGCGTGGCGCAATTTAGCCGACCAGGGTTTATTTCCGATATTGTTTTTGACATTGGACCAAAGCCGATTCTCCGAGCTATGCAAGGAAATTGATTTTATGCGCCAGCAATATAGCTTAAACATTACCAATCTCGACAATCTCTCCCATCAGGATGTTTTGGCATTTTATAAGAAAGTGGACGCGCTTATTTATCCATCTACATTCGAATCATTTGGTTTGCCGTTGATAGAGGCAAGGCAGGCCGGATTACCAATATTGGCTCCGGAGTTGGATTATGTGCGAGATTTAGTTGATCCTGAACAAACCTTTGATCCGGCCTCACCGATTTCAATTTCCAGAGCGGTAAAGCAATTTATTGGAGTAAACCAGGATCCACTGTCCTTAATGGACGCAACGGCTTTTATGGCGTCGGTTTTAAAACGGGTGGAATAGATTGCGCATCCTAATTGTCAGCCAATATTTTTGGCCGGAAAATTTTCGAATAAACGATGTTGCTAAGACATTGTTGGAAAAAGGCGTGCATGTAGAAGTATTGACCGGTAAGCCTAACTACCCCGGCGGCGATATATTTCCGGGTTATCAAATAAGCAAATGTCAAAACGAGCTGTATGACGACGTGAGTGTGCACCGTATTCCGCTAGTTCCGCGCGGGCGGGGGGGCTGGCGGTTGGCGGTCAATTATCTTTCTTTTATGTTGTCCGGATTATTGTTTGCGCCCAGTTTGTTGCGTGGAAGGGAATTCGACGCGATTTTTGTCTTTGCGCCGTCACCGATCTTACAAGCAATACCTGCGATTTTTCTAGGTTGGATGAAAAGGTGCTCTGTTGCACTTTGGGTGCAAGATCTATGGCCGGAGAGTCTATCTGCCACCGGGCATGTGAAAAACCCGCTAGTCATTGGCTTAGTGCGCAGTGTTGTCCGTTTTATCTATCGCCATGTCGATTTGCTGTTGGTGCAATCCCAAGCCTTTATCAAGCCGGTGCGCGAATTCGCCGGCGAAACCCCTGTCGTGTATTACCCAAACTCCGTGGATAGTTCGTTCTCGGAATCGGAAAATAATGACGTGCCGAATATTGTCGGATTGAGCAATGGGTTTTCGGTAGTGTTCGCCGGTAATATCGGCGTAGCTCAAGCAATTGATGTGATCATTGAAGCGGCAAAAGTTCTGCGCAAATTTGAGGATATTCATTTTCTGGTGTTGGGCGAAGGTAGTCGCCGAGAGCATATGTTGCAGGAAACAAGGCGGCTGGGATTGACTAATTTACATGTACCAGGGCGATTTCCCTTGGAGGTTATGCCCGGTATTCTGCAACGAGCTTCGGCTTTATTGGTCACACTTACGGATCAACCAATATTTGCAGCGACCGTACCCAGTAAAGTGCAAGCTTATATGGCCGCCGGCAGGCCCATCATTGCCTGTCTGAATGGAGAAGGCGCGCGCCTGATACTTGAGGCAGAAGCTGGTTTGTCGGTCCCTGCCGAAGACAGTAAGGCGCTTGCTGCCGCAGTACTAGAGTTGTATCGAAAAACTCCCGAGGAGCGAGCAATGCAGGGAGAAAATGGCAGGCAGTATTTTCTCAAACATTTTAAACACGAGAAGTTGGTGGATGAATTGATCGAGCATTTCAATGAACTCATTTGCAAGGGCTGTAAGTGATGAAAGTACTGGTGTTGGATGCCTGCGGTATGCTTGGCAATGCGTGTTATACCCACTAAGGATAAAAAGCGAGCATTTACAGAAAGAGAGAGTTACCTGCAGTAGCATAAAATCAGCTGGTAATTCCTATATTTTTAGCAAGTGGTAAAAGGCTATTGCCAGTTTTTTATGCATAGTACCGCCGATGGTCATATAGTGGCCGCATCGGATTAATAGATATTTTGTTAGAATGCCTGTCAGCTCATTTTTTAGTACAGACATGAAACACATCGAACTTCTCTCCCCCGCCGGTACCATTCGTAACATGCGTTACGCTTTTGCGTTCGGTGCAGACGCTGTTTACGCCGGGCAGCCGCGTTACAGCCTACGCGTGCGCAATAACGATTTTATGGCCGACAACCTGGCTAAAGGGATAGCCGAAGCACATCAGCTAGGCAAAAAGTTCTTTTTGGCTGCTAACGTGATTCCGCATAACGCCAAAATCAAAACCTTTTTGAAAGACATGGCGCCGATTATCGCGATGCAGCCGGACGCGCTGATTATGGCTGATCCGGGTTTGATAATGATGACTCGTGAGCAATGGCCGGACATGCCGATTCATCTGTCCGTGCAAGCCAATACCGTGAATTACGCCAGCGTCAGATTCTGGAAAAGCATGGGCGTGGAGCGGGTGATTTTGTCGCGGGAATTGTCCTTGGACGAGATTGCCGAGATTCGTCAACAATGCCCGGACATGGAGCTGGAAGTATTCGTGCACGGGGCGTTGTGCATTGCCTATTCCGGCCGCTGCCTGTTATCGGGTTATTTCAATCATCGCGATCCGAACCAAGGTACCTGCACCAATTCCTGCCGCTGGAAATACGACACCAAGCCTGCGGTGGAAAATGCGGAAGGCGATTATTTGTTGGCCGATAGTGCAGTTATTTCCATGAACGATTTGAATCAGGGCTTAAATACCGCCAGTTGCGGTGGCGCCGATCGGCATCCTTTGGCCGACAATATCTATTTTCTGGAGGAAGAAGGCCGTCCGGGTGAATTGCTGCCGGTCATGGAAGACGAAAACGGCACTTATATTATGAATTCCAAGGACTTGCGGGCGATCGAGCACGTGCAGCGCTTGGTGGAAATCGGTATCGACAGCCTGAAAATCGAAGGCCGCACCAAATCGCATTTTTACGTGGCACGCACCGCACAAACCTATCGGCAGGCGATAGACGATGCCTTGGCCGGTCGGCCGTTTCAACCCGAGTTGCTGGGTGTCCTGGATAATCTGGCTAATCGCGGTTACACCGACGGTTTTTATCAACGCCATCATACTCACGAGCATCAAAACTACTTGTCCGGTTACTCGAAAAGCCATCAGCAGCAGTTTTGCGGCGAAATTACCCACTACGATACGGAAACCGGTTGGGCCGACATTAGTGTTAAAAACAAATTTTCGCTGGGCGATAAGCTGGAATTGATCCTGCCGCACGGCAATCGGGATATAACCGTTGAGAATATGGTCGATAAATACGGCCAGCCGATGCAGGAAGCGTCCGGCGGCGGTTATGAAGTGAAGATTCCGCTACCCGACGTCGATTGCCAATACGGATTGCTGGCGCGTTATTATTAGCCCTTGGAGGCTGCTATGTCATTTCTCACTGCCGATCTGTGTGATCGGTTTTCCGGCCAAGAAAATTTTCAAATTGCCGAACCCTTGTTCCGGCATTTCGGCGGTAAAAGCCAGTTCAGCGGCCAAATCACCACCTTGAAAGTGTTTGAAGATAACACTCTGGTACGCGCTACGCTGGAAGAAAAAGTCACCGATCGGGTGCTGGTGATCGATGGTGGTGGGTCAAAACGTTGTGCGTTGTTGGGCGATACCTTATCCGGTTTGGCGGTGGAAAACGGTTGGCAAGGGATAGTCGTGTACGGCAGTATTCGCGGCTCGGAAGCGATTAACCAAATGCCGATTGGCGTGATGGCGCTGAATACGCATCCGCTATGCAGCAGTAAGCACGGCCATGGTCACAGGGATTCGGTGATCACGTTTGCCGGCGTCAACTTCAAAAAAGATCATTATCTGTATGCCGATAGCGACGGAATTATCGTCGCGGAAACAAAATTGGATTAAAATCGTTTTGTCTTAACCAAGTAAAATACTCAAGAATATGCAAATCGTACTCGCTAACCCTCGTGGATTCTGTGCCGGCGTTGACCGGGCTATTGAAATTGTCGATCAAGCGATCGATACCTTTGGCGCGCCGATCTATGTGCGGCACGAAGTGGTGCATAACCGTACAGTAGTCGATGGCTTGAAGGAAAAAGGCGCGATTTTCATCGAAGAACTTAGCGACGTGCCGGTCGGTTCGTATTTGATTTTTAGCGCCCACGGCGTTTCCAAGCAGGTCCAAAAAGAAGCCGAAGAGCGCAAATTGACGGTATTCGACGCGACCTGTCCGCTGGTAACCAAAGTGCATATGCAAGTTGCCAAGCACGCCAAGCAGGATAGGGAAGTGATTCTGATCGGCCATGCGGGGCATCCGGAAGTGGAAGGCACCATGGGACAGTATGATAAATGCACCGAAAATGGCGATATTTATCTGGTAGAAACACCGGAAGATGTAAAAAATCTGAAGGTCCATAATCCCGACAATCTGGCCTATGTCACGCAAACCACGCTGTCTATGACCGACACCAAAATAATGGTCGACGCGTTGCGCGAACAATTTCCTTCCATTAAAGAGCAGAAAAAAGACGACATTTGCTACGCCACCCAAAACCGCCAAGACGCGGTCCACGATCTGGCTAAGATATCGGATCTGATTTTGGTGGTAGGTTCGCCAAACAGTTCTAATTCCAATCGCTTGCGGGAAATTGCCGAACAACTGGGTAAGTCGGCGTTTTTGATCGATACCCACAAGGATTTGAAACAAGAGTGGTTGGAAGGAGTCAATGTGGTAGGCGTTACCGCCGGCGCTTCCGCGCCTGAAGTGCTGGTGCAGGAAGTGATCAATCAACTGAAGGAATGGGGCGGCGAAACCACCCAGGTTCGTGAAAATAAAGGTATAGAAGAAAAAGTGGTATTCTCGATTCCGAAAGAATTGAAAAAGCACATGGAAGCTTGATTCCGCACACGATTGGAGAATATTTATGAGCGTTACTGCCCAAGAGCTGGTCGCTGCCGCCAAGCAACAGATTACGGAAATTGACGTGGCGATCGCGCAAAATCGTTTGACTAACTTGCTTTTGGACGTGCGCGAGCCGGCCGAATACGCCGCCGGACATTTGCCGGGAGCCATCAATATTCCTCGCGGCTTGCTGGAATTTAAGATCGATAGCCATCCTGATTTTCAAGGCCGGCAGCAGGCGGACATAATCGTCTATTGCCAGACTGGCGGGCGTTCGGCACTGGCTACTCAGGTATTGAACCAACTGGGTTATAGTGGCGCGGTCAGCATGGCGGGTGGTTTTAAGGCCTGGGCGGAGAGCGGTTTAAGCGTTGAGTGAGTTAAACCAAGTCCGCATCGATAAATGGCTGTGGGCCGCGCGTTTTTTCAAGACGCGAGGCCTGGCCGCCGATGCAGTCAATGGCGGCAAAGTACATGTCAACGGCCAGCGTTGCAAGCCGGGTAAAGAAGTGAAAATCGGCGATTTGATTAGCGTCACCAAGGACCAATACAGTTGGCAGGTTACGGTGACGGATCTGAATAAACAACGCCGTCCGGCGCAAGAGGCTGCGGCGCTTTACAACGAAGACCAAGCCAGTATCGATAAGCGGCTGAAGCAAATCGAGCTGCACAAGCAGCAACAAGCTTTGCTGCATCCGTCCGAGCGCGATCATAAACCCAACAAGAAACAACGCCGGCAAATCCATCGCTTCAAACAGGACGCGCTCTAAGCTCGATTACTGCGTCGAACAAAACAATAGCCACAAAACACGCTTCAATTTATCATTCCCGGCTAATTTGCATGGAATTAGTATTTGAGTAGCGTCTATCAAAGGCATTAATCTTGCCTTACGATAATTTATCGATTCACGATTAAGCGACGCATAAGCACTCAGCTCTACATTTAAACGATATTGCATAGGGCGCATGCCGAGCATGCGTGTCTGGGTTACGCGACACCATAGGATATTTAATGTCGATACGTTGTTTTTCACTCCTTAATATTGTCTTACTAGGTAGCGGTTTGCTGGCGGGTTGTGCCACTACCCGGCAAATTGCGGTCGATTATCCCAAAACCGAGTCCTTGCCGATCAAGCCGCTACGCGGTCAAACCACGGTTAGCGGCGACGATTACTACGTGCAATTGGTTTCAGACTTCGACTTCAAGGGCGACAATGCCCTGAAAGGTGGCTGCAGCGATGTGGGCGGCCATTACGAAAACGGCGATTTATCCGCGGCGCTGGTTTTCAGCGTGCATAACGATCCGTTAAAACTGAAGCGCGAGGCCAGCGGCTTTTTGTATCAAGCCACCACCGGCAAATGCAATTTCAAACTGGAAACCAAAAAATCCTATCTGACGCCGTGGTTACGCCTGGATTCCAGCAAGGACACGCTGATCGAATACAACTTTTTGACCAGCAACAGTCACGAAGCCAATCTGTCCCAGTTGATCAGCGACGTTAATGCGGCCAGCAGTTTGTTCGCATTTACCGGCGTCGGTGCCGGTATGGCGGTGATGGGTAAGCTGGCCGGCAACTGGGTGGAGAGCAATCCGCAAGTGGTGGCCAAAACCCCGGCTGCCGGGGCCGCAGGCGCTTCCACTAACGGCAAATACAGTTCCGAGACGCATTCCTTGCCGGCTAGCGTGGTATTGGCGGGCGACAGCAGTAGTTTCAATCAAATTCGTCTGGGGGTTTATGAAGTGGTCGAAGGCGGAATGAGCGCTTGGTCTTCCGAAAGCAAACTGCTGGGCGAATTGCGGGTCTATCCGGAAATTGTCTCATCGTTGTTGTTGAAAACCGCGGGCGAGCTAACGCCCGATGCGCATGATTTGTCCCTCGACGAATTGTGGCGGGTGCCGATTCAAACCGCCAACGGCGAAGTGAGTTTGCGCCAGTTGATCGACCAAGTCGATCCGGCCGCCAAGCCCAATTTACAACCGGATTGGCAGAACTACCCGGATGTGGAAAGCCAATGCCGGCGCTTGAAGCTGGCGATGAAGGATTTGGGTTTCAACAAATTCGATCGCAATGCAGTGTTGTATTATTTTCTGAGCAAAACGTCGCCGGATTGGAAAAACTTCAATATTTCCGCGCAGCGGGCCATGACCGACGAAATCCGTCCAAAGTTGCTGGAACAATATCGGGCAAAGGATTTTTCCGGCTGTCTGGCGAGCGAAGACTATGACGTGATGAAGAGCATGAAACTGGCGGTTAACACCGAGCAGGATTGGGACGCGCTGACCAATTCCCGGCAGAAGAAAGAAGGCGTCATCAACCCGATTCAATCGGCGGCGCGGCAATTTTTGTCGGCCTTGCAAAACCCCAATAAGGACGAGGCTGCCCGGCAGTTGTATCCGTTGTTGAATACCGAAAAAGGCGGAAACGGGACAGTTTTATTGCAAAACCATTTGAGCAACTTCGGTTTGGAGACATTGCTGCAACTGCCGACGGTGGCCGACGAAGGTGTGTTAATCAACGCCGGTCAGCTGGCGGGCGTGTTTAGCGGCTTGAATGTAGAGGCCTATAGCTGCGCGCGTCCGGCTCAGGATCAAGGCCAGCCCTTGGCAAATATCGGCATCATGCTGTTTGTCACCAAGCCCGGCAGTCCGCGCGAGAAAGGCGGGGCGTTGGAGTTTGAATTAGTGCAAGGCAAGATTGCCCGCCTGACCTTCCAGCATCCGTCCTTCCGCGATTTCGAACAAAATCTGGCCGATTATCCGGATCTGGGCGGATGTCGGATAGAAGCCGATTTGCTGAATAAACTGCACTAATTTCCGGCTCGTGGTGATCGCAATGAACCGAAAAAAAGGCTTGATCGCGGCGCTGGGGTTAACGGCGTTTCTGGCAATCTATGCCTTTTTGGGTTTTTACCTGCTGCCGACGCTGGCGCTGAAAAAACTGCCGGCCTTGCTGCAGGAAAAAACCGGACAACAAGCCCAACTATCGGCGATTCGTTTTAATCCATTCAGCTTCACATTAGCGATGGAAGGCTTTGCGTTGGCGGCCAAAGACGGTAAAAATCTGGTCGGTTTCGAGCGTTTATTCGTCGATTTGGATGCGCTGGAGTCGGCAAAGCTCGGCGGTGTGGTTTTGGACACCATCGAGTTGAGCAATCCGCAATTCAATATCGAACGTCGGGCCGACGGTGCATTCAATTTTGCCGATATACAAGCCAAGCAGGCAGAGCCGGAGCCTGAAACACCTGACGGCGACAGCGTCAGCTTAGCGTTGTTGATTCATCAAATCGCCGTTAAAGAAGGTCGGATAGGCTGGCATGATGCGATTACCGGCCAAGTAATATCGGAAAACCTGTTGCCGCTGAATTTGACGCTCAGCGAGTTTAGTACCCAAGCGGCGAGCAGCGCGGTCGGCGACTTGAGCCTAGGCTTGGAGTCGGGTGGGAATATCGAATGGCATGGGGATTTCACCATTGCGCCCTTAGCTTCAAAAGGCCAACTGAAGTTGGAAAACATCGGCCTGGCAAGAACCTGGCAATTGTTTCTGCAACAAATTTTGCCTATGGAAATCGTCAACGGTCTGCTCGGCTTGCAAGTCGATTACGCACTGACTGAAGCGCCGCATGGCTTGTTGACCAAAGTCAGTAACGGCAATGTCGACATTAAACAACTGGAAATAACCGAAAAGAATCAGGGAAAGCCTTTACTCAGCGTACCGGCGTTGACGGTTAGCGGGATTAGTGTCGATGTCAATCAACAACAAGTCGGTATTGCCGCGGTATCCAGCAGCGATGCGGCTATTACGGCCTGGCTGCAGGCGGATGGCATCGTGAATTACCAGGCTTTGTTTGCTGCGGATGCCTCCGTTCCAGCAGCAGCGCAACCGGTGGCGCCAGCGGTTCCCGAGGAGAGCAAGCCGTGGCTGATTAAGCTGGATGAGTTAGCGCTGAACAACTACAGCATTCATTTTACCGATTACAGTCAGACAAAACCGGTGGAACTGCAATTGAGCGACTTGAATTGCAAATTGCAGAAATTCAGCACGCAGGACGGCGGCAAATTACCTTTGCAGTTAAGTAGCAAGTTTAATAACAATGGCGGTCTGAAAGTCGACGGTGAGATGAGTTTGCAGCCTTTTGCGGGCTCTTGGGCACTGGATATTCAGGATGTTAATCTCAAAGTGTTCCAGCCTTATCTCGATCCTTTCTTGAAATTGGAACTGGTGGACGGCGACTTTAGCGGAAAGGGCAATCTGCAATTGGCGGTCGCCGAGCAACTGCAACTTACATTTCAAGGTGAAGCTAATTTAGAAGGTTTGGTGACCCGCGATCAGGTCAAAAACAAGGATTTCCTGAAGTGGGCCAATCTGGAGTTGGCTGGGATAGACATCGACTTGGCCAAACAGGATTTCAAGCTGGCCAAGGTAATGTTCGATCGTCCTTACCTGCGATTCAATATCAAAAAAGACGGCCAAACCAATGTCGATGACCTGATGGTTTCACGTACTCCCATCGAGCCAGCGGCGACAGCCAAGCCTCCTGCAGAGCAGGCCGCCGGCAAATCCGCCGAGCCGCGCGTCAGCATCGGTAAAATCGAATTGAAAGACGGTAAATCGGATTTCGCCGACTATTCCCTGATCTTGCCGTTCGTGGCGGCAATGAATAGTCTGAACGGCGAAGTCAGCGGTTTTTCGTCGGATAAAGATGCCGCGGCCAAATTGGCTTTAAAGGGTAAGGTTTACGACATGGCCTCGGTGGGTATCAAAGGCAAGTATCAATTCGATAATGGCGATTCGGATATTGCGTTGAATTTTACCAATATGCCTTTGCCGTTGATTACGCCCTATATGGCCGAATTTGCCGGCTACCGGATTGAAAAAGGCCAAATGGCTCTGGACCTGCAATACACAATCAAACAGGGGCAACTGGCGGTGCAGAATAAATTGCTCATCGATCAACTGACTCTGGGCGAGCATGTCGAAAATCCACATGCGGTGTCCTTGCCTTTACACTTGGCGATTGCTTTATTGAAAGATGGCGATGGCAAAATTAATCTGGATTTTCCAATCACCGGCAGTTTGGAAGATCCGAAATTCAGCATCGGTTCCTTGCTGGCGGATGTGTTGGTTAATTTAGTGACCAAAGTGGCGATGTCGCCGTTCAAGGCACTGGGTTCGCTACTCGATGACGACAAGGATTTTAGCGCGGTGGCTTTCGCGCCGGGCAGTGCGGAATTGGCTGTCGAAGAATCGGCTAAATTGGATCAGCTTAACAAAGCCTTGCTCAGCAAACCCAAGTTAACCCTGGAGATCAAAGGCATCGCCTACGAAAACCTGGATTGGCCGGCAATGCGCTTCGAGGCGGTAAAAGATGTATTGAAAAAAATGAAGTCCGGCGAATTGCGCGATAAGGGCGAGAAAGTTCGGCACGAATACATCGAATTGTCCGACGACGATTACAAACGTTTGCTGGCCAAGTTTTTTGGCGAAGTCTTCCCACTGGAAATGGATAGATCGCTGTTGGGCAAACCGCGGATGAAAAGCAATCCGGACGCCGATTTTTACCCGCTGGCCCAACAGAAACTGGAAGGCATTTTTCCACCCGATCCGCAGCGTCTTAACGATCTGGCGATTGCCCGGGCCAACCATATTGCTCAGTATCTGGCCGATCCCGGCGGGATCAGCAAAGACAGGCTATATCTGCTGGCAACCGAGCTGAATAATGCCGAAGCGGCCGATGGGATAAAATCGGTGTTATCGTTGAGCGCTTCACAGTAAACGGAAGCTTACACTGTTTGTAATATAATGATGTTTCCGCAGTGACGGTAGCGCATCGATTTGTGTTTAAGGTTTTATAAAAATGGAGATTCTAATGACAACCCAGTTTTTTCGATTTATTCCGCTGTTGGCGCTAAGCGTTGGCGGACTGTTTTTTGTTTCTCCGGCAGCTGCGCAATCGCTAACGTCCTGCACGATGACTTACAAACTTAGCGGCTGGTCACTTGTTTACAAACAATACGATGGCCTAGGCAATATTAGCTGCAGCAACGGACAACGGGCGCAGGTAGCGCTCGCTTCGAAGAGCATAGGTTTTACCATCGGTAAATCGGAAATCGAGGGCACGGGCGTATTTTCCGAAGTCAGAAATCTGAATGAAATCTATGGCAGCTTTGTCGCTTTTGAAGGCCATGCCGGTGCCACCAAGTCGATAGACGGTCAGCTACTGACCCGCGGCGAAATTTCTCTGGCACTTTCCGGTAAGGGGCGCGGGATAGACATAGGCGTGACTCTGGGCGCGTTGACTATCTCGCCTAGATGATTTGTTTTAGCTGCGCAAGTGCTTACCGATAAGGTTTGATATTTTGCCAAGCATTAAAATGGTAGGTGACATGTGCCGTTTGTAGTCCGGGATCAGGCGGGGGCGATTGTGCAATTGCGCGACAGCGGCGAGGAGTGGCTCGAGGTCGATAACCCGGAAGTGTCGGCATTTTTGCATCAGCTCTCCAGTGACGAGGCCAAGCAAGCCTTGTCGGCCACCGATAGCGATATGGTCAGGGTGATAGACGATTTGGTGGATTTACTGGTGGCCAATCAAGTACTGATTTTTACCGAGCTTCCCGAACGTGTACAAACCAAGTTATTGGCAAGGAAACAGCTTAGAAAGGATGTGAATGCCTTGCAAAATTTGATAATAGACGACGAAGGGCTGTTCTAGACGATGATAGCTAGCGTAGGAAGGCGGAATGCTGTTGGCTTTGTCGCGTGTGCGAATATTATGCCAGATATGGAGTGTTTGGCAGCAGTTTCATCAATAGTGGATTCTTTGTGAAAAACTCTTTTTTTCTGGTTATCCCCCAGCAAAAAAACGATCCGCAACTACTGGCATCGTTTACCGACGATGCATTGCGGCAATGGATCGCCGAACTTCCGACTGCCAATCCGGGTTTGGCCGCACGCTTATTTCACGAATTGTTGGGAGAATTGATTTCGGTGGAAATGCCGGCGGCAAAACGCCTGCATGCCTTGGAGTTACTCAGAGACAGCTTTTATTTGATCGACGATTATCTGCGTTCGCGATTGATCAAGTTCGGTTTTCCGAAGGGAGAAGGTGAAAAAAAAATATTCGGCTTGGCCTGCGCGATTGAAAGACAATTTACTATCGGCTATTGGAGCGTGGTGAAGGACTTGACTCGCCGGGAAATCGGCTGGTTGCAAGGTAAATCCACGGCCTTGGCGATACAGCGGACTATCCGGGGCTTGAGTCGCATCGTGATAAGTCACTACATGATGAGCTATCCGGTGCCGGATTGGATCTGGATCGATTTACACTCGCTGTATAAACTTGCCGTGAAGCTGGATAAGGCCGGTTCCAAGGTGGCCGATCAGGGCGGCATGTTTAGCAAACTGTCGTCGGTCGAAGAAAGCTACAAACAGATATTGCTACTAAGTTTGGCCTACCCATCCGGCTTGATGCAAAAAGAGTTTCAACTGGTTTACGAGTTTTTGGAGAAAATCAGCGACTTTCTGCAAATCGAAACCAAGCCGGTTGCCGAGCAGGCCGTGCAATGCGCAATTTTAATGGACGAGGACTTGCCACCGGCTTTTTTACTGAATGCCACGCAAACTGATCGAAGATCCGATTCGGCGATGCTGTATCTGAATCTGACCAAACTGGGTAAAGTGATCAAGCAGGCCGACAAGCTGTGTAGCAAGGACGAGGCACGATTTAGTTCTCTCGAGGTCGACAAGAATAATCGTCAAAAACTGTCGGCGGAGCTGTTCGACTACCTGATGCAGCGCTGGCAAGGCAAGGAACCACAAGGGACGGTATATTTTGCCGATCGGCTGGATAGATATGTGGCTATTGGTTTGGAAACGACCTATGATCTACTGGAAACCGGCAGACCCGGCCTGGAAACCGGTCTGGAAATACGCGCCGAGACTGACTCGGAACGCGCTTTGTCCTGCAATTTCGACAAGGAAGGCGTGCTGTCCATCGGTAGTTTGGTCAGTTTCCGCAAGATAGATGCCATGCCGCAACAACGTTCCCTCGGCGTGGTATGCAAAATCCTGCTGCCCAAACAGGATTGCAAGCTGATATTCGAGGTGATGGTGATCGCCGCCCAAGCCTTTCCGGTTGCTTATCAGGCGCTCGATGCGGACAGCGACGCGGAGCGCAAAAAAGCATTGATTTACGGCATAAGAGATAACGAAGGCGAAAAAAGCTTTATCATCATGGATTCTTTTCGCTTGAAGGATGGCGATTTATTGCGAATGTTTATGGGACACGAGAATTTTCCCATCATTTTGAACGGCCGTAGAAATATAGGCTTGGGCTATTGGCAGTTCGAGTGCCGGCGCATTCTGGACGACGTGATTCCCACCCAGAACAAGAAGAAAGGCTATGATTTTATATAACAAAGACGATTGCCGGCCGGTTCCGAGAGGGAATTGGCGGCAGAACCCAGCAAACAGATTCAATGACATCAAATACCGATCAGGCACCTGATTTTTCCGCACTCGTCGATCCGCACGCCCAGCGTGAGGCCGAAAAATACGAGAACCCCATACCCAGCCGCGAGCTGATCCTCCAGCTTATTCAACAAGCCGGCAAGCCGTTACGCCGCCAACAAATCGCCCAACAATTTTCCCTGGAAACGCCCGATGCCTTGGAGGCATTGCGCCGCAGACTACGAGCCATGGAGCGCGACGGTCAGCTCAGCTTTAACAATCGGCAAAAATATTGCTTAGGCTCGGGCGAAAACACCATTGCCGGCCGGGTGCTCGGCCATCCGGAAGGTTTCGGATTTTTGAAACCGGACGATGGCAGCGAAGACTTGTTCTTGTCGCCGCGGGAAATGAAGCCGCTGATGCCCAACGACCGAGTGATAGCCCGCGTGGCCGGAATCGATAGGCGTGGCCGCCGCGAGGCTGCGGTGATCGAAATCAGCGAACGCAATACGCATCAAGTCGTCGGCCGGTTTTTTACCGAAGGCCGCGTGGCTTATGTGGTACCGGATAACAAGAAAATCGCCCATGAGGTGTTGATCGCCAAGGAAGACGTCGGCCATGCCAAAAAAGGCCAGATCGTGGTGGCTGAGATCATCCAGCAACCCAGCCAGCATTGCCAGCCCTTGGGCCGTATCATTGAAGTGTTGGGCGCGCATATGGCGCCGGGCATGGAAATCGAAATGGCGATACGCTCGCACGAATTGCCGAATCAGTGGCCGGATCAGTTATTGGATGAGATCAAGGCATTAACCCCGCAAGTGCCGGAATCAGCCAAGCAGGGTAGGGAAGATATTCGCAAGCTGCCCTTGGTAACCATAGACGGCGAAGACGCCCGCGATTTTGACGATGCCGTCTACGCGCAGAAAACGCCGAAAGGCTGGAAACTGTTGGTCGCCATTGCCGACGTGTCGCATTACGTGAAAGTCGATACCGCGTTGGATGCCGAAGCTAAAAATCGCAGTACCTCCGTGTATTTTCCGGAAAAAGTGATTCCGATGCTGCCGGAGATACTCTCCAACGGTTTGTGTTCGTTGAACCCGGAAGTGGATCGCTTGTGCATGGTCTGCGAGCTGCTGATCAACGAAGAAGGTAATGTCCTGCGTTCGCGGTTTTTCGAAGCCGTGATGCGTTCCCATGCGCGTTTGACCTATACCGACGTGGCGCGGGTGTTGGTGGATGGCGATCAGAAACTGGCGAAAAAATATGCCGCTTTGTTGCCGCATCTGCAGACTTTATATGGCTTGTACAAAGTCATGCGCAATCAGCGCGAACTGCGCGGGGCAATGGATTTCGACACCCAGGAGACCAAGATTGTCTTCGGGCCGGAACGCAAAATCGCTGAAATCGTGCCTTTGCAACGCAACGATGCCCATAAGCTGATCGAAGAATTCATGATCACCGCCAATACTGCGGCTGCGCGATTTCTGAACAAGAAAAAAATGCCGCGCCTGCTGCGGATTCACGACGGCCCCGGCCCGGAAAAATTACTGGCGCTGAAAACTTTTCTCGGCGAACTGGGATTGTTCTTGGGTGGTCAGGCTCAGCCCACGCCGCTTGATTACATGCACCTGTTGGAGTCGGTAAAGGACAGGCCCGATGCGCATTTGATTCAGACTATTTTGCTACGCTCCATGTCGCAAGCCGTCTACAGCCCTGAAACCAAAGGTCATTTCGGCTTAGCGCTGGATGCCTATGCGCATTTTACCTCGCCGATCCGCCGCTATCCGGATTTGCTGGTGCATCGGGCTATTCGGCACTGTCTGGCCGGCAAATCGGCGGATAGTTTTTATTACACGCATCCCGACATGGTGTTGTTGGGCGAACATTGTTCCGCGAACGAGCGCCGCGCCGACGACGCCACCCGCGATGTGGTGAGCTGGCTGAAATGCGAGTACATGATGGACAAGATCGGCGAAGAGTTCGACGGCGTGATTTCCGCCGTCACCGGTTTTGGGTTTTTCGTCGAGTTGCAGTCGATTTATGTGGAAGGCTTGGTGCATATTGCCTCCTTGGTGCAGGATTATTTTGCCTTCGATGCCAGCAAGCATCAGTTGTACGGCGAACGCACCGGCGTGCGCTACCGCTTGGGCGACATGGTGAAGATTCGGGTGGTGCGGGTTAATCTGGATGACAAGAAAATCGATTTTGAATTGATGCAATTGGGCAAGAAAATCGCCAAAACCAAGTCATCTTCCAGTCGTAAAAAAGTCGAAGCTGGCGCTAAAGTCGCCAAGTCGGATAAAGATAAAAAAGCCCCAAACAAGCCAAAAGCTAAAAGACGCCGTCGCTCATGAATTTAACCCAATTGTTCGGCATTCACGCGGTGCAGGCCGCGCTGGATTATTCACCGCAGAAAATTCGCCGTGCCTGGGTGGATAGTCAACGCCAGGATGTACGTCTGAAGCAAGTGATTGACGATCTTGTCAAACTGGGCATCAGTCCGGAAAAAACCGAGCGCAAAAAGCTCGAAAAGATGGCCGACGGCAAGAATCACCAAGGCATCGTCGTGGCCGTGGAATTGCCGGCGATGCGCAGCGAAGATCAGCTCAAGCACGATGTCGAAGCCTTGACCACCACGCCGTTTTATCTGGTGCTGGATCAAGTGCAAGACCCGCATAATCTCGGTGCCTGTCTGCGCACCGCCGACGCGGTGGGCGCCCATGGCGTGATCGTTACTAAGGACAATGCCGCCGGCATCACGCCGACGGTTTGCAAAGTAGCCAGCGGCGCGGCGGAAACGGTGCCGGTGTATCAGGTCACCAATCTGGCCAGAGTCCTGCGCTGGTTGAAAGAGCAGAATATCTGGATCATGGGTGCGGCCGGCGAAGCCGAGCAGACCGTGTTTCAGATGAAGCTGGATATGCCCTTGGCGGTGGTGATGGGCACGGAAGGCACCGGCATGCGCCATTTGACCCGTCAGCATTGCGATTTTCTGGTAAAAATCCCGATGGCCGGGCAGGTGGAAAGCCTGAACGTATCGGTGGCGGCCGGCGTATTGTTGTACGAAGTATTTCGGCAGAAGCTGCTTGCTTAAACGGCATGAAGCGGATTTGCTATGCTGCGGCCCCGGTTGCCGGTTCGTTAAACTCAATTGCACATGCCGAAATCGATGCGCGAGCGATTGCCTTTAACTGCCGGAATTGTCACGCGGAGTCTCAGCCCGGTTCCGAAAGCTCAATCCCCTCGCTAGAAAATTTATCCGCACAGCAGATCCGGCAAGCCTTGCTGGATTTTAAATACGACAAAAAGCCCGCCACATTGATGCCGCGCCTGGCTAAAGGTTATAGCGACGCGGAACTGGCGGCGGTTGCCGAATATTTGAATCGCAATTAATGGCCGGTTTATCCAGAAGACGTTTTTTGCAAGGCGTTGCCGGCTTGGGAGCGGGCGTTCTTAGCGGCTGCGCCGGATTGCCGATCTGTGCTGGCTCTAAAGCGCATGTCGTTGTGGTTGGCGGCGGCTTCGGCGGTGCGACTGCGGCGAAATATCTGCGTTTGCTGGATGCGAATATCCGCGTCACGCTGATCGAACCTAAAGTCAAATACATAACCTGTCCCGGCAGTAATTGGCTGTTTGCCGGATTGAGCAATCTGGATCAATTGACGGTCGATTATCAGTCTTTGCAAGACAGGTATGGAGTCAAGCTGTTAGTCGATCGCGTCAGCAGTTTGGATGCTGCGCAACGGCGATTGCGCTTAACAGGCGGGCGGAGCGTTACCTATGACAGGTTAATCATGTCGCCCGGCATCGATTTTCGCTGGGATGCGATTGCCGGTTACGATCAGGCTGCCGCGGAGCAATTTCCGCATGCTTGGCAGGCCGGTCCGCAGACCTTGCTGTTGGCGCGGCAACTGCAGGCGATGCCCGATGGTGGGGTGGTGTTAATAGCGGTACCGGCTGATCCTTATCGATGTCCGCCTGGTCCTTACGAGCGGGCCAGTATGATGGCTTATTGGCTGAAACAGCATAAACCGCGTTCGAAAATACTCATTCTCGATGCCAAGCGCAGCTTTTCCAAGCAAGCCCTGTTCGAAGCCGGCTGGGCGAAACATTACGGTTACGGCACCGCCAATAGCCTGATCGAATGGCATAGCCTGGCCGATAATCCGCTGCTTGAATTGAACAAGCAGAGCAGGGTGCTTACCAGCGAATTTGGCGACCGCTTCAGAGGCAATGTGTTGAATATCATTCCGCCGCAAACCGCCGCGCAAATCGCCTTGCAGCATGGTTTGACGGATAGTTCGGGTTGGTGTCCGGTTCGACCGCTGACCGGGGAGTCGTTGTTCGACGAGTTCATCCACGTTATCGGCGATGCCGCGCACTACGCGCCTATACCTAAGTCCGCTTTTGCCGCGAATTCCGAAGCTAAGGCCTGCGCGTTGGCGGTGACCAGTCTGATCAACCAGAAGCCCGTCGTTGAACCGCATTGGCTGAATACCTGCTATAGCCTGATCGCGCCCGAACACGGTGTTTCCGTGGCCGGAGTTTACAAGCTGGACGCAGCCAACACGATCGTACCAGTTAAAGGAGCCGGTGGCGTTAGCGTGCGAACGGATGTCGAAGCGGTGGCGTTGGAAGCGGATTATACGCGAGCCGTTTATCGGAGCTTGATTACCGATACATTTGGCTGATTTGAATTTTTCGATCAAAAATATGTTATTTCAATAGTTTGCGTTGGCTTTTTGTAATTTTTTTTGAATTGTTTTTCCTTGCAATTGAAACTGAATAAGAAAGCAATTTTTCGGCCAGAATTTACGAGTATTTACCATTGAACGCGCGGGAATCCGAAAACTGCGTGTTACAATCGCGCCTGTTCCTTTTCCATGGTTGACTGCGTGAAGAAAAAACCGCTATTACAAATACTGTTGCTGAGTATGCTGTCCGGCAAGGCCGCTCATGCAAGTAGCTTTGTAGTTGAGGACATTCAAGTCAAAGGCCTGCAACGAATTTCCGCCGGTACCGTTTACAACTATTTGCCGATTAACGTCGGCGAAACCTTTTCCGAAGACAAACAAGCCGCGGCCATCAGGGCCTTGTTCAACACCGGATTTTTCAAGGACATATCGCTGGAACGCGATGGCGGCACGCTGGTCGTCAATGTAGTCGAACGGCCTTCGGTTGCAAAAGTAGTTATCGAAGGCAACAAGGACATTAAAAAGGAAGATTTGACCGAGGCCTTGAAGAAAATTGGCTTGGCGGAAGGCAAGGTTTACAACAAACAAATCCTGGACAAGGTCGAACAAGAGCTGCGTAGGCAATATTTCAGCCACGGTAAATACGGCCTGAAAATTAAAACCGAAGTCTCGGAATTGACGCGTAACCGGGTCGGCATTCATATCGATATTTCCGAGGGCCGGGTCGCCAAGATCAAGCAAATCAATATCGTCGGCAGTAAATCGTTTGCCAACGATGTATTGCGCAAAGAATTCGAATTAAGCACGACCAACTTCCTGTCTTTTTATTCCAAAGACGATCAGTATTCCAAACAAAAACTGTCCGCCGATCTGGAAAAGCTGCGTTCGTATTATCTGGATCGCGGTTATATCAATTTCTCCATCGAATCTACCCAGGTCGATATTACGGCCGACAAAAAAGAAATTTACATCACCATCAACGTTAAGGAAGGCGATGTGTACACCCTGGAAAAGGTCAAATTGTCGGGCGAGTTGATCGTGCCACCGGAAGAGTTGATAAAATTGGTTAAAGTGGGGCCGGGCGAGATTTTCTCTAGGAAAAACGCTACCGAAACGTCCAAATCCATTTCCGATCGCTTGGGCGACGAAGGCTATACCTTTGCCAACGTGAATATGGTGCCCGAAATCAACGAGCAGCAAAAAACCGTGGCAATGACCTTTTTCGTCGATCCGGGTAAGCGTGTGTATGTGCGGCGGATTAACGTGAAGGGTAATACCAAGACCCGCGACGAAGTGATTCGCCGCGAAGCCCGGCAGATGGAGTCCAGTTGGGCGGCCAGCAGCAAGATAGAGCGAACCAAGACCCGTCTGGATAGGTTGGGTTACTTTGAAGAAGTGGGCGTGGAAACCCCGCCAGTTGTAGGCTCGGCCGATCAGATCGATGTAAATTACACGATCAAGGAAAAAGCCTCCGGTAACTTGCAGGCCGGTGTCGGTTATTCCCAGGTGCAAGGCATTATTTTTAATGCCAACGTCTCGCAAGACAATATCTTCGGTACCGGTAAGCGGGTGGATTTCGCTTTTAATAACAGCAGTATTTTGACGCGCTACAATCTGGGTTTTTCCGATCCGTACTACACGCTGGATGGCGTGGCGATGGGCTACAATCTTGGTTACACCTCTCGTAATGCCTACGCGGCTAACTTGGCAGCTTACAACACAACCATCACGAACGCCGGGATCAATTTCGGTATCCCGTTGAACGAGTTCGACAGAATCGGTTTTGATATTGATTTAAAGCGCACCGAGATAGAAAACACCACCTTATCTTCGGATACGATTCTAAAATTCTTGGGGTTCAAGGCGGGAGATGACGTTTCAGCTATCAGGTCCAAAAGTTTCGATACCCTTTCGACTTCTGCAGGTTGGACTCACGATACGCTGGATAGGGCCACTTTTGCTCACAGTGGCGGTCAGCAACGACTTTCCGGGTTAATTACCGTGCCGGGCAGCGATTTGGAGTACTTCAAGGTCGGCTATAAGCATCAGCATTATTTCCCGCTGTCCAACGATTTTACTTTCCGCTTGCTGGGTGAGGTTGCGCATGGCGGTAGCTATGGCGGCAGTTCCGGGCTACCGTTTTTTGAAAACTATTTTGCCGGCGGTACGGGCGACGTTCGCGGTTTTATGCAAAATACCCTGGGCGTAATCGATAAAAACGAAATCAATACGGCAAATACATACAACCGTCCTATTGGTGGCTCCACCAAGCTGATCGGTAAGGCCGAGCTGTTTTTCCCGGTGCCGTTTTTAAGCGATGTGAAATCGGTACGGATTGGCTCGTTCGTCGACGCCGGTACACTGGCACCCGGACTCAATACTAGCGACTTACGCAAGTATTTCCGTTATTCGGTGGGTTTGTCCGGCGAATGGTTATCCCCGTTTGGTGCGTTAGCGGTCAGTGTCGCCCAACCGCTGAATTCGGAGAGTACCGATAGAACCCAGGCCTTCCAGTTCACCTTCGGCTCGGGATTTTAGTTTAGTTTGAGCCTGTTTTGCCCTATAATCGCGCTTGCGTTCTGTCTTAAACTCAAAAAATTAACCGGAGATGGTTTTGACCATGAAAAATAGAATTTCTTTGTTTCTAATGCTGATGATTTGTGCTGGCGTGAGTCATGCAGAGCTGAAAATCGGCTTTGTTAACGTGGCTAAGGTTTTGGAAAAAGCACCGCAAGCCGCAAAAGCAAAAACTCGCTTGGAAACTGAATTTTCACCAAGAGACAAAGCGCTGGTTTCTCAGCAAAAAGAGATCAAATCGCTGGAAGAAAAGTTGGGCCGCGACACAGCCGTGATGGGCGAAGAAGAGCGTCATAGAATCGAAAAAGATATTCTGGATAAAAAACGCGACGCCGCTCGTGCTCAACAAGAGTTCAGCGAAGATTTCAATATGCGTAGAAACGAAGAGCTGGGCAACCTGCAAAAACGCATCGTGGAAGCAGTAAGAGCGTTAGCTAAAGAAGAGTCATTCGACTTGTTGCTGACCGACGGCGTGATCTATGCCAACGATCAAATCGACGTCACCAGCCGCGTACAGCAAAAACTGGAAACATTGTCGCAATAACCGTTCTCCGATGCTTCCCTGATTGCGGAAGCATGCAGTATCTAAAGTTGGGGAGTTCCGAGTTTACGCGAACTTCCCGCTTCCCATCTTTATTCGCGCAAATGACTCATGGCTGGCACACTCGATATTTTACAAATTCAGGAACTTTTACCGCATCGCTATCCTTTTTTACTGGTGGACAAGGTGCTTGAATGCGAGCCGGGCGGACGTTTGCTGGCTGTGAAAAACGTGACGTTTAACGAGCCGTTTTTTCAAGGCCATTTTCCGCATAAGCCGATTTTTCCTGGTGTGTTGATCATGGAAGCGTTGGCGCAAGCCACCGCGCTGCTCACTTCGCAGAGCGACGATAAACTGGGTAAAGGTACTACGTATTTTCTTGCCGGGATTGATAATGCCCGGTTCAAAAAACAAGTCGTTCCCGGTGACCAATTACGCTTGGAAGTAACTTATATCAAACACAAGCGTCACCTATGGTCGTTCGATTGCCGTGCGGAAGTAGATGGCGAACTGGCAGCCAGTGCGCAAATAATGTGCGCAGCCGCAGCTGCTGCAGAGGGCTAAATGATAGATCCCAGAGCGGTTGTTCATATCAACGCCGAATTGGCCGACGATGTCAAAATCGGGCCATTTTCGGTAATCGGCCCGGACGTGCAGATAGATTCGGGTACCGAGATCGGCCCGCACGTGGTGATTAAAGGTCCTACCGCCATCGGTAAGGATAATACGATCTATCAATTCACCTCGATAGGCGAAGACCCGCAAGATAAAAAATACGCCGACGAAATCACCCGTTTGGAAATCGGCGATCGCAATGTGATTCGCGAGTTTTGCACGATGCATCGCGGTACCCAGCAAGATCAGGGTCTGACTTTGATAGGTAGCGACAATCTGTTCATGGCCTACACCCATGTTGCTCATGATTGCGTGATTGGTGACAATGTGATCATGGCTAACGGCGCCTCGATTGCCGGCCATGTACATCTCGGCGATCATGCCATTTTGGGCGGTTTTACCTTGGTGCACCAGTTTACTCAAATCGGCGAATACAGCTTTTCGGCGATGGGCAGCGCGATTACTCAGGATATTCCGCCGTATGTGATGGTAGGCGGCAGGCCGACTCGGCCGCACGGCATCAATTCGGTCGGTATGGAGCGTAACGGCGTGCCGCCGGAAGTTATCCGGCAAATTCGCAAAGCCTACAAAATCCTCTACAAAAACAACCTGCGCCTGGAAGACGCGATCGAAGAAATGGAAGATATGGCCGGCGAAAGCAACGAACTTTCCAATATGGTCAGCTTTCTACGTAATGTCACGCGCGGCATTCTCCGATAACCCTCTACGCATAGCCGGTATCGACGAAGTTGGCCGTGGCTGTATAGTCGGTCCGGTGGTAGCGGCAGCAGTGATTCTCGATTTCGCCAAGCCTATTGCCGGATTGACCGACTCTAAAAAACTCACCGAAAAGAAGCGCAAGCTACTTGCCGAACAGATCAAGGCCAATGCCTTGTGTTGGGCCGTTGCGCGCGCCGAAGCTAGCGAAATAGACAATATCAACATTCTGCAAGCGACGATGGTGGCGATGCAAAGAGCGGTGTCGCAATTGGCATATCGCCCCGATTTGGTCAGGGTGGATGGCAATCGCTTGCCGGTACTGGACGTGCCGGGCGAAGCTATCGTGCAAGGCGATTTATTGGTGGAGGAAATTTCCGCCGCTTCAATACTAGCCAAAGTCGCGCGCGACGAGGAAATGCAGACGCTGGATAGGCTGTATCCCGGTTATTCCTTTGCTGTCCACAAAGGCTATCCTACCCAGCAACATTTAGCCGCTCTACAACAGCTTGGAATTACCCCGCAACATCGAAAATCGTTTGCCCCTGTTAGAAAGTATCTTGCTTAAACAGCCATGACGCCGAGTTTCGTTCATCTTCGTATTCATACCGAATTTTCCTTGGTTGACGGTATCGTCAGGATCAAGCCTTTGGTGAAGAAGCTGGCGGAGTACGTAATGCCGGCCGCCGCAATCACCGAACAGAGCAATCTATTCTCGCTGGTTAAATTCTATAAAGCCGCGCAAGGCGCCGGTATCAAACCCTTGATCGGCGCCGATGTGCTGATTTTCAATCCCGATGAGCCTGCCTCACCATTTCGCTTGACCATGTTGGCACGCAATAAAAAAGGCTACGTCACGTTGACCGAGCTGATTTCCCGGGGTTACCAGGAAGGTCAGCATCAGGGGATTCCGATGTTGCAGAAGGAATGGATCGCCGAGAATCACGACGGCTTGATCGTGCTATCGGGAGCGATGGACGGCGACGTCGGTCAGGCCTTGTTGGCGGAAAATGCCGAACAAGCCAAGCGTTGCGCCGAATATTGGCGGGATTTGTTTCCGAACAGTTTTTACCTGGAATTACAGCGGGTCGGTAAAGCGGACGAGGAGCGTTACATTAAATTAGTGGCGGATTTGGCTGCCGAGCTGGATTTGCCGGTGGTTGCCACCAACGATGTGCGTTTTATCAGTAAAAACGACTTCGACGCGCATGAAGTGCGCGTCTGTATCCATCAGGGCCGAGTGCTGGACGATAGCCGCCGGCCGAAAAACTATTCCGCCCAGCAATATTTGCGTACAGCCGAAGAAATGGCCGAATTGTTCGCCGACATTCCGGAAGCATTAGCCAATAGCGTGGAAATTGCCAAGCGCTGCAATGTCGAGCTGACGCTGGGCGAAAACTATTTGCCCGATTTTCCGGTTCCCGAGGGCATGACCCTGGACGACTATTTCAAGCAGGCCTCGCGCCAGGGCCTGGAAGAGCGCTTGATCCAGTATCCGCCGGTAGGCAAGGGCAGCTTCGAGGAAAACCGCCGAGTTTATGACGAGCGCTTGGAAGTCGAACTGAACGTGATCACCCAAATGGGTTTTCCCGGCTATTTCATGATCGTCGCGGACTTCATCCAGTGGGCCAAGAATAATGCGATACCGGTTGGTCCGGGCCGGGGTTCCGGTGCGGGTTCCTTGGTGGCTTATGCATTGAAGATTACCGACCTCGATCCTATCGAATTTGATTTGTTGTTCGAACGGTTTTTGAATCCGGAACGGGTGTCGATGCCGGATTTTGATATCGACTTTTGCATGGAACGCCGCGACGAGGTGATCGATTACGTCGCTCGGCATTATGGCCGCGATCATGTGTCGCAGATCATTACCTACGGCTCGATGGCGGCCAAGGCGGTGATTCGCGACGTGGGGCGGGTGATGGGGCACGCCTACGGTTTCGTGGATAGGCTGGCAAAATTGATTCCATTTGAAATCGGCATGACCCTGGATAAGGCGCTGCAAGACAGCGCAGAGTTGAAGGCTTTGTACGATACCGAGGAAGAAGTTAAATCGTTGATCGATATGGCGCGTTCCTTGGAAGGTATTTCCCGTAATGCCGGCAAGCACGCTGGCGGCGTGGTCATTTCGCCGACCAAACTCACCGATTTCAGCCCATTGTATTGCGAGCAGGGTGGCGGCAATCTGGTAACGCAGTTTGATAAGGACGATGTCGAAGCGGTCGGCTTGGTTAAATTCGACTTCTTGGGGTTGCGTACGTTGACGATCATCGATTGGGCGCTGCAGACCATCAATCACCAGCGCGCGCAGCGCGGTGAAGAGCCGGTGGATATTAGCCAGATTCCGCGCGACGACCTGCCAAGCTATGAATTATTAAAAAACGCCCAGACCACGGCCGTGTTTCAGCTGGAGTCGCGCGGTATGAAGGAGTTGATCAAAAAACTGAAACCGGATTGCTTCGACGACATTATCGCGTTGGTGGCTTTATTTCGTCCCGGACCATTGGAATCGGGCATGGTCGATGATTACATCAACGTCAAGCATGGCGCCAAAGCTGAATACGCTCATCCCTTGCTGGAGCCGATTTTAAAGCCTACCAACGGCGTTATTCTGTATCAGGAACAGGTGATGCAGATTGCCCGGGAATTGGCCAGTTATACCCTGGGCGGCGCCGACATGTTGCGGCGGGCGATGGGTAAGAAAAAGCCGGAGGAAATGGCCAAGGAACGGGAAAAATTCATGTCGGGCTCGGTGGCGAACCAGATCGATGCAGCGATTGCGACTTATGTTTTTGACTTGATGGAGAAGTTCGCCGGTTACGGTTTTAACAAATCGCACTCGGCGGCATATGCGTTGGTAGCCTACCAGACCGCTTGGTTGAAGGCGCATTTTCCGGCCGCGTTCATGGCTGCGGTAATGTCGTCGGATATGGACAACACCGACAAAGTGGTGGTGTTGATAGACGAATGCCGGGAAATGAAGCTGGATATCTGCCCGCCGGACATCAATGTTTCCGATTTCCGTTTCACGGTCAACGACCACGGGCAGATCGTCTACGGCATCGGCGCGATCAAAGGCGTCGGCGAAAACGCGATCGAAGATTTACTGAAGGAACGGGCCGCCAACGGACCGTTTGTGGGTTTGTACGATCTGTGTAAGCGCGTCGATTTACGCAAGGTTAACCGCCGGGTTTTGGAGGCGCTGATCAGGGCGGGGGCGCTGGATACCATCGATCCCAATCGTGCGGCACATCTGGCCGAACTTACCACGGCGCTGAGAGTTGCCGAACAGCATGGAAAGATGGCTCTGGCCGGTCAAAACGATTTATTCGGTTTGGCTGTACAGGTCGAAGTCAGCGATGGCGAAGCCGAAGCTTATTCCACAGCGGTCGAGCCCTGGACCGAAAAAGAAAAGCTGGAAGCGGAAAAGCAGACTTTGGGTCTATTCCTGACCGGTCATCCCATCGCCGAGTATCTGCCGGAATTGAAGCATATTACCCATGGCTCGCTCGCCAGCCTGGAAGTCGATGCCGGCCGTTCCAGGGGCAAAATGGAAGGGCGGGTAGCCGGTTTGGTCGTGGAAATGCGCACTAGGCAAACCAAGCAAGGCAAGATGATGGGCTTCGCGACGCTGGATGATCGTACCGGTCGGCTGGAAGTGGCGGCTTTCAGCGGGATTTTCGATAAATACCGGAATTTGCTGGCGAAGGATACCTTGTTGGTCGCCGAAGGTTCGCTGGCAATGGACGACTTTACCAATAGTCTGCGCATGACCGCCGAAAAGCTCTACAGCATGGAGCAGGCGCGGGAAATGTTTGCCCGGGCCATCGTGTTGAATTGGGATAGCAGGCATTGGCAGGGTGAGCGCAGTTTTGTTGATGAACTGGCGGAGACGCTGAGACCATTTTGCGGCGGACTTTGTCCGATCAGCATTGAGTTTGCGAAAACGGCAGCCAAAGCCAATCTGCAGTTGGGCGACGACTGGCGGGTATATCCCAGCGATGAATTGTTAACCCGGTTAAGACGCTTGTTGTCGTTCGAAGCCGTGCAAGTTCGGTATTAGTCTGCAAACGTGAGTGGCAGGCATGAAAAAGGGAGGCTTTAGCCTCCCTTTTGCGGTTATCGGGCGGTTTTTAACTCGCCCGATATTTGTAGTGCCTACTTGTCGGTACGTTTGTAGTTTACGCGACGGTTGTAAGCGCGGCCTTCGTCGGTTTCGTTGGTATCAACCGGTTGAGATTCGCCGTAACCCGCGGTAGACAGGCGTTTGCCATCGACACCCAGTTTTACCAATTCGTTTTTAACGGCATTGGCTCTACGTTGCGACAATTTTTCGTTGTACGCATCGGTACCGTAGTTGTCGGTATGGCCTTGGATTTCGACGGTCAAACCTGGGTTGAGCTTCATCACCTCAACCGCATTTTGGATCAGCGGGTCGTATTTTGATTTGATTTTATCGCTATCGAAATCGAACAATACGCCGTGGAACGCCCAGCAGCCGTCTTTATCGACGATTGCGCCTTTAGGGGTGTCAGGGCATTTGTCTTTGGCATTGATCACGCCGTCTTGGTCGTCATCTTTCGGAGCAGGGGCTGGGTTGCCCGCTTTCAAAAAGACGTTTTTGACAAAATCGTTCATGCCTTTGGCGCTGGAAATCGCTTCGGCGGTTGTTGCAAAGCCGCAACCGGAGGCGTCGGCGATGCTTTGCAGTGTGGCTTGACCAACGACATCTTCGTCATTGCCGACCCAGACTGTGTAGATGCAAAGTTTGTCGCCGTATTGAGCTTTTAAGGCTTCGGCTGTTGGGGTTGGAGAGCTTTCTTCGACGCCGTCACTGAACACGATCAGCGCGATATTGCCGGAAGCTGCGGTTAGATCGTTGCTGGTAGCTTGCAGCGCGTCGGCCAAGGGAGTACCGCCGCTTGAGCATTGCAAAGAAGTAATCGCGCCTTCAAATCCGGCTTGGCTGTAGCTTTGCACCGGTTGGTTTAATTTGGTGGCGCTCCAGCCCAGGCAAGGGCCGTAACCAAAGCTGCGCAGGCCTGATTGCAGCGGCATTTCAGGAATGGTTTTGTTGAATTTGTTCAACAAGTTTTTTTCGACATCGAGTTTGGTGCCGCTGTACTCGGCTGAATTAACATAGGTGCGGCTCATCGATGAGGATGAGTCGTTGACGACTAAAAAGCTGTTGGTTTTTTGTACTAATTTTCCCGATTTAACCAGCACATTCAGGTCTTCGGGTTGGAAAGCCTGGAAGTTATTGCTCGACTGTGTCGCGCACCCCGAAAGCAATGCTCCGGCCAAGGTAGCCGTGAATAATAAGTTTTTTTTCATGTTTTGCATCTCCTGGTTGTTATTCTTTATTGGCAAGGCCTAGCAGATTGCCTCGGTATCTTTAGTCTAACATCAATCCCTTATTTTTAAATAGTGCATTCATCTTATCCGGGGGGCGTGAAATAATGCCGCTTTGTTTTTAATCCGTAGGCTTCCTTGGAGAACGTAATGGGCAAGATTTTAATTTTCTGTGCGATGTTTTTACTGGCCGGTTTGGCATGGGCGGACAGCGTCAAAGAAATGGCCGAGCAGGGTAATGCGCAGGCCCAAGCCAAGTTGGCATCGCTGTATTTACTCGGCCGAGAGGGTTTCGAGAAGGACGAACACAAGGCTGCGGAGTGGATGGAGAAAGCTGCTAAGCAAGGTTTGCTCGATGCCCAGGTAGTCATGGGGGCTATGTACGACAAAGGCATGGGCGTGAATAGCGACAGAGACAAGGCTACCGATTGGTACGAAAAAGCCGCCAAGCAAGGGCATGCCACCTCGCTGGCCATATTAGGCAGAAACGATGCAGCCAAAGGCAGCGTGCAATTTAATTACCAGGCGATGCGTTTAAACGCCTCTCGCTCCATTCCCGGCGAATACGCCAAGAAATTTTTAACAACTAAATAAATTAATGATGAGTATTAGAACCCGCTTTGCCCCAAGTCCCACCGGTTATTTACATGTCGGCGGTGCCAGAACCGCTTTATTTTCATGGCTGTATGCGCGTAAACACGGAGGCCGATTTATTCTTCGAATCGAAGATACCGATCTTGAGCGCTCCAGTCAGGAGTCTGTGAACGCCATTCTGGAAGGTATGACTTGGTTGGGATTGGAGTATGACGAGGGGCCGTTTTATCAGACCCATCGCTTTGATCGTTACAAAGAAGTAATTCAGCAATTGCTGGCGCAGGGCGATGCCTATTATTGTTACTGCAGCCGCGAGGAATTGGAGATTTTGCGCGAACAGCAAATGGCCAACAAGGAAAAGCCTCGTTACAACGGTAAATGCCGGCATGGCGTTGACAATCCGCAAGGCGAGCGGGTGGTGCGTTTTAAGAACCCGGGGCAGGGCGACGTCATCATCGACGATTTAGTAAAAGGCCGTATCGTTGTTGCTAATAAGGAACTGGATGACCTGATTATTGCCCGTTCCGACGGTACGCCGACCTATAACCTGACGGTAGTAGTCGACGATATGGATATGGGGATTACTCATGTAATACGCGGTGACGATCATGTCAATAACACGCCCAGACAGATTAATATTCTGAAAGCTTTGGGTGCGCAATTGCCGGTGTATGCGCACGTGCCGATGATTTTAGGTTCGGATGGAGCGCGCCTGTCAAAACGCCACGGTGCGGTCAGCGTGATGCAGTATCGAAACGACGGTTATCTACCCGAGGCCTTGTTGAACTATCTGGTGCGGTTGGGTTGGTCGCACGGTGATCAGGAATTGTTTTCCTTGGAAGAGATGGTGGCGTTGTTCGAGTTGGAAAAAGTCAATGTTTCCGCGTCCACGTTCAATACTGAGAAGTTGTTGTGGTTAAATCACCAATACATCATGAACAGCGATCCGGCGCATGTTGCCCGGCACTTGGCGTGGCATATGGGTGAACGCGGAATCGATCCGGCAACTGGTCCGGCATTGGCTGATGTCGTTAAAGCGCAGCGCGAACGTTGCAAAACCCTGGTGGATATGGCGGCCGAAAGCGAATACTTTTATAAAGAATTCGACGGTTACGAAGAAAAAGCCGCGAAGAAGCATTTCAAAGCGGGCGTGGACGATGTATTGCAGCATTTACTGGCGCAATTTAGTGCTATCGGCGATTGGGAAGCGTCAGGCCTTCATCAGGTGGTGTTGGATAGTGCGGAGCAATTGCAACTTAATCTGGGTAAGGTTGCGCAGCCCCTGCGTGTGGCGGTTTGCGGCAGCGGCGTCTCGCCGGCTATCGATGCGACCTTGGCGTTATTAGGCAGAGAAAAAACCCTGAAGAGAATAGAGAGAGCCATTCAACATATAAAGAATGTAGAAAATTCCTAGACAAAGTTCTAAATATCCGTATAATACGAGGACTCAACTACGGGGCCATAGCTCAGCTGGGAGAGCGCTTGCATGGCATGCAAGAGGTCAGGAGTTCGATCCTCCTTGGCTCCACCAAAATAGTTGATTTAGTCCTGAGTCCCCATCGTCTAGTGGCCTAGGACACCGCCCTTTCACGGCGGTAACCGGGGTTCGAACCCCCGTGGGGACGCCAATTTGGCTAAAGCCGGTTAAACCGGCAATGCGTATTAAAGAAGTCAATCTACAATAGTCCTGAGTCCCCATCGTCTAGTGGCCTAGGACACCGCCCTTTCACGGCGGTAACCGGGGTTCGAACCCCCGTGGGGACGCCAATAATTCTTAAAGTTAGAGCAAGCCGCAGAATGAATATTATGCTGGCGGGTTTGCTATTTCGTCTGTTCCAAATTCATATTTTAATTAGTTTTCTGCTTGGATACGTCCTTGAGCAATAGCGAGCTCTTTTCTCTGGCGATTTGCCAATTAGGGGGCGTGTCGGATTTCGGCAAGCTAGAGGCTAAACCTAATTCGAAGTGGTTTAGGTTTAGCCTTGTTGGCGGCGAACCAGGAAAACCTTGTTAAATATCTGCGTATTTCTCGGAAACTTTAGGTGGAAGGATGGCCGGCTGTTTCAATCATTACTTTTAATTTCGAACCCGGTTTGATGTCCGCCTTGTTTTTGGGGACGTTATTCCATTTGCGTAACTCGGTGACATTGACATTAAATTTCTTCGAAATTTGCGCCAACGTGTCGCCTGTTTTCACCGTGTAGTTGATTTGTTTGATGGAAGGCGCGGTTGAAGCAACAGTTATAGTGCCGCTAGTCTTCTTGATCGTAAGTTTTTGACCTGGCTTCAGCGCGGCTTTTTTGGATAATTTATTCCAGCTGACTATGTCATCTTTATCAACGGAAAAACGTTGCGAGACATCCCATAATGTATCGCCTTTTTTAACCGTATACTGCTGTTTGCTGGATTGAGCCGGTGTTGATGTGGTTTGTGGAGATGCCGAGGCAACAGCTGCAGCGGGTTCGCCTTTTTGCGACTGAAAAGAAACCGGGATTAATAGAATTGTGCCTTGGGCAACGGTATCGTCGCCAAGGTGGTTTACGTTGATAATCTCGTCAACACTGGTACTGTGCTTGCTGGCTATGCTTTGCAGAGTCTCTTTCTTGCCGACCGTATGGTGTTCCCACTTGATTCTTTCTTGGTGCGGCAGTTCGGCCAGTTTTTCTTTAAAAGAATCGGCTTTATCTACCGGAATCAGCAGATGTTGCGCGCCGTTGGGATCGGTGCTCCAGCGGTTATAGCCTGGATTGAGCTTTAAGAAGTCATCCAGAGGAGTCTGTGCCATTTCGGCCGCTTTGCCCAGATCAAGCTGCGATTTAACGTCAACCAATTCAAAGTAAGGCTGGTTGGCAAATTGATGCAGATTGACGTTATATTTTTCCGGGTTGGCGAAGATTTTGGCGATTGCCAGCAATCTGGGTACGTAAGCCGAGGTTTCGTTATTCAAATCCAGCGACCAAAAATCAGTAGGCTGGCCGCGTTCGACATTTCTATCCACGGCATTTTTGATATTGCCTTTGCCGGCGTTATAAGACGCTAAGGCCAGTAGCCAGTCTTTATTGAAGGTCTCGCTGAGTTCCTTCAGGAATGTCGTGGCGGCCTGGGTCGATTGCACGACGTCGCGACGGGCGTCATACCAACTATTTTGTTTTAAGCCGTAAAGGCGCCCGGTTGGCGGAATGAATTGCCAAAGACCGGAAGCTTGCGCGGGAGACATTGCGTCGGGTCTGAAAGCGCTTTCAACTGCAGGTAGCAAAGCCAGTTCTCCGGGGATGTTTTTGGCTTCGATTTCGTTGAGGATGAAATATAAATAGGGTTCTGCGCGTTGTTGAACTCTGGTGAGATATTCCGGGTTTCTAAGATACCAGTTTACTTCGCGGTCGATTCTGGCATTATCGATTTCCGGCAACGCGTAAAGGGACAACATCCTGTCCCAAATAGTGGCGTGTTCTTTTGCTTCTACCTGTTTGTTGTGGATTTTTCCGCTATTGCCATTACGGGTAAATACGGAAAACTTGCTAGTTGACGACTGGGTCAGGTGGTCTTTTTGCGCCTGTTGGCTACAACCGGTTACTAGCAAAATAGGCAGTAGGTAAGACAGATGACGGCCTGATTTTTTGGAAATTGAGCGGGGCATTGTCTGAACTCGCTAAAATAAAAAAATTAGATCCTAGCATGGCTTTCTAAAATAGCCAAAAAAACATACCCTTAGCGGCGGTTAAATGAAGAGACAATTTCTATTTGCGTTGTATCAAACCCCAAGAGGTAAGCTGCTGCAAACCATGGAAGCCAACTATTTGCGGCGATCTATAACCGTAAGCTGCAAACAACAGCAGTTACAGATTGGCGGTTTGGGATGGGAAAACGAGTTTGTCGACTTTTCCTTGTATCGGAATTATCTAATTCTGGACGGTAAGGCCATGGGGGACGCCGGCGCGTTGAAAGTGGCCGCTAAAGCGTTTAATTTACCGATTCAAACCGAATCGATGGATTTGGTCATTCTTCCGCATATCTTGGAGTTCGATGCGCGGCGGTTTCAAACCCTGCGCGAAGTCAATCGGATATTAAAGCCGGGCGGCGAATTGGTGATGTTGAATTTCAACCCGTTTAGCCTGTCGGTACGTTTCCAGTTTTTGTGGGACAGGAAGCTTGCGGATTCTTGGCGGGCGCATTTCATCACTAAAGCGCGAGTCTTGGATTGGTTGAAATTGATGAATTTCGAATTGTTAACGACCGCAGAATTTGGACTTGACAGCTACACAATTGCCCACGGTAAATTCGAGTTTTGCTTTGGCTCTCTATTCGCCATGGCTTACGGCGTTAAAGCCGTGAAGAGGCAATATACCTTGATTCCTTTAGCCGCGACGCAGCAACGCCGAAGCAATTTGGCTGCGGTCGGATTAGGGTTGAAATCGAACTTACATAGACAGGATAACCATGACTGAAGTTATTGTTTACACGGATGGCGCATGCAAGGGCAATCCCGGCCCTGGAGGCTGGGGAGTGCGGTTGGAATATAAAGATAATCAAAAAGAGCTGTGCGGCGGTGAAACCGAAACGACTAACAACCGTATGGAGTTGGTGGCGGCAATACAAGCTCTGGAAACATTAACCAAGCCGTGTAGCGTCAAATTGCATACCGACTCCAAATATGTTTTGCAAGGAATCACCGAGTGGATGGTTAATTGGAAAAAGCGGGCATGGAAAACCGCGGCGAATAAACCGGTTAAAAACGAAGATTTATGGCGACGCCTGGATGCCGCGATCCAGCGTCACAATATCGATTGGATATGGGTGAAAGGACATGCCGGGGATGTAGGCAACGAGCGCGCCGATCAGCTAGCCAATCTAGGAATCGAGCGATTATCTCGCTCCTGATCACATAGCAACGGGAAAACACATGTTAGGTTCGATAGCCGCCGCTTTGGTCGGCATTTGGTTTTACAACACTGCGTCGCGTTCAGGTCGGCCGGCTATTTCCTGGGCAGTTTCGGGTGTGGTGGTCTATTTTCTGGCGGCGCTGTTCTGGACATTAGCTGTTACGCCCGGCATCAAAGATGCCGCAAGTCATAGCCAGAGCGCTTCACTGATCTTTATCGTTCGTTATGCCTATATCGGTTTTGGTGTATTGGTTGCGGTTTTACTAAACAGCTGGCTGAATAAATCCTCCGATTCCCAATAAAACGCCAGTGCCAAATTGGTCGGTCTACATTATCCAGTGTGACGACGGCAGCTTATATACCGGTATCAGTACCGATGTTGAGCGGCGTTTTCGCCAACATCTGATGCAAAAGGGAGCCAAATATTTCAGGAGCCGCCAGCCACGCCAGCTGGTTTTTGTCGAAGTCGGGCATGATCGGGGCTCAGCTTCCAGACGGGAAGCGCTGATCAAAAAAATGACACGTACCGAAAAATTGGATTTTATCGCGGCATCCCACCTTGGTTAGCAAGTGTTGATATTTTTTAAGGTGTAAATTGCGCCCTGGTAATGCGGATAGATTTGAGAATGATTTGCATTAATCATTGTGGGGGTTTTATACTCGAGTCTCAAATTCTTGGAGACCGATATGAAGCCATTACAGTCAAAACTTAGCGCCGCGATCTCGGCGATTGTCGTCAGTGCCGGGGTTAATGCCGCCGGCATTCCCGCCGAAAAGCCACAAACCATGGATGAAATGTGGAAAATCATTCAGGCGCAGCAGCAGCAAATCGATAGCATGACCAAGAAGTTGGAGGCCGTGGCGCAAAAAGGTCCAGTTGGTGAAGTGAGCAACTTAGAGCGCAAAACTAACGTGTTGACCGAAGAAGTTGAAAAACTCCGCACCGAATTAGTAGTGCCGGAGAAAGTCGAATACAAAAGTGCTTATGGTTTGGGTCCTGCGGCTTCCAAGGTTTATCAAGTCGGTAAAGGTTTGTCGATTGGTGGTTATGGCGAGGCAAATTATCAGGCACGAGTCGATGATCAAGGTGGGCGGAACGCCGCAACGGGTACAGTAAACAACCCGGACAATACAGACGTCGAACGTTTGGTCATTTATACCGGTTACAAATTTACCGACAGCATACTGTTTAACAGTGAAATCGAGTTCGAGCATGCCTCAACAGCGAATAATGGTTCGGGTAGCACGGGCACCGTCTCCGTTGAGATGGCCTCTTTGGATTTCTTCATCGACCCGATGGTCAACGTCCGGGCCGGGATGGTGTTGATGCCGATGGGCTTTATCAACCAGATACACGAACCGCCGTTTTTCTTCGGTAATAACCGCCCGGAAGTCGAGAGACGTATCATTCCTAGCACTTGGCGTGAAAACGGCGTGGGTTTATTCGGTGAATTGTTGCCGGGTCTGACGTATACGACCTATGTGGTCAATGGGATGAACGCCAAAAATTTTGGCGCCGATGGTATTCGTAGCGGGCGGCAGTCGGGCGGTCAGGCGTTAGCGGAAGACTTGGCTTACGTCGGGCGTGTGGACTATGCGCCACCTATGTTGCCGGGTGTGATGGTGGGCGGATCGGCGTACGTCGGTAATTCCGGACAGAATCAGTTGTATAACGGACGGCAGCTAGATGTCGCCACGCAACTTTACGAAGCCCATCTGCAATGGAAATATCGTGGTCTGGAATTTCGCACCTTGGGTTCCTGGGGGCATATCGGCGATGCGGCACTGTTGAGTGTTGCAAATGCTAAAAACATTGGCGAAGAAAACTATGGTTGGTACAGCGAAGTCGGGTACGACATTCTGCCGCATTTTGTGCACGACACGACTCAGTACCTTGCGCCTTTCGTGCGTTACGAGCGTATGGATACGGTTGCTACTGCTTCGACATGTGCAAATGCTGTTTGTAGAGATGATTTGACCAGGGACGTAGAAATTTACCAAGTCGGTCTCAACTACAAGCCCATTCCTAATGTCGTGATCAAGGCTGATTACCGTAATTTCACCCAAAAGTCCGGTGCCTCTCCGGACGACTTTAACTTGGGTGTAGGCTTTATTTTCTAAAGCAGCTGGATAGTCCCGCCGGTTCCTGCGGCGGGGCTCATCGGCATATAATGCTGTAGATACTTTTGTTATCCGTGTGACGACTTGGCAAATCGTTTGCCTGTCTCTATCATAGCCGCCGTACAATTCACTCCCTGGATATTCCCCACTCATGCTGATTTCAAAAACTCGTCGGCTTATGCTGACGCTACTGGTTTTTTGCTTAACGAGCGTAAACCTTGCCGCCGCTGTTTTTTATAGCAAGGACGAAGCGATGAAGCTGGCCTTCGGCGACGATGCCTCCGTGGAAATGCAATCGCTGTTTCCCACGCCGGAGGAAGTGGCGCAAATCGAACAATTGGCCAAGGTCAAGCTGGAATCCAATCTGTTTAGCTTTTATGTTGGGAAGAAGCAAGATGCCGTGATCGGTTATGCCGCCATCGAATCCCACACCGTCAGAACCAAGCCGGAAACTTTGCTGGTAGTGTTAACGCCGGACGGCAAGCTGCGTAATGTCTATACTTTGGCGTTTCACGAGCCGCCTGAATATCAGCCGCCGGAGCGCTGGATGGCTTTGTTAGCTAATCATTCCATTGAAGAGTTGAGCCTGAATAAAGATATTCAAGGCGTAGCCGGTGCCACGCTCAGTACCCGCGCCGCGATCAATAGTGCCCGCAAGGTATTGGCGATTTATCAAGTTCTCATCCAAAACAAGCCACACTGATGCGTTTTTTCGTTACCGGCGAACAGAATCGCCAGCTGTTGATCAATTCTTTGATCTTGATGTTCTTGGCTTACGTGGCTTTATTGTGGATCAGTAATGGCCTGATGTATTTTCACAAAATGAATCTTACCCCGGAGTCGGTGGTTTCTTATTACTTGGGGAATGAGCAGGAGTTTAACGAGCCGAAAAGCTATCAAAGCCTGCTGGAAGTCAGTCATTTTCATTTGTTCGCAATGGGCATGCTGGTATTGACGCTGACGCATCTCATGCTGATGACCTCGTTGCCAACCCTGATGAAAGTCTGGATTAGCGCACTAGTCTACGCAGCAGCGATAGCCGACGAAGCGGCCGGTTGGTTGGTGCGTTATGTCGATCCGGCTTTTGCCTATTTCAAAATTGCCGCGTTTTTGTTATTGGAAAGTTCCTTGTTTCTGTTGATCGTGATAGTCAGTTTGTCGCTGATTGAATCGCGCCGGCAATTGCGTTAAAACGGATCGTCTTCCTTGTCAGTGCTTTATTAATTGGTGCACTCTCTGCGTTCACTGCTGTCCTATAAGAGGGTAAGTCGGTGACTGTGTATTTGTTATTTAGCGCCGCGCCGCTATTCACCCGAATTTTTGAATCCAACCCGGAGTAGAATCATGAACAAACATTTACAACAAGTTAGAGATTTTCACCGGAAATTCGGTATCAAACAGCCCGACGACGGTGAAATCGGGCATTTGTCGGATATGGATATTGTGATGCGCCAAGCCTTGTTGCTGGATTGCGGTAGCGAGACATTTAAAGCCATCGCCAGCGGCGATCTGATCAAAATTTTGGCCGGTTTGGTGGATTTATCTTTTAATGCGTTGGCGGCGATTGCCAGTCGCGGTGACGACGTTATCGCGGTATCCGCCAATTGGCGGCAGGATGGATCGGTGTTATCGCTAATGCGCGTGCTATCCGAAAAAATCAACCAATGCACCTCCGGCGAGACCGTGCATTATTCGGGTTTATATGCGATTTGCACGCATTTATCCCAGCGTTTTGTGAATGCCGATTTCGATGAAGCCTTTCAAATCGTACACCAACACCTGATGAGCGGACGCGGCGACGCCGAGCGTTTGGATTTAAGCCCGGCGCTATTCGAATAAAGGCGAGTTCCAATATGGCAGAACAACGCTATACGCTCGGCTTCGTCGGTATAGGCCTGATGGGGCTGCCGCTAACCCTGCGTCTCCTGGCGGCGGGCTTTCAGGTTAATGTCTGGAATCGCACGGCCGCCAAGTTGGATGCGGTTAGTGGTGCCGGTGCTAAAGCCTCCGGCAGTGTCGGCGAATTGGTAAAAGCCTCCGATGTGGTGATTTTGTGCCTGGCCGATACCGTGGCTGTGGAAACGGTGGTGAAGGAACAGATCATCGCCAACGGCAGCACTGATAAATTGCTCATAGATTTGTCCAGCATCCACCCGGAAGCAACTCGGCGGATGGCTGAGGAGTTGCAGGCCGCTTGCGGCATGCGCTGGGTGGACGCACCGGTATCCGGCGGTACGGCCGGCGCGGAGCAGGGCAGTTTGGCGATCATGGCAGGCGGCGCCGAAACGGATATTGCAATTGCCAGAGAAGTGTTACAACCGTTATATAGCCGTTTGACGCATATGGGGGCGGTCGGCAGCGGCCAGACCACTAAAATCTGCAATCAGATGATCGTTAGCTGTAATGTGCTGGTAATCGCGGAAATGATGGTGCTGGCAAAATCGGCCGGCGTCGATGCCGCGAAAATTCCCGAAGCGCTGGCGGACGGCTTTGCCGATTCCAAACCCCTGCAAATCGTCGGGCCGGAAATGGCCGGACATCGTTTCGAACCGGTGAAATGGCGCGTGAAAACCTTATTGAAAGATTTAAATATGGCTGTCGATCTGGCCGGCAAGCAGGGCAGTGCGGTACCGATGTCGGGTCTGGCCGCGCAACTGATGCAATTGCATGGCAGTGGCGGTTTTCTGGAGCAAGATCCATCGACTCTGATTAAGCTATACGCTCAAGACTAATGCTGCGTTTTACCGCTAATTTGAGTTTATTGTTTACCGACTTGCCCTTGCCTGAACGGTTTCAGGCCGCTAAGCAGCATGGTTTCGAGGCGGTGGAGATTCAATTTCCTTACGAACTACCAGCAGAGCAAATCCTAGAGTTATTGGATCACCAGGATTTGCAATTGGTGTTGTTCAATGTGGATGCCGATACTTTGTTGCAAGGTGGTGAAGGTCTGGCGGCGGTTCCGGAAAAACGCGATCAATTCAAAGCGGCCGTCGAGCAGACGCTGGCTTATGCCGAGCGCTTGAAGCCCTGTAATATTAATGTATTGCCCGGTCGCTGTTTGAATTTGCAGCGCTTAGGTGAGTATAAAGCCACCTTGCTGGAGAATCTGGATTACGCCGCATCGGCTTTCGCCGAATTGGGTATCAAAACCGTATTTGAAGCCGTCAATAGCCACGATATGCCCGGGTTTATCGTCGACAGCAGCTTGGGGATGTTGGATGTGCTGGCTAAAGTCGATCATCCGAATTTATTCATGCAATACGATATTTATCATATGAGCCGGATGGGCGAAGATTGTGGCGGATTTTTGCGCCAACATATGGACAATATCGGTCATATTCAATTTGCCGATTGCCCGGGCCGCGGCCAGCCCGGTAGCGGCGCGGTCGATTTCGACGCTCTGTTCGATATTATCGCCACGTCGGACTATCGAGGTTGGGTTGGGGCCGAGTACCGGCCGACAGCCGACACCGCTAGCAGTTTGGCTTGGTTGAAAACCTACGCGGTAAAATAATCGGGCGGTATAATCGCCTGGCCCCACATCAATTGTTCATTACCATGTCCAAGCATAATTTTACGATTCACCACGCCAGTTTGATCGTCTCCGATACCGAGCAATCGCTACTTTTTTACCGCGATGTGTTGGGAATGGAACCCACCGAACGGCCGAATCTGCCGTTTCCGGGTGCCTGGTTGCAAATCGGCGCGCAGCAGATTCATTTGCTGGAATTGGATAATCCCGATCCGACGATAGGTCGGCCGGCACACGGTGGACGCGACCGGCATGTGGCCATGCATATCGATTCGGTTGATGCCTTGCGCGAAGATCTGGAACGGACCGGTACGGCATACACGGTAAGTATTTCCGGCCGCAAGGCGCTGTTTTGCCGCGACCGCGACGGTAACGCGCTGGAGTTCATCGAACGACCCTGATTGCGCTATGTTCGGACGGTTTTTCTATGGCGGACTACTGATAGGCAGCTTGGCCATGCTGCTGTTTGTGCTTGGGTTTATCTGTTTGCAGTTTGGCTTGGCTTTGTTAATGGGTTTGTTTTATCTGTTAGCGAGTAAGGTGATGCTGCTGGCCTTGGCTTTGTTGGCTTTGCTTGGCGTGTTTATGTTGTTCAGGGCGGTTTGCCGCGAACTGCGCGGGTATTTCAGTCGAGAATCCTCGGCATTGCGGCGACTATTATTTTTGCAGATTCGTCGGCAAGATGTGGAGCGGCTCAAGGCTGCTGAAAGCCGGCAATTAAGCTATGTGCATAGATTCAAGCGGCAACGCCTGCTTGTTGCCGACAACCGAAAACAGGCCAGAGCGTTATCTGAGGCAATTAATCATGAATTGCAGGCAGTAAGAGCGCAATTGCCGATCGTCCGCTACAAAGAGTTGCGTAAAGCCTTACGCAAATATCGTAAACAAGCCGATTCCGCGGCGATGCTGGCTTTACGCCAACAGTTCCATGTCGCCGATTAGTCGCTGGCTGGGTGAGGCGCTGGCGTTTTTGCGGCGCAGTCGCGACGACAATCTACAGTGGCATTTGTCCAGGCACGAAGATGTCGCCGATTTGCGGCAAGCCAAGGCTCTGGCGGAACAGGCCTTGGTGGCGCAACTGAAAAAACAGTCGCAGCAACTGGCTCACGAATTGGCCGTCAATAAAGCCCGCAACAGCAATGAGCTGGCGATGGTGAAAACCCAATGCAAGCAGGATTTAAAAGACTATCAGCAATATTTGCAATCGCTGGATAAGTTGAAGGATTCGCTACGCAGTAGCTATGCGCATTTACCCGAAGCCGTGGCGTTCACGATTCATCATCATGCCAAACAGCTATTGAACCGGATGTGGGACGCGCAAGAACCGCAGGAAAAAATGAAAATTGAAATGCAATTATTGCAGTTTATGACGGCGGTGCATGAAGACAGCCAGGCTTCCTTGCAAGGCGAGGGCAACGAAGGTTTGCCGCAGCGGGCCTTGGCGTTTATCGATGCGGATTTGGCGGATTAGATCGGCTGGAAATAGCCTTCTATGTCTTTAATCATTTTCTTGTTCAGCGCGAACATCACCACGTGATCGCCTTCCGCGAATACGGTGTCGTGATGCACCGGAATCACTTCTTTTTCGCGAATCAACGCACCCAATATCACGCCGTCCGGCAAGTTGACCTGATCGACACGCAAACCGACCGCCGAAATCGAGTTCTTGCTGCGATGGGCGATGGCTTCGATCGCTTCCGCGCTGCCGCCGCACACCGAACTGACGCCGACCACGTCGCCCTTGCGGACGTGTTTCAGGATGCCGCCCAAGGTTTCCAGTTTCGGTTGAATCGCCAGATCGATTTCGGTGCCGTCCAGTAATTTTAGATAAGAGTTATTGTTGATCAGGCAGATAGCTTTTTTAGTGCCGAGTTTTTTCGCCAGTCCGGCGGAAATCAGGTTGATGCCGTCGTTATTGGTAATCGCGCAGAACAAATCGATGTCTTCGATCATTTCTTCCTGCAGCAGCGATTCGTCGGTGCAGTCGCCATGCAGAATCAAGGTATTGCGCAAGTCGTTGGAGATTTCCCGGGCACGTTCGATGTCTTGCTCGATGACTTTTACCTGGAAGTTTTTTTCCAATGCGATTGCCAGACGCTTGCCGACATGGCCGCCGCCGGCCAGCATAATGGTTTTGATCGGCGATTCCAGTTTATGCAAGTCCACCAGGGTTTTACGTACCTTGTCGCGCGGGCAAACGAAAAATACCTCGTCGCCGGTGGCGATCACCGCCTCGCCGTTTACCGCGATGGCCTTGCCGTCGCGGAAAATCGCCGCGACCCGGATCATGCTGTCGGCTAGTTTTTCTTTTACCGCGTGGATGCGTTTGCCGGTCAGAAAGCCGGTGGGTACCACGCGAATCGAAAACAGTCTGACCAAGCCGTCGGCAAACTCGGACACGTGCAGCGCGCCGGGATATTTGATCAGATTATGGATGGATTCGGTGACCACTTGTTCCGGGCTGATGACGATGTCGATGCCGCCCGGTTGAAACAGTTCAGGGTGATTTAGAAAGTCGATAGCGCGGACGCGGGCGATGGTTTTGGGCTTGCTATACAGGGTATTGATCACCTGACAGGCCAGCATATTGGTCTCGTCGCGGTCGGTCACGGCAATTACCATGTCGGCGTCTTGAATACCGGCTTGCTCAAGAACGCTGGGGTGCGCGGCGTTGCCTTCGACAGTGGCGATGTCCAGCCGGCCTTTTAACGCGGTGAGCAAATGCGCATTTTTGTCGATAACAACAATATCGTTTTCTTCACTGGCTAATGCGCCGGCAACCGAAGAGCCGGTAACACCGGCACCGAGAATGACTATTTTCATAAGTTCTTAAAGCCAGAAGAATGATGTCTAATGCTTGTTGCCGCTAGGGCCGAAGCCGGCGAATTATACGCCGATCGCTTGGCTTGTCCACGTTTGTGCTATGTCTGATAGGCTGCAGAGGAAATTGTGGATTTACGTTACTAGGCTGCTGTGCCAGGCGAAAAATCGCGTTTTATATGGCGGATAGCCTGATTTAAATATCCGATTGGGATAAACCGGCTGGCTAGGTATCCTACTTTATGGGGCTTGTTTTCTGGTCACAGTCGCCCCATACCGTTTATAATCGCAAACTTTGGTTCACTCTCACTCTGGAAATATCATGCTGGGTAAGCTGGTTAAATTGGTAGTTGGCAGCCGTAACGACAGGCTGGTCAAGAAGAAACGCAAGCTAGTTAAGAAAGTAAATGTTCTGGCCGCCGAATACGAAAAATTATCCGATGCGGCGTTACAAGGCAAAACACAGGAATTTCGCGACCGCCTTGCCCAAGGCGAAAAGCTAGACAATTTACTCCCAGAAGCCTTTGCCGCCGTGCGGGAAGCCTCCACCCGCGTATTTGGCATGCGGCATTTCGACGTGCAGTTGATCGGCGGTATGGTGTTGCATAGCGGCAAGATCGCCGAGATGAAAACCGGTGAGGGTAAAACCCTGATGGCCACCCTGGCCGCCTATTTGAATGCCTTACCCGGTAAAGGCGTGCATGTGGTGACCGTCAACGACTACTTGGCGCGCCGCGACGCGGAATGGATGGGCAAGCTTTACGGCTTCCTGGGCTTGACCACCGGTGTGATCGTCAGCGATCTGACCCACGAACAACGCCAGGTTGCCTATGCCGCCGACATTACCTACGGTACCAACAACGAATTCGGTTTCGATTACCTGCGCGACAACATGGCTTTCAGCCTGGAGCAAAAAGTCCAGCGCGATCTGAATTTTGCCATCGTCGACGAGGTTGACTCGATTTTGATCGACGAAGCCAGAACGCCGCTAATCATCTCCGGTCAGGCGGAGGGCAGTACCGATATTTACCTGAAGACCAATCAAATTATTCCTTACCTGACCAAGCAGGAAAAAGCCGACGATCCGGAAAAACAGGATCAGATGCCCGGCGATTATGCGGTGGACGAAAAATCCAGGCAGATCCATTTGACCGAAGCCGGCTACGAGCACGTCGAGCGTTTATTGGCGGAGCACGGCTTGATAGCCGATGGTTCTACATTGTACGAAGCCGCGAATATCCGCTTGATGCACTATTTAAACGCGTCCTTACGGGCTCACGTGCTATTCCAAAAAGACGTGGATTACGTGGTCAAAGACGGTCAAGTCATCATCGTCGATGAGTTCACCGGCCGGATGATGAGTGGCCGGCGTTGGTCCGAGGGTTTGCACCAAGCGATGGAAGCCAAGGAAAACGTCGCCATCCAGAACGAAAACCAAACCCTGGCCTCCATTACCTTCCAGAATTACTTCCGTCTGTACAGCAAGTTGTCCGGTATGACCGGCACCGCCGATACCGAAGCGTTCGAGTTGAATAAAATCTACGGTCTGGAAGTAGTGGTGATTCCTACCCACAGACCGATGATTCGTAAAGACAAAGGCGATTTGGTTTATCTGTCGGCGCGGGAAAAATACAACGCAGTCATAGAAGACATCAAAGATTGCGTGCAGCGCGGTCAGCCAGTGTTGGTCGGTACCACCTCGATCGAAAACTCTGAATTGATCTCCCGGATGCTGCAACAGCAAAACATCCGCCATGAAGTGTTGAATGCCAAGCAGCATGAGCGCGAAGCGCACATCATCGAAAACGCCGGTATGCCTGGAGCGGTGACCATTGCCACCAATATGGCCGGTCGCGGTACCGACATCGTGCTGGGCGGCAATCTAAATGCCGAACTGGCCGCGTTAGGCCCGGATGCTAGCGAAGCCGATAAAGAACGAGTGCGCGGCGCGTGGTTGGATAGGCACGAAAAAGTGTTGGCTAGCGGCGGTCTGCATGTCATCGGCTCGGAACGCCACGAATCGCGGCGGATCGACAACCAGTTGCGCGGCCGTTCCGGTCGGCAGGGCGATCCAGGCTCCACCCGTTTTTATCTGTCGCTGGAAGACGACTTGATGCGGATTTTCGCGTCCGAGCGGGTGGCCAGCTTGATGCAAAAACTGGGTATGGAGGAAGGCGAAGCCATCGAACATCCTTGGGTGACCCGTTCCATCGAAAGTGCGCAACGCAAGGTGGAAAACCGTAACTTCGATATTCGGAAAGAAATTCTGGCTTACGACGATGTTGCCAACGATCAGCGTAAGGTCATTTACTCGCAACGCAACGAGTTGATGGCCGCCGAGGATATCAATGACATTATCAACGCGATTCGGGCCGACGTATTGAACGACGTCATCACCGAATACATTCCGCCGAAAACCATGGAAGAACAATGGGACGTGCGCGGTTTGGAAAACCATTTGCAGCAGGAGTTTAATCTGCAGATGCCGCTGGTGGAAATGTTGGACAAGGACCGCACACTGAACGAACCGAAATTACGCCAGTTGATTATCGAAAAAGCCGAGCAAGAAAGTCGCGCTCGCGAAGAGGCGGTGGGCGTTCAAGTGCTGCGCCATTTCGAAAAATCGGTGATGTTGCAAGTGCTGGACAATAGCTGGAAAGAACATTTGGCGGCGATGGACCAGTTGCGCCAAGGCATCCACTTCAGAGGCTATGCGCAGAAAGATCCCAAGCAGGAATACAAGCGCGAGTCGTTCCAAATGTTTACCAGCCTGTTGACACATATCAAGCAGGAAGTGGTGGGTATACTCGCCAAGGTGCAAGTCGCGCGCGAGGAAGATGTGCAGGCGATAGACGAACAACGCCAGGCACCTCTAGAAATGCATTACGAGCACGCGGAAGCGCATTCGATTTTTGAAGAAGAGCCAACGGCACAAGCAGACCAGTCTGATTCCGAGTCGGAGACTGCGGAACAGCCTTTTGTCAGGCTAGGCAACAAAGTTGGCCGTAACGATCCGTGTCCCTGCGGTTCCGGTAAAAAATACAAGCAATGCCACGGCAAATTAAACTGATGTTAAATCGCGACGTCTCGTATGGGGCGTCGCGAGTGCCCGACAAACCGATTTAGAGGGCCTTTCTGCATCGCTCCGCCTTGCAAAATCAGCGGCCCATGGCTTTTAATTTTCACTGTCTTCAAGGGTAAGCACTATGCCGCATAGAGTCTTTCATAAAAGTAACCCCGCCGCCGATATTACCAAGCTCCCTAAGTTGGGCATGGATAAAAAGCATTTCATAGCCGATTTCAAACACTATTACAGTCATCGGCTCGGACGCGATCAAAATTGCCGTTCTCCGCATTACGCCTACGAAGCCTTATCCTTGGCGATCAGCGACCGCTTGGTCGAACGCTGGAAGAAGACCTATAACGTTTATCGAGACTCCGATTGTAAAAAAGCCTTCTATCTGTCGATGGAGTTTTTGATGGGGCGCTCGCTGAGCAACGCGATGTTGAATCTCGGCATCGACGATATTGTGACCCAGGCTTTGTACGATTTGGGTTTGGAAGCCGAGGAACTGATTGAAAGCGAACCCGATGCCGGTCTTGGTAACGGCGGCCTGGGCCGCTTGGCGGCCTGTTTTATCGACAGCTGCGCGACCTTGCAATTGCCGGTCACCGGTTACGGTTTGCGTTACGAATACGGTATGTTTTCGCAGCAAATCGTCAACGGCGAGCAAGTTGAAAGGCCGGATCATTGGTTACGGATGGGCAACGTCTGGGAAATCGAACGGCCGGAATACATGCATCGCATCAAATTCGGCGGCCACACGCAAACGCATATCGACGAAAAAGGCAACAAGCGCACTAGTTGGCTGGATACGCACGACGTGATTGCCATGCCTTACGACACCCCGGTGCCGGGCTATAAAAACGGCACGGTTAACACCTTGCGTTTGTGGAAAGCCATTGCCACCGAGGAATTCAATCTCCAGGAATTCAATGCCGGCGATTACGCCGAAGCGGTGGCCGAGAAAAACACCGCCGAGAACATCACGATGGTGTTGTACCCCAACGACGCCAACGAAAACGGCAAGGCCTTGCGCCTGCAACAGCAATACCTGCTGGCTTCGGCCAGTTTGCAGGACGTGATCGCCAACTGGGTGGGCCGTCACGGCAATAATTTCAGTAAATTTGCCGAGAAAAACTGCTTCCAGCTCAACGATACTCACCCCAGCATCGCGGTTGCCGAATTGATGCGTTTATTGATGGACATTCACGGGCTGTCCTGGAAAGAAGCCTGGAACATTACGCGCCAAACGATGGCGTATACCAACCATACCTTGCTACCTGAAGCGTTGGAAAAATGGTCGGTGAATTTGATGCAGAATTTGCTGCCGCGCTTGATGGAAATCATTTTCGATATCAACGCGCACTTCATGGCCGAAGTTTCGGCGCATTGGCCCGGCGATAACCCACGCATGGCGCGGATGTCCATCATCGAAGAAGGGCATCAAAAGCAGGTGCGGATGGCATTTTTGGCCATCGTCGGCAGCTTCTCGGTTAACGGTGTTGCGGAGCTGCATTCGAAATTGTTGCAAGAAGGGCTGTTTAGAGACTTTTACGAGCTTTGGCCACAGAAGTTTAATAACAAAACCAACGGCGTCACCCCGCGTCGCTGGTTGGCCGGTTGTAATCCGGAGCTGGCGGAATTCATTACCGCAACCATTGGCGACGGCTGGCTTACCGATCTCTCGCAATTGTCTAAATTAGCGCCGTATTCCGAGGACGCCGCGTTCAGACAAAAATGGTACGACTTAAACCGTGCCAGCAAACAGCGTCTGGTCGATTACAAAAAAGAAGAGCACGACATCGAGATCAACGTCGATGCGCTGTTCGATGTCCAGGTCAAACGTATCCACGAATACAAACGGCAGATTTTGAACGTGCTGCATGTGATCCATCTGTATGATCGGATTAAACGCGGCGATACGCAAAACTGGGTGGATCGCTGCGTGCTGATCGGCGGCAAGGCCGCGCCTGGTTATGTGATGGCAAAAAAAATCATTAAGTTGATCAACAATGTCGGCAACGTCATTAATGCAGACCCTGACGTGGGCGAGAAACTCAGATTGGTATTTATGCCCAATTATTGCGTGTCGGCGATGGAGAAAATCTGTCCGGGCGCGGATTTGTCGGAGCAAATCTCGACGGCAGGCAAGGAAGCGTCCGGCACAGGCAACATGAAGTTCATGATGAACGGCGCGCTGACCATAGGTACCTTGGACGGCGCCAATATCGAAATTCGCGAAGAGGTCGGTGCCGATAATTTCTTCCTGTTCGGCTTGACCGAAACCGAAGTGGAGGCGCTCCGGCCGCATTACGATCCAAACTGGTTCATCAATCAGGATAGCGATTTGCAAGGTGTGATGCGCTTGCTGGAATGCGGGCACTTCAATCAATTCGAGCCGGGCATTTTTGACGACATCATTGCCTCGATCAAAAGCCCGCACGATCCGTGGATGACTATCGCCGATTTCCGCAGTTATCTGGAAGCGCAAAAGCGCGTCGAGCAAACTTGGCGCGATCAAGATCGCTGGACCAAAATGAGTATTTTGAATACGGCGGCCAGCGGCAAATTTTCCACCGATCGGACCATTAGCGAATACAACAACGAGATTTGGAAACTGTCGCCTGTGGACGTGGAAAAATACTAAAACGATGATTGATATTGTCTTGTTCGAGCCGGAAATACCGGCGAATACCGGCAATATAATCCGTTTATGTGCGAACACCGGTGCGCATCTGCATTTAATCCAGCCCTTGGGGTTTGATTTGGACGACAAACGTCTGCGTCGCGCCGGGCTGGATTATCATGAATGGGTGAGCATTCGCCAGTATGGCTCGTTGCACGATTACGTCGAAAAAGCCAAGCCTAAGCGTTTATTTGCGTTAACCACCAAAGGCCACACCGGCTATAGCGAGGTGCGCTATAAAGCCGGAGATGCCTTGTTGTTCGGTCCGGAAACCCGCGGCTTGCCGGCCGAATTTTTGAGCCAACACCCTACCGCGTTGCAACTGTATTTGCCGATGCGCAAGGAAAGTCGCAGCCTCAATCTGTCCAACACCGTCGCGATAGTGCTTTACGAGGCCTGGAAGCAATTGAACTTTGTGGATGCGGCTCGTTGACTTAGTTACGGTTCTGCGAGCCGATTTTCAGCGCCCGCAGCAACGTTTAAATTTCTTGCCGCTGCCGCACGCACAAGGCGCATTCTTACCGGTATCGGTCGCGGCAGCGACTTTACCGGCTGACTTGATGACGCCGTCCAGATAGAGCCAGCGCGAATCCGTTTTAACGAAACGACTGATTTCGTGCATGAAATAGTCTTCGCCGTCCTGTCGGTAGAATGCCTTAAACTCGACAATGCCCTTGCTGTCGTGCGCGGCGCCTTTCTTAGTGCCGACTATAGCGAGTTTTTGCCACTGCGCGGTTTCCTTGGAAAAATCGATTGCTGCGGGCCGTTTGCTTGTATCCCAAGTATTTAATAAATAGTCCACGTCGCGCCGGGCATAAGCGCTGAAGCGCGAGCGCATCAAGGCTTCCGCCGTTGGCGGGTAGTGCTCGCCGCTGTGATAGCGGCCGCAGCATTCCTGATAATGCAGGCCGGAGCCGCATATACATGTTTCGGTGTTGTCGGTGATTGTCGTCATAGCGGCTGATTTTACCGAAGTAGATAACCCTAAAGCCAATCTTCGCCGAAATCCCTTGTAGTACGGCCGGAGTCGATACATGCTGTTTTGGGTCTGTTAGTTTGCGTATGATAAATCTCACTATTTTGGCGTTTTACGATATTCGCGTTTTCAGGAGGCTGCATTGAAAGTCGCATTAAATACACAAATTTTTCTCGGTGCCGTATTTGGTGTCATGTTGGGATTAGGTTTCGCCAAACTGGGACCGGAAGCGGCTGTAACAAAGCAAGGTATCTACTTCTGCGGTCTATTGAGTAATTTATTCATGGATTTGTTGAAAATGGTGCTGGTGCCCCTGGTGTTTACCTCCATCGCGGTTGGCGTCGCCAATTTGCGTCTGCACAGCCAACTGCATCGGGTCTGGATGTCCACGCTGGGCTTTTTCGCGTTGTCCATGGTGCTGGCCATTCTATTGGGCTTGGGCGCGGCTAATTGGTTCGAGCCGGGTAAGGGCGTGAATCTGGATCTATTTCAGAACGCCGGTCAGGGTTTTGCGGCCAAACAGATGACGTTTGCCGAATTCATCGCCAGCTTCCTGCATGGATTGTTTGTCAATCCGTTCGCGGCTCTGGCACAGGCCAATATACTTGCGATCGTGATGTTTGCGTTGTTGCTAGGCTTAGCCTTGGTGGTCGGCGGCGACCGTTACCGCAATATATTGTTGTTAATGCAGGAAGGCTTGGAGTTGATGTTGCGCCTGGTCGGCTGGATCATGCGGCTGGCGCCGTTCGGCATCATGGCCTTGCTGGCCCAATTGCTGGCGACGCAGAATATGGCTTTGTTGAGCAGCCTGGCCAAGTTTGTAGCCGTTGTGGTGGGCTCGACCTTGCTGCATGGTTTCGTCGTGTTGCCTTTACTGTTGTATTTAGTCACCAAGCTTACGCCCTTAAAGTTTTTTCGCGGTTCCCGCGAAGCGTTGATGACCGCGTTTGCCACCAGCTCCAGTTCGGCGACTTTGCCGGTTACCTTGCGCTGCGTTGAGCAGCATCTGCACGTCAAACCTAGTATCGCCGGGTTTGTGGTACCGCTAGGTGCTACCGTCAATATGGATGGTACAGCGCTATACGAAGCTGCCGCCGCGCTATTCGTCGCTAATTTAGCGGGTATTGAGCTGGACTTGGCTCAGCAGTTGATCGTGTTTTTTACCACGATGATCGCCGCCATCGGCGCGCCGGGCATTCCTAGCGCCGGCATGGTGACCATGATAATGGTGTTGCAGTCCGTAGGTTTGCCGGCCGAAGCCATTGCCATATTGTTACCAATAGACCGCTTATTGGATACTGTGCGAACCATGGTCAATGTTGAGGGCGATATGGTGGGCAGTCTAGTGGTACAGCACCTGACCGAGCGTTAACCGGCCAACATTGTTTTTGGCTTGTTCATGAATGTATTACCCGATTACGCCCGCTTTGCTTGGCTTTATACAAGGCGTTATCGGCTCGGACGATGAAGCTTTCCGGGTTGTCGCCCGGCTGTAATCTGGCGACGCCGATCGACAGGGTGATTTTTCCCAGCGATTGGTTGTCGTTTTTGCGCTGCAAGCGGCTAGTCTCCATAGCGTTCCGAATATTTTCGGATATTTGTACCGCCTTTTCGTGACTGGTGTTAGGCATGATGATAGCCAATTCCTCGCCGCCGTAACGCGCCACGTGATGGTGTTCCTCGGCGTGTTTCTTCATTAAAGACGCTACATATTTAATGACGTTGTCGCCGATCGTGTGGCCGTAAGTATCGTTAATGCGTTTGAAATGGTCTATATCCAGCATCGACAGGCACGCGGTATCGGGTTCGGATTGTTCGATGATTTCGGCTAGGGTCATGTCGAATGCGCGCCGATTCAATAAGCCCGTTAAGCCGTCTGTAGTGGCGATTTGTCTGACTTGAGCCAGTTCGGCACGTAATTGCTCCATTTCATGGTTAGCGTCGGTCAGCTTGGCTTGCATGGCCTGACTAGTCATGGCCAGCGATTTGGTTTCCTGAATGATTTCCTGCAAAACGCTTTTCAAACCGTCGGATGCGGAGAAGTTTTCCAAGATGACCGATTTTTTCTGAAAGCTGTCGTTGGTTTCTTCGGCTTTGTTATAGGTGTCGTTGATTGCGCTGGTGGCTTGTTCGATAACCTTGTGCAACTGCCGGTTGATTTGCTCGAACGATTCCAAAGACGCATTACAAATATGCGATTTGTAAAGCTCCACGCTGTTGTCGTAATCGAAGGCTTTGTGCTCTTCGAGCAATGAGTCCACGGCTTTGTTTAAAGTCGGGTTGTCGCCGGCCACGTAGTCGTACCAAATGGCGTAATTGATGGGATTGGCCGCAACATTATGACGCACCAGCAGCGGCAGAATTTGTTTTAGATAGCCGGCGTTAACGCTCGGCGAGAAATCGTAAATCGGTATGTAAGTGGTACCTTTACTCATGTAGTTTTCATCGATAAACGTATAAGGGTTTAAATATTGCTCGCGCCCGGCGTATTTGCTTTCGGTTGTTCGGTATCGCTGCGCTTGGTTTGGCACTTAGTAGAACTTGTCTCCGGAAACTTGGACGCAGCTTGCCAAATTTAGTTTGAAACATAACAGGTTATCCAAGCTTTCATTTTGCGTAGTCATATGCCTACATAAAAGTAACTTAAAACCGGGATTTTTCAACATATCTGGAAAATAAGCTTTGGCAGACAGCTTTTGTGGTTTGCGTGCGGCTTGCGGTTTTGGGGGTATGAATTTTTGAAAGTAAGTTTTTTATAGAAAAAGTTTGTTTGTAACGGCCGTTTCTCTAATTGTTCTCGTGAGAATATAAGCCTGCGGCATAGGCAAGTGTGTGGCAAGAGCGTGTGCGCAACAAAACATTTTGCAGGAGCTCGCGTTTTGGATAAAATGCGCGGCCTTTAGTCGGGTGCTTAGCTCAGCTGGGAGAGCATCGCCCTTACAAGGCGAGGGTCGGGGGTTCGAACCCCTCAGCACCCACCAGGCTATTGGTGTTTAAAGCGTAATCATTCGCCTGACATCACAATGGCTCGGCCCAATCTGGCACGGCCATATTATCAGGCCTGCGGATGGATCGAAGACCAATCTCTGTTTCCGGTCAATAATCCGTAGGCAAGCGCGCAGCCAGTTCGTCCCAACGGATCACAATTTCCGGCAAAATGCCGACTTGAGTTTCGCCTTCCAATTGATAAATTTGCGGCTTGCCAAATTCCCCATCTGCCAGGCTGTATATCGTTAATACCCGATCGACCGGATGAACCAGCCAGTATTCGCGCACACCGTGGCGTTCGTAAAGCTGGCGTTTTTTGATTTGGTCATGACCGGCGGTAGAGGGCGACAATACTTCCACAACCCAGTCCGGCGCACCTCGCACGCCGCGTTTATCGAGTTTATTGCCATCGCATACCACCAACACGTCGGGCTGTACGACCGTATCGATAGATTCGTCGGCTTCTTGAGCTTTGGGTAAACGTACATCGACCGGTGCGATAAACGCCCGGCAAGATTTGCCCTGCAGCGCTTGCCGAGTTTGGAAATAAATTTCCCCCGCTACATCCTGATGCGGCAAATCCGGTGCGAGTGACATCAAATAAGCGTCGCCGTCTATCAGCTCGTAACGCACATCGTCCGGCCAATTTAAATAGTCGCCATAAGTATGAGATTGCCGATCTTTCAATGCTAAAGCCATTCTCCAGCCTCCTGTTTTGCCTTGCTGCCCAAGCCGATTCGGTATTTTATCCAGTTGCGCCGGCGATGCGAGACATTTCAGATAAAAAGCGGTTTGGGGTATTGCTTCCGCACCTAAAGTAGAGCTTCGCCAAACCAGCTCTAAATGCCCATATTTGGGCGCTTAATTGACTTAATTCAGCAGCGGTCGCGATTTGTTTGCATTCCTCTCTAGTTTTACTCTAACATTTTTCCAGAGTGCCAAATTTCAGTTCCCAAAGCCTGATAATTTCGACAGGGGCGTGTCGGTATGATCTGCAGAAAAGTCAAAAAAATAAGCTGGTTGGCGGTGTCGATACTTTACTCCCCGCCGGGGCAAATCTCGTTGGGTGAAAATGCTGCCGGCGGCTTTGGTTTGGCCAGCTTTACCCGAACGCCGGAAGGCGTATCCACCGCCACCGCGTTTTTCGATGCCTACAACAACCTGGTGCAGTCTCCAAGGAATTACAAAGCCCAGGAAGTCAAAGACGGTGCCGGCACCGGCGGGCAGCTGCAATTCAAATAGGGCGTGCCTTACAGTTTATTGCGTACCGCGACTTAATGCCAAACGCTCGGCGAGTCGGTTTAACTGTTCATTATTAATTTCAATACCGAACTGTTCGCCAAGCAAATCGCTTAAATGAGTTTGGCTTGCGACTGAATGACTGACTTGCTCGCCGGCACGGTATTTCGAAAAATTGGTATTGAACAATTGCACCCAGCCCTCGGCGGTATTGCGGCAAATCAATAGATTTTGCGACAGCAGCGATTGGTCCCAGGTCGTGCATACCAGGTTAGCCGCTTCCAGATCGCAGCGCTGCACCTTTGAGCGATCGAAACTATACAAGGCAAACCACTCGCCGTTTTGCCACCGTTCCAATACGGTTTCTCCCGATTCCGGCTCCTGGCGCAACCGAAACCGATTGTGGTCCTGGCTTTGCGCCTGCTCGGTATTCAGGCGCAGCGGCAGATAGTGGCTGGGGCCGCCGAAGCCGGCATCGACCAGCCAGGAGTCGCCTTCCGTCTCCACGATAAATGCCAGATGCAGGCGCGGGCCGCCCTCGTTGCGGCCCATCCGCACCCTGGCCATAATCGGCTGATACGCGAATCCCAACTCATCCAGAGCCTGTCCAAATAAGCCGTTCAATTCGAAACAATAGCCGCCGCGCCGCTTGGCGACCATCTTGTCCATCAACGCCGCCGTTTCCAGCTCGGGTACCAAGCCTAATAGCGGATTGATGTTTTCGAACGGAATAGCGCCGAGTTGCGCCTGCTGCAATTGGCTGAGGCCGGCGAGGCTGGCTTCCGGTTTGGCTATGCCGATGCGGTTTAGGTAAGCGTTAAAATCAAAACTCATGGGGCAATCTTGTACAGTGAAAAAGTGGTTAAACGGAAACGAATCGCGCGGCAGCAGGATGCTGCGGGTGATAACGATAACAAATTCTTGTAATCGGTTTCAAACCGCCAGCTCGACGATTCGCGCCTCGACTGCCGTGTCCCTGATGACAAGTTCGGCAATGGCTATCGGCAATTTAAACCGGCGTGGACCGGCGCTGCCGGGGTTGAGATACAACACGCCATCGCGATCTTGAATCGATGGTTTATGCGAATGCCCGGAGATGACGACGCGAATCCCGGCCGCGACCGGATCGATGGGCAGCTCGGCCAGATCGTGAATCAGGTAAATTGAAACTTGTCCGACCGCGACGCGGGCAGCGATCGGCAGTTCTTCGGCCCAAGCGCCTTTGTCGTTGTTGCCGCGTACCGCCGTGACCGGTGCCAACTCGTTCAGCCGCTGCAACACCTCGGGCTTGCCGATGTCACCGGCGTGGATAATCCGCTCGTAGCCTTTCAACGCCGCCAGCACCCCCGGGCGGAGCAAGCCGTGGGTGTCGGAGATGATGCCGATGCGGAGAATAATTGGGGGTTCGGTTTGAGTAGCCATTTTGGACGTAGTTTACGCCGGGCTTAGGTGTGGTGGAATTAAACTATTAACCCGGCCCTTATATTCCCTGTTACCGTCATTCCCACGAAAGCGGGAATCCAGTGTAGCAACTAGGCTCCCGCCTGCGCGGGAGCGACGATATTTAAGGGCCGGGTTAATAAAAACCGATTTTGGTAAGTTTTGCCACCTAAGCTTAATTTGACAACTGCCGGTTATAAAGACTGTCAATGATTTCCATGGTCTTGGCCGAATTGAAAAATAATTTTTCGAGCAGTTGTCGATTTGGAATCTTCTCAACCGACTATTTGAAGACAGTGTCCTTATCTTCATAAACAAACACAGGAGAAAACCATGAAATACATTTGCTTCGGCTACCTTGACGTCGAAAACTGGATGAGCAAGCCGGAAACCGAACAACTCGCGATGATCGACGCATGCTTTGCCTACGACGAGATATTGAAGAAAAACGGCAATTGGGTGAGCGGGGAAGGGCTGCAAGGCTCGAATACTGCTGTCACCTTACGCCATCGAAACGGCGAAGTATTCCGCACCGACGGCCCTTACGCCGAAACCAAAGAACTGTTGGGCGGACTGTTGATTTTGGACGCGACGGATATTAACCACGCCGTTCAGTTAATATCCAATCATCCCGGAACCAAGATGGGGCCTTGGGAAATTCGCCCAGCCGAGGACTTATCGGGGATGATTGCTGCAAGCGAGAAGCGGCGGTTGACGGCAAAATAACAGGCTCCACGGCGGATGCATCTGGGGAATGGGCGAATTCGCGTAAACGCCCGTTCGCGGATGATCCATATGTTGAGCGACAATTTCCGTAGCGAGAATCTTCATGGACTCAACCGATAAACAAAACACTCACGTTAGAGACACTAGGGCTAGGGCACTCGGCCTAATCACTTTTTGTCTTTTCACACTTACTTCTTGTATGGGAGGCAGACCCATGAAACCGGATTTTGATGCTGCTCTGCAGCAGCATTTTGCAGCCATCTCCAATCGAGATATTGAAGCGTTTAAATCGCACCTTACGCGGGGTGAAACGCTCTATACAGTCGTGCAAAACGGGCACGCATTCACAACGCCCGCGGAATCCATTGAAATTCATAAGCAGTGGTTTCAAGACCCAAACTGGATTTGGGAGGGTACGGTTGTGCATAAAGTCGTCGGAGAGGATGTTGCTATGGCTCTTGTCAAATATCAATATTGCCCAAAAGCGGATGCTGCCTCAATCAGCACTTGGCTAACATACGTGTTTCAGTTGCAAGAAGGTCAATGGCGAATCGTACACGACCAAAATACGGCGCTTGATTATGCTGCTTTTGCGCGTGCCGCCGGCATTGAAATTAAATAAGGTTGTCCGACCAGAGACTATGGAAGCTATACAGTCAGTTCCTTCGGTCTCCTCGTTCCAACGTGCTGCGTTGGAACGCCCGGCTTGGCCACGCTGCGGTTATTCTGGCACCGCGGCGCGGTGCTCTCTGGTTACCACGTCGCGCGCGGGGAACCAGGGGAGCAGACGTGTCTAAACAAAAAACCGCTGCAAATACGTCCCGGTATGCGAGGACTTGTGCTTGGCAATCTGCTTAGGAGTACCTTCCGCCACCAACATACCGCCACCGCTGCCGCCTTCGGGGCCCATGTCCACAATCCAGTCGGCGGTTTTGATCACGTCCAGATTGTGCTCGATGATGATCACGGTATTGCCGTGGTCGCGCAGGGTGTGCAGCACGGTCAGCAATTGCTTGATGTCATGAAAGTGCAGGCCGGTGGTGGGCTCGTCGAGGATGTACAGCGTGGTGCCGGTGTCGCGTTTGGACAATTCTTTCGCCAGTTTGACCCGTTGCGCCTCGCCGCCGGACAGCGTCACGGCGTTCTGGCCCAAGGTGATATAGCTCAAACCCACATCGATCAGCGTTTGCAGCTTGCGGGCCAGGCTGGGGATGGCGGAGAAGAATTGGGTAGCGTCTTCCACGGTCATTTCCAACACTTCGTGGATGGTCTTGCCTTTGTAGCGGATTTCCAGGGTTTCCCGGTTGTAACGCTTGCCGTGGCAGATGTCGCAGGGTACGAAGATGTCCGGCAGAAAGTGCATTTCTACTTTAATCACGCCGTCACCGGCACAGGCTTCACAGCGGCCGCCCTTGACGTTGAAACTGAAGCGGCCCGGCGTGTAGCCGCGCGAGCGGGCTTCCGGCGTCGCGGAAAACAGCTCGCGTACTGGCGTGAATATGCCAGTGTAGGTGGCCGGGTTGGAGCGCGGCGTGCGGCCGATGGGGCTTTGATCGATGTCCACCACTTTATCGAATTGTTCCAGGCCTTCGATGGCATCGCATGGCGCCGGGATGCAGCTGGCGCCGTTGATCAGTCGCGTGGCGTGGCTGTATAAAGTGTCGTTGATCAGCGTCGATTTGCCCGAACCCGAGACACCGGTGACACAAGTCATCAAACCCACCGGGAAGCTGACGTCGACGTTTTGCAGATTATTGCCGCTGGCTTTGCGGATGGTGACTAGTTTGCTCGGGTCGCGCGGCGTAGTTTTTTTGGGAATATCTATACTCAAACCGCCCGACAAATATTGGCCGGTCAAGGAGTTGGGGTCGGCCAGAATATGCGCGGGCGTACCTTGCGAAACGATTTGCCCGCCATGCACACCAGCTCCAGGGCCGATGTCCACCACATGATCGGCGGCGCGGATCGCGTCTTCGTCATGTTCGACCACGATCACGGTGTTACCCAGGTCGCGCAATCGATACAGCGTGTTCAGCAAGCGTTCGTTGTCGCGTTGATGCAAACCTATCGACGGTTCGTCCAGCACGTACATTACCCCGACCAAGCCGGCGCCGATCTGGCTGGCCAGCCTGATGCGTTGCGCTTCGCCGCCGGACAAGGTGTCGGCGCTGCGGTCCAGGGTCAGATAATCCAGACCCACGTTGACTAAAAACTCCAGGCGTTCCTGAATTTCCTTATTAATCTTTGCGGCGATTTCGCCGCGATGGCCGGGGATATTCAGGCCCTGAAAAAAGCCGAGGGTTTGCTTGATCGGCAGGCGGGTGACGTGATGCAAGGGTTGCTCCTCGACAAACACATTGCGCGCGCCCAGATTTAAACGCGCCCCATCGCACACCGCGCAAGTCTGCTGTGCCAGGTATTTCGAGAGCTCGTCGCGGACCATTTGCGAGTCGCTTTCGTGATAACGGCGCTCCATATTCGGAATGATGCCTTCGAAGGCATGGCGGCTGGCTTTGGGTTTGCCGCTGCCCATCTGGAAGGTAAAACTGATTTTTTCCTCACCGCTGCCGTACAAAATCGCCGCCTGAATATCCTTGGAAATATGTGAAAACGGCGCTTCCGGATCGAAATTGTAATGTTCCGCCAAGGCGCAGATGATTTGGTAGTAATAGGCATTGCGCCGATCCCAGCCGCGCACCGCGCCGCCGGCCAGGCTGATCTCCGGATTATGCACCACCAATTGCGGATCGAAATGTTGGCGCACGCCCAGGCCGTCGCAACTGGGGCAGGCGCCTTTCGGGTTATTGAACGAGAAAATGCGCGGCTCCAGTTCGCTGAGGCTGTAGCCGCAATGCGGGCAGGCGTAGCGCTCCGAGAACAACAGTTGCTGATCGCTTTCCATCGAGGCGGCAATCGCCAAGCCTTCGGATAAGCGTAACGCGGTTTCAAAGGATTCGGCCAAACGCAGCTGGATGTCGTCGCGAATCTTGAAGCGGTCGACGATCACTTCGATGGTGTGTTTCTTCTTCAAATCCAGCGCCGGCGGCTCGTCCAGCTCGTAGACCTCGCCGTCGATGCGGGCGCGCAAAAAACCCTGGGCCTTTAAGTCTTCCAGCAGCAGTACATGCTCGCCCTTGCGGTCGTTGATCACCGGTGCCAGCAGCATCCAGCGCTCGCCTTCCGGTTGCGCCAACACTTGATCGACCATCTGGCTGACGGTTTGCGCCTCCAGGGATACGCCATGCTCCGGGCAACGCGGAATGCCGACCCGGGCGTACAGCAGCCGCAGATAATCGTAAATTTCGGTGATGGTGCCGACCGTGGAACGCGGATTATGCGAGGTGGATTTTTGTTCGATGGAAATCGCCGGCGACAGGCCCTCGATATGGTCGACATCCGGTTTTTCCATCATCGACAAAAATTGCCGGGCGTAAGCCGACAATGATTCGACGTAGCGGCGCTGGCCTTCCGCATAAATAGTGTCGAACGCCAACGACGACTTGCCGGAACCGGACAGGCCGGTAATGACAATCAATTTGTCGCGCGGCAAGTCCAGATCGATGTTTTTCAGATTATGCGTGCGGGCGCCGCGTATGCTGATGGTGTCCACTGTTTTACATTCCTTGAATTAGAACAGCCGAATACTATACGAGGCTTTAGCCACGAAGGGAAAGCATCGGTTTGTATTATCCAGTTTGCCGAACCGGCGGCGAGCATAATCATGTGGACTTTTTCCGAAACCGCTGGCTAAGATGGCGCAATTTTCTTTCGCCCGTTGCCATGGCCATGCTGACCAATCTTTACCAACTCCTTGACCAAGCGGCAGCAGCATTCCCGGAGCGGAATGCTTTGGTAGGCAGGGTTGGTTTACGTGACGATTGCTGGAGTTATCGCCGGCTGCATCAAACTGTAGACCGGATCGCCGGACAGCTGGTTAACGACTATGGCTTTGGACCGGGCACCTGCCTGTTGCTGCGCGGCCAACCCAATCTGCAATTGGTCGCCGCGTACTTCGCCTGTTTCAAAGCCGGATTGGTGGTGGTGCCGCTGGACCCGCATTTGTCTATCGACTTTATTACCCGAGTCGCCGAATCGACGAAAGCCCGGGCCGTGTTGGGCAACGATCAAATCCCGGGTTTCGACGCGCTGCCGCAGCTTTCCGTTAACGCTTTGGCCGCTGCTTTGGCGGCACCGCCGGATTTTGACTATCGGCCGCAGCCGGACGACATAGCCGAAATCGTCTTCACCTCCGGCACCACCAGCAACCCGAAAGGTGTGGTGCTCAGTCATCGCAACATTCTCAGCAGCGTCAACGCTATTCAAGACATCTACCCCAAACACCGTCCGCTACGGTTTTTGTCGCTGCTGCCGCTGTCGCACCTGTTCGAGCAGACGGCGGGACTGTTCGCGCCGTTGCTGTTGGGGGCGACGATTTATTTTTCCGGTAATTTTCAGTCCGATGTGGTGATGCGCAAACTGGAAGCCAAGCGTATCGATGGCGTGATAGCGGTGCCGCAGATGTTGGAGATGATCTGGCATGCATTGGAAAAACAGATTGTCGAAAACGGCGGCCAGTCACGCTGGCGGCTGTGGTGGCGGATTGCGGAACGTTTGCCGTTTGCCTGGCGCCGGTTTTGCGCCGAACGCTTGTTCGCGGCGATGGCCGGCACACCGGTTTTTTTTGTCAGCGGCGGCGCGCCGTTGCCGGTAAACCTGGAACGGCATTGGGAGTTGCTGGGTGTGCGGGTGATTCAAGGTTACGGTACTACCGAGTGCGCGCCGGTGATTTCGGTCAACCGTTACGACGATCGGATTTCCGGATCGGTCGGCTGGCCGGTGGCTGGCGTCACGGTGACCTTGTCGGAACAGGATGAAATCCTAGTGCGCGGCGCCAACGTCAGCCGCGGCTATTGGCAAAATCCGGAAGCGACGCGACTGGTTTTTAGCGATACGGACGGTTACCGCACCGGCGATTTGGGCGCGTTTGGTCCGCGCGGCGAGCTGTATATCAAGGGCCGCAGCAAGGACATGATCGTGCTGGCTAACGGTTTGAATGTATTTCCGGAAGACATCGAGCTGGAACTGGCCAAACAGCCCGGCATTGGGCCGTGCATGGTCACCGATCTGCTCGACCGTCACGGCCGGCAATGCATAGCCGCGATCCTGTGTTTTCCGGAACCGATGCCGGAAGACGAGCGGCAGCGCCGCGCCCAGGATGCGGTGCGCAATGCCAATGCGGTGCTGGCGCCGCATCAACGGATTTCCGACATTCGCTATTGGACAGGGGATTTTCCGCGTACACCCTTGCTGAAAATTCAACGCTGGAAAGCCAAATCCCGGTTTGTCGATACCGAATCGACGCACGATGCCGTGGCCGATACGGTCGCGGTTAACACTCGTTCGGCAACCATAGAACAATTGTTGGCCAACGTCTGTCGGGTTGATGTGCGGAGCATTAATGATCAAACTGACTTGGTGCTGGACCTGGGCTGCGATTCGCTGACTCGGGTCGAACTGGCCGGACTGATCGAAGCGCAGCTCGGCATCATTTGCGACGATGCCGAGCTGATCGCGATCTGCGAGGTCGGCGAGCTGAAAGCGCTGCTGGGCCGTAGCGAGCGAGTGGCAAAGAAGATGCGTTTCCCGAGTTGGCCGTTGTCCGACCTTGCCGTGGCTTTGCGCGGACGGATCCAGAGCGTTTTATTGCCGCTGTTGCAAGAGTTGGTCAGCAGCTCGTTCGAAGTCAAAGGCCTGGAACATTTACGGCAGGTGCAGTTCCCGGTCATGTTCATCGCCAATCACGCCAGCCACATCGATACCGTATCGCTCTTGCGCGCATTGCCGTGGCCGGTTCGCCGCCGCTTGTGTATCGCGGCGGCGGCCGACTATTTTTTCAGTAAAAAACTGATTGCCGGCTTGCTAAGCTTGACTATCAACGCCTTCGCGTTCAGCCGCGACGGTTCGATACGCGGCAGTCTGGACCATTGCGGCGAGCTGATGGACAACGGTTGGTCGTTGTTGATCTATCCGGAAGGTACGCGTTCGCCGGACGGCCAATTGTTGCGGTTCAAGCCCGGCATCGGTTACCTGGCGACCGAGCTTGGGGTACCGGTGATTCCGGTAGCGATTTCAGGCGGCCATAAAATCCTGCCGAAAGGCGCCCACTGGCCGGTGCGCAGTCCGGTGCGGGTTTGCTTCGGTGAAGCGATTCATATCGCCGCCGATATGGATAAACAGCAAGCGACGGAATTGCTGCACACTTGTTTGGCGAATCTGCTGGCCGAGCAACAATCTAATTCCTTCCAATCCTAGGAGATCACCGGCATGAATCCCGATCCCGTAAATTCCGACCGCCGCCACGTCCCCGCCAGGGAGTTGGGCTGGTCCAAGTCCTTGGCTCGCCTGTTGGCGCACGCCAATATTTCCGCGAATACAATTTCGCTGGTCGGCGTCGGCGCCGCGGCGCTGGCCGCCGTTGCTTTGGCCGCTACCCGCCAGACCGATGGCCTTGCCCAGCATGGCTTATGGATCGCGGCGGGATTGCTGGTCGGTACGCGCTTGTTATGCAATATGCTGGACGGCATGGTGGCGGTCGAATGGGGCAGGGCGTCGCCGGTCGGCGCCTTATACAACGAAATCCCGGATCGGGTCGCGGACCTGCTGATTTTGGCCGGAGCCGGATTCAGCGCCGGTGGCCACGAGCTGTTGGGTTATGCGGCGGCGTTTGCCGCCGTGTTTACCGCATACGTGCGGGTGGCGGCGCGTAGCGTCGGCGCACCTAGCGATTTCGGCGGGCCGATGGCCAAGCCGATGCGGATGGCCATCGTCATCGGCTGCTGCGCGTATCTCGGCTTTACGCCGGACGCTTGGCATCCGCAATTCGGTGCATCCGGTTACGGGCTGATGGCGCTGGCTTTGGCCGTTATCGCGCTGGGCAGCGTTGTGACGTGCGTGTTGCGAGTGCGCCGTGCGGCGCAGTACTTGAACGCCAATGCTTGATTAATCGGCCCGAACACAGGTCTTATGGGAGGTAGTTTTGACCACGCTCGTCGCTAATCCATTATTAAACCCATTCTTTGCGCCAGCCGCCGAGCGGATCGGACTGTTGCTGGGCTTGTCGCTGTTATTGATCTGCTGGGTGTTACGCAAGCACGGCCGCGACCTGTTCCGGCAAGGCTTGTTCGTCAAATGGCGGACCTGGGCGATCATCGCCCCACTATATTTAGGCGCGGTATTCGGCGGCCCGTTGGCGATCGGTGTCTTGGTGTTGGGTATGACCTTGCAGGGCTTGCGCGAGTATGCCGAGTTGGTCGGTCTGGTCACTCACTACCGGCGGGTGTTGAAAATCATGGGCATCACCGCAGTGCCGGTCGGCTTGGCCTCACTGGACGGTTTTTACCTGCTGGCGCCGTTGCTGTTGTTGGTTGCGGTGGCGCAGCCTTTGGCGTTTCAGGCCGTCAGTACCGGTATCAGGCAACTGGCTTTATCGTCGTTCGGCTGGGCGTATATCGCCTGGCTGTTGGCGCATTTGGTGTTGATTAGCCGGTATATTCCCGGCGGCGACGGTGTATTGCTGGTGATCGGCGCGGCGGTGGCGCTCAGCGACAACGCGGCCTTTGCGGTCGGGTCGTTATTCGGCAAGCATAAACTGACAGCGCTGAGTCCGAATAAAACCTGGGAAGGCGTGATCGGCAATTTGCTGGGCGCTTACCTTGGCACCGGGCTGATGAGTTTTGCGTTGCCGGAAAACCTGTACTGGCTATTGTTGATCGGCTTGCCGCCGCTGATTGCGGTTGGTTCGGTGTGGGGCGATTTGTTCGAATCGGCGATCAAACGCGAAGCCGGGGTCAAGGACGCCGGCAGTTGGCTACCCGGCTTCGGCGGTTTGCTGGATCGGATCGACAGCCTGATTTTGGTGGCGCCGCTCAGTTATTACTTCTTGCGTTTGATGATTTAGAGGGATGCTCGTCGTTCTGAGTATAGCGTGTCGAGACTTTTAGTTAGCCGACTTCCGCCATACCTGCCAGGCCTTTAGTTGCCGGATATGTTTGGCCGATATTACTAATCCCGGGCGCACGCTGCGTAACCGGGCGACCGCTGTATCGATTGAATCGGCTAGCCCATTGGTCAACAACCACGCTACGGCGATGGTGGCGCTGCGAGAGTAACCCAAGGCGCAAAACAGCAAGGTTTTGCCGTGTAGCCTGGCCGCGTCGATTGCCGCAACGCCTTGTTCGATTTGCTGGATTTCCGGTGCCAGTAAGTCCAACATAGCTACCGAGTAAGTCGGCGTTTTTCCGGCATCGACCAAAATTTCCGGGCAGCAAGAGACAAGCGCTTGGAGTTTGAATTGGTGTATATCCGCGGACGAAGGGCAGCGGGACAGCCATAGATCCGGGGTAATTTCGCTCGGCGCCGGGTTTTTATAAGTCCACAAGCGGGAATTCAGCCACGCCCCGATCAAATAGGGTGCCAGCAGCACCGCGACCGCATCATCCATGCGTCCGTTAATGTTGCGAAACAGCACGGCGTTTCCCAGCCAATAAATACCTGCCATCGCCGCCAAGGCGCATCCGGGCCACAGCAGCCAAAGCCAGGCGCCGGATAGCTTCCAAGCCGTCGCGGCTAGCGCCAGCGCACAGGCAAAGTAATATAGACCGATGCGGAATCGTGCCGGATCGCGTTGTTTTAGCCCGGTTTGAGGCGTCAATGAAAACAGCATGACCGCGACGCAACCGACCAAAGCGCCGGTAGGAATGTCGATAAAGTGATGTTGGTAGGTCGTTAGTACCGATAAACCTATTGCTATCGCAATTGCGCGGAGCAACCAAAGCCGGATGCCCGACAAATATCGGGCATAAAATGTCCAGAGAATGACCAGCAGGCTGATGTGCAACGAAGGCGCCTGGTTGAACGGTTTATCGAAACCCAACAATACGTCGAATAACCAACCGGGAATACCGCTGGTTTGCGGCCGATCGAAGCTGAATTTCAGCGGAAAGGCGATGAAACAGATACAAGAAACCAATTGCGCGAACAGCAGGCGTTTGGCATGCGCGTCCAGTTCTTGACGGTTACGCGCCACCAGAAAAGACAGCCCGTAGAACAGGTCGATAGACCAATACGGCAGAATCGACCAGGGCAGGAAAGGTATTTGGTATTCCCAGGTAAAGACGATGGAACCCACGTCGTCGCGTCGGGTGGCCAACCAATTGCTTAAACCGTAACTGGCGAAAAAAAAAAGGACCGAAAAACGCCAGCCAGAGCAGGCCGCGCCGCCAAGGGCGGCGGCTGGCGACCGGCTCAGCCTTGTTTTCAGGCATTACGCCGAGCTAAAGCGACCGAGAAAATCCCCCAGTCGTCGATCCGTTGTTCCAATTTGCTGAAGCCTGCGGCTTCCACCAATTGGTCCATTTCCGCTTGCGTCCTTCTGCGCATGACCCATGCCGTACCCTTGCGATGGCTGGTTAGGGCACGGGCAATGAATTCCAGTTGCGGATGCCAGGGTTGGCAGGTATAGATCAGATACCCCCCCGGAGGTACGGCTTCCGCCAAACCGGCCAGCGAACGCCGAATCAAACCGTTATCGGGAAACAATTCGTACAATCCGGAAACGATAGCAAGCGTCGGCTTTGGCGCCAGAGCTGCCAGGTTGTCTTTGTCAAAAGCATCGCCGATCTCGAAACGCGCGATGTGTTGTAAATTTTTCCCGTGGATCAGCGCGTTGCCTGCCTCGACATTGATGTCGGAATAATCGCGCAGCAGGATGGAGTCTGCCTGTGTCTCGCTTGCGGCTAATGCTTCCAACACGTAGCGGCCATGACCGGCAGCGATATCGACGATGCGTATTGCTTGATTGTCCCGACTCAACAATGCCAACGCTTTTTGCAGCAATTCTTCGATATGTACCTTGCGTTGGCGTATGCCGCGCCAGCCTATGGAGTTTAAATAAAACCAGTCGATCAAGCGGCCGAGCGGCGTGGTTCCGGACGGCTGGTTACGGTAGACATAATCCAGGGTGCTGCCGGAGTCGAATCCGGTTTGATGGCCCAGGCGGATGCCGTCCGAGATATAGCCGCATACTTTCAACAGCGTTCGAGTCAGATTCCAATATAGTGCGTGCCAGGAATGGGCCGGCAATGGTACCGCCAACGCCGCCGCTTCGCGTTGCGTGTATCCTTCGTGGTGGGCGTTCAGCAGATGGGGATTTTGGCGAGCGCGAGCGAAATTTTCTTTGATGAATGAACGGCATTTGCTTATCGGCAATGCCCGGTCGATTTCGCCGAAGGTATCGTGGAAGAACCCCGGCAGAAAATACAACGATTTGACTTTTGAGTCGATTCGGGCCAGAAATTCGTATTGCGGCAATTGCCTAACGACCCAGTCGTCGCCGGAAACTAGCAACTGCGTGGGGGCATGAATCGCTTCGGCGTCGGCGACGATGCGTTCCGAGGTCGAATACAACTCCAGCAAGATGTTGGCCGAAATCGGCCGGGTAATCAGCGGGTCGCTGTTGTAGCTGGCAATTCGTTCCGGATCGTGAGTCAAGAACTTGGCTTTGACGTAGCTGTTGACGAAAAAATTGCCGCGCAGCTTCAGCATCAACGCCAAAAACGGTTTGGCGAGAGGCACGTAAAGCTTCACGTCGAACGCCGGCGATGCGAGTACCATGCAGCGGATCCTCGGCGCGTAATCGTGTACCCAGGTTGCCGCGACCACGGCGCCGACACTCTGGGCGACAATCGCGATGTTTTCGGCGGCATAGCCGTAGGTTTCGGCGATATGGTCTGTGAACGTTTGTATATCGCGTACCGATGTACCCAGACTGGGACTATAGCCGCGCACGCCGGGAGAACGCCCGTAACCGCGTGCGTCCCAGGCAAAAAAGGCAAACTCGGATAACTCCAGTTCTTCGGCCAGATGGGCCATGCGTCCGGAGTGTTCATGGCCGCGGTGAACCAACACAATAGCTCCTTTGGATTCCTCTATCGCGGGCCAATGGCGATAAAACAATGCGAGGCCATCGTGGGTGGTGAAGGTTTTTTCTTCTACGGGACGTTTGGTTTCTGACATGCGATCCCCTCGGGTGAAATAGTTGTTTGAATGGTTGGCTTCCTACAATTCTGACGGGCTCCTAGATTGGCGGATTTATACACCAAAGTCCCCGGCAGACGTAAGGAAATTTGCTGCTTAGAGAACAAGGTCCTTCGTCACCGAATGGTAAGGGTTTTGGCTTTCAAAAAAGCTGGCTAAGTCTAGCGAAAAGGAGGTGGAAGCTCTTGAGTGCCGCCATTCTTAGCTTCGATGTATAAAAAATTTAAGGTTAGCGCTGCGACGGGCGCGGAGAAGAGCGAGCCCATCAGTTCGCTGGGTTTTTAGCTGTCTCGTCAATTTTTATTTCAAATCGTGAATTACCTTTTGGGTCGTCCCCCAAGGGCCAGACAGGCGCGGATTGAAGGTTAATATCCCACCAGAAACAGCGGTCGATGTCTATTGTCGGCATGCGATTTAGGCGGCTCGCGCTGGAGCAGGGTAGCGATAAACTGGTACTATAAGCGCCTTAAACCATATCACGGCGAAGAGGAGTTAGAGGTTTGACACAGGTTCAGGATATTACCAGTCCGATGACGGCCATGGAGAAGCGGGCTACCGTATCGCTGGCCAGTATCTATGCGCTCAGAATGCTGGGTTTGTTCATGCTGCTGCCGGTGTTGTCGTTGTTTACCGAACAAATGCCGGGCTCGACGCCCAAACTGGTGGGTTTGACGATGGGTATCTACGGCCTGACGCAAGCCATTCTGCAAATTCCGTTTGGTTTGCTGTCCGACCGCTTTAGCCGCAAGACCGTGATTGTGATCGGTTTGATTTTGTTTGTGGCGGGTAGCATTTGGGCCGCGCTGGCGAGCGATATTTATGGCGTGTTGATCGGCCGCGCGCTGCAAGGCTGCGGCGCAATTTCCGCTGCGGTAATGGCCTTGTTGGCCGACTTGACCCAGGAAGTACACCGCACCAAAGCCATGGCGACCATAGGCGCCAGCATCGGCGTGTCGTTTGGCGTGGCGATTACGATGGGTCCCGTCATTGCCCATCATTTCGGCATCGCCGGCATCTTCTGGATGATTGCGGTACTGGCGGCCTTGGCCATTTTGGTGATTTTATTTGTAGTGCCTAACCCCGAAAAAATTACCACGCATCGCGATGCGGAGTACATCCCTTCGGAGCTAGGGTCGGTGATCAAAAATGCCGATTTACTGCGCCTGAACTACGGCATTTTTGCTTTGCATTTAATTTTGATGGCCAGCTTCGTGGTGGTGCCATTGTTGATGCGCGATGCCGGCTTGCAAGGCGGCAGCCACTGGATGGTGTACCTGCCGGTGTTGGTAACTTCGATGGCGATGATTATCCCCTTCGTGATCATCGCCGAGAAGAAACGGCAGATGAAAAAAGTGTTTATCGGCGCGATTTTTACCCTGGTGATTGCCAACGTCGGCTTTGTAATGCTGCATGGCGAGTTGATTGGTTTGATTGCCTGCTTGTGGATCTTCTTCTGCGGTTTCAATTTATTGGAAGCCACCTTGCCGTCACTGATTTCAAAAACCGCGCCCGGCGATTTAAAAGGTACCGCGATGGGTATTTATTCCAGCGCGCAATTCCTCGGTGCATTTTTAGGCGGCGGAGCCGGCGGCTGGTTGTACGGCGAATTCGGCGCTGCGGCGGTGTTCATGTTTTCGGCGGGCATTGCCGCCAGCTGGATTTTGATTGCCTTGTTCATGTCGCCGCCGCGTTATTGGGCCAATCTGCTGTTGTCCTTGCAAGCGGTCAAACCGGAACGCGGCGAGGAATTTTCCAAGGCTTTGCTGGCGATCAACGGCATCGAGGAAGTGCGGCTGCATTTCGAAGAGAATGCCGCGTATTTGAAAGTTGATAACCAGCAGCTCGATAAAAATCAATTAGGTCTTTTTTTGAAGCAGTGGCAATAAGCTGCTGTTACTCGCAATTTATACACGGAGAACACCATGCTAAATAAAGTTATGCTGATCGGCCGCCTCGGCGCCGATCCGGAAGTACGCTATATGCCGAGCGGCGACGCCATTACCACCATCCGTCTGGCCACCAGCCGCCGCTGGAAAGACCGCAACACCAACGAGCGCAAGGAAGAAACCGAATGGCATCGGGTGGTGTTTTTCAGCGGCTTGGCGAAAATCGCCGGCGAATATCTGAAAAAGGGCAGCCAGGTTTATGTGGAAGGCCGGATTCGCACGCAAAAATGGCAAGGTCAGGACGGCCAAGAGCGCTATACCACCGAGATCGTTGCCGACAATATGCACATGCTGGACAGCAAAAGCGGCGGCACCGCGAGCTATTCCGACAGCAATACGCCGCCGGCCAGCAGTTACGACAATCGCCCGTCAGCGCCTTCAGGCTCGCAAGCGGCGCCGGCTTCCTATGACGATTTCGATGACGATATTCCGTTTTAACGGACACCTATCAGTAACTTATAAAAAAGCCCCGAGTCAGGGGCTTTTTTTTAGCGCTTAGAAAGTTTTATTCCGTAACATCAGAAACTGTTACTTGCTCCGGAATCCCAGCATATCTGAAAATTGCCAGCCCTTAGTATTTGCCACAACAACCTCATCTGGTAAGCTAGCAAGTCAGAGTAATAACAATAGCCACTAGAAGGACTCCATGCTTTCCAATTCGCACAAGATACTTGTTGTAGACGATGAAATGCTCTGGTTGGAACTTATAGAGCTGCACTTGCGAGACTCGGGCTATAAAATCGTTACCGCCAGCCATGGACAGCAGGCGCTGGATATTTTGCATGCCGATCCTTGCGGGTTTGATTTGGTCATCTTGGATAAGTTTATGGATGGTCTCGACGGCATGGATGTTTTACGGCAAATCAAGGCCGATCCGAATTTAAAAGTCTTGCCTGTCATTTTAGAAACCGCCGACACGGCCCCGGAAAAAATACTGGAAGGCATACGAGCCGGTGCTTATTACTACTTAACCAAACCTTTTTCGGCCGAACAATTGCGGGCCGTGATCCAAAATGCGCTGAACCAGCATCACGGAGTCCAATTAGCGCGGAAAGAATTACTCAATATGAAAGATACTCTGCACCTTGCGGAGGAAATCATTTTCGCTTTTCGCAGCCGGGAACAAGCGCGGACCATAGTAGCTTTATTATCAAGCGCTTGTCTGTTGACTATGGTGCAGGAAATGGGGCTGTTCGAATTGATGTTAAATGCCGTGGAGCATGGCAATTTGGGGATTGGCTACGACGAAAAGACTCAGCTGATTAGCGAAAATAGGCTGGATCAGGAAATCGACCGCCGTTTGCAACTACATGAATACGCGGAAAAAACTGCAATCGTAAAATTCCGGCGTTGCGGTAGAAGTCTGATTTTTAGTATTTCCGATGAGGGAAAAGGCTTCGACTGGCGGCCTTATCTTGATATGCAGATCGAGCGTATCAACGACAACCACGGCCGAGGCATTGCCATGGCCAACAGTTTGGCATTTACCCACTTGAGTTACCGGGGTATAGGCAATAGTGTCGAAGCTACCATTGTCTTGCATGAATAAATGCTGCAATTTTTTGCAGTCGGCACTACCGGATTGCCGGTAGTTTTATTGTTGTGCTTAGTATCCGTTTCCGCCAAATCCCAATAAATTCGATTTCGGTGCTGTCCCTGGCGATTCCTGTCGCCGCCGGTTTGCTGCAATGGTCGTTATGGACCACGCTATCGCCGCTGACCTGGATATTATTTTACCCGGCGGTATTTTTAAGTGCCTATTTAGGTGGATTGCTGTGCGGCCTTATCGCTACGGCTATCGCATTACTGATAGGCATTTATTTCTTTATACCGCCGGAAGGTAGTTTGGCGTTCACTGATGCCCGCTACTACTACTCCACGGGCATTTTTGTGTTGATGGGATTGTCTTTCAATCTAGCCTTCGAACAATTGCGCCGTTCCAAAGCCGAGTTGCAAAGAATTGCCAACTTGGAATCGGACATTCACCACCGGCGTTTGACGCAAGCGCTGCGCGCCGCCAACGCAGGTATCTGGGAGTGGAATTTACAGACCAATCAAAACCAATGGGATGAAGGTCTCTGGCGCTTATACGGCTTGGAGCCTTTTTCTTGTCAAGCATCCTACGACCTTTGGTTATCCACGGTGCATCCGGATGATAGCGCCATGGCACAAGCGGCCATTCGTCAAGCTGTGCAGCAGAATATCGAACTATATCTGGAATGGCGGCTCGCCGCGTTGTGCAACGGCCAGGAACGCTGGTTAATGTCGCGCGGCCAGCCGGAATTGGATGAACAAGGCCGGCCACGACTATATCGCGGGATTGTGATTGATATTAGTCAGCGCAAACGTATCGAAAATCTGATCCATGAGCAGGAGCAGCGCCTGGGGTTTGCGTTGGAAACTCTAAACGCCGGCGCCTGGGAATTGAATCTTGACACCCTCGTCGCCCACCGCACGCTGTTACATGATCAAATTTTCGGTTACGACACGTTGCAGCCCGATTGGACTTACGAGATGTTTCTCGAGCATGTTGTGCCGGAACATCGCCAGATGGTAGACCAGAGTTTTCGCGCTGCCCGTGAGGGGCAAACCGACTGGAGTTTCGATTGCCGAATTCGTCGGGCCGATGGCGTCATTCGTTGGATTTGCGCCCAGGGACGACCTAAGTTGGATCAAACCGGGAAGGCGGTTTTGCTGTCCGGTATCGTTCAAGACATCACCGCGCGTAAAAACACCGAACAGGCATTGCAACAACAGGAACGCCTGTTGGCTGATTCACAAGCAGTGGCTCATATTGGTAGCTGGATGGTGGACCTGGTGTCCGGGCAAATCGTCTGGAGCGAGGAAACCTATAGGCTGCATGGCTTATCGCCGGAAACCGATGTGCCGCCCGGCCGGGAACAGTTTCTGCAACTCTTTCACCAGGATGATAGGCCGGCCCTGCAAGCTTGGATAGAGCTGATGTTAAGCGGCGATCAAGCGGCCGGACTGGAATTTCGTACCCGGCCAGTCAACGGCGAGAGCCGTTGGCTGTCGGCGATTGCTCGCGTGGAGCGCGGGGCGGGCGGCGAACCCTTACGTATAATCGGCACCGTGCAGGACATCACCGAAAAAAAACAGATGGCTGCCGAAAAACAGCGTTGGGCAGACGCGTTTCGCTATTGCGCGCATGGCATTGCAATTGTTTGCGCGGATGCAAGGAGTATCGTCTCGTGCAATCCAGCGTTTGTCCGGCTGTTAGGTTACAAGGATAGTAAGGCAATTGAAGGCCGGTCGATTTTATCCTTGCACGACGCGGAGCGCGTCGGACTGGTAATGCAGTGTTTGCAAGAGGCCGATACCTTGGGTCAGGCAAGTTTCGAGTCGGTCTATAGGCGTGAGGATGGTTCAAAATTCACGGGATCAGTGGATTTGGTCAGTGTTAAAGATCAGGATGATAAAGTCATTTATCGGGTAGCCACGATACAAGACATCAGCTTGCGGAAACGGCAGGAAGCGGAGTTGTTTGAATACCGCGACCATTTGCAGAATCTGGTCGAGGAAAGGACCCGGGAACTGACGCTGGCGCGCCAACACGCCGAACATTTGAGCCAGGTGAAGAGCAGCTTTGTAGCAAATATGAGCCACGAAATACGCACGCCGATGAATGCGGTGCTGGGATTTTGCTATTTACTGGAACAGCACCCCCTGGATGAAGACGAACGCGGCTTGGTGAGGAAAATTCGCGATGCCGGGCGTTCCTTGTTAGCGATTATTAACGATATTCTGGATTTTTCCAAAATCGAAGCCGGACGCCTGGAAATTGAAAATGTGCCTTTCCGGCTCAGCGATATGTTCGATCATCTTGCGGCATTGATGGCGACATCGGCAGACAGCAAAAATCTGGAATTGATCATCATCCCGCCGGAGGATGTCGATGCCGTGATTGGCGATGGTCTGCGTATCCAGCAAGTCTTGGTTAACTTGCTTAGCAATGCGGTTAAATTTACCGAACGTGGCGAGGTAGCGTTGCGGGTTAGCGTGCATGCTGCGCAAAACGGCGATAAGGTGGCGCTGCGTTTTGCGGTACGCGATACCGGTATCGGTATTTCCGAACAACAATTGGATGATGTGTTTGCCGCCTTTAGCCAAGCGGATAATACCATCAGTCGCCGCTTTGGCGGGTCGGGGCTGGGGCTGACCATTTCTCGGCAATTGGTGGGTTTGATGGGCGGCGAGTTGCAGGTAAGCAGTGTCGTCGGAGAAGGCAGCGAGTTTTGGTTTGTACTGCGCTTGCAGCGCCACCTCGACCATACCCAAGCCGTCCTGCCCTTACACAATTTGAAACTGCTGGTGGTGGATGACTGCGAGAATACGCGGGAAGCGGTGCATATGTCCGCGCGGAGTCTCAATTGGGATACCACGCCAGTGGCGTCGGGCCGAGCGGCAATCGTGGAAGTCCTGGCCAGTCTTGAAAACGCTGCTCCCTACGATGTGTTACTGCTGGATTGGCAGATGCCCGGCGTCGATGGTATGAGCGTAGCGGAATCGATCCGCGTTTCGCTGTCCGGCGATAAGTCCGATCCTCCACGTACACCTATTATTTTGATGGTCACCTCGTCTTATTCCCGTCAACTGTTAGCGTCCCATGCCGATATGAGCCATGTCGATGGGGTATTGAGCAAACCGATAACGCCATCATCGCTGTATAACGCCGTGGTGGCGGTATTATCTAAATCGTCAAAACCGTTGTTAGCCGCGCCCGATAAATCGTCAATCTCGGCAGGGCAGCGGATTCAGGGGGTACGGATACTCGTGGTCGATGACAGCGACATCAATCGCGAAGTGGCCTCGCGTATTTTGGAGTCCGAGGGCGCGCAAGTGAGTTTGGCAAGCGACGGGCAAGACGCCGTGGATTGGCTGCTTGGCCATCCCAATGCGGTCGATTTGGTGTTGATGGATGTACAAATGCCGCGCATGGACGGCTATGCCGCCACCAGGCGGATACGCGAAAATCCGGATTGGGCTGATTTACCTATCGTGGCGCTCACGGCCGGGGCCTTTAAGAATTTGCAGGACGCGGCTCTCGAAGCCGGCATGAACGATTTTATCGCCAAGCCGTTTAACGTGCCGCAAATGCTGGCATTGATCGCACGTTGGACAGTAAGAAAATCGCCTTCCGGAGTTGCGATAGCAGCGTCTGACGATACGCTGGGTCGGGCAATGCCAAGCGGCCAAACCGATTCACTCTTCATAACGCCAAACTCAGGTCAAGACGCTTGGCCGGGAATCGATCTTAATGCCGGACTAACAATTTGGAACCAAAACGACCTTTATCAGACCTATCTGGCGCGCTTCGTCGATCAGTACCGGTATGCCGGACGGGAAATCGGCGTTGCCGCGGCGGAAGGCAATCTCGCCGCGATTGCGGCATTGGCGCATAAGCTAAAAGGGGCGGCTTATGGTTTGGCATTGGCGGACGTAGCCAAACGCAGTGTCGATGTGGAAACGGCATTGAGCAGTGGCGAGTCCTTGGCTGCTGCCTCCGCCGCGCTGCAACAGGCGCTTGAGGTGGTGGTCGTCAGTATCGGCAATTACTTGGCGGCAACTGCATCGCCAACGTCCGGCGGAAACGGCATGGAAAGCGATCCTGATCCGCATCAATAAGCATTTTTATAGCGTATTGCGGTAAAAAATAGTTGCCGATCGGCTATTGCCATGCGTCGGCGTTCTGCGCATACTTGCGGCTACGTATTATCGGTACAAACATGGATGAAAACTTCAAAAGTCTTAACGTCAGCGGCCAATAGCGAACCAACGTGTGCTATCAGCGCGATTCGTCAGTCCAAATTGTTGGAAATTGCGCTTTCCGGAGACTGGGTGCTGGATGCGCGTTTACCTCCTCTGGAGCCGGTACTGACGCAGATTGAAACCAAAACCGTCGAAAAAATCATCGTCTCGACCAAGGCCCTGGGTCGTTGGGACAGCATGCTGGTCACCGAGTTAATCAAGCTAATTGACTACGCCTCGCAAAAAGGTGTCGCGGTGGATAAATCTACCCTGCCGGCATCGATTCAAGGCTTGCTGACGCTGGTTTCCGCCGTGCCGGAGCGCGTCGATGCTCATCGCGACCAAACTCGGACTTCCTGGTCTCAGGCTTTAACGGTCAGCACCGGCAAAGCCGTTCAGCATGGCAAGGAGATGTTGATCTTTGTCGGCGAAATGATCATCAGCACTTTCGCCACCCTGCGCGGGCAAGCCCACTTCCGGCGCCAGGATTTATGGCTGTATATTCAGGAATGCGGGCCCTCGGCGTTGCCTATCGTCACATTGATCAGCTTGCTGGTCGGGTTGATTCTGGCCTTTGTCGGCGCGGTGCAGTTGTCTTTGTTTGGCGCGCAAATCTACATCGCCAACCTGGTTAGTCTGGGCATGACCCGGGAAATGGGCGGCTTGATGACGGCGATTATCATGTCCGGCCGCACCGGCGCCGCTTACGCCGCGCAAATCGGCACGATGCACGTCAACAGCGAAATCGATGCCTTGAAAACCATGAACCTGGACCCGATGGCGTTTCTGGTGCTGCCGCGCATGCTGGCCTTGATCATCATCATGCCGCTTTTATGTCTTTACGCCGACTTGATGGGTATCATCGGCGGCGGCTTTGTGACGGTGAATTTTTTTGACGTGTCCCTGACTGAATATCTGGATCGCACCGCCAGCGCGGTGAAAATGAAAGATTTTATTATCGGCTTTGTAAAATGCTCGGTGTTCGGGATTTTGATTGCGCTGTCTGGATGCATGCGCGGCATGCAGTGCGGCCGCAGCGCATCGGCGGTGGGCGATGCCGGTACCTCGGCGGTGGTGACCGCCATCGTGTTCATCGTCGTGGCCGACTCGGTGATGACCGTCATCTGCAACCGGCTGGGGATTTAAACCATGGCGGAAGCATGCATCACGGTAAAAAACCTGACGATGACCTATGGCGATTTCGTGATTCAGCGCGATCTGAATTTCACGATCAATCGCGGCGATGTGTTTATCATCATGGGCGGTAACGGCTGCGGTAAAACCACCCTGCTGCGGCACATGATAGGCTTGAAGTCGCCGGCCAAAGGCGATGTCTGTTACGGCGAACAAGGCCTCTGGCAAGCCGATCCCAAAGTCCGCCAGCAAATTTTGGCGCGTACCGGCGTGTTGTTTCAAAGCGGCGCCTTGCTCAGTTCCATGACCTTGGCAGAAAACGTCGCGCTGCCCATCACCGAAGCCACCCGGTTGCCGCCTAAAAAAGTGCGGGAGATTGTCTCCTACAAGTTGGCGCTGGTCGGATTGGCCGGATTTGAAGATTATTATCCCTCCGAGCTGAGCGGCGGCATGCAAAAACGCGCCGGTCTGGCGCGAGCCATGGCTTTGGATCCGGAGATTCTGTTTTTCGACGAACCCTCGGCCGGACTGGACCCAATTACCGCTAAATTGCTGGACGATTTGATCCTGAGCTTGAGTAGTGCTTTGTCGGCCACCATCGTGGTGGTGACCCACGATCTGGACAGTATTTTCGCGATCGGCAGCAATTCGGTGTTTCTGGATGCGGAAACCCGCACCAATATCGACGGCGGTTCGCCGCAAAAGCTGTTGCACGAATCCAAACATCCCAACGTGATTCGATTTTTGAATCGCGGCGATCAAACCGAACAAAATAGTAATCATCGACACATGAGGAGTCCGGCGTGAGTAAACAGGCCAATCCATTCGCCATCGGCGCGTTTTTGGTCGGCGCGTTGATTCTGCTGACGGCGGGCGTGATGATCTTTGGCGGTAGCGATTTTTTTAAGGATAAAAAACGCTTCGTGATTTTTTTCGATTCGGCCCTGAACGGCTTGAATGTCGGTGCGCCGGTTAAATTGCAGGGCGTACAGATCGGCAACGTCAAGGAAATTTCTCTGGTGATGGATTCCGCGACCGGCCGGATTTTCAAGCCGGTGGTGATCGAAATCGATCCGGCCTTGCTGCAAGACTTGTCGGTGCAGCAATCCGGCGGACACAGCAAAAAGCAGCGCATGCAGGACGCGCAACGACTGATAGACGCCGGTCTGAAGGGGCGGCTGGAGACGCAGAGCTTGCTGACCGGATTGTTATATGTCGATCTCAATTTTTATAGCGATAAACCGGTCAATCTGATTAAGCTGGATTACAAAAACCTGCCGGAACTGCCCAGCGTACCCACCACGGTAGACGAGATCAGAAATACCGCCGACGAAATTCTCAACCGCGCACGCCAGCTGCCGGTCGAGGAGATGATGAAAAACTTGGCGGATACGCTCAGCGAAATGCGCAGTTTGCTGCAATCCGACGACACCAAGAAATCGTTGGCTGCTTTAGCCAAATCCCTACAGGAAACTCAGCGTTTGATGGCGACGCTAAATAATCAGATCGGGCCGTTGATGAGCAACGCCAACGGCGTGTTGAGCGACACTCGTACCACCTTGCAGGATTTCAACAAGGAGTTGTTGCCGGTGTTGAAAGCCGCCGAACAAAGCCTGACTACGGCCACCAAAGTTTTGGAAGGTTCGCAACACGCATTGAACGCGGTGGAGACCATGGCCGCGCCGGACTCGCAATTAGGTCAGGCCCTGGTGGAAATGCGCAACGCCTCTCGGTCATTGAAGGATTTGACCGAATCGCTGGAACGGCGGCCGGAGTCGCTGCTTTACGGCAAATAGAGCTGCGGGTTATCTGGTGTTTTACCGAATAGATTTTCTAAAGGCATCGTTGCCAAACCGGATGAATATGAAACATTTAATTTATTTACCGATATTGCTGCCAGTACTGTTGCTGAATGCGTGCGGTAGTTCGCCGATCCAGTTTTACATGCTGAGTGCAGAATCCGGCACGCCAACTATTGCGTCCCCTTTGCCGGCCGGCACCGTGTTGGGTTTGGGTCCCATTCATTTACCGGCGTATCTGGATCGTCCGCAGTTGGTCACCGCGCTGAGCGAGCATCAGTATCAACTGGACGACCACAACCGTTGGGCGGAACGCCTGGACGAGAATATCGCCCGCGCCTTGGGGCTATCCCTGGCCAAACAGCTGGGCATAGAACAAGTGGTCCGCTATCCTTGGGCACCGCGCCAAACTATCGATTACCAAATCAGCTTCGACATCCTGGAGTTGCACCAAACCGCCACCGGCCAAAGCCGCTTATCCGTGCAATGGCAATTGAAAAAAGCCGAACAGACTGTGATCGGCAAACGCTTTGAGTGCAGCGAAGCGGCGGGTAAGGGCGCCGAAGCAAGTGTTGCCGCGCAAAGCCGTTGCTTGACTAGGTTTAGCGCGGAATTGGCGGAAGCGGTGCGTCAGGCGGCACACTAACAGACTTCGTCCAAGCAACTTAATCCGCTGCCAACCCCACCCCCGCTTCGTCGAAGCGCAACACATTAATCTCGCCATCCGCATCGGTAATTTCCGCTTCTGCCAGTGTGCCGTTGGGGTGGTAGGTGTACACATGGCGCAGCTCCACGTCGCCGTAGACCAGTTTTTCCAATAGCAGCAGGCGCTGATCGGCATCGTAACAGCCGCGAAAATAGGTGTTGCGGTTTTCCAGATGGCTTTCGTCTGCCAGTTCGTTGACCAGTTTCAACGGTAATTTCACGCCGCTATAGCTGATGAAATAGCGGCAGTCACAGTTTTCCAATTCCACTTCGATTTCCCAAGTTAAAAGACTAATTTCCGCAATATTTGTGCCGGAATAAGTGGACCGAATTGTCTTGGTTCGTTGCCGATTTAAGCTGATAACGCTGTGGTAAATCGTTCGCTACGGGTCTTGATTGTCGGATTTGCTACATCGTGCCGAGCCGTAAGCCGGCGGGAAAATGTAACGATAGCGCCGAAAGTAGGGCGGATAAGCGCAGCTTATCCGCCAAGCACTGAAGGGAAAGGTGTATGCGCTGCGCTCATCTACCCTACATCGATTTGTCTGGCTTTGTTTTTGCTTGATCCAGGTTTTTAATCAGCCTGCTGCCTATGAAACTGTTTCTGGATTGGTCGTCTTATGAAAACGCCGGGATGGGCGACGCCTATGCCGATATTCCCAAGCATGGCGCCGATTTTGCCAAGGCGGTGGCGGTGTGTATCGGTAGCCGGCAATGCGAACGAGATGCCAAGGGCGTGATGTGTCCGAGCTTTCGGGTTACTCAAAATCCCGGCCTGTCGCCCGGCGGGCGAGTTAGAGCCTTGAAAGCGGCATTGAACGCCGATAACAACGCGGCATTTTTCAATCCGGAATTGGCCGAAACCATGGCCTTGTGCGTCAGTTGCAAGGGGTGCAAGCGCGAGTGCGAGAACGAAGTGGATATGGCCCTGATCAAGGCCGAATTTCTGGCGCAGCAGGTAAAGCGTAACGGCGTTTCACTGAGGCGGCGGCTGTGGGCGGAGCTACCGAAAATACTACGCTGGCGCGCGCTGCGGCCGTTAATCAAGTGGCGCAACCGTTTGCCCTTGCTGGCGCGTTTAGGCGAAACCTGGCTGGGCATCAGCGCCAAAGCCCGTTTACCGGAACCGGCCGAGCGGCCATTTCAAGTGCCCACGCAATCCGAATTAAGTTTGCATCCGGAGTTGGCCGACAAACAAGTCGTGTTGCTGGTCGATACCTTCAACTTTTACTTCAATCCGGCCGCCACCGAAGCGGCTAAAAAGCTGCTAAATACCGCTGGTTATCATGTGCATATCGCTACTCCGCTTGCCGGCGATGAAGCGGATCGGCCTCTTTGTTGCGGGCGTACCTATTTTTCCAACGGCCTGATCGATAAGGCCCGCGCAGAAGCGACGCGCATGGTAACGGCATTAGCCGAGCACATTGCTGCGGGCCGCACCATTATCGGGCTGGAACCATCCTGCATCCTAAGTTTACGCGACGAATATTTGAAGCTGGGTTTGGGTGAGCCGGCGCAAAAATTGGCGGAGAAAGTCTTGTTGCTGGAAGAGTTTATCGTCCGTGAGCAAGCCGGCAAACGCTGGCCTATCGCGTTTCAAGCCATTCCCGGCGTCAATAGTTTGCTGTTGCATGGTCATTGCCATCAAAAAGCGGTCGGCGCAATCAAGTCGGTACGCAAACTTCTCAAACAATTGCCGGATTTGAAGTTCGAACTGATCGAATCGTCGTGCTGCGGCATGGCCGGTAATTTCGGCGTCGAAGCCGAGCATTACGACCAAGCCCAAGCCATGGCCGAGTTGGCACTATTCCCGGCCTTACGCGCCGAACCGGACGCGCTGCTGGTCAGCAACGGGTTTTCCTGTCAGCAGCAGATCGGCAATGGCGGCTTCGCCAAGCCGCTGCATTTAGCCGAAGTACTTTGTTTAGCCTTACCGTCACAGGACTGATGCGATGAAATTAACCATAGATAAACGCTATCTCCAACAACTGCTTACCGATCACCCACGCTTGCAAAGCCTAAACGACCAATTGCGCTTTGGCACCAAGGCGCAGGTGCCTTACGATTTACTCAGCGAGGCCGAATTAGCGAGCTTGGCCGGCATTTACTCGCAAGAAGGCGAAGCCTTGCAACAGCAAGCAGCGTTATTAATTGCGTTGCAAGCGGCCTTGGCCGACAACAGTCATCGATACAATGTCGATCAGCTGGAAATGCTGTTGCCGGCGATAGCCAACTATTTTTTGGATAGCGGCATTCGCGGCTGGTTGTTTCATGTCGAGTCTTCGGGCAGAACCTTGGCTTATCTAATTACTAGGTTGGATTACACGCCGCCGGGTGAAGAAGAAGCCGGGCGGATCCTGATCGAATTGAAAGCCAATACCAAGGGTAAAATCATGGTCGAGAGCCTGATCATTCGCAGCAAGGATCTGGCTAACAAAACCATCCCGGAGATTTTTGCCACGAAAGGCTATTTAAAAGAAACCCCGGAATTAATCGCCAGTTACGACGAAGCCTCCGCGCGCTATTTCGATTGGCGAGCTCGCTATGGCGAGCAGTTTTCCGGTTGGGGAACCGGCGAATACGCCGAGGACCCAACCGCCAGCCATCGCAATAGCGATTGGACACGAAAAAACACCGTGGTTATGTCGTCCGGCGGCGGAATCTGCCGCTTGGTCAACGACGAGAACATCCTCAGCGAGCGGGCTTTGAGCCTGGATGCCTCCGGCGACATCCTCGGTACCTATCTGCGCAAGGCCGGCAAAAGCATGCGCTACGACAGCAAAACCGAAAGTGCGATGGAAGCCGCCAAAGCCGATGTACCCAAAGGTATGTTCACGGAAATGCCGGTGCATGGCTATATCCTGATGTTCCATCTGGAATTGCATCACCACGTATGGGTGCACGTCGACGATACTCAGCCTTATGTGTATCAGCCGGAATTGAAACAAAAGCTGATTTTGCCGCCCGAACAAACCGATCTGATCGACATCCTGACTGCGGAAATGGACATGTTGATGGACGACATCGTCGCCGGCAAATCCGGCGGCACCACGGTGCTGTGCGCAGGGCCGGCCGGCGTGGGCAAAACGCTCACCGCCGAAGTCTATTCGGAGATCATCAAGCGGCCTTTGTACCGGGTGCATTCCGGGCAGTTGGGATTGAATGTGGCCGAGATGGAAAAAACCCTGAAGGACACCTTGATCCGCGCTCAGCGCTGGGGCGCTGTCATGTTGATCGACGAAGCCGACGTTTACATCAAAAGCCGCGCCGACAACCTGGCTTCCAACGCCGTGGTTGGTGTGTTCTTGCGGGTGCTGGAATATTTCAACGGCCTGCTGTTCCTGACTACTAACCGGGTGGATGACATCGATGAAGCTATCATTTCCCGCTGCATCGCCATGTTGCGCTACCACGCCCCGGACCATGCGGATCGCTGCAAAATCTGGCGCGTGATGACCGAACAATTCTCTTTGCCGGTCAGGGAAGAATTGATCGACGAACTGGCGGCCATCTTTCCCGGAGCCACCGGTCGCGACATCAAAGGCTTGACCAAGCTGGTCGCCAAGTTCTGTCAGCAAAAGAAATTGGCACCGGAGTTGGAAGTATTCAAGCGTTGTTCGGTGTTTAGAGGCCTAGAGCTGTTGGACGAAGCCGCCTAATTTGAAAACCGGGTAGTCATTTGTATTAAATAGCGGTCAAGTCACACAATACACTTAATAAGGCTACTGTTTTATTAAGTAAAACAATAAATTACTAGTTACGTGTATTGTTGAATTTCAATAAGCCGATATAGTGAAAGCGAGTTTTCGTTTCGACCGACAAACGGTCCGGGAGGGCAAATGAAGATCGCTAAAATAGGAAATACCGGCATTGCCATGCTGATTGTGGTCATCGCCAGTTTGCTGGGCATATTACCCATGGGACTGGTCTTTTCCATATTGCTGTTTGCCGCCTTGATGCGCGGCAGCGTGATGTTAATTGAAAAAGCCATTGATAACGCGGCTCAAACGAAGGAAGTCGATCGGCATTGATCGGGATATTTATCAATGCTTTAAGTTAAGGAAAGCGACTCCTTTTGCCTCTTGTGACTGGCGTCAAAGATAGGTTGGACACGCGAAGCGCCATTCACTCTAAGTGCTACAGTCTATGGACTAATTTTTAGCTAGGTCTAACGGCTGCGTTTTACAGTCGCTGAGTATTAAACTGGCCGGATCCACCGAGAGCGCAAAAGGGGCTACTTTCTTCAAGGCGCTTAAACCGAGTATCTGACGTTCGGTTCCCTCAAATACAGCTGCTTCCACATCATGAACGATACAGCAGCAGCCAATGTTTAGCTTGGCGATGCGATAAATCGGGACGCTGACGCTCGTACCGTCAGCCATGGTTCCGCCAACTTGCTTGACGAAGTCAACCTTTCCGCGTTCCTTCAGCAAATCAAAAGTTTTTTCGTTGATAGTGACGTAGTCAGAACCAGTATCAACCATCAGTTCGTTCCCGGCTATTCCATCAAATTCGACTGGAACATAATACGTCGCACTGCCTTTTATACTCATGGAAACCGTCGTGCCGAATTGATCGGCATGCACAGCTTGGGTGGTTGGTGCCCAACAATATAAACTAACAAATACTGCTGCTATCACGATACGAACAAACATAATGACCTCGGAATTGAAATTACCGCACACTTATTGTTTGCAGGGCATATCGTATGCCATATATAAATTTGTTTAAATTACAGGTTGTTAGGGCTGTATGGTTTGGCTAGTACAGATTTTTTTTGCACCAAATAAGGGTGTTTTGGTTTTTTAAGCGCACCAAAATAATGCGCGCCTGCGTTGGGATAGACAGGGTTAGTCAAATTAATGTTGCGGGTATGATTTCGAATCAATATGATACTTAGGCGCTCGGTACGACGCAGAGAGTGGTACACGGGGATAATTCTTATAATAAAATCATTAAGGGGGGTACAACATGAAAAAACCTACTCAAATTGCGAGCTTGTTGTTTGCTTTGATAACGGCTTTAATCTCGACAAGCGTTTTTGCGGACACAGACAACTGTAGTTCCTTCTTTCCAAAAGTTCCTTATAGTTGCGTATTGGTAAGGGTGCAGAGTCTGCCATCAGAACGTGCGGAATTTTCAGCCTTTGAAACCGGTACAAGTACGAGTAAAGCTTCGGTTGGCAATGTTAAATATACGCTCCGCTCCGTATCAAGAGATACCGCAAGAAAATTACGCTCTCAAAACACAGGCGTTGCGAATTGATACTTGTGTAGTTACGTTAGACTGCACTGTTACGATATTTTGCTCAGTTTTCAGCAGTTTGGCTGACTATTAAGCACAAGGAAACCCAGCGCCATTCGCTGATGCTGGGTAACCGTAGCTTTTAGCCAGCCTATGCAGTTTGTGCTGGTTCAAGTTATTTCTTTGTCTCCTCTAATTGCGAAGAAGTTTTTAGCGCCTTTACTAAGTTGGATTGTGACTTTTCTAGTTCGATTGCTCGCGAGCTATAGCTTGCAGTTCGTTTCGTTCCTCCGCAAGCCCTTTAGCTGCAACATATACGACCGCGAGTGCGAGTAACACTGGAACTGCCAGCGTATAGTTTGTTAGCAACCAAACAGACTTCATGCGGTCGGCACGGTCCGGGTTAACCCGTGCCGTATCCGGTTCTGGCGGTCCGGAAAGCGTCGCAGTAGTTCCAATTGGTTCCGCAAACGTGGACATCAGTGTTTGCGACGGGAGAACATGGAAGCTGAAATCGTCAACAAATAATTCGAGCGCAATGAGTGAGGCATCAAACGCCGCAGGCAAGTAACCCCGCAAGCACAGCATAAATAGCGACTCCCCGGAGGTCTTATATTGATTAAATGTCATGCAGGGCGCTTATGCGATGATCGTTTTAAGCCTTCAGCATAATGGGTTTGATTAACATTGCGTAATCGAACCGCGTGGGCTGAAAATATATTAAGTCATTGATTCAGGTATTTAACAAACACTAATTTGGAGCAGCTTATAAGTTTTGGTAAGGGCTAGTAACGATGCTCATTTGCCGTCCAATACGACAACGCCATCCCATTCCAGAGCCTGCATTTCGCTACATTCCAGGGTTTTCCGCAGATAAAAACGGCTGGGGCCGTCGTTGGCGTCGCGAGCGAGTGCCGCGTGAAATAGGCGAGCAGCATCTGTCCATTGGCCTTGCTGAAATGCTGCTAGGCCATCCGCAAATAGGTGGTGCATTTCGTTCGGCTTGGCGTTGTCGCCATGCTTGACTCCAATGATTTCCACCAGCTTTACCGGTTCTACACGGCCCACCACGCGAAACTTACCTACGGGCCGGGATTCGATGTCGTCCAAATCGGCGGCGATGCTGTGCGATGCCAGAATCCGCGTGCCTAGATACTTGTTCACGCCTTGAATTCGCGAAGCGATGTTGACCGTATCGCCGATGGCCCGGTAATGGCTGGAGGTACCAGCATCCAGGCTGCCAAGCGTTAGGTCCCCTTCATGCAAGCCGATACGGGTGGCAAGCGGTTCCTGGCTGGAGGATAGATTGAACGACGCCACCGCCGTGGCCATTTCTAGCGCTGCCAAGCAGGCGGCGCGGCGTTGCTGCGTTGCCGGCGCATCGAACCATACCGCCATCATCGCATCACCGGTCACGTCAGCGATCACGCCGTCGTGCGATACGACAGGGTGACCTAACACCTGGTAATAGGTATTCAATAGTGCCCACATTTCCCGGGGCGAGTGTTGGGCGGCGATGGTGGTGTAGCCTTCGATGTCGGTGGCCAGGCATAAGCCGCTGACGTCTCTTTCGGTATTGGCTGAACCTACGTTAACATTTTCCGTCCATTGTCCCGGCGTCGCCGGCAACATGCCCACCCATTGCGGAAATACCCTACGCACGAATGCCAGCATGCGCGCGCGTTCGCGCATTAAGTCGTAGCGCGACCAGGCCAAGCTTAGCAGCCAGGAAAGCGGCAATTGAATTAATAGCGGCCCGGCGACCGGCAACCACCAATGGCGTTGACCGAATAACCAGACAGTCGAACTTGCGTACGCCAAGGCAAAGACCAGGCTGAGGGCGATACCGGGCCAACCGGCAAAACCGACCAGCAATATCGCGATAAGCAGGCCAAATAAGCTAGATGTGATCCAGCCGGGCGCGGGTATTTCGATAAAGCTGTCTTCCAGCAAGTTGGCGAATTGCGTGGCCATGATCTCCACGCCAGCCATTTTGCCGGTACGCGAATCTGAATAAGGGGTTTGGAAGAAGTCAGATTTACCCGGTGAAAACTGGCGGTTGGCGCGGCCGACAAATATCACTTTGCCTTGCAAGTCTCCGACCTTGCCTTCGTAAACATCGGTGTAGGATTCCATTCTGAGCGTGCGCGGCGGGCCGTAGTAATTTAGGTAGCGGCTGTCGCCCTCGCATAACACCTCATTGATTTGACGTTCAGACACAGCGTTGCTTACTGAAATGGTGCTGTTACTCTGGCAAGCTCGGCGTTGTGCTGTTAACCCGGCAGACAGTGGTTTACCTTGATCGGGTATTGCGCCGGAATGCTGCAAATAGTAAAACCAAAGCAGTGTCGGCAAACTGGGCGATTCGGCCAACGCATCCGAAAAAGTCCAGACCTCACGTACGCTACTATTGCTGGCATCGCTGATCAGATAAAACGGCGCGCTATCCAAAGCCGCGTCGGCTATGGCCGAGGTCGGCAAGACTTTGCGCATCCCGACCAATTGTTCCGGTAGCTGGATGTTGGTGTCTCCTTCTCGGGAAATGGCCGGGCGGCTATTGCTGTCGGAGCATTCCTCGCGGCCATAAAAGTCTTGATCGCCGTGCCGAAATTTCTGTACGCATTCGACCACCAAAACATTGCCGGCGGCGCGCATCGTTGCGGCCAGTTCCTGATCTTCAGAGGGTTGGGGGCGGATAAATTGCAGGTCGAAGACGATAAAACTTGCTGCCTGCTTTTGCAATTGCCTGATCAAGCCGGCGTGCAAGTGGCGCCAGCGAGTCAAGTCTTGGCCGACGCCAAGAGCGGATTCTGAAGTTTCATCCATCGCCACGATTACGACATCGTCGGGTGGTGTTTGCGGGCCGCGGATTTTGAATAAGGTGTCCAAACCCAGTGTGTTTTCCGTATTGAAAGCAAAATTTACCAGCGTGCTTAGCAAAAAACCGAGTATGGCAATAACGACGATGCGTAACGGACGGGCCATAGGGACTTTGCCAGTCGTGGGAAAGGCTTAAAAGTGGTTTTGAATTTGGTGGACCGCAGAGGCGAGTCCACCAACAATCATTTGCGGTGCTAGTCTTGAAATGCTTATTTATTGGAACGCGGCGTCGATTTCTTCTTGTGTATAACAGATTTCATATTGATCCCCGTTCAAGTAGAAGGTGTTGCAGTAGGAGCCTTCGAATACCGCTTTTACCGACACAAAAAACTTGGCTTTAACTTCTTTATTATTTTTTAGAATCACGCCGTCAACCGGACCAGTAATTTTCATCGCGTTCAATACAGCCTCATCAACGCTAAGAATTTGGCTTTGGCAATCTCCGGTAACTGGCCCGGTTTTTTGATTACTTTGTCTGGCATCTTTGCTGGCAGCACCTTCTTTGCCGGGCGTAGCCGCTTTGGAGCAAGGTTTGACTTCCTTGCCAGTCAGAGAGTCAATTACAACGGATTGATTGGTTTTAAAATTAATACCTTCCGCTAGTATGGCTGTTTGTTTTAGCAGGGTGGGCACTGCGGAACTTTGTTTTACCGGTGGGGTGTGTTCGGATTTTTTGTCGCACGCAATGATTAAGGTGCTCATCAATAGAATGGTCGCCGCTTGCATTTTTTTCATTATATTTCTCCTGTTTTAAAAAAAGCCCGATCGAAAATAATCGCCAAATTAATAAAACAAACTCAGTTTGACGAATAATTGTCGCTCAGGGATAAAAGGGCTAAGTTGGGGGCCGCTGGCGTCGAATACGCTTTGGTAAACAAAGTTGTTGTCGAATAAGTTACGGCCTTCCAGCGCCAGAGTGCCCAGTCTGTTGGGCAGACGATAGCCCAGCATGGCATCGAAAACCCAGAAGCTTTCGCTGTCGCCTGTAAATCTTGGCGTATTGGCGGAAAGGCCGGCTAAAAGCCTACTCGATGTGGCGTGCTGGTCTACAAAAGTGCCGGATAACTTGGCGAAAAGACCGGATGTATGAAACAGGTTAATGGATAACGGCACCTGATGAGAGGCGACACTGCGCGGATTCGCTGGATCTAGATTATTCGCAAACTCTCGTTTGAATTTCTCGAAACGATATTCGCTTTTTAAAGTTAGCCAATCGCTAGGCGACCAATACAGATAAGCTAAATGTGCCGCTTCATTTCGGCTAAATTGAGTGGAAATATTGGAAATAGTTTGTTGACTGTCTCGCCAACTAAGTTCGCCACCCATAAACAGATTTTGCGTAGGTTTGTAATCGATGCCTCCAGCATATTGCCAAGCTGCAGCACCGTTATTCTCGTCGTAGAATTGATTGAAACCGGCTACTTGGGTGGGTTCTATTGTTTGATTGTTGGTTAGCGGTCTTTTGATGGTTCGGAAGGCTGCGCCACGTAAAGTCAGGCTTTGCGTCGGAGTCCAAATAATCCCAAGCTTCGGGTTCAATTGATACTTTTTAAATGTGCCGACTTCGTAAGAATCGTAACTCAAACCTAATGTAGTGTTTAACTCGGATGAAAGCTTATATTTCAAATAACTGTAGATATTGAAATATTCTGTTTGCCGCTCGCTGGGGGTTGAAAAGGTAAATAGCGGGCTGGTTGTCACGGCAAAAGGCGGAGTGGTTCTTCTCCCCAAACTTTTGGATAAAATGTCATTATCGGAATTAATATAACCGGCGCCACTAGTTATATCGAAATCTTCATGATTAAAAATATACTGTAACTCGGTTTGGTAGCTTTTAGTGTCCGATATATCGTCGGTAAAGCGGTTGAAGCTAATGGGACCAGCGACGGTTAATATGCGGTCATTGATTTCGTTCTTGCGGGTTGTATAGAAAGACGAAAATAATATGTCCTGGTGGTTATCTATTCGGTAGTGTGCACCTACTCGCGCAGTGTCTTGCTTCACGGTTTGTCTTTGGTTGTCCGCACTGAATCCATTCAACCGAAAAGGCGTATCCCCGCTACGAACATCCTCGGTCTTTAATTCCACCTGGACATTTAAATCCTGGGTGATGGCGTATTGGGCAAACGCATCGTAAATGTCTTGTTTATAGTCGTCGTTTTGCCGAAAACCGTCGGTTTGATAATGAAACTGTCCAAAACTCATCGACAGTTTGTCGTACACGCCAGAGACAATGGCGTTGTCGGTGAGGGTGTTGCGGCTACCGTAGGCGCCATTCAAGACCATATGCGCGCCGTTAGCGGTATACAAGGAATCGTACTCGTTGACCGATAAACTGCCCGGCCCGGTACTGTTCAGAATGCCGATATTCTCGCCGGTCAGTTGCGGTTGTACCGGGGTGATATTAATCGGTTGCAGCAACTGCGCCTGCAATAGTTCGCTGGCTCTGGCTACCCGGTAACGGGGCTGCCCAACGTACGAATCCGAGAGGAAACGGTGGGCCGAAGGATTGGTGGCGTCCTGGCCCAAGGATTTCCAAGCTTCCTTCAACGCAACCCTCCCAAACCCCAAATCGTTGTAAATTCTCGCTAAGTTGGCGGTACGGGCTGCGGCGTCTTCGTCCAGCAGCAGTTTCGAACGGTACACGCCACGATTTTCGTTCAGCTCTATGGATTGCTGCATGTCGCGCAGGGCTTCGACCGGGCGATTCAAGGATTGCTTGCGCAGTGCATCGTAGAAATACGGCGTTGGATCTTTCGGATCGTGTTGCTTCGCCAGGTCGAATTGATCGCCGGCCAACGCCGGGCGTTTTTCTTCGTAATAGGCTTTGCCTAGATAGCTGCGTAGCAATGAATCATTAGGATTGAGAATAGCGGCAATTTCCAGATCGCGGCGGCCAGCTTCCAGATCGCCGCTGCGAATTTTTGTTAGACCCAAGCCCAGGCGCGGTAGCGGCGCGGTAGAATCCAACTGTACGGCGGCTTCGAAATGCTTTAAAGCTTGAGCTGTATCCACCCGGAACAGTTGCGAAAAGCCTTGCACGGTTTGGGTTCTCTCTAAATTCGGATCGAGCATAAACGCTTTAGTCGCCGATTGCGCGCTTTCCGAGCGTAAGCCCAGCGCCAATTGCAGCTCGGACAAACGCGCCCACGTCATTGCATCGTTTGGTGCAAGTTGGCTGGCATGCCGCGCCGCAGCCAGGGCTTTTTCCAGTTCGAAGCCGGCTTGTTGGCTGTAGGATAACGCCGAATAAGCAGTCGCCGATTGCGGATTTGCCGCCACCGCGCGCTCGGCCAGACTCAGTGCGTCGGCTTTGCGATTTTGGGTGAGCGCCAGGATACTTTCCAGAGCCGAAGCGTCTGCGTCATTCGCATTGCTGGATCGCAAGGCTTGAATGTCCTGCATCGCCAACTGGCTTTGTCCGGCTGTCAGTCTGATTGCCGCGCGGGCTTTCAAAAACTCGGCTGAATGTTCTGCCTGCGGAATCCGGTCCAGCGCTGTTAGAGCCGCATCGACCCGGCCTTGCCGATAATGCTGAATTGCGGCGTGCAGAGCAGGGGCTTTAGCCGCATCAGGCTCTGAATAGGGCAATAGCGGTGGGTAGTACAAGGCCCAGTTCACCGCGTCGCCGGGTTTAAGATCGATTTGCGCGCGCGGGGCCTGGCCCAACAAGGTTTGTCCGGCTTCTCCGGCCTTTAGGTGAATGTCGCCGTAAGTATTGAAAAAGCGTACTGCGCCTTCGTAAACCCATAAATCGGCGCTGGTATCGTCGGCGCGCAATGCAAACTCGGTGCCTTCCGGGCCGGCGTTGGCGATGGGGGTAGTGATTTGTAACTGCTTGGGGGTGCGGCTGATGAAATGTACAAAACCTTTCAGCAAATCCACCAAAGTGGGTTGGTTGGGGGCGATGCCGTTTAACGTCAAGACGGTGCCTTCGGCCAAGCGCAACGTGATGCCGTTGGGTAGTAGCAAGGATGCGCGACTGTAGGCTTCGACTCGAATCCGACTGCCTTCGCACAGCGTTTGCTCCAACTGTGCCGGTTGCCATTGTCCCTTGGCACCAACGTCGTAAAACAAGGTGCCTTGCAGTGAAACCAGTTTGGCGGCCTTTTCTTCGCTACAGCTTGTCGCAGTCGCATCGGTTTCCGCCAAACACATTGGCGCAAATAAAACCATGAAGCAAATCACAAGGCAGCGCATTTTATCTCCGGAAGGTGTTTTTTCTGGATGATAAAGTCTGAAACCCTAACTGATCAAGGTAATAATTAACTTTGGCTTAGATTTTCTTGTTTTTGTCAATTGACCTAATGTGCATTAGTAATCAATTTTTATGATTAGTAAGAGTCTTTTGCTAACACACAAAAGATCAGGAATTGTCGGAATTCAAGCTTCATGGATGATTCGAAGTTTACAATCCGTGGCGCTACATACCCGCTCTCGTGCCCCGTGGGTATCCCTGTTCCTATGATGCTTAGCTGAAGATTCTTGTTGATCATGTGAAGTTTTGCCGACAACCGCTATATAAGCTAATCACCAAGAGGCCGGCGGCGTGGTTTCGATTCTGAGGATTTTTTCATCCACGCTGATATAACCGCCCTTGGTCAGTTCTTTCATCACTTTGTTTATCATTTCCCGAGACGAACCCACCATCGTCGCCAGCTCTTGCTGGGTTGGACGGTTATGAATCACATACACGTCGCCTTCCTTTTCCGCCATGTCTTGCAGCACTTTAATGGTGCGTTCGTAAACATTCGATAAGGCCATTTGTTTGACTTTCTCGGTCAGGAAGCGGACCTTTTCCGACAATACTTTAAGCAACGCAATCGCTGCATCGGGGTGCAGTTTCAACCAGTGAATAAAATCGGTTTTGGCGATTACCGCGCAGACGGTCTTTTCCTGGGCTTCGACAGCGGCGGAACGGGGTTCGTCGCTAAGCAAGGCCAATTCGCCGAAATACGAGCCGGCTTCCTGAATCAATAAGGTTACTTCCTTGTCTTTGTCGTTGCTGCCGAACACCCGCACCTTGCCGGATAAAATAATGTACAGCGAACTGGTCTGGTCGCCCTCGGCGATGATCATCGCTTTTTTCGGGAATTTAATGACTTTGGCCCTTGATGCCAAAGCTTCCAAAGCCTCCTCGGGCAAACCGGCGAGAAAAGGGATGTTGCTCAGACTGGCGATGACTTCTGCTTGCATGATGATCGGCTATAACCGGTTGGTTTAGTAAAGTGCCGCATTTCGATAACGGTCTGTTATGTTTGCGACGCATCTCTCGCAGAGATTGGCGTCGCTATAGTGAAGTATTTCACACATTTCCAGTCAATTAAATCACAGACCTCCATCTTTTGCGGCAATAGACTGCATCAGGTTTCAACGTATTGAATTCGCGTTGATTTCCAAACGCTATCCTGCTGCAAGCCGGCTACTGTGCGCCATATCTGTTCCGCGACTTTTGCAGCCATCCTATATCGAGGTCGATATGTTTAATTCCGTTGCTCATCGTCAAGCCATAGTATTGATGCTGGTGTTGCTGTACGGGATCTGGATTGGGAGAGTTGGCCTGCTTGAGACCTGGCCGGTAGCGGGCTACTCTGAAACAGGTGCTTTGCGCACCAACCCATCGAATATTAACCAGGATACGTCGCCAAACGCTGTGGCAAGCAACGGCGCGCAGTCCCTGGAGAGATCCGATTCGGACGAGCCGGCCGGCAATAACACTACCAAGCTGCTGCAGAATACGGTTGAACGAACCGATCCTCTTGAAGCCGCCCAACCGCCCGTTCCCTCATCGTCGCTGGAAGAAACCGCGACGCCTGCCTTATGGCAAGCGCCGATTCAAACTGTCGACGGCGATATCGTCATTTCCCTGGAAGCCGCCGGTGTGCCGCAAGCAGACGCGCAAAACCCTGCGGAGAATATTTTGGGCTTGATCGTTCAGGCCAATTAGCCCGATCAAGCTCTGTTCCAAGCTCATCAAACCGCCGCTTAAGCGTCAAAAAATCAAGCCACTCCTACCCAAGAACACGTAGCGGCAGCTGCATTTTTCAATCCACGTCGAATGAAAAACTACCCGGATTCGCAGTGGAATTTGTCACAGCTTTCCAGGGTGGCGAACGCCTAAAGTATCAATACCCGCTCAAGTTCACAAACCGGTAGATGGGGATGCGGTCCGGCAACCAATCTTGTCGTTATCGCAGTCGTTGGGCCGGCGGTGTGCCGGCTTCATAACTTTATTAAGGAGAAAGACAATGTCTCAAACATCCAAATTCGATCAAGACCTGAAAGTCTTGCAAGCAAAGGATTTAAATCGGGTGTCCGGCGGCAATATTGGCCCGGATCAAGATTTAAGCCAATTTCCGCGCAAATTTTGGCCGGTTATCAATCCCGGTGCGTTCAACATTAAAGTCGCTGTTGCCAATCTCGTCGCGAGATAAGGCTTTTTCAATTTATTTAGGATAATTGTTATGTCAAACAAAACCACTCGAATTTCTTCAGACGAACTCTCAGCCTTTGCCGCGCAAGGCATCGAGCGCGCCTTGAAAGCCCGCGAAGCTGCCGGTATTGAGTTGAATCCGGACCAATTGGATCAAGTCAGTGGTGGCTTAAGCGTTTTGCTTACCAAAGGCATCATTGCCGGCGGTCCCTGGTTCGATCAGTTTAAGGGCTTAAACAACGTCGTAACCAATCCCGGTGCCGGCGGTCTGGCCGGTGGCATTCAAGGAGCAACCCAGCTGGGTTGATAGCGCCATGACCTCGGATAACCCAGTGTTATGCCCCAGCGCGCAGCCGGAATGGGAAGGTGCTCAAGTCATCGGGGTGATGACCGGCACCGCGGATAAACCGGAAATGGCCTATCTGAATGCCCCGCAACCGGTGACCGAGCAATTGCTCGAATTGGCCGGTCCCGTCAGTCCGGCGGAAGTATTCCGCTTCTCCGCGCCATGCGCCTGCACCGGTTGCGGGCACTATGCGGAGGCGGAATCCAAATGCCGGCTGGCTGAAAAAGTCGTGCGTTTTACGCCGACGGTCACCGAGCAATTGCCGGTGTGCGCAATTCGTGCCGACTGTCGTTGGTGGCTACAGGAAGGCCGCTCGGCGTGCTTCAGATGTCCGCAAGTGGTGACCAATAACCTCAAGCCGACCGAAGACATGCGGCGGGCGGCCGACTACGGCGTTCTCTGAGGGTTTTGGTCGCAATGTCAAAAATGGTGAGAAGGAAACGGCGCTATGAAACATGAGTTATTTCGACAACAAGCCTTGGACTTTAAAAAAGACAAGCCCTTAGGGGAGGTTATTCACGTGGAATCTTTGTCGTTTTCCTTTCTCACCGCTTTAGCCGTAAGCAGTGCCTTGGTGCTGATGGCCTTTGCCTTTTGGGGCGAGTACACCCGTAAATCCCATGTGAACGGCTACTTGTCGCCGAGCATGGGTTTAATCAAAGTCTACGCGCCGCAGGCCGGCACCTTGATTGAAAAGCACATACGCGAAGGTCAAGCCGTCAAGGCCGGCGATACGCTGTTCGTGTTGTCCACCGAGAGCAGTTCGCGGGAAACCCCGCAAGCCCAGGCCGCGGCTATTGAACAATTGAAGCAGCGCCGGGAAAGCCTGGAAACCGAGCTGGTGAAGCAAGAGCAAATCGACCAGATTCAATACCGCTCAGTGTTAGACAGGCTGCATGGCATGCAACGCGAGTTGCAGCAGGTCAATAGCGAAATAGACACCCAGCAGCAGCGCCTGGCCGGCGCCGCCGCGACCTCGCAGCGCTATCAGCAACTGCTGACGACGAAATTCGTTTCGGCGGTGCAAGCACAACAAAAACAAGACGAATGGCTGGATCACCAAGCCAAGTTGCAAGCCTTGCAACGGGTACAGATGACCTTACAACGCGACATCCGTTCCGCGCAGTTGGAAGCGGACAGTAGCCAGATGAAATTTAAGAATCAGCGCGCGGCCATCGAGCGCAATATTTCCACCTTGGCGCAAAACATTACCGAATCCGAATCGCGCCGCAACATCGTAATCACTGCGCCGCACGACGGCACCGTCACCACCATCCTGGCCGAGCAGGGGCAAAACGCCACGACCGCCAATCCCTTGCTGTCCATCCTGCCGCTAGGCGCCAAATTGCAAGCCCAATTGTTAGTGCCGTCCAGTGCGGTGGGGTTTGTCGAGCAAGGGCAGACTGTTTCGGTGCGTTATCAAGCCTTTCCCTATCAACGCTTCGGCAGTCATCAAGGCCGCATCGTCGAAATCGCCAAAACCTTGATTACACCCAAGGAAGCCGATTTACCGGTGACTTTGCAAGAGCCGGTGTACCGGGTCACCGTCGAGATCGATAAACAAGCGGTGCAAGCCTATCGCCAGGATATTCCGCTGCAATCCGGCATGCTGCTGGATGCCGACATCTGGCTGGATCATCGCCGCCTTATCGAATGGGTATTCGATCCTCTTTACAGCATTCTAGGACGGGTTTAACCATGACTATGCAACATATCCTCGACTTTTCCGGCCGGAGAAAAACCCCGCTGATCCTGCAAACCGAAGCGGCCGAATGCGGCCTGGCTTGCCTGGCGATGGTGGCCAATTTTCATGGACACCGGGTGGATTTGGCCAGCCTGCGGCAGAAGTTTTCGCTTTCGCTGAAAGGTTCGACCTTGAATCATCTGATCCAGATCGCCAACCAATTGCATCTGGGGTCGCGGCCGGTGCGGGTGGATTTGAACGAACTGAGCAAACTTAGCTTGCCGGCCATCTTGCATTGGGATTTCAATCATTTCGTGGTGTTGACCCAGGTTAAGCGCGGCGTGGCGACGATACACGATCCGGCCAAAGGCACCGTCAACTTGCCTTTTACCGAAGTCTCCAAACATTTCACCGGCATCGCATTGGAGTTGCAGCCTACCCAAGCCTTTACCGCAAAAACCGAACGTCAACAAATCAAGCTTTCCCGCCTCATCGGCCAGTTGAATGGTGCCTCCAGCGCTACCTTGCAAATCATTTTATTGGCTGCTGCCATAGAAGTGTTTGCAATCGTAGCGCCTTTTTTTATGCAACTGGTGGTGGATAACGCGGTGGTCGCTCGGGATACCAATTTATTGACGGTGCTGGGTTTGGGATTTTTATTGCTGGCCTTGATCCAGATAGGCATCACCGCGCTACGCTCCTGGGTGGTGCTGGTACTCAGTACTTCGGTTAATTTGCAGATGATGAGCAATCTGTTCGGGCATTTGTTGCAGTTGCCGATGAATTTTTTCGAGAAGCGTCATCTGGGCGACATCGTCTCGCGCTTCGAATCGTTGAACGTGATTCAAAGAACCTTAACCACCAGTTTCCTGGAAGCCATCATCGACGGGGTAATGGCGCTGGTGACCTTGGGCATGATGCTGGTGTACAGCTGGAAACTGGCAGCCATCGTCAGCCTGGCCGCGCTGCTCTACGGCCTATTACGCTTGGTTTCGTTCGCGCCGTTGCGTGCCGCCAGCGAAGAGCAGATCCTGCGCGCCGCCAAGCAGCAAACCAATTTATTGGAAACGGTGCGCGGTATGCAGAGCGTGAAATTATTCAACCGGCAGCTACAACGCCGGCATGGCTATCAAAACCTGATGGTCGATCATTTCAATGCCGGCATTCGCGTGCAAAAGCTCAATATTATTTACCGCGCGCTAAACAGCCTATTGTTTGGCGTGGAAAACATTGCGGTGATTTGGCTGGGAGCGTTGTTCATTCTGGATGGCGGCTTTTCGGTGGGAATGCTGTTTGCGTTTATGTCGTTTAAAGACCAATTCACCCACCGGGTCGGCAGTTTCATAGAGAAAGGCATCGAATTCAAAATGCTGGGTTTGCATACCGAGCGAGTCGCCGATATAGCGCTGGCGGAACCCGAGCAAGAGCATTGCAGCGGGGCCAGACAAGATCAACTGCCAGCATCGATCCAAATCCGCAATCTGGATTTCAGTTACGCACCGTCCGAGCCGCCGGTACTGAAAAATCTGAACCTGGATTTTGCCGAGGGCGAGTCGGTGGCGATCATTGGCCCATCCGGTTACGGCAAAACCACGCTGGCCAAACTGATCCTGGGATTGTTGCAGCCCAGTGCCGGCGAAATCCTGATCGGCGGTGTGCGCCTGAACCGCATCGACAGCCACGATTACCGCAATATGGTGGCGGCGGTGATGCAGGAAGATCAATTATTCGCCGGCTCGATTGCCGACAATATCTGCTTCTTCGATCCGGAACCCGATCAAGCCTGGATAGAAACCTGCGCGCAACTGGCGGCGGTGCATCAGGATGTGATGACCATGCCGATGGCTTACAACACACTGATCGGTGACATGGGCACGGTGTTGTCCGGCGGCCAAAAACAACGGGTGTTGCTGGCACGCGCTTTATACAAACGCCCAAAAATTTTGGTGCTGGACGAAGCCACCAGCCACCTGGACGTAGCCCGCGAAAAGCTGGTGAACGGCGCGGTGCAGCAACTAAAACTGACCCGCATCATTATCGCCCATCGCCCGGAAACCATCGCGTCGGTGGATAGGGTTATTGATTTACAAGCCATCGCCGACGCCGCGCTTGGCGAACAGCATTATGTGTCGCAGGCTGCTTAGAATCAAACCCGGTCGAATCAATCGCACGAATATCTGCGTTTAGGGTATTGTGGGGATGATTGGAATAACATTCCCTGCCGATTTAGAGTTTCTAATTCGGCAGAAATAGTATGCTGTTCTGTAAAAGCAATTAATCAAAATTGCAATTCGACCAAAATACTAATTATAATTTTTTTATTGGCGTTGGTTGGTTACGTTTAATACTCATGCCAGTGACAAAGTCTATACCGCCGATATTTTCTGACCGGCAACTCATAAAATCAAAACCGAGAACATATCCCGGATCAATACGATTACCTTCGCCTTTGCCAGCTGAAATCGCGCTTGTTTTTCGAATTTCAAAATGCAAATGGGGATATTTGATACTTGCATTTCCACTAATCCCTGTTTCGGCTAATTTTTGACCAGCTGTCACAAAGGTTCCTGGAGTTACAGACATTTTGCTTAAGTGTGCGTAAAAAGCAAATAAACAATCCGAACTAGAAAACGCTGAGCCGTCACGATTAAATTGAAGTAATAACTGTGTACCGTAATCACCCGAATTTTGCTTAGTCCATAAAACAATACCATCTGCAATTGCAAAACAGTCTGTACCGACCTGAGCGTAGAGATCCCATCCCTGATGCCACTTGGGGTGTCCATTTTTTTTACGAGCGTCTTTGCCGTAGGTCGCACCAATTACATTTCTTAGCCCCGAGTCGTTTCTAAATTGCATTCTTTCAAGAGGATAATAAAATTTTTTCATTTCTACAGTACCTACAAATAGTGATCACCGCCAAGAATATAAGCGATGATTATATCTGTCATAGCGTTGAATTCAAACAAGAAAGCCGGAAATTGGCCGCGCACGTTGAAATTGCTAAAGCGGCTAAGCAACTTGGTTTGCACAAATCGCAACTCTAGGTTTGTCGAAAACAGACCGAATACGTCCAGACGTTTAGTGAATGCGAAGCGAGTTTAGCGACTGAAAATGCTCGGTTGTAAAGTTAGTTGGACCAACACAAACCGAGGAACCGGGCGTTGAGGTATTCATTTTAAGCCTAGTATTGAAACCCATTTTATCAGTCGCTCATTTTTTGTCTGTTCTTTCTAACTAATGTTAGAGATCCCGATATACTGAACAGAGGCAAATTCGTTATAAAATCAACGGTGAACTTTTATACATTTTACGAAAGGATTTTATGAACAACGCTATCGAAACCCACGCGTCCAACGATATTTTTTCCGAAACTTTCTTATTGGGCAATATAGGCGCACCGTTTATTCTGGGAATGGCGGTAGGCTATTTCGCCAAAAAAATGCTGCGCACCGCCTTGTTTGTGGGCGGGGCGATTGTGTCGATTCTGTTCGTTGCCGAATATTACGACCTGATCAATATCAACAATCTGGCTTTGGAAAATGCGGCCAGTTCCGCCGCAGAGGCCGCGAAGGAGTCCGGTAGTTTCTTGCTGGACCGTTTGGCGGTATTTACCAGTCGGGGTGTTAGCGGTGCGGGCGGTTTTTTTGTGGGATTTAAACTCGGCTAAACCGGTTTTTATTTGCTTGCGGCGGGTTTAACTTGGGCCGTTCGCATCAAGAATCCGCATCTATCAGAGGTTTTAATGCCTGGTTTCATAGTTCCCACGGCCTAACGTCACTGCGATTTAGTTAAGGAAGAAGCCCCTTCTCCCTCCGGGAGAAGGTAGGGATGAGGGGATCAATATAAAGCTTTTTGCTTATTTATCTCCTCACCCTAACCCTCTCCTTTATGCCGCATGGGTACTGGGGGGAGAGGGAACAATCCTTTTTTATCTTAATGGCAGTGACGTCAGGCCGTAGGAACTATGAGTGTCGGGAACCTCTCGTCAAACTATCCGCAACACACAGGGCAGATCTATACGATTCCAGCCGTTAATTTCGGCTAGGAAAAATACCTTGCGTGGCTACACAATATTTGACACCCAAAACAGGCGAACGGGTATAAAGAGGCTGATTTCCCCCCGCAATGCCTACTTGGGTCGTGGCCGATGCGGAAGTGCTGATGGCGCCTGAATCTAGCGACGTATTTGGTGTTGCGTTCGAATAAAGATTATCTCTGGATGCCGAAGTCGCCAATACTTTGCCGGAGGGATTGGAGGTGTTGCCGGCTGTGCTCACCGCATTAATCGAAGCCGATATGGTCACGTTGGTTTGGGCTGTGTGGTTGTGCGCGGGCATTTGGTTTGGGAGTATGGTGACAAACTCCGAGCCGGTTTCTTCGCCGACCTGGATAGGCGATAGCCCCGGACCTTGCCCATCGCCAATCGGCGAACGGCCGCGCAGATCCGGCAATGCGAAGGTCTGCACCCCATCGCCGCCATACTGCGTACCCAATAACGCAAACAAGGCTGAATTTTGCTGAATGCTCAGGGTCTGTCCGGCGGCTTCTAAATACCCGCGTGGGCAGAAATTATAAGTGAATGTGCAAATCTCGCCCAGAAAAGGGTCGGAACCGCAAGCGAAGGCAGACACCGGTAAACCGGTGACAGCGATCATGGCCAGTTTCAAGAGTGGTTTGTTGAATGATTTCGACATGTTGAGCACCTTTAAATTGTATTGAATTGAAATTAATTGAAAACGTGGTTACGGCGTTTACTGCCAAGGATTGAGGCCAAGCCGATAGCCAGCAGCCAAAGCGTTTCGGGTTCAGGGACTGTGTTATTGGTTTGCTTGGTGACCGAATCGACCGTGATCAGGCTGGAGGCGCTTACCGAAAATCTGCCGGAGTCCGCGCTACCAGATATCCTCAGATCGGGGTTGCTATCGCCAAAGCTGATTAAATCGCCTGGGTTCAGCAGAAAGGACAGCAGCAGCGTGCCAACGTCGGATAGCAGGCCGCCTTTACCGGTGCCGATGTTGTTGTTGGGATTGCTGGGTATACGTTTTTCGTTGCCGAAAATGGTATCCGAGATGATTTTAGAAAATGCCAGTTCGGTACCGTCCGCTTTGTAAAAGGCAATCAGCGATTGCGCAAATTCGCCGTTATCGTTCCGCTCCACAGTATCGATCGCTTCTACTTGATGGCTATATTGGAATTGCAGGTTAACTACAAAGCTATCCACGGCCGATTTGTTTTCAATCGAAAAGGTTAAGTCGCCGAACAGGGGGCTGATGCTTGATGGCGCGGAGCCGCCAGTGCCGCTAGCACTTAAGTTGATGCCAAAGCCGTCGCCGATCTGGCTTAAGGTGCCTGATAAAGGATCGGGGCCAGTGACGGTGGATCCTACTAGGGTAGTGGTGGACGTGGAACCGGCAATGATACTGGTCAAAGAACCGACCTGCGTGGCGTTTGTCGGCGCGGCCGGGGAGCCGATACTATCAAACTCCGCCGAGCCGCGAATCACAATATTGCTGTCAAAAGCAGCGGCCCATGCAGACCCTGAATGGGCGCCGAGCGACAATGCAATCGCCAATGCCACACTGGAAAGCCTGCCGCCATGGTTTATCGATTTAGACGTTATTGACGGTTTGATCTTAAAATCGTGATTGATATGTTCTTTAAATTTAATTGATTCCATCTTGATGCCTCTTTATTTGATTAGATTTGGCGATTTATTAATTGGTTTTAGTTATTGAAAAAGGGTTTTTTATAAAATCAAAATCCTTATTACCCAATTGGTTGTCATGTAATAAAAACACAGACATCTCATAACTATTTAACGGCAGTCGATTGAGAGGTTTTTCCTTGTATCAAAATGCCTGTTACTAACTTTTAAAATCAAGCCTTGTAATTTATTGCTGTTTTTATTAAAAATATGTATTACGTGAATTAATAGCCAATTCTTGTGCCAGTTATTGTTTTGTTATTTGGAATAGATATAAAACGCTGTTATTTAAAGATTTTATTTTTAGGCGTTTGGCTTTGGTAGGTGCTGTAGCGAACGGTTATGGAGTCGTTTCGGCACGACATGTCGCGCGAAATACGAAATATCGTCTTTTATGTTGCGATGGGGGGCTACTTGATAGGTAAGAATATAAAACGAAGCTTTAACTGCCAGGGAAACAAGTTAATCAATTAAAGGAAACTCTAATGGGATTTTCTAAAAATCCCCTCTCCCGGAAGGAGATGGAGGTTTTTTAATTTTTAGAGGCCCCTAAAAATTACTGAGCTTGATTTCGTTGTTCAGACGTACCTCGGAACAACTGTTTATTCGGTGGAACCACTGCTGTTCAAGCTGTTGCGCTGCTGTTTTGGCAACATTTTTTGAGCTGGTTCCCAAGCTATTGCTTGGGAACCTAATCTTGAAAACCGGGTTTTATGACCACGGCCGAATATACACACGGCTCTTTACGCTTGGCTTGAGTTCAAGCTAAATTAACTATGCCGCAACTCAGATTGCGCAGATGCTAGCGGTAAGGTACCCGCGGCAAATCACGTTCCACCTTGGGGTTGCTCTGCGATAAAGGAATATATTCCGGAATTTTGGGAGCCGGAGTAATTTTGATTTCGCCGCCTGACACCTGATTTATCTCTGCCGCTGAAATTTCATATCCTGCTTGACCAAAGCACTGGGTCGTGACTTTGTTCAAGGTTTTAGACCTATTTGTCGGTGCCTTATTCGAACTAATCGATGTAATTTGTTGATTCGGATTCATTTTTCTCTCCAGATGGTTTTAACGAAACAAATGTGCGAGAAAGTTGGTCCGAGTGAACGTATTTGTGAAACTGACTCTTTTAATCAGGCCTAGGTCCATCCATCTCGCGTTTTTAATCTAGGCGCTTGCCTGCAAGGTTTCTATCGACTATTACCTGAGCGGGGTATGCAATAGTTCACAGCGAGCAGGGGTTTTGCTCGTGGCGGGATTTTGCGGCAATGATGATTTGGGCGTGATGAATAACACCGCTATTTGGGGTGGTTTTCAATCATCTTAGGCATCACGAAGAAAGGTGCACTGTTTTTATAGCAACAAGTAGGCAGCAGTGGGTGCCTGCGCAGCAGCATTTTGCATAGGTTGAAGGCCGGTTTTTTTTATCCGATCCTACCAATGTTCCGCGAATAGCGCGTGCAGCCGAAATATTTTATAGCTGGCAATGGTCGGCATGGAAACTGCTGTTGTTATCCATTGCCCAACGTGACGTTTCGCTGTTGATTTTTTCTATGCCGGCGTCGGGCTTTTTGAGAGGTTTAAGTGTTCATCCGTAAATTAAATAGTCTGGTTCTACTTTGCACGCTGATGTTCATCACGCAGCCGGTTTTGGCCGAGCCGGGGCCTGAAGCGGCCACCGAGCAAGTGCGAGCCAGCTTGATCGCTGCGGTATCCGCCGTGCATCCGGGTGATGAAATCTTGATCGGCGTGCATCAGCAGATAATTCCGCATTGGCACACCTACTGGAAAAATCCCGGCGATTCCGGTCTGGCCACCAAGATTCAATATCAGCTGCCGCCCGGTTCGACGGCGGGCGAGATTCAATGGCCGACGCCGAGCAAGATCGTATTGGGGCCGGTGGTCAATTACGGCTATCACGATGCGGTGACATTACTGTCCACGCTACGAGTCGCGGAGAATGCCGAAGTGGGCTCGCAGTTACCGATCAACGCCAAGGTGAAATGGTTGGTCTGTGAGCTGACCTGTATCCCGCAGCAAGTCGAATTGGCGCTTCGGCTGCCGGTGGTGGCGAAAGGCGTAGCGGTGGAGCCGGGCAGTCCGTTGGTTGAAGCGGCCAAAGCCGGTTTGCCGACCGATTTACCCTGGAAGGCCGCACTAGACGAAGATGCGGCGGGGCTGATCTTACGAGTGAGCGGCGATGGCCTGGCAGCGCAAAACCAGGCGGTTTTGTTTTACCCCGAGCAATGGGGACCAATCTCCCATGCCGCGGAGCAGTCGGCGACATTTACCGAAAACGCCATCGAATTACGCTTGAAGCCCGGCGACCAACCCTTGCAGCCCGGCCAGGCTTTAAACGGCGTATTGGCGATCGGTCCGGACGGCGCCGCGAGCGGCTATCGGGTCAGCGTGGTCTGGCCCGGCATGATCAAGCCCGTAGCCCCTCCAGTGGCGGAAACCGCCGATTTGGCCCTACCGTATGCATTATTGCTGGCCTTGGCCGGCGGTCTGATTTTAAATTTGATGCCTTGCGTATTTCCGGTGCTGTCGATCAAGGCATTGGCCGTGTTGCAGCAGGCCGGGCATGACCGTTGGCAAACCCGGCTGCACGGGTGGGCTTACGCGGCGGGGATTTTAGCCAGTTTTGCCGGTCTGGCCGGTTTGTTGATCGCGCTGAAAGCCGGCGGCGCCAGCATCGGCTGGGGCTTTCAATTTCAATCGCCGCTGTTTGTATTGGCGGTGGCGTATGTGATGTTCGCGGTCGGTTTGAGTTTGTCCGGCGTGTTTACCATCGGTGCCTCGGTGGCGGGCATTGGTTCGGGATTGGCGGCACGATCCGGGTATTCCGGGAGTTTTTTCACCGGAGTATTGGCCGCTGTGGTGGCGACGCCTTGCACCGCGCCGTTCATGGGCGCGGCGATAGGCTTTGCCTTGAGCCAGCCGGCCTTGGTGATGTTGGCGGTATTTTTGAGTCTGGGCGCCGGCTTGGCCCTGCCATACTGGCTGTTGTGTCATTGGCCGGCCTTGCAACGCCGTTTACCCAAGCCGGGTTTGTGGATGGAATATCTGAAACAAGGCCTGGCGTTCCCGATGTATGCCACAGCGGCCTGGCTGATTTGGGTCTTGGCCCGGCAAGCCGGTCCGACCGCGGTTGCCGGGGCTTTGATCGGTTGCGTGGCGATCGGGTTTGCGGCCTGGCTGTATCAAATCAGTAGAAACTCAAGCGACGGCAGACGCCACTTGGGCGGGGCCAGCGCCGGCTTGCTGTTGGCGTTGGCAATTAGCGGCGGCTATTTTTCGGTCGATGCGCCCGCTCTTACCGCACAGTCAAGCCAAAGTTCGGATAAAAACTGGCAAGCCTATAGCGCCGATGAATTGCGGCGTTTGCGCGCCGAAGGCAAGCCGGTGTTTGTGAATCTGACTGCCGACTGGTGCATCAGTTGTCTGGTCAACGAACAGGTGGCGCTGAGCCGCGACACAGTGCTGAACGCCTTTCGCGAGGCAGGCGTGGTCTATCTGAAAGGCGACTGGACCAACCGCGATCCGGCCATCGCCGGCGTGCTGGCTGAATACGGCCGCAGCGGCGTACCTCTGTATTTGTATTTCGCGCCCGGCGCGCAGACTGCGGAGGTGCTGCCGCAAATTCTGACGCCGGACATCGTCATCAATGCCGTCAAAGGCATCGTCAAACTTTAAGCTAACCAAGGAGTGTTTATGTTTTCGCAACGTATAGTGGGTTTTTTCGTATTGGGTTTAACTTTGTTATTGGCCGCCAGCCCCGCGCGGGCGGAGCCGGTAGTCGGCCAGCCCGCACCGGCCTTTTCCGGAGCCGCCGCCGAGGGTGGAACGCTGAATCTCGCCGATTTGCGCGGCAAGACCGTGATTCTGGAGTGGACCAATCACGAATGCCCGTTCGTGCGTAAACATTACGAGTCCGGCAATATTCCCAAGGTGCAAAAACAAGCCGCCAGCCAGGGTGTGGTCTGGCTGCAAGTGATTTCTTCCGGGCCGGGTAAGGAAGGCTATGTGGATGCCGCCACGGCCAAAAAGCTAAACCAGGAACGCGGCGCCACGCCGGCCAATGTGGTATTCGATCCCAGCGGCACCATCGGCAAACTGTATGCGGCCACCAACACTCCGCAATTGTTCATCATCGATCCCAAAGGTGTATTGCTGTACAAAGGCGGCATAGACAGCATTCCGTCGGCCGATCAGGACGATATCGCTACCGCCGAGAACTATATTTCCTCGGCCTTGAAAGAACTGGCGGCGGGTAAACCGATCAGCAAAGCGGTAACCAAACCTTACGGCTGCACCGTCAAATATGCCGGATAATGCCTTTGCGAATTGAGATTGCCGGTTATTGGAAGGCTAGAGACGCAAAATCCCTTCGACTCCGCCCGGCGCGGGCTTGCGTCTCTACAATAGATGTGCCGATGCAAGGAGGCGCATCAATCGAGTAGCCAAAAGCCATGACCGAATATAGACGTTTTTATATACCCAAAGCCTTGTGGTTTTTCACTGTCAATCTTGCGGAACGCAAGAACAATCGATTATTGGTTGAGCAAATTGACGTATTAAGCCAAGCCTTTCGGTATATAAAAATCCGAAAACCGTTTTATATGAATGCCGTCGTGATCATGCCCGATTATTTGCATTACATTTGGACGCTGCCGACAGACGACGGCGATTATTCAACACGATGGAATTTATTGAAAGGGTATTTTTCCAGAAAAATATCAACCGGTGAACGGGTTTCCAAAAGTCGTCAAAAACGGCGCGAACGCGGTATTTACCCACAGGGCACAAGTGGCAACGACGATTTTGGGCGCATTTAATCGAAGACCAAGAAGATTTAAATCGGCATATCGATTATATCCATTGGAATCCGGTCAAGCATGGTTATGTAAAACAGGTGATGGATTTACCCAGAGGGCATAAAGGCCGTATTCCAGTTTTCATCAATTTGTGAAGCGCGGAATTTATTCAAATAATTGGGGAAGTAATGAGCAATATGAAATTCAAGGTATCGAGTGACGCGAACGATACGCCTCCTTGCGTCGGCAGCATCCTATCGGCGCACCTTATCGGGTTGTATTTCGTCGGCATCCAATTCACTACTTCCACCGATTTCGGTCTGGGCAAATTATCGCCGAAAGCTATCGTCGATGTGGCCGGTCATTCTCTGGGCGGGCATCTGGCGATGGCGTTTGCTCGGTTGTTTCCGAACAATGTCGATCAAGTGGTCACCGCTAACGGCGCCGGTTTTCATGGTGCTTATCTCGATAGTTTTTTCAATCTGCTGGCCGGACACACCACGATACGATGCACCTTATGACGTCGGCAACATCCTATATGAACATTTCATTGGGTTTCGTTCAGCATATCTTATGGACTTAATATGGTTGAGATATTGACTTGGCTGATTTTGTTGGGAGCGGATGGGCAGTTCAAATGGGTGGCGCTGTTGATCACCCTAGCGGCTTATTTGATCGTGGTCTGGCTCACCGTGTCAGCCACCTGGCGCTGGCTGGGTGAGCACAGATACCGCTACCTGGCCGTGGCGCTGGAATTGATGGTGTTGCTGGTTTTGCCAACCGGTTACTTCGCCAATCATCGCTCACAGAAACAACAAGCAATCGACACCAAGCGCGCCACCATGACCAAGGCTTTGGATCGCTATCACGAACTGTGTGAGGGCGCGGGCGAGAAGATTTACCGTACCGTCGACGATGTCGAAGGTGTGTTTTTGATGAAGCTGGAGTTCGATGAAAACTCCGACATCAACCAGTACAGTAGCAATGCCAAGAGCCCTTATGAAAGCCTGGGTGATTTCGACAGAAGCGGGCTCTATAAAAACAACCATGAGACCGGCTATATGAGCTTCGACGGCTATATAGCATCTTTTTTGCGCGACAAAGCGATTTCCGACCGCTCGCCAATTAAAGAGGTCAAAAAGATCGAGCCGCGACCGGCATTTCGTTATGTCGAAGCCATCGATCCTGCGGACCACCAACGCTACCGCTATACCGGCAGCTGGCAAACAGTCGATACGAATGATTGGAATAAATGGAGCAAACTGATTGATCAATGGGGATACATCCCCCGAGAGATGCAGGAGCCGGTTAATTGGATAGACGGCGTCCGAGTCCAGTTCGTATTGACACGCGAACCGCCCGGCGATCCGCCGCCCCGCTACGGCGTGACCTACGACGATCTGGAAACGCCCGAAGAGCGGCAGATGTGGATTGCCGGCAGTTCGCTTAAAGTCGTCGATCTGCAAACCGGGGAATTGCTGGGCGAACGCATCGGCTATTTGCATGATCGCGGCGGCGGCAGCGCGGCTGCATACCGGCAGCCTTGGTCATTTGCAAAAACAGAACGAGGCTGGTCGTGTCCTGCGCAAAGAGTGGTAGGACATTCCAAGCATGATTTCATATTAAAAATATTACATCCCAGATCAAGAGAAAGCCAATGACCGCATCGCCAATAACGACTTATTTGAAATATATGCAATTACAAGCCCGGTAGTTACCGTCTTATGAACAGATTGCTGTTCGCGATGCTGCTGTTGCTATCGGCTTGCGCGCCCAAAGAATATTTCCGTACCGAGATCCGCACCACACCCTGTCTAGCCAATGCCGGCGCGGATTGCAGCGCCGCGAATTTAGTCGTCAACCCGCAAGATGACTACACCTTGGGCTTCGTGGAGTTCGACGACGACGGCCGTTTCTACGATCAACGCCAGGCCGACGCCTTGCTGAAGTGCTTGCAAGACAGCAAACAGCCGCAATATGTGGTGCTGTATACCCACGGCTGGCACCATAACGCCAAGGACAGCGACAACAACGTCCGCCGTTTCAAGGAAAGTTTGCGCGATATCAAGCTGCGCAATCCGCAATACAGAGTGATTGGCGTGTATCTGGGCTGGCGCGGCGAAACGGTGGAAACTCCCTGGTTGCGGGCCTTGACCTTTTGGGGCAGAAGGGCGGTCAGCGAACAGCTGGGCCAAAAGCAATTTCTGGATTTCTTGTTGAATGTCGAGACTGTCGTCAAACACGATGCCGATCCGGATAACCGCTTGCTGACCATAGGCCATAGTCTGGGAGCGTCCGTGATATTAAATGCCCTGCAACCAGTCTGGATGCAACGTTTGCAACAGGGACGCGGCGACCAAGCCCGTTTCGGTGATCTGGTGTTGTTGGTTAATCCGGCGGTTGAAGCTCGGCGCTTTGCCGACCTGCGCGCGGTGGTTCGTCGAGTCGCTGCAACGAAACACCTTGAACATACCAACCCCTTAGTGGTGGTTGCCAGTTCGGAAGCCGATAACATCACCAAAAACATGTTTACCTACAGTAGGGCCGTGCCGGCCTGGTTCGAGTCGGTACTGGACCCGGCAGAGCAGGTGGACATGCAGGGCGCTTCGCAATGGGACTTGGCGGCGACCGCCGTCGGACATTTTCGCGGTTTTATCACCCATCGTTTGGAAGTGACAGCTACTACATCGACAAATCAGGCATGTACAGTCGATACCTCTGGCGGCATAAATACGTTGCCCAATGCCTTAACGCTGACCGGACCGGAGGGGATTATGGCTAGCGCTGTGGTTTGGCGGGTAGCGGACGGCTTGCAATTGCGTCCCGTCGCCGAGGTGCCGATGGATGATCCGCTATGGGTAGTGCAGACCGATAAATACGTGCTCCCCAATCACGGTTTCATGGCGCAAAAGCCTTTCTGGTGTTTTATTGAAGGCGCTTTGAGTCTTGCCGCCAGTCATGGATGACGGGAATGTATTTATAAATGTCTCCAGCACCTGATTTTGAACCGGCTTAGACCCACGTTTTCACTAGTCGGGGCTTTGGCGGGCAACTGTCGTGCCGATGACGGGGGAATGTCGTCACGGAACAGGCCAATCAGGCGCTAGACTGAAGGCCAGTGATAAAAAAGGAGTTCCAAATGCTTATACAAAAACTGAGATTGCAACACGGCTGGTCGCAACAACAACTGGCCGATTTAAGCGGCATCAGCGTCCGCACCATTCAACGCATCGAACGCGGACAAACGGCAAGCGTGGAATCCCTGAAGTCACTGGCGGCGGTCTTTGAGATCGATTTTTCACTGTTAAATTCGGAGTCGGGCATGAACGGCACTTTAAGTCAGGGCATTAGTAAAGAAGAAATCCTCGCGCTGGAACACGTGCGCAAACTGCGGCGGTTTTATACGCATTTGATTCAATACATCGTGGTTATCGGTGCGTTGGCCATTTTGAATGTAGTCCAGACACCCCGCCATCTCTGGGTCATCTGGCCGGCGTTGGGCTGGGGTGTGGGGCGGTCGCTGTAAATTGCAATACGACGCAGAGACTGGTGTTCTGTTAAGCGGGACGGGGTATTTACCCCGTCTTTAAGGTTTGATCGAGTATAAAGGCATTAGGAGCAGGTCGGAACCCGCTCCTAGCTTAAAGATCTCTAGCCAGCATTAGATCGTTTTGCCGGCACCCCGCACGAAGAACCACAGAATTGGGATAGCCAACGGCCCTAATCCCAAACCTAAACTGGTCCAAAACACTACATGGTGGGAGTCTCTGGTTTTTGCCAAGTAATTGCAGGCGGCGACACTAATCAGGTTTAGCAAAAGTAGAAAGACCATGACGCTCGTTTTGGTTTGAAAAGTCCGGCGTTGGCCGTTCGCTTTTGTGCCGCAATAGGGAAACTCAAGCCTTAAACGCTTTATTTTGGCCGAGCATCGCCCGGATACCAAAATTGGCTGTGGCATTGCTCGCAGGCTTGTTCGACTTCGCCGCCGGCTTTTTCCAGTTCCTCGACGTTTTTCGCGTCTATCGCCACCAGTAAACCTTGCGCGGTGCTTTGCAGGCGTTGCGCGCGTTGCACAAATTCCTGACGATGCTCGGCAATCAAGGTTTTGATCGCAGCCGGCGTCAGTTCCGCGCCGCCGCTGGAGGTGACGGCGTTGGCGGCCGCGATAGGTCGGTCTTCGATCAGCAATAGATTCGCGGCTTCTGCCACGGCCAGGGCATGTTGCCGCAGCAAGCGCCAGTCTTCGTCGGTGCGCGGCTGACGTTCCTCGGTGCCGCTAGCCGTGCTGACCGAGGATACCGAGTTCCAGACGAAATCAATGTTCGGGTCAATTATCGAGGTCATGATCTCTTGCAGCGTCGCCACCGGTTTGAAAGGAACAGGCGGGGCAGCAGGTTCGGTAGTAGCCGGGTTGCAAGCCATCAACAGGCTGGCGGACGCCAAGCTGCCGACAAGAAGTTTTAAACGTGAATCAGATTGTTTGAACATGGGCAATCCCGTTGCGAATAAAGAAGGCGCAGGCTCTATGCCGGGGCGTCTTAAAACGAAAATCGATGAATCGGCGTTAAGCAAAAAAGCCGATAAAACGACCGGCAAAGGCCACGCCCAGCCACAGGCTCAAAGCGAGGCCGCCGGTGGCTTTTGCCAGCCAGATTTGGTTGGAATCGCGGGCTGCAACCCATCGGTAGAGTGTGAAATACACCAGCAAGGCAAGGCCCAACAGGATGAATTTGGCCCAAAAGAAATCGTTGGAGTAGTAACTGGTGGCCGCCGGGATAAATATCAGCAGGCCGGATACCACCAATAGCGTCAGGCCGGTCCAGAATAATTTGCGAGTGCTGCGTTGAATTTCCGTGAGCGGCACGGAACGTAAACCCAAGCCGAGTAAATTCAGGCTGGTCAACAGCACCGACGCCAGCAGCAAGATCATGCCGGCGATATGGCCCAGTTCCAATACCGCGCAGAATAGATGGTCCAGGCCGCCGACGAAGCGGCCAAACGCGCTGGATTGCAATGCTTTGAAGAGTTCGAGGACAGACATAAGGCTATTGGTAACTCAAGTAAGGGATCAAGCGGCCGGCGATGACCACCAGGCTCCATAAGGTCAGCGAAGTAAAGCCGGCAAAACGCACCGCAACGGGTAAGGTGGACTCGTTGCCCCAATGCCCGACGTCGCGGCCCCATTTCAATTCAAACCACAAGGCATTGATGCCGGCCAGGGCAATAAAGCCCAGCTTGTAGAAAAACACCGGCAGGGTGATGATTTTTGCCGCCGTCGCCACGAACAGCAAAATCCCGGTCGCGAAGATGATTAAAAATCCGCCCAGCAACCAGGGTCTCAGCGGGTGTAAGACTTGCCCGACCGGCAACTGCGGCAGAAACAGGCCGAGCAGGCGTAGGTCGACAAAAAACAGCAAACCCAGCGCAACTGCCAGACCGATCAAATGCAGGCCTTCGATCAGCGGAAACATGTACACCGACTCGCGCAGCGCTGTGCCGAACTCGGAGTCGTTAAGAAGTTGGGCAAATTCGACTAATGACATGGTGGCCCTATTTTTTCGGTTCTTCAGCGGCGACTAGTCCGAAGCCGCCATTGTTCTCGGCGCAGACGCGTTCGTATTGATCCAAGATAGGCTCTTTAAGTGCCACCTTGCCGGTGTAATTAGCCGGCTCCACTTCGAAGTGCCAGCCGTTGGGCTGATCTTTCGCGGTCCATTTGCGGGCCGGCACCGTCACGGTAAACGGTCGGGTATAGACGGTCGGATCGGTTAATACGGCTTCGTAGGTATAGCGGTCGCCGTCATTACTAAAAATGTACCGTTCCTGGATATGGCCGTTTTCGCTGATAAACTCGCCGGAGCGCCCGAACAGGGCCTTGCCGTTTTGATTGGTTACATCCACCACCAGCGTGTTGCCTTCCCAATGGCCGCGTGAATCGCCGTTCCACAGTTTGATGTTGTCCGGTAAATGCGACTTCCCGTCCAGGTGAATGATGCGGGTGCCCGAGTTGAATTGGAACAACACATAACCCGGATATTGGCTGATCTCGTAACCATGCCAAAACAAGGATTTCGGAATGCCGCCCGGTGCGCAGCGCGCCAGGGGTTCGATGTACTCGGGTTTGACCGGGTCGTGGAAATGCGCCTGAAAATCCTTGACCTTTTCCAACGCCCAAGGCTGAAAGGGCACTTGGCCGTCGGCAGGATCACTGACCCGGCTAGGTGCGCGCTCCTCGCGCGGCCCCTTGGCTACCCGATTGGGATTGGGGTCGTTGAGGATGCCGCCTTGCGGGTCGGTAAAATTATTATGATTGGCGATGGTGTTGGACCAATGGCCTTGCACGTCCGGTTGGCCGTCGGCGGTTTTCGGGCCGGCCCATTTGCCGGAGACGATTTTGGGGAAACTTCTTTCCTGTTCGATGCCGGGGCCGCCCAGTTTCAGCGGTTTGGTAGCCGGTTCCGGTTTTTTTGTCTCGTCGGCAGCGTGTAAGCTAGGCGCGGCGGTAAGCATTACGCTGATGGCCAGCCCGGAAACTAGCGCCGAGCGACTTGCATTAATTTGTGTCATAACGTCCTCGTCTGGTGTCCGGCGTTAGGGTTTGTTCGGTTTGGGCGGATAGGCGTCGTCGTAGTCCAGCGTGAAGCGGTAGTCCTCGATCAACTGAAAATCCTTCTCCCGGTGCCGGTGCAAAATCACCGACAGGTTCCAGGGTTTGCTGAATACCTTGGGGTCTTCGACGGTGGCTTTATATTCGACGGTGTTGGGGTCGATAAACGCCCATTTTTCGACGACATGCAGCGCGTCGCTGTGATAATTGCCGGCCCGGTCGAACCAGGTCTTGTCGTTAAAATGCTTGACGTCGACGACCAGCGTATCGCCTTCCCAATGGCCGCGCGAATCGCCCAGCCACCAGTCGTACGGGTCTTTCGGATGATCGGTTTCGTCGGTGTGTATGGTCCGTACCGAATGACCGAACTGGTGGACCAGCGTCAGGTCTTGTTTGCGCTGGAAGATTTGAAACGGTTCCGGGTAATAAATGCCGCGCGGCACACCCAGCGTGTAGCCTTTAAGCGCCGGGTCCAGCGTGTCGCGCGCCGCGAAGTTTTTCTTCTTTTGCTCCAGTGCGGCAGGTAAATAAGGCAGGTAATGGCCTTCGACGATGCCGGCGCCGGGCGGGGCGTCCTTGCGGTTGCTGTGCGGCTCCAGGTCGTAATCGGCGGCGCTGGTGGTTTGCCAAATGCCGGAAAAGTCGGGTTTGCCGTTGGCGAGCCGGGGAATTTTAGGGGTGACCGCACCGGCGTCGCCGGTTGCCAGAAACAGCAAAATCAAGCCGCTGGCCAGCATCAGCGCGATTTGCAACGATGACGGACCGTTATTGGGTGAACTCATTGAGGACATACTCCGTTATATTTCGAGAATTCCAATTTGATTTATTGAGCTTGGCCTTTACCTTGTGCTTGCGCGTCCGGCGCATCCTGAGCGCCGCCGGTTTTAACGCTACGGCCATCGGATAGCACGGTAGTAACCGCATAGCCGAAATCCTTGCCGTTCTTGGCGCGATAACCCTGGATCGTGACTTCGCTGCCGACCGGCAGGCTGGCTTTGGTGATGCCTTTTTGTTTCAGGCTGAAGGGCGCGCCGAATTCGAATCCCCAGTTTTTGGCGCTGCCGTCGGTTTGCTTGACGTCCAGATACAGCCAGCTATGCGGATTGACCAATTCCAGTTTGGTGACCACGCCTTTCAACTCTATGGGTTGTTCGGCGTCGAACTCGGCGGAAAAGGCGTGGTGGGCATGGGCTGGCGGTGCTGTCAGGGAAAGTAGGCCGCCAACAAATATCACGCTTACCAGTTTGCCTTTCGTGTTCATTCGATATGTCCTCCGCTAATTCGCTAAAAAATCAATCGTGGAAAATGGTTTGCTTAACTTTCCACGTCGTAGCTCCTAAACAGCAAAAACCAGGCCCATAATCCATAACAACACGAGAGCCAGGAGCATTTATTTAGCTAAGTCACGGTTTTAGCATTAATTACTTTACGAATGACGACCAAGTTACGATCAAAAACAGGAGGACGTTTTATCGGTGAGGACAACTGCTTTGCTGTTAAATCAGCAGCGGAACAACATCCTTTGAACAATTGTCCAGCGGTATTCCCAAGCCGCACATGCGCACCGAAAATATATCTGGCGGCACCGCCGAAAGCCTTGGCTGCACCCAGCCGGGCTACAGGGACATCCACAAATTGCTCGGCGGTACGCCCCAATCGCTGGTGCGCACCGCTGCACGCCTCGTCGGCACCTCTGCGGGACTTGGATGTACCGACGCAGCACTCAGCGGCAACCACGAGAGGATTTGGCGTGCCGCCTGGACACTTGGCCACTGTCCGATCCAGATTTAATCACCTAACTGTTTGACTGGTCGTTGCCGCCAACGCCGGCCGGCATGAATTCGACGGGAAACTAGCGGATTAGCGACTTACGTTAGTACTTGTATAATTGAGTACCGATGATCTGATCGGCTTGCGTATTACCGAAATAAAGGCGCATATTCCAACCAACAATTTATTCTCTGGCTGCCCCATGCGGAAAACCCGAACCGTATTTTTAGCTATCTGTTTTTTGACAATCGTTGTCTGCGGGCTGATCTACTCGGCGCTGCGCGCATCATTACCGACGGAAGACGGCGAACTGAAATTACCCGGCCTCGCTAAGGCTGTTAGCGTGCAGAGCGATACCCTGGGTGTTCCTTCCATTGTCGCCAGCAACCGGGAGGATGCTTTTCGGACCTTGGGTTATCTACATGCCAGCGACCGCTTGTTTCAAATGGAATTGATGCGTCGCAAGAGCGCCGGCCGTTTGGCCGAATTGTTTGGCGCCTCAGCGCTTAAGTTGGATCGTAAGCAACGTACTTATCAACTTTCCAGAACCGCCAGCACCATAGTCCAGGATCTGCCCGCTGCTCAACGCCAGACCTTGCAAGCCTATGTCGATGGCGTCAATGCGTATATTGAGCAAGCGCGGATATTGCCACCGGAGTTTTTGGTGTTGCGGCATAGCCCGGAACCTTGGCGGGCCGAAGACAGCATCCTGGTGGCGTTGGGGATGTTTCAAACCTTGAACGGCCAGGAACAGGACGAGCGTATGGTCAGTGTGATGGAACAAGCACTGCCAGCGGATTTACTAACCTTCTTGACGCCGGACACCGATAGTTACGCCACGGTATTGGTCGGAGGCCCGAGTTCCCGGCGTTTCAGCCAGAGCATTCCGGTGCAGGCCATGGCGGCCTTGCCGGACGCAGACGCGCATCTGGCCCAAAATCACGTCGATGCCGACAATGTCGTTGCCGGCTCGAACAACTGGGTGGTTGCCGGCAGCAAAACAGCGGACGGTCGCGCTATCGTGGCGAACGATATGCATCTGGGTTTGGGCGTACCCAATATCTGGTATCGCGCGGACTTGACGTATCGGGATAAACATATTTACGGCGTGACGCTGCCCGGCCTGCCGGCTGTCGTGGTCGGCGGCAATAACGACGTGGCCTGGGGATTTACCAACGTTACCGCCGATCTGGTGGATTTGGTGCGCCTGGAACTGGATACCGCCAATCCCACGCGTTACCGGACGCCGCAAGGTTGGCGCGAATTTGCTCAACACACCGAGACGATAAAGGTTAAGGATGCCGCAGCTGAGGACATTACTTTACAAGACACCGTTTGGGGACCGGTTTCCGACCAGCTCTTGCTGGGCCAGCCGGTGGCGGTCAAGTGGGTGGCGCTGGAACGGCATGCGGTAGACCTTGGTTTGCTGGAGATGGATAACGCGCAAAGCACCCATCAAGCGATGACCATCATGAACAATGCCGGCGGACCGGCGCAGAATGTGGTGTTTGCCGATACGCAAGGCCATATCGGCTGGACGTACATGGGGCGTTTTCCAAAGCGAGTCGGTTTTGACGGTTTAGCCAGCCGCTCCTGGGCCGATGGTAATTTGGCATGGCAGGGTTATATTCCGCCGGACGAGTTGCCACGCTTGATGGACCCCGCCGAGGGTTTTATCGCCACGGCCAACAACAGAACCTTGGGCAGCGACTATCCGCATGTGATTGCCCACAATTGGGCACTGGGCTACCGGGCATTTCGCATCGCCGAATTATTGCGCGACCACCAGGGCCTAACCGAGCAGGATTTACTCGCTATTCAACTGGATAGCCGCGGCGGTGCCCTGGATTATTTTCAGCAGTTGGCATTGGCGGAACTCCGGGACCTACCTAACAAAGAGTCTGACTTACAAGAGGTGGAACGGGCATTGCAGGCCTGGGATGGCCATATGCGGGTAAACAGTATCGGCGCCGCGTTTTTGCAAGAATTCAGAAAACGCCTGGCGGAAGAAGTGTTTGCCAAGGTGGTGGCCGCCTGCCGCGCGCATGATCCCGAGTTTCGGTACGCCTGGCGGGAAATGGAAACGCCGTTGCGGCAACTGCTGACCGAGCGGCCGACAGGCTTGCTGAGCAGTCGTTATCATGACGACTGGCGGCTGATGATTGTCGATATCCTCCGCCAAACCCATGAGGCATTGCACCGGCAATACCCGGAAACCGACTTGGCGAAGCTCACCTGGGGGCAAACGCATGGCATGAGCTTGCAGCATCCTTTCAGCCGCGTCGCGCCTTTGTTGGGCAATGTGCTGGATATGCCGACTTTCGCGAGCGATGGTTGCGCCAGCGTATGTGTCAGAGTAATGGATCACGGCCACGGTGCCAGCGAAAGATTAGTCCTATCGCCGGCCCATCCAGACGACGCTATTTTCCATATGCCCGGCGGCCAGTCCGGACATGTTTTGTCGCCTCATTACCGGGACCAACAGCAATCCTGGCAGGATGGACTGGCCACACCCTTACAAGCAGATGCCAAATCCGAGACTCTGTCTTTTGTGCCCTAACGAGAGCCTCTAAAAATTCTCCCTCCGGCTGGTGATGGAGGGAAATAATGATTCCAGGGGTGAAGCCTTAAGCGTAATAAGAGGTCAGCGCCAGCAGGCTCAAACCAAAAAATTTCGACCTCAGCGCAACAAAGCCGAAACCTTGAGCAAAACCAGGAACCAGGATTTATCGGGAAAACGCCGCGATAAATCGCTCCCGAAACTTATCCATCCCCAGCACCGGCGCATCATTGGCCGGCAGCATGCCGTCGGTCCAGTGCCAATCCTTTACTGCATCGATCACCTTGCTATCGCGGCTGATCAGATGCACCAGCACATCGTGGCTATCCGATTCGCCGGTCACGAACGGCGCCGGTTGGTGGTCGCCCAACACCAGCATCACCAGATTATCGTCGCCAAAAGCAATCGCGTAGGAGACGATATTAGCCAGCGCATATTCGATGGATTTTCGATATTGTTCGCGGATGCGCTCGGTGTTTTGCCAGACTAATTCCGGGGTATCGCCGGCTCTGGCCTGGTTGAAAATGCTGCCGTCGCCGACCTGGTCCCAATCCACCAGCTTCGGCAAGGGCGTCCAGGGGGCGTGCGACGAAATCAATGCCAGCTCGGCCATCAACGTTTGCCGGGTACCTGGCTTGCGCTCCAAGGCTTGCAGGGCCGATAACGTGTATTGGTCCGGCATCGTGATCCAGTTGAAGGTTTGGCCTTTGTAGCCCAAGTCCTGTGCGGCATAGATGCGGTCGTAGCCGAAGTATTCGCCTTGCGGCCAAGCCATCGTATGTGCCGGCTGTACCGCCACGGTGTGCCAGCCGGCCCGCCGGAACAGTCGATTTAGGGAAGGGCGTTGACCCATCACCAAACGGTCGTAGCGGGTCTGGCTATTGATCCATAATCCGGACATCAGCGTGCCATGCGCCAGCCAGCTGATGCCGCCGTAGGTCGGCGAGCTCAGGTAAGCACTACGCGCCGATAAGCCGTGTGCGGCGAGATCGGTGCTGCTTTGCTGCAGCAACGGGCGGATATGCGCGGCGTAATCGGCTTTGTCGAGCACGGTCCGGCCATACGATTCGATGAACACCACCAGCACATCCTTGCCTTTCAGCTTCTCGAACAAGGCGCTGTCCGGTACTGCGGCATAAGGGTCGCTATCGACGACGTTGTTGAAACTTTCCAGATCGGCCATGCCGCTACGGATGCTGGCAAGGTGCTGAGCCATTAGGTCGTAAAACGGTTTGCCGGCCTGTGGCCAGCCCGCGCAGGCGAAAATGCCCCAAGCCAAAAGGCCGGCGACTAAACCCGTGCCGCTAATTTGCGTGGAACTTTGCAACAGCGTTTGTACCCGGCGCAGCAAGGTGTTGGTCAACCAAAAAATACTTAGCAACAAGGCGATAAGCAAACCAGCGACGACGATGGCGCCAATCCGGCCTATCGTGCCTTGCAGCAGATTCATTCCATCCGCCGGAAAGCGGGAGTCGAGCACCGGGTTGAACGGTCGGTCGAAAACCTGATATGCCGCGATGTCGGCCATTTTAAAGATGATCCCCGTCGCCAAAAGGCCGGCGGCGCATACTCTAATCAGCGAACCTACCCGGCCCGGCACCAGCAACGCCAGGCCGAGCAATAGTGCTTCCAACGGCAGGTAAGCAAAAGCCTCCAACGTGATCGAGCTGAGGCGATTGGGAATAAGTAAAGCCGCCGATACATAAATCACCGCGAAACTATTTAAGCCAGTTGCGAGGTGAGCGCTCCGGTGACGATTGAAAATCCTGTTATCGCCTAGCATCGATTTTCCTGCGGCGAGGCAGTTAAATCCGGGCGGCAAACGCATTGCCGATAAAGAGAATTTATGTTTATTGGGAAGGGCATGTAGGTGAGAAGTCGCGATTATTGTTTAAGGTTGAAAATGCTTGTTAGCAAAAATAACGCCAAACTGGCACGGCTTCTGCTTAAGCTTGTCGATTAATCCGACTCAGCGATAGAAAAACATGCAACGAACCGAGAATGCCGCCTTAAATTTTCTGCAGCAGGAATTGCGCGCAATCGCCAAATTGGGCCTAGGCGTGCTGCTGATCGGTTTTGGTTTGTTCGGTGTTGCGGAGGATTGGCAGCTTGCCGGCCTCTGGCTGTTTCGCGCCAGTCTAATCTGGGCGTATGTCTGCCTATGCGTATGGCGGCGCTTGGCATTGAATCGCGCCAATGCGGAAGCGCCGCTATACGGCAGCCTCGGCTGGGGTAACCGTTTAACCATCTTGCGCGGCGGCTGCATAGCCCTGACCGGCGGCTTTTTGTTTATGCAGCAAACGCTTGAATCTTATGTATGGTTGCCGGCGCTGTTTTACACGCTGGCGGCTATCCTCGATCGCTTGGACGGTTTCGCTGCTCGCCGCAGCGGACAGGTGAGCCTGTTGGGTAATGAATTGGACATTAGCTTCGATGCGCTGGGACTGGTGATCGCGCCGCTATTGGCGATAGGTTTGGGCAAGCTGCATATCTCTTATCTGCTGTTGAGCATGGCTTTCTATGTGTATCGATGGGGCTTGCAGCGCCGCGGTTTACTGGGGTTACCGTTACACGCCTTGCCGGCCAATCCGCTGCGCCGCACGCTGGCGGGCTTTCAAATGGCCTTCGTCGCGGTGGCGCTTTGGCCGTTGCTTGACCCCGAGTTGACCGCTATCGCCGGCATTGCCTTCATGTTGCCGGTGCTGTTCGGATTTGCGGCGGACTGGTGGGTGGTGTGCGGTGCGTTAACGCCGCAGAATTATCAGAATTTGGCGGAATGGAGCGAGCAGTATTTTCAGCCGGGCTTGCGTATCTTGTTAGCCTTGCTGCTGTTTTTCCTGATGCAGGATGCAATCGACACTGAGGACAAGCTGTTGGTTTTCGGCTTGCCGTTAGGCGCTGCTCTGGTTTTGCTTGGCTTGGCCGGACGCTTGGGAGCGTTGATCGTGATCGTCTTGTTGGGTTGGGGTTATCCGCACGCTAGCAATCCGGTTGTGTCTTGCTTGTTGATCTTCAGCGTCAGCTGGATATTGCTGCTGGGCACCGGCCGCTATAGCCTTTGGCCATGGGGCGACGACTGGATTCAACGCTATGACGGGGCCTGATGACCTGGTTTAAGGCGCTGCCAATTTTATTGTGGTTGCCGGCATTGCTACTGGTTGGAGCGGTGTTTAGCCAATTGCCTCTCGCCACTATCGCCGAGACTATCGGCACGCTATCTTTCAAGCAATGGCTGGCCTGGATAGGGCTGAATCTGGTCCTTATCTTAATGGCGGCCCAGCGTTGGTGGGTGCTAAGTAATTTGCTGAAATTACCGGTCGGCGTTGGTCAGTTATTGATGATTCGCCAGGCCGGCCAAGCCGTCAATTTCATCACGCCAGGCCCGCAGTTCGGCGGCGAGCCTTTGCAGATTTTCTGGTTGTACAAACGTTGCCATTTACCGTTGCACGGGGCGTTGCTGACATTGGGGCTGGATAGGTTTTACGAGCTGTGGATCAACTTCAGCATCCTGATTCTGGCCGTGCTATTGCTGCTGGCTTCACCGGCCGGCGCTGTCGCCAGCTGGCGGGAAATCCTGCTGAGTCTGACCGCTATCTTGCTGACCTTGTCCCTATTTGGCTGGTTTATTTTAAAGCAGCCGGAACGGGTATCAGCTTGGCTAAAGCGCCTGGCCCAGCACTGGCAGCAGCATCCGCGTTTGCAACACATCGAAACGCATTGGCAGCGCTTGGGTAGCGACTTAAAGGATGCCGTAACGGCAGGTAAGCCCGCGTTATGCAAAGCCTTTATATTCTCTCTATGCGGCTGGGCCGGTTTGCTATTGGAGTTATGGCTGCTGCTCGGCGTGTTCGATTTTGACCTAGATTTGCCCGCGTTTCTGGTTGTTTTGGTGGCGATGCGTCTGTCTTTTCTGTTGCCCTTGCCGGGCGGCGTCGGATCTCTGGAAGCGGCGCTGTTTTGGGCGTTTCAATATCTAAATTTGCCCGCCGAGGCGGCCATTGGCTTGATTGCGTTAATGCGTTTGCGCGATGCCATTATGCTCATCGGCGGCCTTGGCTGCTTGCGCTTGTTACAGGCAAGTCGGTAGCGTAAGTGCTTCTCTAAAGGCAGGGTATCAGCAAACACTGCTTGTATCTCAACAGCTAGCGCGCATTAACTCTGTTCAACAACGGAATTTCCTGGCGATTAAATACGGCACGATTAGTGCTGTTTTCCGAGCGGGAACCTTGCTCAAGGAATCCGTTTTGATAACCCATAACCAGAGAGAAAATGCATGAAAAAAACTAGCTTTGTTGCCGGCCTGCTCGTTCTGAGCGCCAACACTGCCTTCGCTCAACAAGCCCCCAGCGACGCCCCCAAACCGCCGCTAGGCTTTTTCGTTACCAGTGTCGGCTCCGGTAAAGGCGCGGATCTGGGCGGCCTGGCGGGCGCCGATGCCCATTGCCAAAAACTGGCGAGTGACGTCGGTGCCGGCAACCGCACCTGGCGCGCCTATTTGAGCACCCAGGCCACGGCCGACCAACCTGCCGTCAATGCCCGCGACCGGATCGGCAACGGCCCCTGGGCTAATGCCAACGGCGCGATTGTCGCGAATGACGTTGCCCATTTGCACGGCGACACAGTGGAGCTGGGCCAGCTGGGTAACAACGTACACCGTACCACCAACCTGACCGAAAAAGGCGCGCAAATCAACGGCGTCGGCGCCACTCCTAACCAGCACGACCTGATCACCGGCTCCAAACCGGACGGTCGCGCCTACACCGATGCCGCCGACCACACCTGTAAAAACTACACCAGCAGCGGCGAAGGCAGTGTTCGCGTCGGCCACTCCGACCGCACCAACCGCGGCGCCACCGGCGGCAACGTCTCCTGGAACTCCACTCACGACAGCAAAGGCTGCAGCCAGGAAAACCTGGTCAGCACCGGCGGTGCGGGATATTTTTATTGCTTTGCGGCGGATTAAGTTGGTTTGAGAGGGTGGGCACGAATAGCGTGTGCCCGCCAACCGCGTAGCTTGTTCTTAAAAATGTAGGATGGGCTGACGAAAGGAAGCTCATCATTCGCGAGTGATGCGCTTCACTCCGTTCAGCACATCCTACGTTCCTTCTTATGTGGCAGGGAGCGAAACATGAAATTTGAAGGGAATCATCTGTATATATTTTCTGGGCTACCTGGAACAGGAAAGACTACTCTAGCCAAGTCTCTTGCCTCTCATTTGGAGGCTGTGTTTTTGAGAGTAGATACTGTTGAGCAAGGTATACGCGACCTATGTAATTTTAATGTACAGGGTGAGGGTTATCGCCTTTGGTATCGAATAGCCGCTGATAATTTGAGACTCGGAAATAGTGTTGTAGCTGATTCTTGTAATCCCATAAAATTAACCCGGCATGAGTGGCAAGAAGTAGCTTTTTCAACTGATTCATCTTATACAAATATTGAAGTTATATGCTCCGATTCAGAAGAGCATAAAAAACGAATCAACGAGAGGAAGTGTGATATTCCTGGCATGGGGCTACCAAGCTGGAAAGATGTAGAAGAACGAGAATATGATTCCTGGGATGGAGGAAGAATACTAATCGATACAGCTAATAAGAATAGCGTTGAGAGTTTTAATGAACTGTTGTCTAAATTAAATATGTCACATAAGAATGGCAATTGAGATGGAATAGTGTTTGGCGAGGGTGTCCTGAATTTT
>LUUF01000057.1 GCA_001644045.1 Methylomonas methanica | reverse complement strand
ACTGCGGTTGTTTTGTGCCAAAAATTTACGATGGCTGTTCTCTTTAGATTGGCCGCAAACTCTCGATCAATTCGCTGTTGCTTGAGAAAAAGCGATTTATTCAAGATCGACTACTTATGATAGTAAGAAGAGGCGCAGCGCAATTGCCGAACGGGGCGCAGTGGCCATTATTCCTGTGCGCAAAAATGGCAAACCTTGGAAGGAAACTACGCCTAGCGCCCATGTCCGAAATGAAATACTGCGAGCTACCCAACGGTTAGGTCTTTCCTTTGGAAGAAATGGAGCGGTTACCATCGCCGCAGTTTAGTCGAGGCCAAAATGCGTTGTTTCAAACTTTTGGCCGAACGCGTCAAGGCGAGAATCTTCAACAGCCAAGCCGCCGAACTACAAATTCGTACCGCGCTATTAAATCGGTTTACCCAACTGGGAACGCCGATTACTATTGCTGTGCCCTAAATCCCTCTAGCAGTTCGTGGTAAAGGGGAATTTTGTTCGATATGGGATTTATGCAACAAAGCCACTGATTAGTTATAGGCAGCTTATTTGGCTCGGATTTTGCAAATTTTTAGTTTTCAATTAGTGTTTTAAACGTTATTCAATTTTAAAAAAACAATAATGTTATTTTTAGAGAGGATTACCTGAAACCCTTGTGGAATAAGTAATTTAGCTATATGTTCTTTCCAGTTACTGGCATCGAGAATTCTTACTATTTCGTTATCAGGTAAAATGACAAGATAGAAAGGGCGGCCCGGTAATGTGCTGTTTGCCATATCTCCAATGGCCAATGAAGTTTCCTGTAATTTTCTGGCGTCGAAGTCGAAGCTTCTAATCGGTAACAATGTCAAACGTCTTAACAGGCCTCCAACATTTGATGTGACTAGTGCATTTTTAGGGATATTGTTGATGCCATTAATGACCTCGGGGTCTTTGGCAAGTTTAAAGTTAATTTCATCGGTTATAATTTTGTATTTTCCGATTTCTGAGTGAGCAGCGGCCGCTATATCGGGAGCTTGATTTAATGCAGTAAGCACTTCTTGCGTCTTTTTAATATCGTCGCTTATGTAGCTTAAATGGCTAGAGAGAATCAATGCGCCGAGTGCTACCGAAAAAATGTTGCGTGAATCATTCTGCTCTAAGTTAAAGGTTATTAGAGATAACGGGTATAAAACCCAGGTAAACGAGAATACGTGTCTTATGAGGTTGCCTGGATCCAAGCCGTGATGAGTATGCGCAATGATCAACATACCACTCGAAGCAATTAAAAATAAAGCTGCAAATAGTATAAAAAACTTTGTTTTCAAAGTATATTTTATCCACTGCTTCCAGGTTAAATACAGTCCTGACAAGGCTATCGGCAGAATAACCAATAACATCAGCCAAAAATCCCAAGCTATTTTGGCAATGGTTCGCGAACCTATGAAGTCAAATAGCAAAGCCTCGATAAGTACGCGTATTGATGTAGGGTAGGTTGAAAAATAGCCTTGGTCGATTCGGTATGGAAGGATTTGATTGAAAACCGAAAGATTGCGTAAGTGTAGGGCGGTTAAAACAGGCGCAGAGCCAATAAAAAACCATAATAACAAAGTAATAGCTTTCCCGGTCTTTATCGATCCCAATATTCGTAAAATCACGAAGGTCGAAAATAATGCAGCGAAATACGCCAGGCAAGCGTTTCGTACGGAATAGGCAACGCCAGCGATAAAGCCGGCGAAGAGTATTGCGCCTATAAGTTTTCTATCAATGTCTCTATCAAGGGTTCTAATGACTATGCCGATCGAAAGCAGGATAATTGCGGTATACAAGGCTTCGGTAAAGGGGCCTGAACCGAACAAATAATAACAGGGTGACGTAATGGACAGGACTGCGCAGAAAATTGAAAATCGAAGTCCAATTAATGGCTTTAGTAGAAAAACAAATATGGCTGGTGTCAGCGTCCACGAAATATATGATATCCATAAATCCGCTTTAGTTGGTATCAATCCAAAAAGGGATACCAAGTAAATCAGAAGGCCAAATCCGGGAGGTTGATAGATATTCGGTTCGTAATCATGCGCTGGATTGCTGGTGGCCCATGGGGTTCTAGTTAGTCCTCGGTCATGAATAAAGTTTAGGGCTTCCTCAAAGTAAGTGTCGTTGCTAAGAAAGAATTTCATCGAGCTTATAAACTCAATGAAATAATAAATAACTAGTGAACTAACAAGGGTTATAAGAAGATAAGTACTTAAGGCTGAGAGGGAGGAACGCTCAGGATGATGAGGAGAAAACAGCTTTAATCGGTTTGTCATGATACCTCCTTTGGCGCTAGAGTAGAATTGGCTTTTATGCGCATGTGTTTGTTTACCTGTTCAGTGATGTTTTTGGGGCTTTCATCGGAGGGTCGTAGGGGTTCCCTTTGTGCGATTGTTGCCGGCGAGGTATTCTGGCAATTCATGTGGCGTTAAAGTAGGTATCGAATTGAGTTGAAGCTTAGAGCCTGTGTGCATTCTATTTCCTTATCTATAGATTTTAAAGGAAAATGTCGCTATCAATTTCGGTCAATTTAGGTAAGGTGAAGCGTATGCTGTCGATAATCGTCCCGGCTTATAACGAAGAAGAAGTATTGTATGAGTTTTATCGCCGAATTACTGGCGTACTCGAGGGTTTAGGTTTGCCTTACGAGTTGGTTTTTGTTAACGATGGTAGTCGCGATGATACTTTAGCATTGTTGGAAAGCTTGAGTCGGCAAGACGACAGGGTGGTAGTGATCGATTTAAGCCGCAATTTTGGAAAAGAAATTGCCGTTTCGGCCGGTATCGATTTTGCCAGAGGAGAAGCAATAGTAATTATAGACGCTGATTTGCAAGACCCACCTGAACTGATACCGGCGCTTGTTGAGCAATGGCGGAATGGCTATGACAATATTTATGCACGTAGAATAAGCCGAGACGGTGAGTCCATTATTAAAAAAACCACCTCATTTTTATTTTACCGGTTTATCAGGGGAATGACTCAGATAGATATTCCGGCGGATACTGGAGACTTTCGCTTATTGAGTCGGCGAGCGGTCGATGCCTTGAAGCAGTTACCAGAAAGAAACCGTTTTATGAAAGGTTTATATGCCTGGATAGGGTACCCGGCTATTGCCGTCGATTATAAAAGGGACCCTCGTTATGCGGGTGAAACAAAATGGAATTATTGGAAATTATGGAATTTCGCGCTGGAAGGCATAACTTCATTTACAGAAATTCCACTGAAATTGGCTAGTTACATCGGCGGATTTGTTGCCTTTATGGCGTTCTGTTATGGTGCTTATATTATTGTGGATACCATAGTTTTTGGCAATGATGTGGCCGGTTATCCATCGTTAATCGTTACTATTTTATTTTTGGGCGGAATTCAGCTTATTTTTATCGGTATTTTAGGTGAATATCTTGGGCGAGCATTTTCCGAGACGAAACGGCGGCCGCTTTACTTTGTCAATAAAATAATTAAAAAATAACTTATGGATGTAAAAGAAGAAGATATATTGGGCGAGTCTGTTTACGGTCATTGGTATTACGTCTCCAAAGGGAATGTTATTCGACATCTTTTGAAGCCGGTGGCAGGGAAAAGCGTTCTTGATGTTGGGGCCGGTTCCGGCGTGTTTTCTAAATCGTTGATGAACCACGATCTCGTCGAGAATGCGCGATGTGTTGATACCGCATATGAGGTGGATGAAAAACTGGAAAGCTACAAAGGGAAATGTATTCGTTTTGTTAGGTCGGTGAAGAGCGCGGATGAGTCATTGGTTCTAATGATTGATGTGCTGGAACATGTTGAAGATGACCTGGTGGTATTAAAATATTATTCCGATCAGATTCCTTCTGGAGGCCATGTGTTGATTTCCGTTCCGGCTTTTAATTTTCTGTGGTCGGGACATGATGTTTTTTTGGAGCATAAACGACGATATACACTCGCGAAATTAGAGCGTTTAGTTAATAGCGCGGGGCTGGAAGTTGTGAAGGGGCGCTATTTCTTCGGGTTTTTATTTCCCGTTGTCGCGGTTATACGTTTGATAAAAAGGGCGCTGTTGAATGCGGGACAGTTGTCGGCAAAAAGCGATCTAACAAAATCCAATAACTTCGTCAATTTTCTGCTTATAGCGGTCCATGTCATAGAGTTGAAAGTGCTCTTTTCAGTGAATAGAATTGTCGGCCTAACCGCATTTTGTCTGGCAAAAAAACCATAAAAAGTATAATGTTATGTAAACGCCCACTTTTTGTTAATAATAAAGGTGGTAGCTGGTACGGCCGTAGTCATAAACAATACGGCATAGTTATAGGACAACAATAACTGGTCTACAATAATGTACACAGCGGTAGTATTCAATCCCAAGCCTATCAATGCCACAACCATGAACTTAGCCATCTTTTTGGCCCAGTGGCTTTCGCCGCTATTTCTAAAAGTCCAATGAAACTGGCCTAAAAAAGAGATTAAAAATGCTACGCTAAAGGCGATAAAGTTTGCTTGTAATGCTTTTGCGAAATGCGTTTCCATCATGAAAATAAATAAACTGGTATGGGTTGCGGTTGCTACGCCGCCTACCATTGTAAAGTTAAAAACTTGCCAGGCGGTTTTTCTGAATCGTTTGTTGACAACGATTTTTTTTTTATCCAAGCTGTTGTTGCGGGGTAATAAGCGTTTTGTATTTGAATTTTTTTTATATCGGGAGTTTCTATTTTTACGCATTTTAAAGGCCGGCCAAAAAATACTAATACAGTCGTCTGGTTTGAGAATACTGTGGCAAATCGAGCAAAATGATTCGAATGTGAAAAGTCTATGTTAATAAAGGTATTTCAATAAAACCGACGCATTATGCCTAAATTTAGTCAAACAGTGGTATTTTTAGTGCCCTTCGTGAAGATATGAAAAACTTGGTAAAACCATTTAGGCCGGTGCTGAGTTTTGGAAATGAGTCTTTGACACTGTGTTTAGATCAAGTTGAAGCCCAGCAGGCTATGTTGGGCATCGTAAAAAGTGCTTTGCCTGCTGCGTTGGTGGGACACGCCGTGCATTGCGTGGCGTCGGGCTCGCAGCTGCTGTTGTACTGCGATTCGGCCAGTTGGGCATCGCAAATCCGCTTTTTCAACCGGGCTGTTTTGGACAAGCTGCATGCCGCCGGGCATCCTTATGTTGTCAGATTACAAGTGCGCATCGTCCCGCCGATGGTCGAGCCGATTCGGCCAAAGCGCACACCACGTTTGCCGTCAGCGGAAAATGTCGGTTTGATTGCGCAGCAGTTTAAGCCGGCAGACGAACAGGATGTTTTGGCTGTGGCGTTGACGCGTTTGGGCGCCACTTTGGCGAAACGCTTGCAGGAAGGTTAGGGGAGTGTGGCCGCGATTGTGGCCGATCGAGTTGACCGGCCACGGCACAGCTTAAACGGTATGCGTGGTGGGGTTAACCCGTCGCGCGTGCCGATGTTTGCGCGGAATGCATAAAGGAAATCGGTGCTTCTTCGGCGGTATCGAAAGTCACCATTTCCCAGGCGTCTTTGTCGTTCATTAGGCTTAGCAGCAACTTGTTGTTCAGCGCATGGCCGGATTTGAAGCCCTGATATTCGCCGATCAGGCTGTAGCCCAGCAAATACAGGTCGCCGATCGCGTCGAGAATTTTGTGCTTCACGAATTCGTCCGCATAACGCAGGCCGTCTTCGTTTAACACTTTGTCGTCGTCCACCACGATGGCGTTATCCAGGCTGCCGCCTAACGCCAGATTATTTTCGCGTAAAAATTCAATGTCTTTCATAAAGCCGAAGGTGCGGGCTCGGCTGACTTCCTTCACAAACGTAGTCGAAGAGAAATCCATCACCGCCGTCTTCAAGTGCTCGGAAAACGCCGGGTGTTCGAAATCGATGGTAAAGGTGACTTTAAAGCCATCGAACGGTTCGAATGCGGCCCATTTGTCGCCGTCTTCCACGCGGATTGCGCGTTTGATGCGGATGTATTGTTTGGGTACGTCCTGCTCGACCACGCCAGCCGATTGCAACAGAAACACAAACGGTCCAGCGCTGCCGTCCATAATGGGCACTTCGGCGGCGCTGACGTCGACAATGGCGTTGTCTATACCCAAACCGGCCAAAGCCGACAGCAAATGTTCGACGGTGGACACCTTGACGCCGTCACGGACCAAAGTCGTGGACAATTTGGTTTCGCCGACATTTTCAGGGCGCGCGGCTATCATCACCGGAGTTTCCAAATCCACGCGGCGAAAACGGATGCCGGTATCGGGTTCGGAGGGGTGCAGGGTCAGGTAGACCTTATCGCCGGTATGCAAACCGACGCCGGTGGCTCTGATGGTGTTTTTTAAAGTACGCTGTTTAATCATGAAATGCCGACAAATAGGTAAAACAAAGTCGGGGAGTCTATCACAGATTATGCGATAGCTCCCCCCGAACTTGGCTTAGCTGCCTCATAGACTTGCCGCAAGCGGCCCTTAGTCTGCTTGGCGTCTTAAGAAAGCCGGTACGTCCAGGTAATCCAGGTCCACATCGTTTCTGGGTTGCGCGCCGAAGCGAGATTCCCGAGTCGATTCCTGTTTTTGCTGGCGCACGATGGTGGGTTTGTCCAATTGATCGTAATTGATCTCGCCGGCCGCGACTTTTTTCACCAAGCTGATAGGCGAAGCGGCTTGCTTGGCTTTTTCACCCATACCGGTGGCGACGACGGTGACTTTAATTTCCTGGCCCATCGCCGGGTTGACCGCCATACCGATTTTCATGTCGGCGTCTTCGGAAGCGAAAGCATGCATGATGCTGCCGATTTCGTCGAACTCGTTCAGACCCAAGTCGCCATTGGAGGTAACGTTTACCAGAATGCCGCGCGCGCCTTGCAGATTGTTGTCATCCAGCAATGGGCAGGCAATGGCTTTTTCCGCCGCCAAACGCGCGCGGTTTTCTCCACTCGCAACACCGGTACCCATGATCGCGCTGCCCATATTGGACATCACGGTTTTCACGTCGGCAAAGTCGACGTTCATCAGGCCTGGGTGAGTAATCAGCTCGGTAATACCTTGCACCGCGTCGCGCAATACATCGTTGGCCGCGCGAAATGCTTCCACCAGCGATTTATTGTTGCCTAAAGTCGGCAGCAATTTTTGGTTAGGAATGATGATCAATGAATCGACCAGTTTTTCCAGTTCGCGCAAGCCGGCATCGGCCACGCCTTTTTTCTTGGAGCCTTCAAAATCGAAAGGTTTGGATACGACCGCTACTGTCAACACGCCCAATTCCTTGGCCACTTCGGCAAATACCGCGATGGCACCGGTACCGGTACCGCCGCCCATGCCGGCGGTCAGAAACACCATGTCGGCGCCGGCAATCACTTCGCGGATGCGGTCGCGATTTTCTTCCGCTGCGGCTCTGCCTACTTCAGGACGAGTGCCTGCTCCCAGGCCTTTGGTTAGTTCTACACCCAATTGCACGATGGACTCTACGCTCATTTCCCGCAGCGCTTGGGCATCGGTGTTGGCGCAGATAAATTGCACGCCGTCGATACCATCTTCCACCATGTGATTAACCGCGTTGCCGCCACCGCCACCTACTCCGATGACCTTGATAACCGCGGTGCCGCTACTATCCAATAATTCATATTTCATTTTCACACCCTCCAGACAAAAAATTAAAAATTTCCTTGAAACCAGCTTTTGATTTTTGATAACAGATCCGCGCCATCATCGTTCATGCCTAACGCCCGGCCGTGATGATCCTTGCCGTACAGCAACAAACCCACCGCGGTCGAATAAATCGGGTTTTCCGCTACATCGGTCAATCCGGATACATGTAGCGGTACACCCATGCGAACCGGCATATGGAATATTTCCTCCGCCAACTCGACCAATCCTCTTACTTGCGAACTGCCGCCGGTAATTACCATGCCGGCCGCAATTAAATCTTCATACCCACTTCTTCTTAACTCTGCTTGTACCAACAACATCAATTCTTCATAACGCGGCTCGACGATTTCCGCCAGATTTTGTGCGGAAATTTTGCGTGGTTCGCGGTCGCCGATGCTGGGTACCGCGATGGTTTGTTGCGGGTCGGCCAATTGCGTCAACGCGCAAGCATACTGGCGTTTGATTTCCTCCGCGTTTTTGGTCGGCGTCCGCAAAGCCACGGCGATGTCGTTGGTGACTTGATCGCCGGCGATGGGAATCACCGCCGTGTGCTTGATCGCGCCTTCCGAGAAAATCGCAATATCGGTGGTGCCGCCGCCAATGTCGATCAGACACACCCCCAAGTCTTTCTCGTCGTCGGTCAAGACTGCCGCGCACGAGGCCAGCTGCTCGAGCACGATATCGTCTACATCCAGTCCGCATTTGCGGATGCATTTGACGATGTTTTGTTCGGCACTGACGCTGCTGGTGACCATGTGCACCTTGGCTTCCAGACGAATGCCGGACATGCCGATCGGCTCCTTGATGCCTTCCTGCTGGTCGATTACAAACTCCTGCGGCAAGATGTGCAGGATTTTCTGATCGGCCGGAATTGCCACCGCCCGCGCCGAATCGATCACCCGGTCTATGTCGTGCTGAGTGACTTCCTTTTCCTTGATGGCGACGATGCCGTGCGAATTCAGGCTTTTAATATGGCTGCCGGCAATTCCCGCAAACACCGATTTGATCTGGCAGCCGGCCATCAATTCGGCTTCTTCTATCGCCCGCTGGATGGAGTGCACGGTCGATTCCAGATTGACCACGATGCCTTTTTTCAGGCCCTTGGACGGTGCGGTGCCGATACCGATCACTTCGATTTCGTCGCCACCCCGGTATTCACCGACGATGGCAGCGACTTTCGACGTGCCTATATCCAGCCCCACTAATAAATTTCGATCTGTCTTTTTGGCCATTGTTTATGCTCGGTAAGCGTTTAAATCAGGTTTTTGTTTTTTTCCACGATTGCTTTCCAATCGATGTTGGTGACTTCCGGTTTCCAGGTCACTGCAAAGCCGTTCGGGTAACGGGTATCCACGCTCGCTATCATGGCTAGCTGTTCCTCACCCAATAAATCCATGGTTCTTAAAAAGCGCTGCATATTTTCCAGCGGCGCTTTTCTGCCCAACTGCATCTCCATGCCGCTGGCTAACTTAATCCGCCAGGCTCGACGTTCGTTGACGTGAAACTCTGCGAGCTGCATCGATTTATCCTTCAAGACGATGTACACGCCTTTCATAATCTCCAGCAGCTTCTTTTCCTGGCCGTCCGGGCCGGTAATCAGCGGTAAATTTTTAAATTCGTCGATATTGTCCGGCACCAACAAATCGCCTTGTTTGTTCAACAGCGCCGATTTCCCCCAGCGCACCACCGGCTTTTGCTCGGTAATTTTTATATGCACCGCGTCCGGCCACACCCGCTTTACGTCTACCTTGTCCACCAAGGGCAGCGCTTTAATCGCCTGGTGAATCGCGTTCATGTCGGCCTGGTAATAGCCCTGTTTCATTTGCGGCGCCAATACTTCTTTCAGCCTGTCCTTGCTGGTGTATTGGAACGCGCCTTCGATCTTTACGTAGCGGATCGGCTTGCTGCTCAGCGCGCTGGCGCCGAATTGCTGCCACGCCCACCAAGCCCCGCCGATCAACAGCACGGAAATCAGGATGAATCTAAACCGGCTCACCTTGACCCGCCATGCTGGTTTCCAAAATGCGCCAGACCAATTCCTCGAAACTGATCCCCACCGCTTTGGCTGCCATCGGCACCAGACTGTGGTCGGTCATGCCCGGCACGGTATTGACTTCGATCAGTTGCGACCGGTCGTTAGTGTCGATAAATACATCCACGCGCGCCCAGCCTTTCACATCCAAGGCCTGGCAGGCTTGTACCGCCAAGGCTTGTAATTGTTGTTCGCGCTCTGCGCTCAAGCCGCAAGGGCAATGGTATTTCGTGGTATTCGCCCGATATTTGGCGTCGAAATCGTAAAAGGTATTGGGTGTTTCCAAGCGAATTGCCGGTAGCGCTTCGCCGTCCAGTACGCCGACGGTGTATTCCTGGCCTTGTACCCATTGTTCGGCATACACGTCGCATAGATACTGTTTGGCCAATTGCAGCGCGGCGACCAATTCGTCGCGATTGGTGGCTTTGCTCATCCCAATGCTGGAGCCTTCCTGCGCCGGTTTGACGATCACCGGAAAACCCAGTTTGGCGATGCAGGCGTCAATATCGGTCTGGCTTTTTAGTACGAACCAAAGCGGAGTGCTCAAGCCCAAGCCCTGCCAGCACAGCTTGGTGCGTAATTTGTCCATGCTCAATGCCGATGCCATAACCCCGGAACCGGTATAAGGCAAACCCAAAACTTGTAGAATCGCTTGCAACACGCCGTCTTCGCCGCCGCGGCCGTGGATCACGTTGAATACTCTGTCGACTTTGACATCGGCTAAAGCCTGAATCGGGCTGCCGGTCACGTCTATCGCCACCGCATCGACGCCTTGTGCTTTCAAGGCTTGATACACTGCGTTGCCGCTGTTCAAGGATATTTCGCGCTCTGCGGCCGAGCCGCCCAACAGGACCGCGACTTTGCCGAAATCGGCGGCATTTTTGATGCGTAATGGCTTCATGCTTTTTCACCTACCCGGCAGACTTCGGTTTGCAGACTGATGCCGAATTGCGTTTGTACTTGAGTTTGAATATGTTCGATCAGGGCTTCTATGTCTTCCGAGCTGGCGTCGCCGCGATTCTCGATAAAATTGGCGTGCTTTTCCGACACCACCGCGCCGCCGATCGCAAAGCCTTTCAAGCCACAGGCTTCGATCAAGCGCGCCGCGTAATCGCCGGGCGGATTCTTGAATACCGAGCCGCAAGTCGGTTTATTGGTCGGTTGTGAGGCGTTGCGTTTTTCCAGCAAGGCTTTGATATGTTGCTGACTGGCTTCGCTATTGCCCTTGCTCAATTTCAACTGTGCCGACAAAAACCATTCGTCGGCCAAACCCTTGACCGAACGGTAGGCCACTTCGAATTCGTGGTGATCCCGTTGGGTCACATCGCCGCGCGGGTTGATCATTTCCACTTTCTCGACGATGCTCCAGGTTTCGCCGCCAAAGGCGCCGGCATTCATTTTCAACGCACCGCCCATCGTGCCAGGGATGCCGGCTAAAAACTCGGCGCCGGTCAGTCCTAAATCCGCGCAAAAGCGGGCGATGTGGGCGCAAGGCACGCCGGCTTCCACATAAACTCGTTCGGAATCGGCGAGATACATTTCTTTCAGACGGCCACGGGTGTTGATCACGGTGCCGCGAATGCCGCCGTCGCGCACCAGTAAATTGCTGCCCAAACCCATCCAGTACAGCGGTTCGCCGGCCGGCAGACCGGCGATAAATTCGATCAGGTCGGCCTTGTTTTCCGGGATATACAAATGCTGCGCCGGCCCGCCGACCCGCCAGCTGGTGTATTTCGCCAGCGGCTCGTTGTTTAATAAAGTGCCTTTGGTCACCATCACTTTAGGGCCTCAGCCAATTGTTGCGGCAATTCGGCGGCGATTTGGCCGACATTGCCGGCGCCCATGGTCAATACCACGTCGTCTTTTTCGACGATACCACCCAGGATGGTGGCCAGGTCTTCGCGGTTTTGCACGAATACCGGATCAACCTGGCCGCGCACCCGAATCGAGCGGCTCAAGGCTTTGCCGTCGGCACCGGTAATCGGCGCTTCGCCGGCCGAGTACACATCCAACAAAATCAGTACATCGACGCTGGACAGCACTTCGACGAAATCTTCGAACAGGTCGCGGGTCCGGGTATAACGATGCGGTTGAAACACCACCACCTTGCGGCGGGTCGGCCATGCCTGGCGCAAAGCTTCCAGTGTGGCGGCCAATTCGCGCGGATGGTGGCCGTAATCGTCGACCAGCGTCAGCTTGCCGCCGTTGAAATCCACGTCGCCGTTGATTTGAAAACGTCTACCGACGCCTTTGAATTCCGCCAGGCTTTTGACGATAGCGGCATCGTCCACGCCCAGCGCGGTGGCTATGGTGGTCGCGGCCAACGCGTTGAGCATGTTGTGCCAGCCGGGTAGATTCAGTGTGACTTTCAGCGGCGGTTGTCCGCCCCAACGCAACACGGTGAAATGGGTGCGCAAACCGTCTTGTTTAATGTCTATCGCCCGCACGTCGGCATCTTCGTTGACGCCGTAGGTTTTCACCGGTTTGGAAATGTTCGGCAATATCGCGCAGACGCCAGGGTCGTCGCTGCATAGTACCGCCAGTCCGTAGAAAGGCAATTGGTGCAGGAACTTGATGAAGGTTTCCTTCAGACGGCTGTAGCTGCCGCCGTAGGTTTCCATGTGGTCCTGGTCGATGTTGGTGACAATCGCCATCATCGGTTGCAGGTACAAAAACGAGGCGTCGCTTTCGTCGGCTTCGGCGACCAGGTATTTACCCAAGCCCAATTTGGCATTGGCGCCGGCGCTGTTCAAACGACCGCCGATTACAAACGTCGGATCCAGACCGCCTTCGGCCAGCATCATCGTGGTCAGGCTGGTAGTTGTGGTTTTGCCGTGGGTGCCGGCGACGGCGATGCCGAAACGAAAGCGCATCAATTCCGCCAGCATTTCCGCGCGCGGAATCACCGGAATGCGATTCTCGTAGGCGGTGACGATTTCCGGGTTGGTTCTATCGACGGCGGTGGAGGTAACGACCACATCGACATCGATGACATTGTCGGCGTGGTGGCCGAAGTAGACTTTGACACCCATGGCTTGCAGCCGGTCAGTGACCGCCGAGCCTTTAATATCGGAGCCGGACACGGTATAGCCTAGGTTGGAAAGCACTTCGGCGATGCCGCTCATGCCGGTGCCGCCGATACCGACAAAATGGATTTTGTCGATGTCGCCCAGTGCCTGGTTTTCGATATTGGGGCGGTTCATTTGGCAGCCTCCGCAACGCAAATATCGGCCACGGTCTGAGTGGCGGCGAGTCTGGCCTTGGCTTTGGCGGCCCGGCTCATGGATGTTAATGATGTCATGGCTTGTTCTATGGTTTTACGCAGATTTTCCGCGTTGAGTTCGGGTTGCGGCAGCAACAACGCCGCGCCGGCTTCGGTTAAATATTTGGCGTTGGCGGATTGATGATCGTCGATGGCGTGCAGCAAGGGCACGAAAATCGCCGGCAAACCGCAGGCTGCCACTTCACTGACCGTCATCGCGCCGGCCCGGCAAATTATCAAATCGGCCCATTGGTAAGCACCGGCCATATCCTCGATAAAGGCCAAGGCTTCGGCGTTCAGGTCCAGCTTGCGGTAGCGCTCGGCCACTTCAGCTTGCATGGCGCTGCCGGTCTGGTGCTTTACGTCCAGATTGCTCAATCCGGCCAATGCCTCGGGCACGGTGTCGTTCAACACTTTGGCGCCCTGGCTGCCGCCCAACACCAAAATGCGTAGATTACGGCCGGCTTGAGGGTGCCATTCCGATTTGTCCGGCAGACCGATGAATGCATATCTTAATGGGTTGCCGGTGCAGATCGCTTGTACCGACTTCGCGAAACTATCCGGAAACGCTTCCAGCACCTTGCGGGCAGCGAGCTTTACCAGCAACCGGTTGGTGGTGCCGGGTACCCGGTTTTGTTCGTGAATCACCAGCGGGATGCCCAGCCATTTCGCCATCAAGCCGCCCGGTCCGGCCACAAAACCGCCCATTCCCAACACCACGTTGGGTTGACGTTGCTTCAATATTCGTCGCGCTTGCAGGCAGGCTTGAATCAATTTAAACCCGGCTCCCAGTTTGGACAGTAAGCCCTTGCCGCGCATACCAGCTACCGCCAGCCAGTCGATATCGATGTTATTGGCAGGCACCACCCGGCTTTCCAGGCCTTTCTCGGTGCCCAGCCAGCTGACTTGCCAGCCGCGTTCGCGCATTTCCTGGGCAACCGCCAGCGCCGGAAACACGTGTCCGCCGGTACCGCCCGCCATGATCACGATGCGGCCGCTCATGCGTGTTTCCCCTTCACATTACTTTTGTTGTGTTCGGTCACTTCGTAGTGAATCCGAAACAGCACGGCCATCGCGCCGCACATCACGATCATACTGCCACCGCCGTAGCTCATCAGCGGCAGGGTTAAACCTTTGGTGGGCAGCATGCCCATGTTGACGCCCATATTCACGAAGGATTGGAAACCAAACCAGATACCCAGACCGTAAGCCGCCAGCGCGGAAAATTTCAGGCCGGCTTGTTCGGCTTGTTCGCCAATCGCAAAGGCGCGCACCACCAAGGCGGCGAATAGGCCGATGATCAGCAACACGCCGAGCAGACCGAGTTCTTCACCCAGCACGGAGAATAAAAAGTCGGTATGCGCTTCCGGCAGATAAAACAGTTTTTGCAGGCCGTTGCCCAAGCCAACGCCGAAAAATTCGCCACGGCCGAAAGAAATCAAGGCCTGGGTCAGCTGAAAACCGGTATCCCTGGCATCGGCCCAAGGGTCCATGAAGCTGGTTACCCGCGCCAGACGGTAAGGCGAGACGATGACCAGCATCACCGCCAAGCCGGCGACCAGCGCCAGTAGAATGATGAATTGAGAGATACGGGCGCCACCGAGAAACATCATGCCCATCGCGATGATCAGAATTACCACTGCGGAGCCGAAGTCGGGCTCCAGCAATAGCAGTACGCAAGCCACCGAAAACAGCATTAAAGGTTTGACCAAGCCGAATGCGGAGCGGCGCACATGGTCCGAATGGCGGGTGACGTAGCCGGCCATGTAAATCACCGAGATGAATTTCACCACTTCCGAGACCTGGATCCGCAAACCCAGAATCGACAGCCAGCGAATACTACCGTTGACTTTGATACCGACGCCGGGAATCAGTACCACCAGTAGCAAGGCCAGGCCGGCGATAAACAGGGTTTGGCCCATTCGTTCCCAGCTTTGCATCGGTATGTTCAAAATGATCGCGGAAAAGCCCAAACCAAACGCAATATGAATCAGTTGCTTGAATGGGTAATGCGAAATGTCATCGGCCATTTTTACGCCCAAATGCAAAGAGGACGAGGTGACCAGCATGAAACCGATGCCCAGCAGACTGAAGCAAGCCAACATCAACACCGGGTCGATGTGCAAACGGTTTTGCGCGCGTGGCTTGACTGTTGGTTTCAACATAAGGGCAGACTCATCACGGCTTCGGCGAATTTATTGCCGCGGTCAACATAGCTGCGATATTGGTCCAGGCTGGCGCAGGCCGGGGATAACAGTACGCTGTCGCCCGCGCTGGCCAGGTTGGCGGCTATGGTTACCGCTTCTTTCATATTGCCGGCGAAATGGACAGGTACGCAGTTGTTTAAAGCCTGCGCGATCAGTGGCGCGTCTTTGCCTATCAGTACCACGGCCTTGGTCTTTTCGGTGACGACCGGTACCAGTTCGCTCATGTCCGCGCCTTTGGCCTCGCCTCCGGCAATTAAAATCACTTTATGCTCGTAGCCTTTTAGTGCGGCGATACAGGCGCCGATGTTGGTGGCTTTGGAATCGTTAACCCAATTAATGCCGCCTTTTTCCGCGACTTTTTGCATGCGGTGCGGCAGGCCTTTGAATTTTCTGAGCGCATCGCACATTTTGGTGATGCTCAGGCCGGCTGCAGTGCCCAGGGCCAGGGCAGCAAGCGCATTGTCGATATTATGGGTGCCTTCCAGGCGCAATTTACCGGCCGCCATCAAGGCTTGTTCGCCGTGCATCAAGGTATCGGTTTCGCCACGACGCAGATAAAAATCGGCTTGAGTTTGCGTGGAAAAAGTCAATGTTTGCCGGCCGGGTTCGCGCATGGCCATCACCATGGCGTCGTCGGCGTTCAAGATCATTACGCCGTCGCCGCGAAATACGCGTTGTTTTTCGGCCGCATAGTCGGCCATGCCGTCATGGCGGTCCAGATGATCCGGACTGACGTTTAACACCGTGGCAACACTGGCGTTCAAGGCGGTGGTGCGTTCCAATTGGAAGCTGGACAGTTCCAGAACGTAGAGTTCGGCATCCTGTTGCAGCAAATCCAGCGCGGGTGTGCCTAGATTGCCGCCGATGGCGGTTTTTACGCCGGCGGCGTTAGCCATTTCGCCCAGCATGGTGGTGACGGTGCTTTTACCGTTGGAGCCGGTGATGGCGATAATCGGTTTGTCGGTGGCGCAGGAGAACAGATCGATGTCGCTCAGCACGGTGACGCCTGCTTGCACGGCTTTTTGGATGGCGGCTTCGTGCAAGGACACGCCAGGACTAACTAGTAAGTGAGTGGCGACATCCAGTGCGGATTGGTCGAAACCGCCAGAAAACACCGGCACGTCCGGCATTTGTTCGCGCAAATTATCGATTAGCGGCGGGTTTTTCCGGCTGTCGATCACCGCGAATTTAATCGGCGTCTTTTGCAAAAATTGCGCAGCCGAATAGCCGGTAGCGCCCAGGCCCACGATTAACAGGCGCGCGCTATCCGGATTCAACTTGAAATGGCTTTGCAGATTGCCGAGAAGGTTTGCGGTGTTCATGCTTATCTCAGTTTCAACGTGGCCAGACCGATCAACACCAGGATGACCGAGATAATCCAGAAACGCACGATAATGCGTGGCTCCGGCCAGCCTTTTAATTCGTAATGATGGTGAATCGGTGCCATCAAAAATACCCGCTTCTTGCGGGTTTTGAATGAAGCGACCTGGATAATCACCGAAATGGTTTCCATCACGAAAATGCCGCCCATGATCACCAAGACGATTTCCTGTCTAACCAGCACCGCGACGATGCCCAGCGCGGCGCCCAGGGCCAGTGCGCCGACGTCGCCCATGAACACCATGGCCGGATAGGTGTTAAACCACAAAAAGCCTAGGCCGGAACCGACCAGCGCAGCGCAGAACACTACCAGTTCGCCGGCTTTGGGAATATGCGGGATAGCCAGGTATTGCGAGAAATTAACGTGACCGGATAAATACGCAAAAATCGCCAAGGCAGCGGCGATCATCACGGTCGGCATGATGGCCAGGCCATCCAGGCCGTCGGTCAGATTGACGGCATTGCTGGAGCCGACGATGACGAAATAGGTCAGCACCACATAGCCCCAGCCGATGTCCAGTGTCACGTTCTTGAAAAACGGCACGATGAACTGGGTTTCCGCGGCGACCTGGGCGGTACTGTACAAATATAAGGCGGCGCCCAGCGCTACCAGCGATTGCCAGAAATATTTGGCGCGGGCGGACAGGCCGTCGCTATTACCGAGCAGGACTTTTTTATAGTCGTCGATAAAGCCGATCACGCCGTGGGCCAGCGTTACCAACAACACCACCCAAATATAACGATTGCTCAGATCGGCGCAGAGCAGGGTGCTGATCGCTACGGCGAACAGAATCATCGCGCCGCCCATCGTTGGTGTGCCGGATTTGGAGAAATGGCTTTGCGGACCGTCGTCGCGCACGCTTTGACCGATTTTTTTGCGGGTCAATTTTTCGATCATAGCCGGGCCGATCATCAGGGAAATGCTCAGCGCGGTCAACACGCCCAAAATGGCGCGAAAGGTCAGGTAATGCAGCACCCGGAAGCCGCTGTCGATATTGCTTAAAAAATCCGCGAGTAAAAGTAACATTAGGCTGCTCTGAAATTGTTGACCATCGCCGCCACCACGTTTTCCATTTTCTGGGCGCGCGAGCCTTTAACCAATAGGGTTTCCTTCCCTGTGACGGCTTGTGTCAGGGTGTCTATCAATTGTTCCTGATTGTCGAAAAACAGGCCGCCGTCGCCAAAGGCTTCAACGGCATGTTTTGCCAGGGCGCCGGTGGCGAACAAACGCTTCACCGATTTGGCCTTGATTAATTCGCCCATTTCCCGGTGTATCGCAGGGCTATCCGGACCGAGCTCGCCGAAGGCGCCCAAGGCCAGCCATGCTTCGCTGCCGCAATCGGTCAGCACGTCCAGCGCGGCTTTCAACGAGCTGGGGTTGGCGTTGTAGGTGTCGTCGATGACGATATTGCCCTTGCGGCCCAGTAAGGGTTGCATCCGGCCGGTGACGGGCTGGAGCTGTTCCAGGCCTTGTTTAATGTCTGACAGGCTTATGCCGAATTGCATGGCTACCGTTGCCGCGGCCAACGCGTTTTTCACATTATGGGTACCGGCCAGATGCAGTCGGATCGGTAAAGTGTCAGTCGCCGTTTTTAATTCGAAACGGGTGGCAAAGCCTTGCGAATCCAAGGCTGTGTCGATATTTAATGCCGTGACGTCGGCGGCGGAGTTCAAGCCGAAAGACACGCTTCGATGGCTGCCGGCCAGGTTTAGCAAGAAATTGTAAAAAGCGTCATCGCGATTTAATACCGCCACGCCGTTTTCACCTAGGCTTTCGACGATTTCGCCCTTGGTTTTGGCGACACCTTCGATGCTGCCGAAGCCTTCGATATGGGCGGCGCCGATATTGGTGATGACACTGACATCGGCTTGCGCATAGCGGCTGGTATAAGCAATTTCGCCGGGGTGGTTGGCGCCCATTTCAATCACTGCGTAGCGATGAGAGCCTTCCAGTTTCAGCAGCGTCAGCGGCACGCCGATGTCGTTGTTCAGATTGCCTTGAGTCGATAGCGTGTGGCCTTGGGTGGCGAAAATCGCCGCAATCATTTCCTTGACGGTGGTTTTGCCGTTGCTGCCGGTGACGCCGGCTACTCTGACGGGTAATTGTTTACGCCAATAGCCGGCCAGTTCCGCCAATGCCAAATGCGTATCGGCGACAATGATTTGTGGTAAAGCCGATGTGGCGGCGCGTTCGAGCAGCAGCGCTGCGGCACCGGCTTGCTCGGCTTTATCGATAAAGCTGTGGCCGTCGAAATTCTTGCCGTTTATCGCGATGTACAGCGCGCAGGGTTGCAAGGTGCGGGTATCGATACCGGTGGCGCGAATTTCTCTGTCTTGGCCGATCAGCTTGCCGTTGACGGCTTGGGCGATCTCGCTAAGTTGCAGTTTCATGGCTTGCTCCACGCCGCCAATGCTTGTTCGACCACGCATCGATCGCTAAACGGCTGCTTCACGCCGCAGATTTCTTGGTAGCTTTCGTGGCCCTTGCCGGCTATAACCACGCAATCGTCTGGGTCTGCTTGTCGTATCACTGTGTTTATGGCCGTGGCTCTATCGTTAATTACCGTTATTTTTGGGCTTTGGCAGCCGCTCAAAATGTCTTTAATAATCGCTGCCGATGCTTCGTTGCGCGGATTGTCGTCGGTGACGATGACTTGATCCGCCCAGGTTTCGGCAATCCTGCCCATTTGCGGGCGCTTGCCCTTGTCGCGGTCGCCGCCGCAACCGAACACGACTCTTAGCCGGTTCGCGCCTTTGACGGCTTTCAGCACTTTTTCCAGTGCGTCCGGGCTATGCGCATAATCCACGAATATCGTGGGCTTGCCGTTGCCGCCGAATTTTTCCATACGGCCGGCAATGGCGTTTAATTTGGCCAGTTGCGCGACGGCGTCGTCGAATTCGTAACCGGTCGCCAGTAGCACACAAAGCACGGCCAGCACGTTATCCAGGTTAAAGCCGCCAACCAGCGATGTCGTTGCCCGGCGTTTTTGCTCGCGCCAGACCACGTCGAACTCGATACCGGCGGCGCTGTGTTTTACCTGTTCGGCGCTTATGGCTTCCTTAGCGGTGCCGCGTTGGCCGGTCGCGCTGTAAGTCCATCTTTGCACGGCGTCCGGTAGGCTTTGCAATACCTCGGCGCTGCTAGCATCGTCCAGATTGACCACCGCAAATTGCAGGTCCGGCGTTTTAAACAAGGCCAGTTTGGCTTGCAGGTATTCCGCCATGCTGCCGTGATAATCCAAATGGTCGCGGCTCAAATTGGTGAATACCGCGCCTTTGAAGTTAACCCCATTGACCCGGCCCTGGTGCAAGCCGTGTGAGGACACTTCCATGGCCGCGTTACGCTTATCCTGCTTTACAAATTCGTTCAGCATCTGCTGCACGGCCAACGCATCCGGCGTCGTGTTGGCGGTCGGTTGCAAGTTGCCGACATCGCCCCAGCCCAGGGTGCCTATAACGCCGCAAGCCGGTAAGGCCTGCGCGATTAACTGGCTGCAGGTGGTCTTACCGTTGGTGCCGGTCACACCGATCACATCCAATATTTGCGATGGATTGCCGTAAAATCTTGCCGCGATATCGCCCAGCTTTTGCGCCAAATCGGCTATTGCCAGGCTCGGTGCTTTCAATGCGCTGACAGTCTGCATATTTGCGCCGCTTGGATCGTAAAGCACGGCTATCGCACCGTTGGCAATGGCTTGTTCCGCATGAGTAATGCCATGCTGGACTGCGCCGTTCAGTGCAATAAAAGCATCGCCGGTTTGGATGTTTCGGCTATCCAAACACAAGCCGCTAATCTCCAAATCCGGTGGAGTTACTGCCAGTCCGTTTAGCAATTCGGCCAGCTTCATTGTTTGCTCAACAATAAATGCATGTTGTCCATGCCGTCCGGCTCAACGCCGTAAACTCGTAAAGCGCCAGCCATCACTTTCGAGAAAGCCGGTGCCGCCACTAGGCCGCCGTAATATTGGCCGGTGGTGGGCTCGTCCACCACAATCGCGATAATGAAGCGCGGATTGCTGGCCGGCGCCATGCCCACGAACACCGATAAATATTTGTCTTCGCTATATCCGCCGGCTCCGGCTTTTTTCACGGTACCGGTTTTACCCGCTACTCGGTAACCCTCGACTCTTGCCTGATAGGCGGTGCCTTCCTTGCTGATCACGTGTTCAAGCATTTCCCGGACTTTTCTAGCTGTCTCGGGTTTGAAAATCCGTTGGGCGTCCGGATCTTCATCGCGTTTTAGTAACGTGACGGAATGAATGATGCCGTCGTCCGCCAAAGCGGTATAGGCTCTGGCCAATTGTAAAATCGAGGTGGAAACCCCGTAACCGAACGATAAAATCGCTTGGTCGAATTCGTGCCAGCCCTGGTAATCCAGCAAGGAGCCGCTGGCTTCCCCCGGAAAACCGACGCCGGCGGAGGTGCCGAACCCCAGCCTGCTGTATACACCCCAGAAGTATTCCGGCGGCATGGTCATCGCGATTTGCGTGACCGCGATATTGCTGGACTTTTGCAGCACATGCGTTAAATCCATCGTGCCGTAGTTATGTACGTCTTTAACCACGTTGCGGCCCAGATGGTAGACGCCATGGGTTTCTATCATCACGTTGGGCTTGATGTAGCCGCCATCCAGTGCCGCCGCGACCACGAAGGGTTTGACGGTCGAACCGGGTTCGAAACTATCCACCATGGCCCGGTTGCGATACCGGTTACTGCTCAATTCCTTGCGATTATTGGGATTGAAAGCCGGTTGGCTGACAGTCGCTAATACATCGCCGTTTTTAGCATCCAGCACCACCAGGGATGCCGAATGCGCTTTGTTCTGGATCATCGCATTCTGCAATTCCCGGTAAGCCAGGTATTGCAGACGCTCGTCGATAGTCAACACCAGGTCGCGACCCGGGATGGCTTCTTCAATATTTTCCACGTCCTTGATGATCTGGCCCTTGCCGTCCTTGATCACGCGCTTTTTGCCGGGCTGGCCGCGCAGAATGTGCTCGTAGCCGTGCTCAATGCCTTCCTGGCCGATGTCGTCGATATTGGTAAAACCCAATAAATGGCCCGATACCGCACCGGCCGGGTAGTAACGCTTAAACTCCCGTTCGAAGTACACTCCGGTGATTTCCAGGGCTTTGACCTTTTCGGCTATGTCCGGGTTGATCTGCCTGCGCAAATATACGAAACGCTTGTTGGCGTCTTTTTCCTTTTTTAACAGCGAGCGCAGTTCCTTTTCCGGAAAACCGAGGATTTTCGCCATCGGCGTCAATTTGTCTTGTTCCGCATCTCTCAGTTGGCGCGGATTGACCCAAATCGACTGCACCGGGGTGCTGATCGCCAAGGGTTCGCCGTTCCTATCCTTGATCTGTCCGCGATAAGCCGATACCGACACCACGCCGACGTGTTGCATATCGCCTTTGTCCTGCAGAAACTCTTTGTCGAGAATTTGCAGGTATACCGCGCGGCCCACCAAGGCCAACATGGCTAGCAACATTACCGACAGCAGCAATCTGCGCCGGATCACAAAATCTGTATTGTGGTGCGGTATCGTTCCCGCGCCGGTGGCAATTCGCATTTACGGCTTTATATAAATAATTTTGTCTTGGGCCGGCAAAGTCAGCATCAGCCGTGTTCGTGCTTCGATTTCAACCCGGTTTTCTTCGGTGAGCGTGGTCAATTCGAGTTGTAGCCGACCCCATTCCACTTCGTAATCATCGAGCTCTTTTTCTTTTTTCTGAATGTCGATAAACAGCAGGCGCGATTGGTATTTGCTGTAAATCACCGCAATTCCGGAGATCATTAGCATCGCCACCAGCAATGTCAGCAGGATATTTCTTGCAATCGCCATCAGCGTTTCTCCCCAACTCGCATTACCGCGCTACGTGCGCGTGGGTTCTGTTGCAACTCCTGTTGTTGTGCCCGTATCGACTTGCCCATTTTGCGTAACAGGCCTTGTTCTATGTCCTGCTCTTTAATCGGCAGTTTGCCGGGATTGGTTTTCGGGCCGGCTTGGTCGCGAATGAAGCGCTTGACGATGCGGTCTTCCAGTGAATGGAAAGCGATCACGACTAAACGTCCGCCCGGTGCCAATACGTCCACGGCTTGTTTCAATCCGGTTTTAATCTGTTCGAGTTCTTGGTTAATCTCTATCCTGATCGCCTGAAAGCTGCGGGTTGCAGGATGTTTGTGCTTGTCGCGAAACGGCACGCTGTTTTCGATCAATTTTGCCAATTGCAGAGTTGTCTGCAGCGGCTGTTGTTGGCGTTGGCTGACCACAGCATTGGCAATTCGTCTGGCAAAGCGTTCTTCGCCATATTCAAACAGCACGCGAACCAGTTCTTTTTCGTCGACTCGCGCTAGATATTCTGCGGCCGACAGGCCGTGATGGCTATCCATGCGCATGTCCAGAGGACCGTCACGCAAAAAACTGAAGCCGCGTTCCGCATTGTCTAGTTGCGGGGACGATACGCCAAAATCCATCAGAACGCCGTCGACTTTGCCCGTATAGCCGTGTTGTTCGATAACGGCACTCAGTTCCACAAAGCTGGCGTGATGCAAACTAAAACGGCTGTCTTCCAATAGGCGCTTGGCTTCGTCGCTGGCGATGGCGTCCATGTCTCTGTCGAGTGCCAGCAATCTGCCGGAACTATTCAGTAATGTCAGAATGCCGCTGCTGTGTCCGCCACGCCCGAACGTGCAGTCCAGATAAATGCCTTCCGGTTTTATGTTGAGCTGCTGTAAGGCCTCTTCGTACAAAACCGTTTGATGGGCGGTCATCTCCGTCAAAACGACAGTGAGCCGAGTTCTTCAAGGCCCTCTGTATCGTTACCGTCCATCCATTCCTGTTCTTTAGCCTTCCAGGCGGCTTCGTTCCAAATCTCAAATTTGTTCAGTTGTCCAACCAGCATGATGTGCTTTTCCATGCCGGCAAACTCTCTGAGGGTTTCCGGCAGCAGCAGGCGGCCTTGGCTGTCCATTTCGCATTCCGAGGCGTTGCCGATCACAAAACGCCGCAGTTTGCCGGCCATTTTGTTCAGAGTCGGTAATTTACTGATGGTTTGTTCGAGTTTTTCCCATTCAGGCAAAGGATACAGCCACAGGCAGCCCGGCTCGCCGACGCATTTGTCGTCAACCGCAACAGTTACAACCATTTGGCGGTCGCAGGATTCCTGTAACTCCTCCCGGTAGCGGGTAGGAATTGCAATGCGCCCTTTCGCATCCAAACTGATTGAACTTATGCCTCGAAACAAGATGAACCTCAAAAATTCCAAAAAAATCCATTTCTAACCACTTTACATCACTTTTGCACCACTATAGTTTTCAAAAGGTGCTTAGTCAAGAGGCATTTAAATTAAATTCTTTCTTTTTCTACAAGGACTTACGCAGGGTTGAGGTATGTTGAGCGGTAGAGGCGAGGGTTTTGGCTAAAAATGATTTTTATCAAAAAGTTAATGGTAGTTTTTGATGTGGATTGCAATTATTAAGTGCTAATCCTCACTTTTTGAAAGTGATTTGCTGTAGAGAGCTGATTGGATGGGTTGCTGTAAGGCTAGTTTTGCTTGGCAGAAAATTGATAATTAGTTGAATTTGGATGTTGGCGATAGAGCTAATTAGATTCGGTTGAATGAGGAATTTATAGGTTTTCGGATTTCTGATCTCGCGTCAGCAGGTTTTGGACTGCTTGTTTGGGGGGGAGGTGTTCAAACAAAACTTTATACACTTGTTCGGTAATTGGCATTTCGACGCCGTACTTTTGCGATAGTCGGTACGCTTCTCTAGCGGCCGATATGCCTTCGACTTCCTGGTTGATTTCGTTTAAAGCGTGTTGTTGGTCTTTGCCTTGGCCTAATGCCAAGCCAAAGCGGCGGTTTCTGGATTGATTGTCTGTGCAAGTCAAAATCAGGTCGCCTAGTCCGGCTAGGCCCATGAATGTGTCAGCGTGGCCGCCTAGCTTGATGCCTAGTCTCATGATTTCGGTCAGGCCGCGCGTGATCAGGGCTGCTCGGGTATTCGCGCCAAAGCCAAGGCCGTCGGCAATGCCGGCAGCGATTGCCAGAACATTTTTGCAGGCACCGCCTACTTGTACGCCGATAATATCGTTGCTGGTGTAGATTCTGAATCGCTGGTTGTGCAGTCTTTCGCTAAGTTGGGCGGCAAAGCTTTCCGAGGTGGAGGCAATAGTTAGAGCTGTCGGCAGGTCGGCGGCCACTTCTTGCGCAAAAGTAGGCCCAGAGAGCGCGGCGCTTTCGATATTGGCACCCAGTACTTGTGCTGCCACCTCGCTTAACAATGAGCCGTCTTGGCAGTCGAAACCCTTGGTGGCCCAGGCAATTCTCGAGCTTTCGCTGAGCATGGGCTTGATTTGCGCCATTGTGTCCCTAAAGGCATGGCTAGGGACCGAAATTAGCAGTACCGAGCTGAAAGCCACGGCTTCCCCGAGGTTGTCGGTGAATTGCAGGTTCTTCGGGAAATGGACGCCAGGCAAGTAACGGCTGTTTTCGCCGGTTTGCTTCAGCGAGGCTATGTGTTTGGGATTATGGCCCCACAGCAGGGTGTCGCAGCCATTTCTGGCTGCCTGCATCGCTAAAGCGGTTCCCCATGAACCGGCGCCGAGGATACTGATTGATGGTGGCATCCAGCTTAATTCAGCGTTTTTGCTTCAGGTTCCTGTTGGGCTTGGGCTTGTTGCAGGTGCTGCATATACAATGCATCGAAATTGACCGGCGCCAGGATCAATTGCGGAAAGCCGCCTTTGTTGACTAGATCGGAAATGACTTCCCGCGCATAAGGGAACAGGACGTTCGGGCAAAAACTGCCCAGCATTGGTCCCATTTCTTGTTCGCTGAAGCCGGCAATCGAAAAAATCCCGGACTGATTTACTTCAACCAGATACGCCGTGCTATCGGCTATTTTTACGGTGACGGTTAATGTCAGAGATACTTCGTACATCGAGTTTTCGATGGGTTGTACGTGAGTGCCGAGATTAAGGTCCAGCGCGGGCTCCCATTTTTGGGTGAAGATCTTTGGAGCGTTGGGTGTTTCAAAAGAAATGTCTTTAGTATAAATCTTTTGAATCGCGAACTGTTTTTCGCTGGATGCGTTGATTTCGGCCATGATGTTTGCTGTTGGGTTTGGTTGATTGATCTTTAGTTTTTATTGCTGACTTTGATCGGGAGTTTGTTATCTTCCCAGGATTGCATGCCGCCGGTCATATTAAATACATTCTCAAATCCGGCTTTGGTGAGCGTTTTGCAAGCGGCCACCGAACGGGCGCCGGTCTGGCAAGTAACGATCACCGGGTGGTTTTTGTGCTTTTCCAGCGAGCCAAGTTGCTCTTCAACTTTGCTGAGCGGGATGTTGATCGCATTCTCGATATGGCTTTTGATGAATTCGTTGGTTTCCCGGACATCGATCACAACGACGTCGTCGCTGTTCATTTTGGTCACGGCGATTAGCGGCGAAATACTTTCGTACTTATTAAATGAGTTTGCGAACAAGTCCTGGATTAGCAAGAAAATAACGCATACCAGCGAGAATGCTAGCAAATAGTGATTGGTGGCAAATTCTATATATTGGTCCATCGCGGTGGTTTATTTTAGTAGTTATGGAATGCTGTTTAGGTGCCGCAAAAAACGCTGCGCATCATTTGAATCAAGTGTATTACACGCTCATCGTCGATAAAGTAGTAAACCCGGTTGGCTTCTTTTTTGTAATCAAGAATGCCCTTGTCTCGCAGTATCGCCAGATGCTGGGAAATATTGCTTTGACTTGTCCCCACTTGCTCGACGATGTCCTGCACGCTGATCGAGTTATTGCCGAGTACGCACAGGATTTTTAGGCGCAACGGATGAGACATCGCTTTCAAACAGCGCGCTGCCCGATTGATATCGGTGTCGTCATAGAGGATGGTATCGTTTTTGTCTTCCATTTAATAACGATGATCTTGGCAAAAGTTAAGAGCTGTGAGCGAACAATGGCACTTTTCGAACTATGACGACATCCCTGTGCTGGTATAATGTCGCTATGGTGTAAGTGGGTTTAGTTGCTTGCGCTGACGCAATAAAAGGTGAGCAAATCTAACAGAGTGGGCTTTATTGTTCAATACCCTCCGCTACCGGCTTAGGAAAAGTAGCTGGGAGTTGTGCGGGTTGGCTCAATTTAACGCGCTCAAACTTTACCTGCAAAACTAATGCTTGGAGTCTATAACAAATGGCCAACGTATCAAAACCGCTACTGCTGCCGAGTCTCGATGGTTTAGGTATCGGAACGGAAGATGCTGATAGTGCTATGGCTTCGGCGGAAATGACGGGACGGTCATTCTTGGCTGCCTAGTCGATGCGTGTCGGCAGCTACTTTTTGTTTGCTTGTATTGCTATCGGCTGGGTCTTGCCTACTCAAGCCGATACCGCAAAGGCTCGCAGTTTGGTCGAAGTGCAATCGCAAATTCAGCAAGTTGGCGATGACGTTAAAAGTCTGGGAGTTGAAAAGTCTCGATTGTTAGAGCAGTTGCAAAAACTGGAGCGACAATACGGGGAACTTGCGAATAGTCTGCGAGCCATCAAAGCCGAAATCAAGCAGCAAGAGCAGGCATTACAGGAAGTTCGTAATAAGAGTGTTGCCACTCAAAAAGACATGCGTAGTCAGGAGAAGGAGCTTGAGGGGTTAATCAAGTCGGTTTATGCGATGGGCGGCGATAAGGAAGGCTTAAAGGTTATTCTGAACCAGCATAATCCGGCGGTATCAAGTCGCATGTTGGTTTACTACGACTACATTAGTAAGGCCCGGTTACAAAAGCTTCAGACCATGGCTGAAGATTTCAAAGTTTTGCGACAGTTGGAAGCGCAAAAAGACACGGAAACTCAGCTATTGCAGGTGTCCCTCGAAAAAAAACAACAAGAAACCGAGGCGATGCAGGCGCTGAAAAAACAGCGAGAAGCATTGCTTGCCAGCATCGAGCAAGACTATGCGTCGAAAAGCGTTCAGCTGGCCAGTTTGCTGCATGATGAGAAAAAGTTGCAGGCCTTGGTAGCATCATTGCAGAAAACTGATGATAATGAAGCCCACGAACCCGAGGTTGAGCCGGAGCGCGTGCTTGAGAAGCACGAAAAGCCTGCGGAGCAACCTGAACCACCCAAAAAACCCGAAGTCAATCTGGTTCGCGAACCAGCGGGCCTCTCTTTTGCCGAGTTGCAAGGAAAGCTGCCTTGGCCGGTGCAAGGTGCGATAACTGATCGTTTCGGCAGTCGCCGGTATGAGACAACCTGGGATGGGGTGGTGATTAGTGCTCGCGAAGGCGCCGATATTCATGCCGTTACTGCCGGGAGAGTCGTTTATGCCGATTGGTTGCGGGGTTATGGTTTGATGATCATTGTCGATCACGGCAAAGGTTATATGAGTTTGTATGCATTCAATCAAAGTTTGCATAAAAACGTGGGAGAGCATGTTAGGGCCGGTGAGACACTGGCTTCGGTTGGGCGTAGCGGTGGGCGTGCGGATGCGGCGTTATACTTTGGCATCAGGAAAAAAGGTCGGCCCATTGATCCCGAGCAATGGTGCCGTAAGCCGGCCAAGGGTTAATAATTTATAGGAACAGGTTGTTGGAGTTTTAAAACACATGCTAAAAAACAGAAATATTTTGATTTTAATGGTCGGTTTTATTTTGGGTGCGACGCTGAGCTTGTGTAGCAGTGTCCTGGCGGAAAAGGAAACACCTGTTTCGACAAAGGCAGAGGATTTACAGGCCTTGCCTTTCGATGAGTTGCGGACGTTTACCGAGATATTCGGACGCATCAAACAGGATTATGTCGAACCCGTATCCGACAAAAAGCTGTTGGAAGATGCGATTCGCGGCATGTTGTCCGGTTTGGATCCGCATTCGGCCTATCTGGCTAGCGAGGAATACAAGGAGTTGCAAGAAGGTACGACGGGTCAGTTCGGCGGCTTGGGAATTGAAGTGGGCATGGAAAACGGTTTCGTAAAAGTGGTTTCGCCGATTGACGATACGCCTGCTCAACGTGCCGGTATCAAGGCGGGCGATTTGATCGTGCGTCTCGACGATAAACCGGTCAAGGGTATGACGTTGGCCGACGCGGTAAAGATAATGCGTGGCGAGCCCGGTAGTGACATCGTATTAACTGTCGTTCGCGAAGGCGAAGAGGCGCCGCTAAAATTTACGTTGACCCGCGACATCATCAAAGTTAAAAGCGTTAAAAACAAACTGTTGGAAAAAAATTACGGTTACTTGAGAATCAGTAGCTTCCAATCCGGTACCGGGCAAGGCTTGTTGGATGCGGTTGATGAGCTGAAAAAAGAAAACGAAGGTCCGTTGAAAGGCATTGTGTTGGATTTGCGTAACAACCCAGGCGGTGTATTGAATGCTGCTGTCGATGTGAGTGATGCGTTTATCGAGTCCGGCTTGATCGTGTACACCGAAGGCAGAATCAAAAACTCAGAAATGCGTTTTAGTGCAACGCCAGACGACATTATTAACGGCGCACCGATTGTGGTGTTGATCAATGGCGGTTCTGCTTCGGCGTCGGAAATTGTTGCCGGCGCGTTGCAGGATCACAAGCGGGCCATCATTATGGGTGAGAAGTCTTTCGGTAAGGGTTCGGTACAAACCATTCTGCCAACCAGTAATGGCGCGGCGGTCAAGCTGACCACGGCCCGTTATTTTACGCCTTCCGGTCGCTCCATTCAGGCGCAGGGCATCGAGCCTGATGTGACTTTGGCAAGAGTGAAACTGGAGTCTTTGGATAAAGCCAAAATCGAATCGATTAAAGAAGCTGATTTGACTCACCACTTGACTAACGGTAACGCCAAGCCGGAGAAAAAATCCGAAGAAGAGGATAAAGACGATGCGAAAGACCCGTCTGAGAAAGACGGAGACGCCGCCGAATCTTCAGAAGCGGAAATTCGGGATTATCCTTTGCACGAAGCGTTGAATCTGCTCAAAGGTATCAGCATTATGAAAAAGTAACGCCCTAAGTATTAGGCAAAGAAAAACCCGCTTGACGAATATCGTCGAGCGGGTTTTTTATTGTTTAGCGTTTGAAATTTTCGGGTGTTTAAAACACTTTGGTTCCGGCTTAGTTTGTCGATGCCTGATAGCGTACCGAGAAGTTGTTCATGGCTGCGAGAGCCTCTTGGATATGGTTTGGGTCGGCGAACTCAAACGCATTCACGCCCACTCGCGACAAATAAAATACTTGGTCCGGCAGATAATCGCCGACAGCTCTAATTTCCCCTTGATAACCGTCGCGGCTGCGTAACAAGCGCGCTTGCGAAAAAAGCCTGCCATCGCCGAATATCGGAAAATTAAGTTCGATTACGCCAATGTTGCTCAGGTCACCAGCAAGCGGTTCAATTTGGTCGCTGGGGTTCAGGCGCACGCCGGCTTGGCCGGAACGTTTCAGCAGTTGTTCTTTGTCTGCCAGCCAGCGCGCCAATGTGACGGTAATATCGCCGTTTTCCGGTAGAGGAATGTCGTCGGCAATAAAAGTCCAGGTATTTTCTAGCAGCTGTCGATCTTTAATGATTTGCATAAACTCTTTCTTTGAATGGTTCCAGGCCAACGCGTTTGACGGTCTCTAAAAATGCTTCGTCTTCCAGGCGTTGTTTGACGTAGACGTCTAATATCGTCGTGATGGTGGCGGTAATTTGCTCCTTGGATACCGATGGTCCCAAGCGTTCGCCTATCGCCGCTTCGTTTTCTGAAGAGCCGCCCAAGGTGATTTGATACCACTCCTCGCCATGCTTATCGACACCAAGAATACCAATATGGCCGACACTTTGGTGTGCGCAGCCGTTCATGCAGCCGGACATGTTGATTTTAATGTCGCCGATGTCGTGGATGTAATCCAGGTCATCCAGCGCTTCATTGATTTCTTTGGCGACACCGATCGATCCGGCATTGGCCAGCGAACAAAAGTCCAGACCGGGGCAGCAAATCATGTCGGTGACGGTGCCGATATTAGGCGTAGCCAATTTGAATGCATCCAGCTGTTGCCATACTGTAAACAGATCTACTTGTTTCACATCGGCCAAGACCAAGTTTTGCCGATGTGTGCTTCTGATTTCGCCAAAGCTGTATTGATCAGCCAAGTCTGCGACGGCTTCCAGTTGTTCGGCGGTAATGTCGCCAGGCGGTGAGTCAGGCGCTTTCAAAGAAACATAAGCGCCGCGATAGCCAGAAACTTTGTGCTCAACCGTATTGTATTTAACCCACTTTACAAAGGCGGAATTGCCGGCTAAATGCGCGTCGAACGAGCTATCATTTTTGGCGGTAGCATCGTACGCCGGCGGTGCAAACTGGGCTTTGATCTCGTCGATGCGCTCATTGCTCAGCAGCATATCATCCTTAATTCTTAGCCACTCCTTTTCGACCATGGAGGTGAATTTCTCCAGGCCGGTTTCCTTAACCAAGATCTTGATGCGGGCTTTATATTTGTTGTCGCGTCTGCCGAACAGGTTGTAGACCCGCAGGATCGCTTCCAAATAAGACAGCAGATGTTGTTTTTCCAAGAAAGGTCTAACGGTTTGGCCAATGATGGGTGTTCTGCCCAAGCCGCCGCCGGCCAGAATTCTAAAGCCGATTTCGCCTGCTTCGTTTTCAACCAGATATACGCCGATGTCGTGGAATTGCACGGCTGCGCGGTCATGCGTGGCGCCGCTAACGGCAATCTTGAACTTGCGCGGTAAAAATGCAAATTCCGGGTGCAGTGTCGTCCATTGCCGAATGATCTCGCAATACGGGCGCGGATCTTCTATTTCGTCTTTGCAAATACCGGCCAAATGGTCCGACGAGGTGTTTCTCAGGCAGTTGCCGCTGGTTTGAATAGCGTGCATTTGCACCGTTGCCAGTTCCCCAAGCAAGTCGGGCACCCGTCCAAGCTCTGGCCAATTGTATTGAACGTTTTGGCGGGTTGTGAAATGGCAATAGCCCTTGTCATAGTCGCGAGCGACGGAAGCCAGTTTCCGTAATTGCTTGGACGAGAGCAGGCCGTACGGTACCGCGACACGGAGCATTGGTGCATGAGTTTGCACGTACAAACCGTTCATCAGTCGCAAGGCTCTGAATTGGTCGGGGCCGAGTTCGCCGTTTAAAAAACGTTGGGTTTGTCCGCGAAACTCGCTAACGCGCTCTTCGATAAGTGTTTGATCTTGCTTGTTATATTGATACATTTAAGGGTGATGCTTGGTTTACATACTATTTTGCTAGGTATCTGAATAATATACTGGCCGGGATTAAATGACAAAGAATATTGTATGGTGATAACATGCCCGGTTAGTTTTTTCCGCTTTCAATAATGACTAAAACATAGAGGATAAAGGGGGCTATCTTGTTGCGCTTACTGTTAATTTTGGCCGGCTTGCTGTTTTTGCCGGAAATCGCCATGGCTGAAGAGTTTCACAACCTCGGCTTAACCGGAACCGAGCGGGGCATCTATACCGTTCTGATCTTTTTGGTAGCCTATGGTTTCGTGATGGCCGAAGAATTTACGCATTTGCGTAAATCAAAGCCGGTTATTTTTGCTGCGGCTGTGATTTGGGGGCATGTAGCAATATTGGCTCAGGAAGCCGGTGTGTCAGGTGAAGAGCTGCATAAGGCTTTCGAACATGACTTAAAAGAATATGCCGAATTGATGCTGTTTTTGCTGGTGGCAATGACATACATCAACTCCATGGCGGAACGTAATGTGTTTGAAGCGTTACGTTCCTGGTTGATTAGAAAGCAATTCGGCTACAAGCAGCTGTTTTGGATCACCGGTATCATTACATTTTTTCTGTCGGCGGTTGCCGACAACCTGACTTCCGCATTGTTGGTTGGTGCGGTGGTGATGGCAGTTGGTGCGGACAACGAGAAATTCGTGTCGGTCGGCTTTGTTAACTTGGTGATTGCGGCCAATGCAGGCGGTGCATTTTGCCCGTTCGGTGACATCACCACGTTGATGGTATGGCAGGCCGGTTATGCTGAATTCTTTGATTTCTTCAGGTTGTTCATTCCGTCAGTTGTGAACTTCGTGGTGCCTGCGTTCTTTATGGCGCAAGCGATTCCAAACGGTCAGCCGTTGGCAACCAACGAAGCGGCCGTGCAATTGAAACCCGGTGGTTGGGTGGTTTGCGGTCTATTTGGCGTTACCATCGGATTGGCGGTCAGCTTTAAACAATTTCTGCATTTGCCGCCGTTTATGGGGATGATGGCTGGGTTGTCTATTTTGATGTTGTTCAGCTACTACTTAAAAGTTCGCTTCCCCGCAGAAGACGGTTCTCGCGTCGATGTATTTGACCGAGTAAAAGAGGCCGAGTGGGATACGTTGTTGTTCTTCTTTGGCGTGGTCTTCGCGGTTGGCGGTTTAGGCTATATCGGTTATCTGGAGCTGTTGTCCGGCGCAATGTATGACGGCCTGGGTCAAACCACCGCCAACATTCTGGTCGGTATTATTTCCGCGGTGGTCGATAACATTCCGGTAATGTTTGCGGTATTGAACATGAATCTGGACATGGATCTGTACCAATGGTTGCTGGTGACATTGACTGCCGGTGTCGGTGGTTCATTGTTCTCTGTGGGATCTGCGGCGGGTGTGGCTTTGATGGGGCAATCCAATCACAAATACACTTTCTTCAGCCATTTGAAATGGACGCCGGTTATCGCTGCGGGTTATGCGGCGAGTATCGTTACCCATTACTTAATCAACGGTTAATTCGTCGATTTTGATAAAACTGCAATAAGCTAAGGGAACGCGCGTGACAAAGACTGTTAATAGTTGGCGTAGCGCTTTCCCTGTTTGCACGCAGTGGCGTGTTCTGAGTGTGATATTTCTCGGCTTCAGCCGAATTTTCTTTCTCGTTGGTTTCTTCGTCTTTATCGGTCTGGCTGGCCGATGGACAGGTTTCTCTGTCGGTCATAGGCTTTTTCAGTTTGCTGGGCGTAGAGCCTTACTCGATTAAAGTATTGTTTCTGCATGAGCACACCAACGCACGGCCCCCCTAATTTGGCTGACAAGCCGTCGCTGGAAACTCAATCAAAGCCCGCCACGCGCCGCAAACGCTCCGCACTGGAGGTGCTGCATGAGCTCAAACAGCCCAAAGTAGCTGTGATGCTGGCGCTGGGCTTTGCCTCAGGCCTGCCCTTCCTGCTGACGGCCAACACCTTCGGCTACTGGCTGCGGGACGATGGCACGAGTCTGGTTGCCATCGGGTTCATCTCCTGGGTTGGCTTCGCCTACGCTTTCAAGGTGTACTGGTCGCCGCTAGTGGATCGTATCGACGTGCCGCTGCTGGGCCGTCTGGGGCGACGTCGCGGCTGGATGCTACTGTGCCAGATTCTGGTCGCTATCGGGCTGTTGGGTATGGCCGCTGTCGGCACGGCAGGCGGACTGGCGGCTATTGGTGCCTTTGCGTTGTTGACGGCCTTCGCGTCAGCCACGCAGGACATCGCCATCGACGCTTGGCGTATCGAATCCGCTTCCGACGACGCAGACGTAGGGTTGATGACTTCGGCGGCGCAGGTCGGATACCGCGTTGCTCTCATCGTTACCGACGCCTTGATCATCGCTGCGGCGGCCCGTGTCGGGTGGAGCATGTCGTACGTTGCCATGGCGGTGTTGATGGCGCTTTGCACCGTGGCAACCTTGTTCGCTTCTGAGCCAACCCGCGCCGATGTGGTGCTGCACCAGAAGCCTCCGCTATGGACCTTGCGCGGCCTCGCCGACGCGATCATCGGTCCGTTCATCGACTTCTTCGCCAATCACAAGGTCACCGGACTGCTTATGCTGCTGATGGTGGCGCTCTATCGCCTGCCCGATTTCGTGATGGGGCCAATGTACAACCCCTACTATCATGATCTCGGGCTCTCAAAAGACACGGTGGCCTGGGTGCGCGGCTCATTTGGGCTGGTTGCAACCTTTTTCGGCATTGCCGCAGCTGGTTTTAGCGCCGTGCGACTCGGTCTATTACCAACACTGATTGCGGGGCTCGTACTCGAGGGTTGTGGCACGGCTGCATTCGCCTTGCTCAGCGTTAACGCGGGCACGGCGATATTCGCCGCAGTCATGACGCTCGACGCTTTTGCTCAGTCCTTCGCTGGCGTCGCTCTGGTAATCTATATGTCGAGCCTGACCAGTCTAGGCTACACCGCCACTCAATACGCGATGTTGTCCTCAACCTACGCCTTACTCGGCAAGTTTCTGAAAGGGTTCTCCGGGATTGCGGTCGAAATGCTCACGCCCATCTACGGGCTGCTCGGAGCCTATGCTACCGCGTTTGTTGCTACTGGCCTGACCGCAGTGCCGCCGTTGCTGCTATTGCTGCTGCTTTGGCGCGTGCAGAATATCAAGCAATAGTCCTTGTGAGCAAAGTATTGACAGCTCCTGATTTGATAGCAAATTACACGAAATGTTTACCAGGCTTTACGGAGGCTTCCAGAAGCGCTAACGCTGTTCTGAGCACCAGTTCGTTGATCAGTAAGCAATGCCGTTATTGGGGTGGATTCTAAGGTGCAGACGGAGCTGGATGGTGCTGGCTCAATCAGGCACTGCTGGCTGTGGTTTTAATTTAGTAACGTTATTGATGTGGGCAGTGGATTGACGGTGACGGTCTGAGGCGTTGAGTTAGTGTTTAACACTGTTTTTGTGTTGCAGATTGCCTGCCGAGATCGTATCATAAGCAGTTCTCTATCAAGTATGTAGCCCGGAACGGGTATGTGAGCGCTATGAAACCAGAAATACATCCAGAATATAAACAAATTACTGTAACTTGCGGGTGCGGCAATACTTTTCAAACCGGTTCTGTGTTGGCCTCGGATTTACACATTGAGGTGTGTTCTTCTTGCCATCCGTTTTATACCGGTAAACAGCGCGTCGTTGATACTTCGGGTCGCGTTGATAAATTTCGTAAAAAATTCGGGAAATAAAAATTTTTCCAGAAGTCTTGTTCGGCCGTCGATCAATTGGCGGCCAGATTCTTCTGCGTTATACACTACCTTTAAAATAACGCTTCTTCCGCAAGTTTTTCATCCTCTTCGGTTTCTTCCGATTTTGGCGTCGATGTAGCTGTTGGTACGGTTTCTTCGCTAAAGTATTCCCAAATTCCTCCTTTCGCTTCCTGAGCCAGCAACAACCCGTCCGCCGGATTGATGTAGGCTTGGACAATACCGTTCGGCTGCGTCAGTGGCTTTTCCGGGAAGTTTTGTTGCACGGATTTCATGAATTTAATCCACATCGGTAAGGCAACTTTGCCGCCTGTCTCGCCGTGACCGAGCGGTAGTGAATTATCGAAGCCTATCCATGCAGATGCCACTATATCGGTAGCAAAACCGTTAAACCAGGCGTCTCTTTGTTCGTTAGTGGTGCCCGTTTTGCCGGCCAGATCGTTACGGCCTAGTTGTTTGGCCTGGGTTGCCGTGCCGCGTTGTACGACATCTCGCAATAAGCTGTTTGCCAGGAAATTGATTTTTGCTGAAATGGAGCGCGGCGCTCGGCTCGGCGAAGGTGGGTCATGGTCCGGGCAGTTGGGACACGCCAGAGGTGGGGTGGCCTGGAACAACAGATTGCCCTGGTGATCTTCAATGCGTTCGATAAGGTAGGGTTTTACCAAGAAACCGCCATTGGCAAAAACCGCATAGGCGGATGCCATGCGCAAGGGCGATGCATAGCCGCTACCCAAGGCCAGAGACAACGTGCCGGGTAGTTGCTCTTTATCGAAACCGAAGCGCATGGCCGTATCTATTGCCTGGGATACGCCGATTTCCTGCAGCAAGCGCACGGATACCAGATTAATCGATTCGCGTAGCGCAACTCTGAGTGAGGTGGGGCCCAGAAAACGGTGGCTATAGTTTTCGGGGCGCCAATCGTTTTCTTGAGATGGGTCCTCTATCACGATAGGAGCGTCGTTAATGATGCTGGCCGCGGTGAAACCTTTTTCTAGGGCGGCTGTGTAAACAATAGGTTTGAACCCTGAGCCCGGCTGGCGTTTGGACTGCGTGGCCCTGTTATATTTGCTGTGATAAAAATCAAAGCCTCCGCACAGCGCCAGAATTGCGCCATTGTTTGGATTGAGCGCTACAAAAGCAGCCTCGGCGTCCGGAATTTGCGTGAGCGCCCATTCGTCTTTTGCTAATTCTCTAACCCAGATGATGTCGTTGGGCTTAAGAAAAGCCTTGGCGGTGCCGATATTTTTTTCCGGGTAAGGTTTTGCCCATTCAATATTTTTCCAGGCAATGTTGATCTGCGTATTGTCATAAAGTTTTGCGGTAACCCCGGAATCGCCGACTGCCGTTATCAGGGCTTGCCGGGTGTCTCCGATAACGTTATCGGTCAGTTGAGCGCCGCTTTTTTGCGTGTTTTTATGAGGAAAGCCGCGATAGCCGTGGCGTTCGTCATATTCGTGTAGTGTTTTTTGTAATGCGTCTTCAGCGGCTAACTGTAATTGGCTAGGGACGGTGGTGTAAATTTTCAAACCCAAGGTATAGGCGGTTTCGCCGTACTTGGACATGACTTCCTGCCTAACCATTTCCGCGATGTAAGGTGCCTGTAGCTCGACGTTTATCGGCTGAATCTCGGCATTATCCGGTGCTCGCACCGCGAGCTCGTAATCGTGCTGGTTTATGTAGTTTAAATCCAGCATGCGGCGTAACACGTAATTTCGCCGTTCTATGGCACGTTGAGGATTGGCGATCGGGTTATAAATGGATGGCGCTTTCGGCAGGCCGGCAATCATCGCCTGTTGGTGCAAGGCCAGTTCGGAAATATCTTTACCGTAATAGGTTTGCGCGGCCGCTGCTAAGCCGTAGGCGCGTTGGCCCATATAAATTTTGTTCAAATAAAGATCCATAATCTGATCTTTGGAATATTGCCGCTCTATTTTTAGGGCAAGAATGATCTCCTTGAGCTTACGCAAGTAGGTTCTTTCGTTGCTAAGCAGGAAATTACGGGCCACTTGCATCGTGATGGTGCTGCCGCCTTGGCGCTTCTTGCCGGTTAGGGCTAATTGGCTTACCGCTCGCAGCAGGCCTTTGAAATCGACGCCGTTGTGTTTGTAGAAGCGATCATCTTCCGCCGCGATGAACGCCTTGATTAATTGCGGCGGAACTTGCTCAATGTTGATCGGGATTCTGCGCTTCTCGCCAAACTGAGCTATCAACAGATTGTCTTGGCTGTAGATGTTCAACGGCATCTGATATTGAACATGTTGTAACTGGTCGATGTCCGGCAGTTCCTTGTCGAGTTCGACCAGGAAAAAATAACTGGCGATCAGAAATGTGCCGATAAAAGCGAAAAAGAAGAAGGCCAGCCACTTAAAAAGTGTCTTGATCAGAGATTTGGGTTTGGGGGCTTTCTTAATGGGCACTGAAATTCAAACGCACTGCTAAAATACAAATTGCCGGTCAAAATAAACCCTTTTGATATTGGGAACAACCTAAAGTTACTTGTAAAGTGGTTTATCTAAGAGGATGAAAATAAAAAAATCTACTATACTTCAAGCCCATGTGGGTTCTGCAAGCCTCGTCTGAGCATGCTTGAGCCAAATTCAATCATATTCGATCTAAAAAGGGTTCATTCATGAGCTGGTTGAGCAGGAATCCGTCGGCTGTGCTGGGTGTGGATATTAGTACAGCTGCGGTTAAATTGTTGGAATTAAGCCGGGTCGGTGCCCGCTACCGAGTAGAAAGCTACTCGGTAGCGCCATTGCCTCAGGATGCGATAGTCGATAAGAACATCACGAATATCGAGCAAATCGGCGCGGTAATAAAAGCGGCGGTGAAGCAATCCGGTACTCGTGCCAAGCAGGCGAGTGTCGCGGTTGCGGGTTCGTCGGTGATGACCAAGATTATCTCGATGCCCGCCTCCTTATCCGATAGAGACATGGAAGAGCAGATCATGGTGGAGGCCGATCAGTACATTCCCTATTCGCTGGATGAGGTCAATCTCGATTTCGAGGTGCAGGGCGTCACTAAAAATAATCCGGATATGGTCGATGTGTTGTTGGCGGCTTCTCGGCGAGAAAACATTGAAGATCGGGTTGCCGCGCTGGCTTATGCCGGCTTGAAGGCAGTTGTAGTCGATGTGGAAGCTTTCGCGATGGAAAATGCGTTTTCCTTGTTGGCGGATCAATTGCCGGAAGGTGCCGGTAATATGACCGTCGCTATCGCCGACATCGGCGCAACCATGACATCACTGAACATTCTGCATGAAGGCAAAACTGTTTATACCCGAGAACAGGGCTTTGGCGGCAAGCAGCTAACCGAAGAGATTCAGCGACGCTACGGCCTATCTTACGAAGAAGCTGGCTTGGCCAAGAAGCACGGCGGCTTGCCGGATAATTATGTCACGGATGTGTTGGAGCCTTTCAAAAAGGCCATGTTGCAGCAAATCGCCAGATCGTTGCAATTCTTCGTTTCCTCTAGCGCTAATCGCGGTGTGGATGCGTTGGTGCTTGCCGGCGGCTGCGCATCAATCGCCGGATTGGACAAATTGGTGGAGCGCGATCTGGGTATTCCTTCCTACATTGCCAACCCCTTCATCAACATGGCGCTTTCCAATCGGGTTAAACCTCAAAGCCTGAGCAACGATACGCCAGCGATGATGATAGCGTGCGGTTTAGCGTTAAGGAGTTTCGATTAATGGCAAGAATTAATTTACTCCCTTGGCGAGAAGAGCTGCGTAAAAAGAAGCAGCAGGATTTTGTGGCGGGTATCGGTGCCGGTATTTTGGTGACGGCACTGATTTTGGTGGTCGTGTTTATGTATATCGAAGGAATTAAAGAATATCAGACCCGCAGAAACACCCTCCTGCAAAACGAAATAGCCATCTTGGATAAGCGAATTCAAGAAATCAAAGAAATCGAAGACAAGAAAAACCGGTTATTGACCAAAATTGAAGTGATCCAAAAGCTGCAGGAAAGCCGACCGGAGGTGGTGCATTTATTCGATGAATTAGCCAAAACCACGCCGGATGGTATTTATCTGACGAAATTTGCCCAAGTCGGATCGGTTTTGACTTTGGACGGGAAGGCGGAATCGAATGCGCGGGTATCTGCATATATGCGGGCTATCGATAACTCACCCTGGATGAATACCTCCGTCCTTACGGTAATTAAAGGCGAGGGCAAGAAAGACGGACAGATGAACGACTTCACCATGACTGCCAAGCAAGGTAAGAAGGCCGATAAGACTCAACCAGGAGCCGCCAAATGAATTTGTCTGAAATTAATTGGGACATAAATTCGGCGGGCAGCTGGCCGACACCGCTGAAAATTATCGTAATACTTATTTTCTCGGCATTAACCGCTGCCGCGGGTGTGTACTTTGTTACGGTGCCGCAATTGGACGAATTGGATGTGCTTGAAAAACAAGAGGAGAGTTTGAAAAGTGCATTTGAAGTTAAGCAGAAAAAGGCCGTAAATCTGCAGGATTATCGCGACCAGCTGGATCAAATCGAAGCGTCCCTGGGCGAAATGCTAAAGCAAATGCCCACCAAGGCTGAAGTGGCCAGCTTGTTGGTCGATATTTCCCAAACCGGTTTGGCCAGTGGGCTAGAGTTTAAATTGTTTCAACCGAGCGCCGAAATTAACAGAGAAGTTTATTCCGAATTGCCGATTGGCATCCATGTTGTCGGGAAATATGAAGAATTAGGATTGTTTGTTAGCGGCTTGGCTTCGCTACCCCGGATTGTGACGGTGCATGATGTGGTCATGACGCCGATGGGTAAAGAAGGCAAAGACGGTATGAGCATGACTGCAACGATAAAAACCTATAACGAGGGCGAATCTGCGCAAGCCGCGGGTGGATCGGCGGCCAAGAAAAGGAGAGGACAATGAGGTGCGGTGGCGTGAAAGTGTTTTCGACCCTGCCGGCGTTGAGTTTGCTTTTAGTCGGTATGACCGGTTGCGGTGGGGATGATGTCAGCGATTTAACCAAATACATTCAAGAAGTAAAAGCTCGACCCAAGGCGGCTATCGAGCCATTGCCCGAGATCAAAGTGGTTGAGTCATTTATATTCAAACCCGATGGTTTGCGGGATCCTTTTAGGTCGATCGAAAGAAAGGATGACGATAGCAATATCGATGTCTCCGGCATCAATGGGGTTAAGCCCGATATCGAGCGCCGCAAGGAAGAGCTGGAAGCTTATCCGCTGGATAGCCTGCGCATGGTGGGAACGTTGCGCAATGACAAAGGCTATTGGGGTTTGATAAGAGCTAGGGACGGGACTATCCATCGGGTCCAGGTTGGGCATCATATGGGGCAAAATTACGGCAAGATTCTGCGTATTCTTGACGACAAAATAGAGCTAATGGAAATCGTACCTGATAAGCCGGGCACTTGGCGCGAACAACAGTCTTCACTGGCATTGGCCGATGAAAAAGGGTTATAGAAATGAGTACTAAACAAAATAAAAACGGGTGGAAAGCGGCCGGCTTCGGTTTCTGGTGTTCAGTGTTGCTGGGTTGCTTTATGCTCGTTGCGCAGGTAAGCGCCGATGAAGGGGCCATAAGCAACTTAGAGTTTTCCACCTTGGCCGGAAATCAAGTGCAGGTGCAACTGGAAATGGATGGGCCGATAGTGGAGCCAAAAATTTTTCAGACCGATAATCCTTCCAGAATTGCCTTGGATTTTGCCGGGGTAAAAAGTAATTTGGCAAAAAAAAGCTTTCCTATTAACCAAGGCGCTGCGGGTACGGTTTATGTAGTAGAGGCGTCGGGGCGGACTCGAGTTATTATCAATTTAATAGAAAAAGTGCCTTACGAAACCAAAATCGAGGGTAACAAGTTTTATGTGGTGTTGAGGTCGAGCGGAACCGTCGCGGCAGTGAATCAAGCCGTACAGAAAGCTCCGGCCGCCAAAGATTCGGTGATCAGTAAATTTTTGCCCGAACAAACCATCAAAAGTATTGATTTCAGACGCGGCCCCAATGGTGAGGGGCGCTTATTGCTGGGGTTATCAGCGGCAAACACCGTTGTAGACGCCAAGCAAAATGCAGGTAAAGTAGTATTAAGCTTTCTCAATACCAGGTTGCCTGAATCTTTAGTTAAGAGTTTCGATGTATCGGACTTTGCGACGCCAGTACAAAAAATCGAAGCCTCTCCCCGAGGCGATAGCGTCAATATTGTTATTACACCTAACAACGGCAATTACGATTACTCGTCCTATCAGTCCGATAATTTGTTGACTGTTGAGTTTCGACCTTTGACGCCGGAGGAAAAAGAAGCGCAGCAAAAAGAAAAATTCCCTTATGTCGGCAACAAGTTGTCATTGAATTTTCAAGATATCGAAGTGCGTTCGGTGCTGCAAATTCTGGCCGACTTTACCGAGCTCAATATCATTGCCGCCGATTCGGTGGCGGGCAATGTTACGCTCAGATTAAACGATGTACCTTGGGACCAGGCTTTGGAGTTGATTTTAAAATCCAAAGGCTTGGCAAAAAGACAGAACGGCAATGTGGTGATGGTAGCGCCGGTTGCCGAGATCATGAAAATAGAGCAGGAAGAGCTGGATTCGAAAAAAATCTTCGAGGAGTTGGAGCCATTAAAAACCGAAAACATTCAGATCAATTACGCCAGAGCCAGTGAGATCTGTGGCGTATTGATAGGCGTCGGTAACAACTCGCAAGGTGGACAGTCCGGTGCGGGAGGCGGAAGTAGTGGCGGCGGCGGATGTGGTGGCGGTAGTGCTAGTGGAGGTCAGCAGGTCGGTGCTGGCGGTGCGTCCAGCCAAGCGGGAGCAGGCGGCAGTATGAGATTGCTTTCGCCTCGCGGTACGGCGATCCAGGATGCTCGGACAAACACGTTGATCATTAAGGATACGGCAAAAGCGATGGAAGATATTCGGAAAATGATCAAATTGCTGGACGTGCCAGTGCGTCAAGTTTTGATCGAATCGCGGATCGTGATTGCCGATACCTCTTTTGCGCAAAACTTGGGAACCAAATTCGGGGTGGCGCATAAGGCCGACGTGAATAGCGGCACACAATATGGAATGACAGGTAGTGGTGTGGAAACTAGTGAAAATTCGCAAATTCTGTCGGACTTAGGCTCCGCGTTGGCGGCGTCAAGTGGGGGAGCGTTGGCCTTGACTTTGGCGCGGGGCGCTGATTATTTGTTAAATCTTGAAATAAGCGCTTTGCAAGATGATGGTAAGGGCGAGTTGGTTTCTAATCCTAGGGTGATGACCAGCGATAGGGTGCAGGCCTCTATTAAGCAGGGTGTGCAGATCCCATACCAAACGCAGAGTCAGTCAACCGGCCCCGTTACTCAATTAGTCGATGCGGTACTGGAGCTGAATGTCACGCCACAAATCACGCCGAGCGGTAGTGTGATCATGCAGTTGGACATTAAAAAAGATTCGCCGGGAACGCCGTTGGCGACTGGCGGCAATGCCACTGTCCCGATTGATACCAGACAATTGAAAACCAAAGTTCAGGTCGAAGACGGCGAAACGGTGGTATTGGGTGGAATCTACGAGTCGACGCTTCAAGAATCGTATAACACTGTGCCTTGGGTATCGGACTTGCCAGTGATTGGCTGGATGTTCAAGAAAAGTGTAAAGAACGATACCAAAAAGGAATTATTGGTCTTTATTACACCTAAAGTGGTGAAAGAGTCCATGACTGCAAAATGAGTTGTTGTTTGGCCGATTAGCAAAAAGGGGCTTCAAGCCCCTTTTTTTGTGCTTTGCCGAGATTGCGGGGCTGCCAGTGTTCGTTCTTTTACTGCGTGGGCTATGCTATATTCCGCGTTCATTACCCAATCGTTACGAATATGACGACAAACAATATTTTAACTCTAGTTCTTTGGGCGCTGCTGTTGCAGGCCTGCGGCCAAACCGGGCCTCTATATATGCCCGATAGCCCACCGCCAATATACGTACCTAAACAAGACAAATAAGCCATGGATTTTTTTAATTATCGGCAACACGAGCTGTTTGCCGAAAGCATTCCTGTTGACGAAATTGCCGAAAACTACGGCACTCCCTGTTACGTCTACTCGCGAGCTACCCTGGAAAGGCATTGGCAAGCTTTCGATCAAGGCTTTGCGGGCCATCCTCACCTTATTTGTTACGCGGTAAAAGCGAACTCGAATATTGCTATTCTCAATCTATTGGCGCGATTGGGATCCGGATTCGACATCGTATCGCTTGGCGAGCTACAGCGCGTGTTGGCGGCAGGCGGCAGTCCGGACAAAATTGTGTTTTCCGGCGTCGGTAAGCGCGAAGACGAAATCTTGGCTGCGCTGAAAATTGGCATACGCTGCTTTAATGTCGAGGTCAGCGGCGAGTTGGATCGTATCAACTGTTTGGCCGGTGAATTGGGTGTTGTCGCCCCCGTGTCTTTCCGGGTCAACCCCGATGTTGACGCCAAGACTCATCCCTATATTTCCACCGGGTTGAAAGAGAATAAATTCGGGATTGATATCAAGCAAGCCATTCACGAATATCGGCGTGCTGCGCAGATGCCTAATATCGAAATAGTCGGTATCGATTGCCATATCGGCTCCCAATTGACGGAAACGGTACCGTTTTTGGATGCATTGGATCGGGTGCTGGCATTGGTCGATGAACTGCAAGCGGAAGGTATTGAATTGCATCACCTCGACTTAGGTGGTGGCCTGGGTATCTGTTATCGCGATGAACAACCGCCGCAGCCTTCCGAGTATATCGCGGCCTTGTTGCAACGGTTGGCGGGACGAAATTTCGAAATCCTACTGGAGCCGGGGCGGGCAATTGTAGGTAACGCCGGAATATTGTTAACCAGAGTGGAATACCTTAAACCAACAGACAATAAAAACTTTGCGATTGTCGATGCGGCGATGAATGATCTGGTCAGGCCTGCTTTATATGGGGCTTGGCAGGAAATAGTTCCAGTTAATGCGGCTAGTGATCAGCCCGAATTGGATTGGGACATTGTCGGCCCGGTTTGCGAGACTGGCGACTTTCTGGGGAAGGCCCGGGCATTAAAGCTGAAACAAGGCGATTTATTGGCGGTTCGTTCTGCGGGCGCCTACGGATTTACGATGAGTTCAAACTATAACTCAAGGCCACGCGCGGCGGAAGTGATGGTGGATGGCGATAAAACGCATCTTATTCGAGCCCGAGAAACTCTGGATCAATTGTGGGTTGGCGAGCAGCTTTTGCCTGAGTAGCTATGATAATTAATTTCACCAAAATGCAGGGGCTGGGAAATGATTTTGTCGTGATCGACGCTATAAACCAGCAAATACAATTGACGACCGCACAGATTCGGTTTTTGGCGGATCGCCATTTTGGCGTGGGCTGCGATCAGTTGTTGTTGGTGGAAAGGCCTATCAGCGACAACGCCGAGTTTAAGTATAGGATCTTTAATGCTGACGGCAGCGAAGTTGCTCAGTGCGGGAACGGGGCGCGTTGCTTTGCTCGCTTTGTGCGCGACAAAGGCTTAAGTAAGAAAGATGAAATTATTGTCGATACCGACGCTAGACAGCTGACACTGCGGTTTGCTGCGGGAGATTTGGTCACCGTTGAAATGGGCGTCCCCGCACTTGAGCCTAAGCAAATACCGCTGAATGTTTCCGAGCAGTCCAAGCTGTATAAAGTAAAGTTGGCGGAAACCGAAGTTGAATTCGCGGCTGTATCCATGGGTAATCCGCATGCGGTTATCCGGGTCGATGATGTGGCGAACGCACCAGTTTTATCTATCGGAGCTAGGTTGGAGTGTCATGAGCTGTTTCCGGAGCGAGCCAATATTGGTTTCATGCAAATTGTTAATCGTCGACAAATTAAATTACGCGTTTACGAGCGGGGCGCAGCAGAAACGTTGGCATGCGGTAGCGGGGCTTGTGCCGCTGTTGTGGCAGGTATCGAGCAAGGTTTGTTGGATCAGGATGTCCAGGTTCAATTGCCTGGCGGGGAATTAATTATTAGCTGGATTGGTAGCGGTCACCCGGTGTTGATGACGGGGGCGGCTACCACGGTATTCGAGGGACAAATAAAGTTATGAGCAATGAACCAAAAGTCTTATTGACCGAAGCCCACGTTAAGGCTTATTTGCAAGACCATCCCGAGTTTTTCCAGAATCACCTGGATTTGCTGGAGAAGATGCATATACCTCACCCCAGCGGTAATGCGATATCGCTAATCTCCAAGCAACTGGAAATTTTCAGGGCGAAACACCAGGAGCAAGAAAATCAATTGACTGCATTGATTGACATTGCTCGGGAAAACGATGCGTCGTTTAATCGCATGCATGAGTTGACGCTGGCTATGTTGGAAGCAAATTCCCTGGAGGATGCGGTAGCTAATTTGAGTGAGGTGTTGGCCGAATGTTTTTTCACTGATTTCGTGGCCATCAAGATCATTAAGGAGCAACCGTTATCGCCGATCAGTAATTTATTTGTCGGGGCGGATGACGCTAATTTGAAGCATTTCTCCAATGAGTTGACGACAAATCAGCCGAAATGCGGTCGGCCAACCTTGGCTCAATCGAGATTTTTGTTCGGTGATGTGGCTGCGGAAGTCCGTTCGTGCGCAATCATACCCATGGTGTTTACGCAGCTTGATGGGCTGTTGGCAATCGGTAGTCGCGATGAATCGCGATTTCACTATAGTATGGGCAGTATATTTCTTACCCAAATGAGCGAGATTATCGGGACTCGTCTTATTTCATTACTACAGCAAATGGATTGAATATCGTGCATACCGAAGCGGATGGAGCCTTACAGTTGTATTTTCGCTATTTAGTTTCGGAAAAGCGCGTTGCCGAGCATACGTCGACGAATTACCAGCGGGATCTAAAGCGCTTTCAAAGTTTTTGTAATATGCAAGAGCTTATGCTTTGGCAGCAAGTTCAGGATCGCGATGTGCGGAACTATATTGCTGGACGCCATAAAAATGGTATTGGTAGCAAGACAATTCAGCGGGAACTTGCTGCGCTACGTAGTTTTTATCGATTTTTGCTCAAAACTAATCAGGTGGCGCATAACCCTGCTCTGCATGTGCAGGCGCCCAAAGTATCGAAAAGGCTTCCGCGTGTATTGGATGTCGACCAGATGATGGGGATGTTAAATGCGACGCCGGACTCGGTTCTGGAAATCCGGGACTTGGCGATGTTTGAACTGTTTTATTCTTCAGGGTTGCGACTGAGCGAGTTGGTAATGCTCGATCTATCGGACATCGACTTTGCCGAAGGCTTTTTGAGAGTGCGTTTCGGTAAAGGCGGCAAGCAAAGGCAATTGCCCGTTGGTCGTAAGGCCCTGGCTGCCCTGAATGCTTGGTTGGCAAGTCGGCCTGATGTAAATGAAGGTGCTGTGTTTGTGTCTTTGCAGGGCCGTCGGTTGTCGCAAAGAAGCGTGCAACTTAGATTGGATCGTTGGGGTAAAAAAAGCGGAATAGCCGAACACCTCCATCCGCATATGTTAAGGCATTCGTTTGCAAGTCATTTGCTTGAGGCGAGTAAAGATATTAGGGCGGTGCAGGAGTTATTAGGGCATAGCAATATATCGACGACGCAGATATACACGCATTTGGATTTTCAGCATTTAGCGGCTGTATATGATCAAGCACATCCGCGCTCGCGCAAGGGCTGAAG